>JAWVGJ010000023.1:0-5129 GCA_033855115.1 Solirubrobacteraceae bacterium
CGCGGACAGTGTTAGGCCGCGCCTACCAGCCTGAGCCAACCGGTCGTGGACGAAGGCGCACATGGCCTGCACCTCGAAGTCACACCGTCGTCCCCTACGCCAGGAGCAGGAGTGTCCTCAGCAACGAAGGCCGCGCAGGTCAGCCTCAATCGAGTTAGACCTTCATATTGTCGAGTCGTACTCGACAATCCGCCGCTCAACCTCATGGGTCCGGAACTCGTTCCGCAGATCCGAGAGATCGTACGGCGCTCGAGAACGACGACCGAGTGAAGGTGGTGGTCTTCGAAAGTGCCGTCGAGGGCTTTTTTCTGAATCACTCCGACTTCCTCGCGAATTTCGACGATCTAACCAGCATCCCGCAAGGTCCGACCGGGCTCGAGGCGTGGCCCGACGTCCTGGTGCGCCTGACACGCGCCCCGTTCGTTTCGATCGCGCTGATCCGCGGGCGGGCGACCGGAAACGGCAGTGAGCTCGCGCTCGCCTGCGACATGAGCTTCGCGAGTCGAGAAAAAGCGCTCTTCTCGCAGTTTGAAGTGGGCGTCGGCGTCGTCGCTGGTGGAGGGCCCATGGCGCGATTGCCGCGGGTCATGGGACGGGGACGCGCCCTCGAAGTGCTCCTGAGCGCAGACGACATCCGAGGCGCTGATGCCGAGTTCCTCGGCTACGTGAACCGTGCGCTACCGGATGCCGAGCTGGACGCATTCGTCGATGCACTCGCAAGCCGGATCGCCTCCTTCGACAAGTGGGCGATCGCCAACACTAAGCACCTCGTGAACGAAGCCATCCTGCCGCCGGACGTCGAAATCAGAGCGGGCTGGGACGCCTGCATGGCCTCCCTCAGGCGAGCAGCGGCACAGGAACGCATCAAAGCCCTTCTGGAGCAAGGGCTCCAGAAGCCTGGAGACTCGGAAAATCGACTCGGATTCTACGTCGGACAGCTGGGCCTCAAGGGCGAGCGCTGAAATTCGAACGGCCCATCTCATCTGAAAGGAACCACACGACCATGGACTTGCTCACCATCGCCAAGCAAATCGCTGACCGCGCGGAGGCCGAGTCGATCAAACACAAGGTACCCGTGGCGGTTACCGTCATCGACATCCACGGCAACGTCGTTCTCACCCACCGCATGACCGGAGCGCCCGCATTCTCCCTCGAGCTCGCCGAGCGAAAGGCCTACACGGCCGCCCTAGTCGGCATGAGGACCGCCGACCTCGTCCCCCTCGTGCAACCGGGCGCGGCCCTCTATCCCCTGCTCGCCGTCTCCGGCGGTAGATACTCCGCGATGGGTGGCGGCGGGCCGCTCACCAGCGAGGGCCAGGTGTTCGCCGGCGTCGGAATCAGCGGGGGAACGACGGAGCAGGACATTGCCATCGTCGAAGCGGCGATGGGATAAGTCGGTCTGAGTACGGCGCCCGGCGCTCACCACGCTGTAGCCGTCTTGGCAGGGAATCGGCTACCCCGGGCCAGTCGGGGACGATTACCGCCTGTTAGGTGGCGTCTATCAGCGTGACGTCAGGCGTCGTGGACAACGGTGCGACCGCGTCCGACCATCGACACAATGGCGTTGCTCGCGAATCGGACCGTCGGGCGCAGCCGCGCCGGGGCCTTGTCGCGATCTGGGCTGCTTCATGATCACCCTCGACGCGACGATCGTGAACGTTGCTCTGGGCCCGATCGGCAGCGACCTCGGCGGCGCGCTGTCGACGGCGCAGTGGATCATCAACGGATACACGCTGGCGTTCGCGGCGCTGTTGCTGTCGGCCGGGGCGCTGGCCGACCGCCTCGGCTCGCGCACCGGATTCCTCGTCGGCCTGGCCGTCTTCGGGCTGGGCAGCGCAGCCTGCGCATGCGCGAGCTCGCTGACCATGCTTATCGTGGCTCGTGTTGTCCAGGGCGCCGGGACCCAGCGTTGATGCCATGCTCGCTGGCGCTGATCGCCCACACGTTTCCGGACTCTCGCGACCGTCGTCGTGCGCTTGGAGTGGAGTGGCCCGTCAGGAATCGGCCTGGCCGCGGGACCCGTCCTCGGCGGCATCCTCACTGCCGCCCTCGGCTGGCGCGCGTTCTTCCTGGTCAACTTGCCGATCGCCGTCGCCGCCGCGGAACTTCTGCGCCGTCACGTTCGAGAGACACCTCGGCATCGCCATCCATTGGACCTTTCTGGCCAGATCCTCGCCACCCGGGGGCTTGGCGGCGCTGACCGGCGGCTTCATCAGCGCCGGCAGCCGGGGATGGGACGGACGTGTCACGCTTGGGTTGCTGACCGCTGGCCTTGCGAGCGCGGCAGTGTTCGCGGTCGTCGAGGGCGCGGTCGAGCACCCGATGGTCGACCCCGTCCTCTTTCGAGAGCGTACGTTTTCCATCGCGGTCGCTATCGGGGTGATCTTCAACTTCTGCCTCTACGGCTCGATCTTCTGCCTGGCAATCGACCTGCACCGAGCCCACGGCCTCGACGCACTCCAGACAGGTCTGACTCTGCTCCCTATGACCGTCGTCACAGGGGCGATGGCGTTCCTCAGCGGCCGTCTGGTGGCTCACATCGGCGAATGGAACGCCATCGTTGCTGGCCTCACCGCCGGCGCCGCCGGGGCGCTGCTCGTTGCGCTCGCGGCGTCCGGCGGGATGGCGCCGCTGATCGTCTCGAGCGTGCCGGTCGGCGTCACCGCTTTGGCCATGCCGGCCATGACCGCGGTGGCAATGAGCCACGCGCCGCACCATCGCATCGGGATGGCGTCCGGTGTCTTCAACGCCTCGCGCCAGACCGGCGGTGCCCTCGGGTCGCCGTGCTCGGCGCCCTCCTGGTGGGTAACAGCGGCCAAGTCTCGCTGCATGCTGCGTTCCTCGCGACCGCAGGCGTCTACGCCGCGGGCGTCGCGCTGGCACTCACTGGACGGCGCCGCCCCGCGAGCGCGCTACGACTCAAGCGTCGGTCAGGGCGGTGATCGTCTCGCGGTGCGGATCTTGCGGCGGGACCCACGTCGACTGCTTGCGCAGCCCCAGGACCGCGCCCTGGGTCAGCGTCTCGGCGGTCTCGCGAAGCGCGAGCACCGTGGGGCGGTCGTCGTCGGCGCGGGTCACCAGCGACCAGCACCAGAGCGGGGTCGGGTCGCGTACCGAGCGGGTCCGAAGACCTGGCGGCAGCGATACCTGGTGACGCTTGGGTGATTGCAGCACTGGCGCGTTGAGCTTTCGGCAGTGGTCGTGGAATCCGCGGCCGGTGATCCCGCCGTCGTCGATCTCCAAGACCCGCGCGCCGGTCGCTTCCGCGAATTCGCGGCCGAACTGGTTCCAGGCGTCCCAGGACGTCAGGTCCGCGTCGAGGAGCACCCGCAGACGGCCGGCAGCGATCGTCTCGTCTTTGACGCGAGCGGGGACGACCGCGGCGAGCGACTCCGCCCGAAGCAGCTGTAGGTGAAGGCGTCCGTCGGCAACCGGAGCCCAGGCGATCGCTGCGTCCAGGCCGCCGTCGAGGACGCGAGCGATCTGGATATGGCTCGGCATGACCCATTCGTCCAACCGCAGGTCCGAGCGCACCGAGGCAACGAGCTCATCGGGCACCCAGCTCACGTACCCGAGCCGCAACGGGCCTGAGGTCCCTCCAAGCGCCGCTGCGCGCTGGCGGCGAGGGCGATGATCTCGCGGGCATCGGTCAGGAGCAGGCGGCCGGCCGAGGTTAGCTCGACGTGCCGGCGGTCGCGAATGAACAGCGCGGCCCCGACGCTCGCCTCGAGCGCCTTGATCTGTTGCGACAGCGACGGCGCGGCGATGTGCAGGCGCTCGGCCGCACGGCCGAAATGCAACTCCTCGGCGACCGCCACGAAGTAACGCAGCTGGCGCAGTTCCACGCGGCCGACGTTACGCCGTCTGTTAGGCAGCGTCTACCAGTCTGACTTCAACGTCGTAGACAGGTCCGCGCTCGCCCGGCACGATCGAGCGCTCCGGCGCAACAAAAGAGCAGGCCGTGCCGCGCAGACCAGGAGCGAGCGGTCACAGGACTCCAGCAGCCGCTCGATCTGCGGCCGGGCCGGAAACTGTGGCAGCCCCGAATCGCGCCAGCGCCCGACCGACGGCACCGCGTCCGCCAAACACGGATCTGCGAGCCCGCGCATGCCAGGAACCGCAGCAGCGAGCGCAGCTGATTGGCGCGGCAGGCAACCGATCCCGGGCTCAGGCGCGTCCGATGCTGGGTACCGCTCGCCGAGGGAAAGCAGGCGTCGCGACCCCTTTGGCGAGGAGCAGGGCAGCCGCCGGTGCGAGACGGCGGTCCTGCTCCTCGCCAGAAGCGGGGCGCTGGTCCGGCCGGCATCCATGGGAACCAGCGAGACGCATCGTGCTCCCCGCGCTCGCCTTCGCCAGACACGAGCGCCCGAGTGCCGGTCCGCGGCGCGCCTGCTGCAGACGAGAAGCGAAAGTGGTCGATCCCGTCACCAGGTAGCGCGAGACAAAGGTCTTACATCAAGTTGTACCCCCAGGACCAGCTTCTGCGTTTCGTCCAAAGCGGAAGCGCCCGCTACTGCCGCAGCCCAACGGTTCGGGGGGGCCGGTCCGGGGACGCTCAGATCGTGCCGCTGGAGACGGTGCGCGGTGATTCCGGACATCTGCTGCGCGGCGCTCTCATGTCCACCTCCGGTGTCTCCTAGCTGTCGACGTCAGGATCGCTCGATAGGCCACGGGTAGCGCCCCTGAGGTCTAGGCTCTGGACCGAGCCGGGCACTGCGTTTGATCGGCGCCGCCCACGGACCAGGAGGCAGACCAAGGTGTTTGCGGGCGCGACCGGACAGTCCGCGCGAACCTGCCTTCCAGCAATCGAGCGCGACGCCCCGCTTGAAACCGCAAGCGTTAGGAGACGGAGATGTCAGATCAGATCACCGGCAGCGCCGATGTAGAGGCGTCCAGCGACGGCGTCGCGATCCGGCCCTTCAACATCGACGTCCCGGAGGAGGAGCTCACCGACCTGCGCAGCCGCATCAACGCGACGAGGTGGCCCGACCGGGAAACGGACGCCTCCCAGGGCGTGCAGCTCGCGACGATTCAGGCCCTCGCCAGCTATTGGGGAACCGATTACGACTGGCGCAAGTTCGAGGAGAGGTTCAAGGCGCTACCGCACTTCATCACCGAGATCGACGGGG
>JAWVGJ010000024.1:0-90065 GCA_033855115.1 Solirubrobacteraceae bacterium
GGATAGATCGAGGTCGATAACCGGCCGACGGCGGGGTTCGCAACCCGTCGTTCCGAGGAGCCGTGTGCGAACAGCGCAAGCACGGTTCTGTGGGAGCCGGGGCGGGCAACCGCCCCGGCTACCTGACAGCGAGTTGCCGCGCGCGGGTTCTGTCGGGGGCCCCCTCCAGGGTCGCTGGTTCTCGAAGCCTGCGATCTGGATGGAGGCCCCGGAGGGGATGCTGACTGAGGAGGACGATGTGGAGATCCACGCCTTGGCGCGCAGAGGCTGGTCGGTGTCTGCGATCGCGCGGCACACCGGGCGAGACCGCAAGACCGTGCGCCGCTATCTGACCGGCCCGCCGCCATCGCGCGAGCCGGCGCCCAGCTGCCTGGAGCCGTTTCGTGACTACGTGATCGCGCGGCTCGCCGACGATGCGCACGTCGACGGGACGGTGCTCTATCGCGAGGTCGTTGAGCTCGGCTTCGATCGTTCGTATGTGACGTTTGTGCGGCAACTGCGGCTGCTCGGGCTGCGTCCGCGCTGCGAGGCGTGTCGGACCGGCGGGCACGGCGTGACCGTCGAGCTTGCGCACGAGCCGGGCGAGGAGATCCAGTTCGACTGGCTGGAGCTGCGCGAGACGCCGTGGCGCGAACCGGCCTACGTCCTCGTCGGCGCGCTGAGCTTCTCAGGGCGCTGTCGCGCGGTGATCAGCGAGGGCATGACGTTCGGCCATCTCGTCGACGCGATCGACGGGGTGCTGCGTCGCCTGGGCGGCACGCCGCGGGCGTGGCGCACCGACCGGATGGCGACCGTCGTTCACCCCGGGCAGCGACCGAATCACGGCACAGTTCGCGCAGGCCGCCAAGCATTACGGCGTTGAGATGTGGGTCTGCCCGCCGCGCCGGCCGCAGCGCAAGGGCGTCGTTGAGAAGGCGATTCAGTACGTCACCAGATCGTGGTGGCGGACCGCGCCGGTCTCGACGCTCGGCCAAGCCCAAGCGGACCTGGATCGGTGGGCGGTCGCGGTCGCCGACCGACGCACGCGCCGCGGCGTGACGATCGCCGAGCTCGCCGGCCAGGAGGGCTTGCTCGCGCTGCCGGCGCTCGCGTTCCCCGCGCAGCTTGAGGTCCAGCGCGTCGTCGGGCGCTCCGCGCTCGTCGCGTTCGAGGGCAACCACTACAGCGTCTCGCCCGGCCTGGTTGGCCAGACCGTGACCGTCGCGGCGCGTCTCGGCGAGCTGCACGTGGAGATCCTCTCCGCCGCCGGCAGGCGCGTCGCGCGACATCGCCGCGCGCCGGCCGGAGCCGGGCAGCAGCTGCGCAGCCCGGAGCACGCCCGGATGCTCGAGCAAGCGGTCCTGGACGCGTTCACGACCGATAATCCGTGCCGGCGCAAGGCCAACCGGCCGCCCGGCGACGCCGCGCTGACCGTGGCCGCGCAGCTGCGCGGCCACGACGACCACGCGGTCGTCGTCGATCTTGAGGACTACGCGCAGATCGCAAGGGTCGCACGGTGAACAAGCACGCCACCTACCAGCAGCTGCGTGGCCACCTCGCCTACCTCAAGCTCGCCGCCGCCGCCGAGCAGCTCCCGGCGGCGCTCGAGGCGGCCGAGAAGACCAAGCCCGGCTACACGCAGTTCCTGCACGACCTCCTCGAGACCGAGGTTAAAGCGACCCGCGAGCGGCGCCTCGCCAGCCGGCTGCGGCTCGCCGGATTCCCCTCGACCAAGACCCTGGAGGAGTTCGACTTCACCGCCCAGCCATCGCTCGATCGCCGCCTCGTCAACGAGCTCGCAACGCTGCGCTTCATCGAGCAGAAGGCCAACGTCCTCGCCATCGGGCCACCGGGCGTCGGGAAGACAATGCTCGCGATCGCCTTGGGGCTGAAGGCCGTGCATGCCGGCTACCGCGTCTACTACACGACCGCCGCCGACCTCGTCGCACGCACCTCACGCGCAGCGCTCGAGGGACGCTGGCAGACCACGATGCGCTTCTGGAACGGGCCGCAGCTGCTGGTGATCGACGAGCTCGGCTACCTACCGATGCCCGGCGAAGCCGCCGCGCATCTCTTCCAGGTCATCTCGCGCCGCTACGAGCACGGCTCGATCATCCTGACGACCAACCGCGGCATCGCGTCCTGGGGCGAGATCTTCGACGACCACACCGTCGCCGCAGCGATCCTCGACCGCCTGCTGCACCACGCCACCGTCCTGCAGATCGACGGCGACAGCTACCGCATGCGCAGCCACCGCGCCCGCCTCACCAACCTCAGAGCCGGCCTCAACCACCCCGCCGAGGGTGGGGAATTCTCACGATCGCACCCGGGGAATTCTCACGATCGTTGACACTGGAGAAGCGCTCAAGCGTGGTGCCCCCCTTTTAGCGCGTGAGGTCGCTCGGCTTGATCCGGGTCGCGGAGGGGTGGCGCCGACCGGCTTCGATGAGTGTTTGGCGGTGTGGTCAGGGCTGGGCTTGGGGATGTTGTTGGTTGGCGGCGAAGAGGCGTCGTCGCGGTACTTGGGGTTGGTGGGGTCGAAGTAGGCGGTGGCCCAGTGCTCGCGATCGAGCGGATGATGTGTCGCTGCCGGAGGTGTCGTCGTGATCAGTCGGGCGCGCTGGCGGAGGCGGAATCTCGTAGGTGGTCCTATGCCCGCTGATCTTGGGCGGGTAGGGTGCGCAAAGCGAGTGGGGGCGCGATGGATCACTCTTAATGCGCGGCGCCACAGCGGGCGTGAGTCTCTGCTGAGGCTTGCTCCGGCGCGAACGTGATGGGATCGCTCTTTGTCAGCCACAGCAGCCAGGACAGCGCCGAGGTGGCGCGGCTTTGTGAGTGGCTGACTAAGCAGGGGTTTGATTCGTTGTTCTTGGATTTCGATCCAGAGCGGGGGTTTGCGGCCGGGGCTAAGTGGGAGGCGGAGCTGTACGCACAGCTGCGCCGCGCCGACGCGGTGCTGTTCGTCGGAAGCGCGGCGTCGGTGGCATCGCAGTGGTGCTTTGCCGAGCTGACGATGACGCGCTCGCTGGGAAAAACGATCATTCCTGCAGTCATCAGCGTCGGCGGATCGCATCCGCTCCTGGCCGACACGCAAACCGTTGATCTGACGGGCGCTGACGAGCACGGATATGAGCGCCTGCGCCAGCGGCTGACGGCGGCCGAACTGGATCCCGAGCGGACGTTTGACTGGGATCCGGCACGCTCGCCGTTTCCCGGACTGGAGTCCTTTCAGGAGCGTGACGCCGCGGTGTTCTTCGGTCGCCAAGTCGAAACCGAACGGCTGCTTGCGCAGATGCGGTCGAGCCGCCGGAGGTACACGGGTCGACTGATCGCGGTGGTCGGTCCGTCGGGGAGCGGTAAGTCGTCGCTCGTGCGCGCGGGCCTGCTCCCACGGCTGCGGCAAGCGCAGCGGCCTTGGGTGGTGTTGTCGGTGCCGCGTCCCGCCGACCGTCCGCTGCATCAGCTCGCGGTCGCCTTCGTCGATGCGTTTCGCGACGGCGGTGCGCCGCGGTCGTTGCAATCGATCGAGCTGGCGCTGCGCGAAGGGGGCGCGGGCCTGATCGGACTTGCGGAGCAACTCGGCCACCTATGCCCAGGTGAGCCAAAGCCGCCGGCGCTAGTCTTCGTCGACCAGGCTGAGGAGCTGATCGCGACAGCCGCGGGTGAGGAGCATGGCGAGTTTCTCGCGTTGCTGCACGGCGCGACGCGCGGGGCGGGGTCGGTGTGGTCGCTTATGACGTTGCGCTCTGAGTTCTTGAGCGCGTTTTTGCAAGAGGCGCGCGGAGAGTTCGCGTTCGATGACCAGCTACTGGTAGGGCCGCTGGAAGGCGCGCGACTGGCAGAAGTCATCGAGCGCCCGGCCGACCGCGCCGGCGTCAGCTTCGCGGCGGGGCTGGTGGGACGGATGGTCGCTGACACCGGCGGCGGCGATGCGCTGCCGCTGCTGGCCCACACGCTAGCTTCGCTGTATGAGCGGGTGCGGGTGCGGGGGCGAAGGGGCGCCACGATCTCCATCGGCGATTACGAGGATCTGGGTGGGGTGGTCGGCGCGCTGCGCCGCAGCGCCGACGAGGAGCACGCCCGTCTGTCTGAGCGTGGCCTCGGGGGTCTTGTGCTCCCTACGCTCAGGAGGTTGGTAACGGTTGGTCCAGAAGGTCAGCCCACGCGGCGTCGACTGGCGCGTGCCGCGTTAAGTCACCGAGAGAACGAGATCGCCGAGGCGTTCATCGATGCCCGCCTGCTGACTAGCATGGAGCTTGATGGCGCATCGGTTGTAGAGGTTGCACACGAGGCTTTGCTGCGTCAGTGGCCGCCGCTGGCAGAGGCGATTGAGCGTGACCGTGAAGGGCTGCAGCTGCGTTCTGAACTCGAGCGAGCAGCCGAGGACTGGGAACGATCCGGACGGCATGAGGAGTACCTGCTGCCCGTTGAACGGCTGGCCGCTGGTGGCCGTCTGAACAGGTCCTCGTCGTGGGCAGCCACCGATTTGACCGGCATCGCGCAACGCTTCCTGACCGCCAGCCGGGATCGGAAAGTCCGTCGGGAAGCGGCGCAGCGGCGGCGAGCTCGGCGTGCGTTCGCCAGCTTGGTCGCCGCCTTAATCGTCGTGACCTCGCTCGCCTTTATAGCGCTCATCCAGGGGGGCCGGGCGAGAGACCAGCGAGACACGGCGCAGGCCACGCTACTAGCAACCAACGCAGCAGCCGAGTTGGCCACCGACCCTGGGCAGAGCCTGGTGTTTGGGATGGAGGCGTACGCAAAGAAGCCCACGTCCCTGGCGGAGGGAGCCCTGCGTGTCGCGGCGAGCCAGGCGCCACGTCAGCTCATCCTGCGCAGCGGCCAGGAGTTCGACTACTCGAGCGGGTTTGCCAGTGACGGACGCCACCTCGCGAGCTCCGGAGACGACGGTACGGTGCGAGTATGGGATTCGCGTGGCCCGCGCATCCCACCGACCGTTCTGGGCGGCCTGGAGCCGTTCGACTCGGGGGTGGCGTTCGCCGGTGACGGACGCCACGTCGCCATCGCGTCCGCGTCGGAGGTGCAGGTGCGGGATTGGCGCACTCCACGAATATCACCCATCGTCCTACGCGGCGGCCGCGAGCCTGTCCACGGGGTGGCGTTCGCTCATGACGGACGCCACGTCGCCAGCGCCGGACAAGATGGGATGGTGCGAGTGTGGAACTGGCGCGCCCCACGAACTCCACCCATCGTTCTACGAAGTCAACACGTAATCGTTGAGGCGGTGGCCTTCGCGGACGACGGACGCCACCTCGCCAGCGCCGGAGATGATCAGACGGTGCAGGTGTGGAACTGGCGCAAACCACACACACCACCCACGGTTCTACGCGGCCACCAGTCGTTCGTCAGCACGGTGGCGTTCGCGGACGACGGACGCCACCTCGCCAGCGCCGGAGGCGACGGAACGGTGCGGGTGTGGGACTGGCGCAAACCACATATGCCAGCGACCGTTCTACGCGGCCACCGCGGCACCATCAATGCGGTGGCCTTTGCGGACGACGGACGCCACGTCGCGAGCGCCGGAGACGACGGGACAGTGCGGGTGTGGGACTGGCGCACCCCAAATACCCCAGCGATCGTTCTACGGGGCCACCAGCGACCCGTCTTCGGAGTGGCATTCCTAGCTGGCGCACACGACGTCGCCAGCGCCGGCGAGGATGGGACGGTGCGGGTATGGGACTGGCGTCCGCTACGCAACCCAGTCACTGTCCTAGGCGGCCACCAGCGGCGCGTCTTTGGAGTGGCGTTTGTTGGCGGCGGACGCGATCTTGCCAGCGCTGGCGAGGATGGGACGGTGCGGGTATGGGACTGGCGCACGCCGCGTACTCAACCCACCGTTCTCGGGAGTCACGACGGCACCGTCAACGTGAGGGCCTTTGCGGGCTACGGAAACCATCTTGCCAGTGTTGGACACGACGGCAGAGTGCGGGTGTGGGACCGGCGCGCACCAAGCGCCCGACCGACTGTTCTACGCGGTCGTCACGGAACGATCGGGACGATGGCGTTTGCCAGCGACGAACGCCACCTCGCCACCGCCGACGAATTCGGGCTCGTACAAGTGTGGGATTGGCATGCTTCAGGCACTCGACCCAGCGTCCTACCAGATTCCGATGGAACAACCGTCGACGAGGTGGCATTCGCCGACGACGGACGCCACCTCGCCACCGCCCGCGCGGACAGGACGGTGCGGGTGTGGAACTGGCGCGCCCCAGGTGCTCGACCCACGGCGATCCTTCGTGGCCACCAGGGGTTTGTAGCGCGGTGGCGTTCGCCAACGATGGACGCCACCTCGCCAGCGCCGGAGAGGACGAGACGGTGCGGGTGTGGGACTGGCGCGCCCCACATACTCCACCCATCGTTCTACGCGGCCACCACGGGACCGTCAACGCGGTGGCGTTCGCGAACGATGGACGCCACCTCGCCAGCGCCGGAGACGACGGAACCGTGCGGGTGTGGGACTGGCGCGCCCCACGCATTCCCGCGACTGTCCTACGCGGCCATCACGGGAGCGTCTACGCGGTGGCGTTCGCGAACGATGGACGCCACCTCGCCAGCGCCGGAGACGACGGAACGGTGCGGGTGTGGGACTGTCAGCGCTGTGGCGACGTTAAGGCCGTGCTCATGCTTGCCCGCGCGCGTCTGCCGCGAGAAATCAGCGATGGTCGACCATAGCGAGGCGCCGTGGCCCGCGCCATCGATCCAACGCTGCCGACATTTGACGAGCCTGCTGGCGATCGTCGGCGCACACGACGCCACTTACGGCCCGCGCGAGGTCCTCGGCATCGTCCGCCGGGAGCTGCAGGTGATCGACGGGGACCGCCAGGCCGCCCGCGGCGACCTGCGGAGCGACCTCATGCGTGTCGAGGCGCGCTGGACGATCTACGCAGCCTGGCTGTGCGAAGACACAGGGGACCGGCGTGGGCGCGCTGCGCTACTTGAGCGCGCTGTGCAGTTGGCTCGTGAGGCTGATCATCCCGACCTCATGGCGTGGGCTCGGGCGCGGCAGGCGCAGTGGACCGATCCGCCGCGCGCGATTCGCCTTGCCGAGGCGGCCCTACGCACTCGCGTGCTGGCGCGCACACACGCGCGCTGTGCGCCGTACGCGCCGCATATGCCCACGCACGCATCGCCGACACGGACACGACCTTGTCGCCGAAGCGCACACGCTGGCCGCGCAGCAGAGCGCCGCGCCGCCGTTGCCCGCGGACACGCCGCTTTCGGGATTTCTCGTGCGCTGCTGGGAAGCGCGCTGCTGGGCGCTGCTGGAGCCCGCCAAAGGCGTGGCACTGTACGACGGCCTCCTGCGCGACTGGCCACACGCGCTCGGAAGACGCGACGGCAGCCTCTACCAGGCCCGGTTGGCGATCGCCTGCGCCGCGTCCGGCCAGCTCGACCGTGCGAGGGCCGAAGGCCGCAAGGCGCTGACGACTGCGCGCGCGACGCAGAGCGCGACCGCGGCCCGCGAGCTTCGCCAGCCACAACCTCCTGCGCTTCTGACGCCACGCGGACCGAGCGCCGCTCTGACCGAACCTGGGCCTCGATCACGGCCCACAGCAGGGCGCGCGACAGCACATCGCGCTGCCCTGCCCGCACGGCCACGGGACGGTTTCGGTGTCGCAGCCGGCGCCGGAACCGCCTGTTCGCGGTCGCGCCGGCGCCCTTTAGAGCCAGCCCGCTGGGGCCGCCCCGCAAACCCTCAACCACCCTCAGGTTTAGGACGTGAAAAGGACGTGGCGCCTAAACTGGCCCTCCTGAGGGCACCAACTGAAGCCCCAAACGCAGGCTACAAAACCACCTATATGCAGGGATTTCCTCCCATGGCGAGACCCGGACTCGAACCGGGGACACCACGATTTTCAGTCGTGTGCTCTACCAACTGAGCTATCTCGCCGCGGCGGGGAGGATACCGCCGCCGCTCAGCGTCCTGACCAGGTGCGCAGCTCGGGCAGTGGATCGATCGGGTAGCCGCCTTCGACGCGCCAGCCGATGGGCCAGATCTCGAAGTGCAGGTGCGTCGAGCCGGAGGTCGTTCCGCTCGCGCCGACCTGGCACAGCCCCTGGCCTGCGGCGACCGCGGCGCCCTCGGTGACGGCGGTCGAGCCGCGCACGCAGTGGGCGAAGAAGTAGTCGCGACCGTCGGCGCCGTGCAGCACGACGTACTCGCCGGCGCCGCTGGCCTGGAAGCTCGTCCGGCTGACCGTGCCGGCGTAGGGAGCGACGACCGGCGTGCCGGGCGGGGCCATGATGTCCTGGCCTTGGTGGATGTGGCCGACGCGGCCGGCGCCGAAGCGCGCGTCTGAGCCGCCGAAGTCAAAGTTGCCTGCGACGGGAAAGACCCCAGGGCCGGCCGGAGACGCACCGGGCGCGGGCAGCGGCGCGGGCGCTGGCGCGGGCGCGGGCGCCGGCGCCGGCCCAGCAGGCGGCTTGCGCGGCTGCGTCTTCGGCCGGTGCACGACGATCCGCGCCCGGCCCGGATAGCGGGCGCTGCGCAGCAGCGTGTGCCCGCGCGAGTCCCTGACGTGCAGGCGCACGAGGTAGCGCCCGCTCCGCAGCCTGATTCCGCGCGGCAAGTGGGCGGTCACGCGTCTGCCCGTCTTCACCCAGCCGAGCGAGATCCGCGCCACCGCCGCCCTGCTCGGTACCCGCAGGACCACGACACGAGCCTGCACGCGCGCGATCCCACGCTGGCGGATGCGAAAGCGGATGCTCGGCGCCGCGTCGCCCTTCGTGATCACCCTAGGCGTCAGGCTCAGCCGGCTGGCGAGCGGCCGCGGGTCAGGAACGACGAGCGCCGAGCCGTACGCGGCACCACCACTGCGCAGCGGCCCAGGCGTTCCGCCCGCGGAGGCGATCGCGGCCGGCGCGAGCGCCAGCACGGTGGCCGCGGGCACGACGACGACGGCGATTGCGTGCGAGCGCACAAGAGCAGCGTCGATGATCGTTGCAAGTCGCTCAAGCGCTGCAACGCCGCCACCACGGCCAGCACGGACCAACCCGCGGCACGAGGCGCGACCTGCTACGCGAAGAACCGCCGGTTGCGGAGATACTGCGTCGATGGCGACCGATCAGCACCCGGTGGAGATCATCCTCGCGCGCGGGCTCATGTCGAACCTGGTGACGCCCGCGTTCCTGGTCGACCTCGAGGGGACGCTCGTGTTCTACAACGAGGCGGCGGGCGATCTGCTCGGCATGCGCTTCGAGGAGGCGGGTCCGATGCCGGCGACGCAGTGGGGCACGTTCTTCGTCCCGCACGACGAATCGGGCGCGCCGATACCCGTCCCCGAGCTCCCGCTGTCCCGCGTGCTCGCCAATGGGCGGCCATCACATCGGCAGATGTGGGTGCGCTCGACGCGCGGCGAGGACCGCGGGCTCGAGGTCAGCGCGTTTGCGATCGTGGGAAACGCCGGGATGCGCGGCGCGATGGCGATCTTCTGGGAAGCCCCAGGAGCGGACTGATGCGCCTCAAGCTATGGGGTGTCCGCGGCTCGGTCCCCACTCCGGGACCAGAGACCTTGCGCTATGGAGGCAACACGTCGTGCGCTCAGGTCACGCTCTCGGACGGCACGCAGCTCGTCCTCGACGCGGGAACCGGGATCCGCAACCTGACGCTCGACCAGAACGGCCACGAGCCACGCCGGATCCACATCCTGCTGACGCATCTGCACATCGACCACATCCAGGGGCTGCTGTTCTTCTCGCCGCTGTTTGACTCGCGCATGGAGGTGACGATCTGGGGACCGGCGGGGCCGGGCGGAACGCTGCAGGACCGCATCGCCCGCTATCTCTCCGCGCCGCTGGCGCCCGTCGAGGTGCGCGAGCTGCCCTGCCAGCTCGACTTTCGCGACTGTCCATTCACCGAGTGGGACATCGGTACGGCCCGCATCCGCGCCGAGGCCGTCAGCCATCGTGGCCCGACGCTCGGCTTCCGGATCTCCGAGCCGGACGGCTCGCTGTGCTACATCCCCGACCACGAGCCGGCGTTTGCCGGCCCAATCGAGCAGCTCCCTCCGGCGTGGGTGTCGGGCTACTCGCTGGCGCTCGACGCCGACCTGCTCGTGCACGACTGCCAGTACACCGACGAGGAATACCCGCGCCACTTCGGCTGGGGTCACTCCTCACTGTCGGACGCGCTCTGCTTCGCGCGTCGCACGAACGCCCGGCGCACGCTGCTCTCTCACCACGATCCACGTCATTCCGACGACGAGCTCGATGCGCTGCTGGTGGTGGCCCGCGCTCGCTGGCAGGCGAATGGTGGAGCGCCGCGCACGATCGAGATGGCGACAGAGTTGGGCGAGATCGAGATTGGGTCGTCGTCCAACGCCGCGACGGCCGCGACGTAGACAGGTTCAGCGCTCGAGCATCCGCGCCAGCAGCTCGAGCGCTCCCGCCTTCGCCAACGGCTCGTTGAGGTTGCCGCACTTCGGCGACTGCACGCACGACGGGCAGCCCTGCTCGCACGGGCACTCGGCGATCAGCCGGTGGGCGTCGGCGACGAGCCGCTCGAAGTTCAAGAAGCCCTGGCGGGTGATCCCGACGCCGCCGGGGTGACCGTCGTAGATGAAGATCGTCGGCGCGCCGGTCTGCGGGTGGGCGTTCGTCGACAGGCCGCCGATGTCCCAGCGGTCGCACATCGCCAGCAGCGGCAGCACCGCGATTTGCGCGTGCTCGGCGGCGTGCAGCGAGCCGAGCAGGACCTCGAGCGGGAAGTCACAGGCGAGCAGGTCGTCGTCGAGCTCGAACCACAAGGCCTGCGTCTGGAAGGTCGTCTGCGGCAGGTCCAGCGCCTGCAAGTCCACGATCGAGTGGTCGGAGATCTTCTTTCGCTGGTAGGCGAGCACCTGCTCGGTCACCGAGACGCGCCCGAAGGAGAGCTGCACGCCGCACGTGTCGCGGCGGTCCAGCAACGCCTCGATCTCGGTCATCGTCTCCTTCTTGGGCTGCGTGTAGAAGTCGCCGCTGAACGGCTCGACGAACGCGCGCCGCGTCTCGAGCTCGAGCTCGCGGACGAGGTACGAGCGCGCTTGGTGCAGGTAGACGGCGCCGTCGTGGACGGTCGTGTGCGCGCGCATCGACTCGACGGTCCCGAGCAGCTCGCCGCTCGAGACATCGACGATCGCGAACGAGTCCGGCGAGGCCGAGCGCAGCGAGACCCGTGCTGCGGGGTAGTCCTCGGCATGGCGCAGGAGATACTCGCCGCCGCGCTGGACAAGCTCGCCGGCCGCCACCAGAGCCTGCGCGTGCGCCTCCCAGCGCGGGCCGAGCGTGTGCGCGTCGTCGCCCGAAAGCGGCCCCTCGTGCGCGGCGCAGAGCAGATGCGCGAAGTGGATCGGCTCGTTCTCGTACTCGAGGATCGCGGCCTCGACCGGGCGCTCGAGGAACTCGTCGGGGTGGCGGCAGAAGAACTGGTCCAGCGCGTCCTCGCCGGCGACGTAGACCGCCAGCCCGCGGCCGCGGCGCCCTGCGCGGCCCCACATCTGGCGCAGCGACGCGACGGTCCCCGGAAACGTCACGACGACCGCGGCGTCCAGCGCGCCGATGTCGATGCCGAGTTCGAGCGCGTTGGTCGTGATGACCGCCAGCAGCTCGCCGCGCATCAGCCGGTCCTCGAGCTCGCGCCGCTGCTGGGGCGTGTAGCCGGCCCGGTAGGGCACGACGAGGTCGGCGAGCTTGGGGTCGTCCAAGGCGACCAACCGCGCCACGAGCTCGACGGCCTTGCGCGACTTGATGAAGCAGATCGTCCGCGCCCCGCGCCGCGCGAGGTGACCGACGATCTCGGCCGCCTCGGCCAGCGCCGAGCGGCGCGTGCCGAGCGCTTCGTCGGTCAGCGGCGGGTTCCACATCGCGATCTCGCGCCGCGCGCCGGGTGCGCCGTCGCGGTCGACCAACGCGATCTCCTCCAGGCCCGTCAGCCGCTGCGCAAGCTCGACCGGGTTGGCGATCGTCGCGCTCGCCAGCAGGAAGCGCGGCTCGGTCCCGTAGGCGTTGGCGATCCGCCGCAGCCGCCGCAGGACGTTCGCCACATGGGAGCCGAAGACGCCCCGGTAGACGTGCGCCTCGTCGACGACGACGACCGCGAGGTTGGCGAAGAAGTCCGCCCAGCGGCGGTGGTGGGGCAGGATCCCCATGTGCAGCATGTCCGGGTTGGTGAGGACGAGATTGCAGCGCCGGCGGATCTGCGTGCGCTGCTCGCGCGCGGTGTCGCCGTCGTAGATCGCGGGCCGCACCTGCTTCGTCAATCCGAGCGCGTTGATCGCCCGCGCCTGGTCCTGCGCGAGCGCCTTCGTCGGATAGAGGTACAGCGCGCGCGCCTTGGCGTCGCGGCACAGGACGTCCAGCGCGGGCAGGTTGAAGCACAGCGACTTGCCCGATGCGGTGCCGGTGGTGACGATCGTCGGTCCGGCCCAGGCGGCGGCCAGCGCCTGCGCCTGGTGTGACCACAGCGCCTCGATCCCGGCGCTCCCCAACGCCTTGATCAGAGCCGGATGCAGCGTGTCCGGCAGCGGCTCGGTGACGGGCTCGCGCGCGCCCTCGAACGCCTCGCGGACGAGTCGGCCGTCGCTGCGACCGGCGTCGAGCAGCTCGCTCCACGGGTGGGCTTCGGGGATGACGGACAAGCTGCTTGGCATAGTACGAGCGCCTTGAGCCTGCGCAGCTTCCATCACTCGGAGTTTCCGGCCGATCGTCTGCGCGCGCAGCGCGAGGAGTCGATCTCGGTCTGCGTCCCAACACGCGAGGAGGCTGCGACGATCGCCGGCGTGGTCGCGCCGCTGATCGCGCTGCGCGACGCCGGTGTCGTCGACCAGGTCGTCGTCGTCGATGCCGCCTCGATCGACGGCACCGGGGCGATCGCCGCCCGGATGGGCGCCGAGGTGCACGACCAGGCCGCGCTCGCGCCCGACTACGGGCCGGTGATGGGCAAGGGCGACGCGATGTGGCGTGCGCTCAGGGTGCTGACGGGCGAGCTCGTCTGCTTCGTCGACGGCGACACCGAGGAGTTCGACGAGCGCTTCGCGTGCGGGCTGCTCGGCCCGCTCGTCTGCGAGCCCGACGTGCAGTTCGTCAAGGGCTTCTACCGGCGGCCCTTCAAGACGAACGGAGGCACGGCGCCGACCGGCGGCGGCCGCGTGACAGAGCTGACCGCCCGCCCTTTGTTACGGGCCTTCTATCCAACGCTCGCGAGCATGCATCAGCCGCTGGCGGGCGAGATCGCGGCGCGGCGCGAGCTGCTGGAGCGGATGGCGTTCTGCACCGGTTATGCCGTCGAGATGGGGATGCTGCTCGACGTCCACGCCACCGCTGGCCTGGACGCGCTTGCTCAAGTCGATCTCGACGTTCGCCAGAATCGCCACCAGGGCGTGGAGGATCTCTCGTCGATGGCTGCCGAGGTGCTCGCCGCGGTGACGAGCCGGCTGCGCCGGGAGGGCCGCTTGCTGGACGACGCCCCGGTCGCGCTGCTCGAACGCCCGCCGCTCGCGAGCCTGCGCGAGAAGCTGAGCTGAGGCGTGGCGTGCGCTGCGTCTACGTCGACCTCGACAGCACCCTGCTCGGCCCCGGCGCCTCGCTGCTGCGGGCAGCCGACGGCTCGTTCTCTCTGCTGGGGATCCGGGCGCTCGAGGCGTGCCATCGCGCCGGCGCCGAGGTCGTGCTCATGTCCGGGCGCCGCCAGGCGCAGGTGATGGAGGACGCGCGGCTGCTCGGGCAGCGCTCGTACATCTTCGAGGCGGGGTCCTGCCTCGTCCTGGAGGGGGAGGAGCACTGGCTGACCGGGGAGCTCATGCCCGGACCGCAGGGTTCGATCCACGACCAGATCGAGGCCGCGGGCGCGCCCGCGCTGCTGCTCGAGACGTACGCCGGGCGATTCGAATACCACGACCCCTGGCACCGCAACCGTGAGGTGTCGCACCTCTTCCGCGGCCTCGTCGACGCATCCGAGGCCGACGAGCTGCTGGCCGCCAACGGCCACGGGGCGCTGCGGCTCGTCGACAACGGCAGCGTGTACGGGCGTTCGAAGGCGCTCGCCGAGCTGCCCCAGGTCCGTGCCTACCACCTCGTCCCGCGGGGGGCGTCGAAGGCCGCCGCGGTCGCGCGGCACATGCGCGCGCGCGAGCTGGGCCCGGCCGACGTCATCGCCGTCGGCGACTCGCGCGAGGATCTGGAGACCGCGGCGCACGTGGGCGCGTTCTGGTTCGTCGCCAACGCGCTGGAGCGAGACCCGACGCTGCGCGAGGCGATCGCCGGGCGATCCAACGTGCGGGTCGCGGAGGAGTCCTACGGCGCGGGCGTCTACGAGGCGGTCGTCACGACGCTGGCGCACCGCGGCGGCTGACGAACGCTCGCAGGCGTGCCCAGAAGCCCGGCGCCGGGCGCCTGATCCAGCGCGCTGGCGGCGGCACGGTCGTCCGCACGAGCGCGACCCACTCTTCGAGCGGCAGCTCACCGGAGATGAGCTTGGCGAGCCCGTCGGTGACCGGCGCTTCCAGCCCCGCATGCGCCAGCGCTCGAGCCAGCAGCGGCACCGTCTGCAGCGCCTCGACGGCCTGGCCGATCCGCTTCTCGATCTCGGCGGTCGGAATGCCGGCGGCGAGCAGCTCGCCCGCGCGGCGGTTGCGGCTCTGCGGGGCGAGCACCGTGGCGACGAGGTCGCCCGTGCCCGCCAAGCCGACGATCGACTCGGGCCGTGCGCCCTGTGCGTCGGCGTAGCGCCAGACCTCGGCGAAGATATGTCCGGCCGCGGCGCCCGCTGCGTTGAGCCCCTGGGCTTCCGTCGCACCGGCAGCGAGACCGGCCGCGTTCTTCGCGGCGCCGGCGAGCTCGACCCCGATCGGGTCGTTTGACCGCTCGCAGACGACGCCCGCGCGGATGAAGACGCCGGCCAGCGCGTTCGCCAGCTCTTCGTTCGTCGACGCCGCGACGAGCGCTGCACCTTCGCTGACCATCTCGTGCGCGTGCGCGGGACCGCCGATGCACGCGACCCGCTCCTCGCCGAAGCGCTCGCGCAACAGGATCGTGGGCGCGAGACCGTCGGGTGGCGTCAGACCCTTGGCGAGCGAGATGATCGGCGTGCGATTGCCGATGCCGGCCTTGTGCAGCCCGCGGATCGTCTCGCCCAGGCCGGTGGACGGGACCCCGAGGAAGACGTAGTCCGTGCGCCCCAGGCCGGCGCTCACGCTCTCGATGCGCAGGTCCTTGGGCAGCTCGACGCCCGGCAGGTAGACGGTGTTCTCACGATCCTCCAGCAGCCGCTGGGCCTGCTCGGACGTGCGCGTCTGAAGCGTCGTGCGCAGACCCCCGCGTGCGAGTACGACGGCGACCGCGGTCCCGAACGATCCCGCGCCGACTACGATCGCGCGCTTGCCGGGGGTGGGCAGCGACAGGCTGGAACGGGCGCGGCCATCGGGCATCGGCTGGGCGAGGGTACGACTTCGGCGACATCCCCGCTGGGCGGGGCGTCGCGTCGGTTAGGGCGCGGGCGGCGTGCCGTAGTGCTTGGTCGAGAGCAGTCCGCCTTGCGGGGTGACCAACTCGATCACGTCGCCGCCGTCATCCCAGAACTGCGTCTTGCGGCAGGCGTTGTAGGTCGACCCCCGCCGCACGGCCCTGCTCTCTCCCCGGCGGCAGCCCGTCACGACGCGTAGCTTCTGTCCGCGCTTGAGCTTCAGGTTCCCGAAGCGAATCGTGTGGTCGGCGCTGTCGCGCAGCGCGTAGCGGCGCAGGTTCAGGGTCTTGCGGCTGACGTTCTTGATCGTCACCGACTCCGTGGCGGCCTCACCCTTGGGCTTGATCGACACGATCCTCAGGACGATCTTGCGGCCCTTGCAGCCGCCCGTCTTCCAGCGCTTGATCTCGCGGTCGATCTCGGCCCGTACCGCCGCTGACTCCGCGTATGCGTCGGCGTCGCCCGACAGCTGGCCAAGCGCCCGCTCGAGCTGCTTGCGTGTGAACCGACAGGAGGCGATGTCGCGGTTGGAGAAGTCCCGCAGGATGGCCGCGGTGTCCGACGCCGGGCTGCCCGCAGCGCCGGGCGCGAGCACGACGGCAGCGAGCACCGCAGTCAGCGCGACAGATCCCCCCAGGACTCTCACGCGCCGCAGTATGACCATCTGCGCCCGCGCGTGCTTCCTCAGTTCCCGGCTGCCCGCCGGTACTTCGCCACGGCCAGCGGAGCGAAGACCGCGATCAGCGCGATCGACCAGACGAACGCCTCCCAGATGCTGTTGCCGGCAGGCGCGCCGACCCACAGCGCCCGCATGGCGTCGACGACGATCGTGAACGGATTGATCTGGGCGAACCACTGTAGCGCCGCAGGCATCGACTCGACCGGCACGAAGGCAGACGAGATGAAGGTCAGCGGGAACACCGCGATGAAGCCGAGCGAGTTCGCCGCCTCGGGTGAGGAGACGATCAGCCCGAGCAGCGCGAACACCCATGAGAACGCGTAGCCGAAGAGCAGCAGCAGTCCGAGCCCGACGAGGATCTCGACGATGCTCGCATTGAACGAGAAGCCGATGATCAGGCCGGTCACGAGCAACACGAGAACCGACAGCGTGTTCGTTGCCACGTCCGCGAGCGTTCGCCCCGCAAGCACCGCGGCGCGAGCCATCGGCAGCGAGCGGAAGCGGTCGATGAGGCCCTTGTGGAGGTCCTCGTTGAGACCCAGCGCCGTCACGAAGCCACCGAAGGCGATGTTCTGCACGATGATTCCCGGCAGCAAGAAGGCCGTGTAGTCCTCGTAGAAGTCCGGGACGACGATCGCCCCGCCGAAGACGTACACGAACAGCAGCACGAACATGACCGGCTGCACGGTGAAAGCCAGCAGCAGATCAGGCGCGCGCGTGAGGCGGACGAGATTGCGCTCCGCGACGATCATGGTGTCCGTCACGAGCCGGCTCATCGCGATGACCTGCCTTGCGGCTTGGCAGCGGCTGTGGTCGAGCAATGGCGCGATCTCATGCCGCCTCCTCCTGCTCGCCGTCGGGCTCCTCGGCCGCGTGGCCGGTGAGCGCCAGGAACACGTCGTCCAGCGTCGGTCGCCGCAGCGCGATGTCGTCGACGCCAACGCCCGCCTCGTCGAGCCGGCGCACCGCCTCGACAATGATCCCGCTGCGCCGCCGCACGGTGAGCTTGACCGCGTCGAGCTTGACCACCGGCGGCTCGTCGGAGATCGGCGCGAGTGTCTTGGCGGCCACGGGCGCCTGTGCGGCGTCGGTCAGCCGGACTTCGAGCCGCTCGCCACCGACGCGGTCCTTGAGCTCGTCCGGTGTGCCCCGGGCGATTACGCGGCCCTTGTCGATGACGACGATCGTGTCCGCGAGGCGATCGGCCTCGTCGAGGTACTGGGTCGACAGCAACACCGTCCGGCCCTCGGCGACGAGCTCCTCGATCGTCGTCCAGACGCTCAGGCGGCTGCGCGGGTCGAGGCCGGTCGTCGGCTCGTCGAGGAACAGGACGGGCGGCTTGGCCACGAGTGCGGCTCCGAGGTCGAGCCGGCGCCGCATCCCGCCCGAGTACGTCTTGGCGGGACGCTTGGTGGCGTCGGTGAGCTCAAAGCGCACGAGCAACTCGGTGGCCCGCGTGGTCGCGGCGGCACGCGTCATTCCGTACAGCCGGCCCACCATCACGAGGTTCTCCTGGCCGGTCAGGTTCTCGTCGATCGCCGCGTACTGACCGGCGAGGCCGATGCGCTCGCGCAGCTTGGCCGCGTCGTGGACGACGTCCAGCCCCGCGACGCGCACCTCTCCCGCGTCGGGCTTGAGCAGCGTCGTCATCACGCGTACCGCCGTCGTCTTGCCGGCGCCGTTGGGCCCGAGCAGCCCGAGCACCGTGCCCGGTGCGACCTCGAGGTCGATACCGTCCAGCGCGCGGACCTGACCGAAGGACTTCGTCAGACCGCTCACCTTGATCGCCGCTTCGCTCCCCGCCAAGCCGTCCCGCTCGCCGGGATCGACGCCCGCCCGATCCGTCGCCTTCGTCGTCATGGGGTGGTGTTCCAATCTGGTTGGCATGGGCCGCACCGTACACGGCAATTAGGCCACGTTCTGACCGCAACTCCTGGCATCCTTGCGGCGCGATGACCGAGACGTCAGGACGGCTCCTGAAGCTGCTCTCCCTGCTGCAGACGCGCCGCGACTGGCCCGGCACCGAGCTCGCGCAGAGGCTCGGCGTGTCGGGCCGCACGATCCGCCGCGACGTGGAGCGGCTCCGTGAGCTCGGCTATCCGGTGGATGCGGTGACCGGTCCTGCTGGAGGCTACCGGCTGCATGCCGGTACGGCCATGCCTCCGTTGCTGCTCGACGACGACGAAGCCGTGGCGATCGCCGTCGGACTGCGGACCGCCGCGGGCGCGTCGGTGGCCGGAATCGAAGAGACGTCGATCCGGGCGCTCGTCAAGCTCGAGCAGGTGTTGCCTTCTCACCTGCGCCGCCGTGTCAACGCACTGCAATCCGTCACCTCGACGCTCCCGGCGAGCGGCCCGATGGTCGACCCGGTCGCACTCACGACGATCGCGGGCGCCTGCCGCGACCGGGAGTGCCTGTCCTTTGACTACGAGAGCCGCGACGGGACGGCGACACGCCGTGTCGTCGAGCCGCACAACCTCGTGAACCTCGGCCGGCGCTGGTACCTCGTGGCCTGGGACTGTGACCGCCGCGATTGGCGCACGTTCCGGATCGATCGGTTGCGGCGCGCAGCGGTCGCGGCCGGCCGCTTCGAGCCGCGCCGGGTGCCGGGCGGCGACCCGGCGGCGTACGTCGCCGCGAACCTCTCGGGTGCGGTCTCGCGGTTTCAGGCGCGGGTCACGCTGCACGCGCCGGCTGCTGAGGTGCGTCGCCGTCGCTATCTGTGGGGCCAGGTCTCGGAGCTTGACGAGAACACGTGCGAGTACCGCACGAGCGACGATTCGCTGGACTGGCTGGCGATCCGGATCGGCATGCTCGGAGTCGCGTTCGTCGTGCACGAGCCGCCGGAGCTCGTGGAGCGATTCGGGGTCCTGGCGGCGCGGTTCGCGGCGGCGTGCGTCTCCGAGCATTCTCAGCGTCCGAACAGCCGCCCGACCCGCCCCGAGCCGCCGCCGCTGCCACCGGACCCACCGCCGCCCGCGCCGTCGCCGAAGTAGCCCTTGATGACCGGCATCAGGCCCTTGTACGTGCGCCCGTCGCCGAGATCGCCGCGCGCCGTCATGGTCCACGTGCTGCCCTCCCGCTCGAGTGTCGCGAGCACCACGCCCTTGTTCGAACCGAACGGCGAGGCGCCGCGCTCGTTGCCCGACAGGTCATAGCGCACGCGCTCGGCGCCGCTGCCGTCGAGCAGGCGACAGAACGCGTTCGCGACCTCCGAGAACCTCTGGCCCCCGAAGGAGTTCACGGTGAACGCGAGCATCTGGACGCCACTGGGGATTGTTGCGAGATCGACGTGGATCGTCTCGTCGTCGCCCTCACCCTTGCCCGTCGTGTTGTCGCCGGAGTGCACGATGCTGCCGTCCTTGCTCTTGAGGTGCATGAACCAGACGGCCTCGACCTTTTCGCCGCCGCCGTCGAGCATCACGCACGAGGCGTCCAGGTCGATGCGGCCCCCGCTCGTCGCTGGATCCCAGCCGAGCCCCATCGTGACCTTCGTCAGCTGCTGGCCCTCCTTGCGCAGGGTCACGCCCTGACCCTTGGTGAGCTTCACCGCGCCGGTGCTCGGCAGGTCGGGCTTGGTGAGATCGACGGGCGTGGCGGAGGCCGGCGACACGGCAGCCGGCGCCGGCTTGCGCGCCGGCTCGCCCGTCGTCTTGATCCCGTGCACGCCCAGCAGCCTGGCCAGCCCGTCCGCGTATCCATCGCCGAGCGCCCGGATCTTCCAGGTGCCGTTGCGCCGGTACAGCTCGACAAGCTGCATCGTCGCGACGGCGGCCGGGCTGTCGAACAGCGCCGTCGCCGCCGGGGCTCCATCAGCGCTGATCGCGACGCGCACGCGACCGGTCCCGTCGATCGTCGGGCACGTATCGGCGTTGGCGACGACGAGCACGCGCGCGATCGCGCCCGGCAGCGTCGAGACATCCACGGTGACGCGGTCGGCATCGGGATCCAGACGCACTGCGCCACCCGCGCATACCGGCTGGCTGAACAGCGCGACCCCGTTGTCGCCGTCGGCGCGATCGTCCGAATCGAGCAGCAGGCAGATCACGTCGGCGTGCTGGCGCTCATAGCTGACCGAGATCTCGAAGCGGTCGGCCGGCGGCAGAGCGGCGTTGGAGCCGGGGGTGAGGTCGGGCATCGTCCTTGGACGCTACTGAACGTGAAGTGAGACCCGACTCCGATGTCACAGAAAATCCGCGAGCGCTTCGCCGGCCCCTTCGATCTGCTGAAGCGACGGTGCCTCCAGGACCGCCTGCAGATCGAGGATCCGGGCGTCGAAGCGGTCGATCGCGCGCTCGCGCACGATCGCGTAGCACGGCACGCCGGATTGCCTGGCGCGGGTCGCGATCTCGCCGGTGACGCGGCCTGCCATGGTGTCCCGATCCAGCCGTCCCTCGCCGACGACGACCGCGCGCGCGGCGCGCATGCGCGCGTCGAAGTCCAGCGCCTCGAGTACGAACGGCGCGCCCGCGACGAGTCGCGCGTCGAACTGCGCCCACAGCGCGCCTGCGAGGCCGCCGCCGGCAGCGGTCATCGCGACCCCGCGAGGGTCGCGGCGAAGCGACGACGTCTCGCCCGCATGCCACGCCGCCCGCACGTCGCACAGCACCACGAGCGTCGCACCGCCCAGCCCGCCGGCCTGCTCGATCGCGGCGATCGCGCCCGCCCCGCGGTCGTCGCACGAGCCGGCGCCGGCCGCCACGACGACGACCGCCGCGCCCGTTTGCAGCGCCGCCACCACAAGCTGCCCGGTCGTCCTCGACGAACCCGTCGCTTCCACGATCGCCGTCGCGCCGTCCTCGACGAGCGCGAAGCCGTCCGCGGTCTGCCCGCCGAGCGCCGGCAGCAGCACCTCGATCGTGCCGGCGCCGCCGCTCGCCACCGGGCAGAGCTCGGGCAACGGCGTCACGCCGGCGCGCTCCAGCCCGCGCCCGATCGCCGCCGCGACCGCGGGCGCGCGCAGTGCACCGCCAAATGCATCCGGTGCGACGAGGACTGGCATGCTCTGCACCATGGCCTCGAAGGACTACACGACCCTCGACGTCGCCGGTCACGAGATGCGGCTCTCGAGCCCTGGGAAGGTCTATTTTCCGGAGCCCGGCTGGACGAAGCTGGACCTCGCCGAGTACTACATCCGCGTCGCCGACGCGACCGTCAACCACCTGCGCGAGCGCCCGACGACGCTCAAGCGCTGGAAGGACGGCATCACGGGCGAGTTCTTCTTCCAGAAGCGGGTGCCCGAGAAGCGGCCCGAGTGGCTGCAGACCGCGACCGTGCGCTTCCCCTCCGGCCGCAGCGCGACCGAGCTCGTGCCCAACGACGCCGCGCACCTCGTCTGGGCGGTGAACCTCGGCAACATCGACTGGAACCCGTGGCCCGCGCGGCGCGCCGATCTCGACCATCCCGACGAGCTGCGCATCGACCTCGACCCGACGCCCGGCGTCGCGTGGGACGACGTGCGCCGGGTGGCGCTCGCCGTCGAAGAGCTGCTCACGGAGATGGGCCTGCGCGGATATCCGAAGACTTCCGGCTCGAGAGGCATCCACGTCAACGTCCGCGTCGAGCCGGAGTGGACCTTCACGGAGGTCCGCCGGGCCGCGCTCGCACTCGCCCGCGAGATCGAACGGCGGATGCCCGGCAAGGCGACGAGCAAGTGGTGGAAGGAAGAGCGCCAAGGCGTCTTCCTCGACTACAACCAAAATGCGCGCGACCGCACCGTCGCGAGCGCCTACTCGGTCCGCCCAGTGCCCGACGCGCGCGTGTCGACACCCTTGAGTTGGGATGAGGTCGCCGACGTCCAGATGGAGGATCTGCGGCTCGACACCGTTCCCGAGCGGATCGAGAAGTACGGCGACCCCTCCGCCGACATCGACGCGCACGCCGGCCGCCTCGACGGTCTGCTCGACCTCGCCCGCCGCGACGAGGAGGGTGGCCTCGGCGATGCGCCCTGGCCGCCGCATTTCGCCAAGCAGACCGGCGAACCGAGACGCGTGCAACCGTCGAAGGCCAAGAAGGAGACGTGATCGCGGGGAACAGGCTGAAGCGGCTGCTAGGGTGGCCGCTGCGCCGCGCGCTCGACCCGCGTGTGCAGATGACGGTGCACGAGATCGATGCCCGGCTGGGCAGTGAGAACCTCCAGCGCCCGACGGTGCACGACCGCCTCGACGACCTGGACCGGATCGGTCGCGACATGCTCGCCGGCCTCGGCTGGCGCGATGTCCCGCAGCCCGGCGGCGAGCTGGCCCGGCTCGACGCCCCGCGTGCCGCCTACCTCAACTGGGCGTCGGGGCCCGACGGCTATGCGTCGCAGGCCGGCCTGTGGTTCAACCCTCCCGTCCCGGTCCATCACGAGGCCGGATCGATGGAGATCCTGCTCGTCAACGAGCGCATCGTCGAGCAGCCGTTCGTCTTTGAAGCGCTCGCGCCGCTCGCCAAGCCCGCGCGGATCCTCGACGTCGGCGGCAGCGAGAGCACGGTCGGGCTGTCGCTCGCGACGCTCGGTCACGAGGTCACGATCGTCGACCCGCGCGCACATCCGCTCAGGCACCCGAACCTGCGCCACGAGGCCTGCCGGCTCGACGAGCTACCGGAGCCCGGCGAGGCGTTCGACGCCGCCGTCGCCCTGTCCGCCGTCGAGCACTTCGGCCTCGAGCACTACGGCCTGGACACGATCGACGAGCGCCTGGACCTGAAGGCGCTCGAATGCCTGCGCGAGCTCGTCAAGCCCGGCGGACTGCTGGTCCTGACGGTCCCGTTCGCGGCGCAGGCGTCGGTCGACGGCTTTCAGCGCGTGTACGACGAGGACGGCCTCGCGGAGCTCGTGCGCGGCTGGGAGGTCCAGCAGTCGCTGCGCGTGGGCCGGATCGACCGGCTGACGTGGAAGCTGGGGGCGCCGTCTCGCGAGCGCCATGGCGTCGCGCTGATCACCGCGCTGCGGCGCTGAGCGACCACCCCGCGTTGGTTGGTCCGCAGCTCGCTCAGCGCGTTTCACCGACGGTTCATGCGGGCAATGTCTACTCAAGTCCCGATAGGACTTCGCCGATAGCGAAGTAGGGACCAGCCGGAGGGATTACCGAGGAGAGAGCCCATGTCCGTGACCATGCTTGCCTACGCGCTGTTCGTGATCTGGGGCGCCATCGCCCTCGTCACGCTCGTCATGACAGACCTATCTGCCCGCCGTCACGCCCACGCAGGCCGCACCAGCTACGAGCGGCCAAGGGTCATTGCGCGAGCTGACCGTACGAGCACTCCCGCGGCGCCTTATCGTCGCGCCAACGGCTGACCTTCGTTCCATGGCGGATGCGCCCGTCCGAGACGTGGTCGAAGCTCACTTCGACCACGAGCTCGGGGCGTAGCTCGACCCACTCGAGCTCTCGACCCTGGGTCCAGCGCGACGGGTCGCCACTGCCGCGCTGACCGGTTTCGTACGGCGCGAGCTCACCGATGAGCTCGCGCTTTTTCTTTGCCGTGAAGCCGCTGCAGTGGCCGACCTCGCGCAGGCGGCCCTCGTCGTCGTAGAGGCCGAGGATTATCGCGCCGACCGTACCCTCCTGCTTCCCCGGGCGCCAGCCCACGACGACCGCGTCGATCGTCCGCACGCGCTTGACCTTCACCATCCCGCGCCGCTCGCCGGGTAGGTACGGCGCCCCCAGCTCCTTGGCGATCACCCCTTCCTCCTCTTGCAGCCAGCGTTGCGCGCCCTGCGCCGTGTGCACGACCGGGGTCAGCTGCAGGCCCTCGATCGTTTCCAGGATCGCGCGGCGCTCCTCGTACGGGCGCTCCATGAGCACGTCGTCGTCGAGGCACAGCACGTCGAAGGCGACGAAGCGCGCCGGCGTCTCCTGGGCCAGCCGCGCGATCCGCGACGCGGCTGGATGGATGCGCTGCCCGAGCGTGTCGAACGACGCCGCAACGATCTCGCCGTCGATGACGTAGCGCCCGCTGGGGAACGTCAGCTCGGGGAAGTAGCGCGACAGCGGCTTGCCGTTGCGCGACTGCAGGTAGGTCTCGTCGCCGTCGACGAACGCGAGCGCGCGAAAGCCGTCCCACTTGGGTTCGTAGGCCCAGTCCTCGCCCTCGGGCAGGCTCGCTCGCGGGCGCGCGAGTTGGGGCAGCAGCGGCGGTGTGATCGGGAGGGACAGACGAAGAACGCTAGCGGCCGGTGCGCCAAGCGACGCTGCAAGCCTCAAGTCGGCCGCTCGGACGCCCGATAGGGAGCTCCGACACGCGCTCCCCATGCCCGTTCATCTCCAAGCCGCTCGACGCGCCGCACCGCCGGTCGCCTCCCCGCGCGCGCCTGGGGACGCGGTTACCGACGGCGACCGGACGGCGGCGCTCATCTCCGAGGGCCTGCTGGATGGCGGCCCGGACCCGAGCTTCGACCGCTTCGCTCGAGTGGCGGCGCGTGTCGCCGGGGTGGCCCGCGCGCTGGTCTCGATCGTCGCGACGACCGTCAGTACTTTGGGTGCCCCTTGCACGGTCCCACCGCCTCCCGAGCAGCTCGTTGCCGAGGCCGATCGCGCGCTGTACCGCGCCAAGCGCGGGGGCGCGACCGTGTCTGCATCAGCGCACCAGGGCGTCGGATAAGGCGATCGTAGACCCAGTGGATCGAACAGGGCACCCGGGCCGTTACCATCGACGCAGATGAGCAACGAGCACGCGACCGTCGCCGAAGAGGAGTACCTCCAGACGCTGTTCTGGCTTCAGGAGGCGAAGCTCCCGATGACCGGCGCCAACGTCGCGCGTGCGATGCAGCTGTCGGCGCCGACCGTGCACGAGATGATCGGGCGCCTCGAGCGCGATGGCTACATCACGCGCGCGGAGGACAAGGTGATCAGCTTCACCGAAGCCGGCCGCGATCACGCCGAGGGCATCGTGCGCCGCCACAGGTTGATCGAGCGCTTCCTCACCGACGTGCTCAGCATCCCGTGGGACGAGGTCCACGAAGAGGCCGAACGGCTCGAGCATGCGATGAGCCCCGTACTCGAGGAGCGCATGCTCGCCGCGATCGGGGATGCGAAGACCTGCCCGCACGGTCATCCGATCACCGGCGGACAGCGGATCGAGGGTGTCCCACTGGCCGATGTCGAGCAAGGCGCGTCGGTCACCATCCTGCGCTTCGAGAACGAGGCCGAGGATCTCCTGCACTACCTCATGGACTCAGGGCTCGAACCAGGCCTGAAGGGCACGATGACCGAGACCTCCGACGACGAGGTCACCGTCACAGCCGCGGACGGCCGCGCGATCACGGTGACGTTCTCGGTTGCCGAAACCGTCTCCGCGCTTGCCGATCCCTCGCCGCCGCCGCGAATCGCGCTGCCCGAAACGCTCGTTCTGGCGCGCGAGCGCTACGGCCGATAGCTTCGCCAAGACGCAGGATCCGGCACCGCGGGGGTGTACCCTCCACGGCCGGCGTACGGGAGGAAGCACATGCGCACTCGGATGGTCTGCTTGGAGGATGGCATCACGTCTTGCGGCTTTCGCAAGATGGCGGCCTACGCTGCGCAGCTGCAGCCCGGCACCGAGTCGTACTACATCTCCACCGAGCGATACCGCAGCGTCCGCACCGCGGTGCGCGGGATGGGCGACAAGGCCGAGGTCGGCGACGAGCAGGTCGACGAGATCGCCCAGGACCTCGCCGGTTCGGATCTGATCGGCTTCTCCTCGATGACGGGCTACGCGGCGCTGACGCATCGCGTGATCAAGCGCATCCGCGAACTCAACCCGTCCGTCTACATGATCTGGGGCGGCATCCACCCGATCATCCAACCCGAGGACGCAATCCTCGCTGACGTCGACGCGATCTGCACGGGCGAGGGCGAGTTCGCATTCGAGGAGTTCCTCGACGGCTTCAAGGACGGCCGCGACTACACCAAGACCATGAACTTCTGGTTTAAGCCCGGCAGCCACGGCAATGGCAACGGCAAGGGCAACGGCGAGATCCTCAAGAACCATTTCCTGCCGCTGATGTCCGTACAGGAGATGGAGGCGCTGCCGTTTCCCCAGTACGGCGCCGCGACCGAGAAGCTCTACCTGCCCGGGCAGGGGTTCGTGAAGATGGGCGTCGAGGACTACCTGCTCAACGACGGGCTCGGCTACACGACACTGTGGTCGATCGGCTGTCCGTTTCACTGCTCGTACTGCGGCAACACGAAGTTCATCGCCAACGACGCGAAGTACAAGCGCATCCGCCATCCAAGCGCGCGCTACATGGTCGACCAGGTCAAGGACGCGCGCTCGCGCTTTCCGCACCTCAGCCAGGTCTCCTTCCACGACGACTCGTTCATGGCGATCCCGTACGGCCAGCTCGAGGAGTTCGCCGAGCTGTGGCACGACGAGCTGAAGCTCCCGTTCGCGGTCTACGGCGTAATCCCGAACTACGTCCGCCAGGACAAGTTCGAGCTGCTGTCGTGGGCCGGGATGAACCGCATCCGGATGGGGATCCAGTCCGGGTCGAAGAACATGCTCGACTTCTACAAGCGCCCGACGCCGCCCGAGAAGATCCTGCGCGCCGGCGAGGTCATCGCGTCGTTCGCGCCGAAGTACCACATCCCGGCGGCCTACGACATCATCATGGACAACCCGATCGAGACTCGGGACGACGTGAAGTCGACGCTCCAGCTGCTGTACATGATGGACCGGCCCTACACGCTGTTCATCTACTCGCTGAAGGTCATCCCGAACACGGGGCTGGCGGCGGCGATGGAGGAGCGCGGCGTCGACCTCGAGGAGATCGACGACTCATATCTGGCGATCCCTCCGCGCTGGGCCAACATCATGCTGTACCTGATCGCGCTGTGGCGCCCTCCGCCGTGGCTGTGGAACCGGCTGATGGGACGCGTCCGCGCGAGCAACGAGCCGCAGAAGCTCTACCCGCGGCTGGGTCTGGCGCTGCGCACGCTGTACTTGACCAAGCGGGTCTTGAGTCACTTCCGCGTCATGGACTTCTCGATCACGCCGGGCAAGACCGGCTACTACGCCTGGAAGGTCGGGCTCGTGAGCCTCTGGCAGAAGCGCTTCACGCGCCGGCCGCCGCGGCCGGAGCGGACCGTCCTGCACAAGGACGAAGCGATGGTCGGGGTGACCGTAATCTCGCCCGAGCGACCGAAGAAGCGGGCCTGAACAAGCCCCCCGCCGCGCTACGGGCCTAGGCGGCGGCCGCTGTCCCGCTGACCGCGCGGTAGGCGTCGGCGAGTCGCATCACGCCCGCTTCGATCCTGTCGTTCGTCACGCCCGAGTAGGCGAGGCGCAGCGTGTTCTCTCCGCCCTCGAGCAGGAAGTCCGTGCCCTTGACGAACTGCACGCCGCGCTCGTTGGCCGCCTCGAACAGCGCGCCGACGTCGGTCCCCTCGGGAAGCTCGACCCACATGAAGTAGCCGCCCTCGGGCGGCGTGTAGCGGGCCTCGGGCAGGTAGGTCTGCAGCGCCCGGTCAAGCGTCGCGACGCGCTCGGCAAGCGCCTCCTTGACCGTGGCGATCGAGCGCTCCAGCGCTCCCGACTCGCAGAACTCGTAGACGATCGACTGGGCGACCATGTTCGGCGAGATGTACGTGTTGGTCGCGAGCTTCTGGATGTCGGCGATGAGCGGCTTGGGGCCGACGAGGTAGCCGACGCGGATCCCCGGGCAGACGGTCTTCGAAAACGAGGACGCGTAGACGACGCTGTCGCTCTCGTCCTGCTCGAGCATCGTCGGCAGGTCCTCGCCGCTGAAGCGGATGTGCCGATAGGGATCGTCCTCGAAGATCAGGAAGCCGTGCTCGGCGGCGAGCTCGAGCAGCCGCTTGCGCTTGCTCTGGGAGAGCGTGTAGCCGGCGGGGTTCTGGAAGTTCGGAATGATGTGGGCGAGCTTCGGCGCGACGCCCTCGTCGAGCAGCTCGCGCAGCTCCTGCGTGTCGATGCCGTCTTTTTGAAGTGAGACCATCCGCACGTCGGCGCCGAGGCTACGGAGGTTGAGCAGCGTGCGGTCGTAGGTCGGCTTCTCGACGACGACGGGGTCGCCGGCCTGCGCGACGGTGGCGAACAGGAACGCGTCGGCCTGCATCGAGCCGTTCGTAACGAGAACGTTCGCGTCGTCGACGCCGTGCTGCTCGGCGATCCATCGGCGCAGCGGCACGTAGCCGATGCTCGTGCCGTAAGCGGTCGCGCCGCCGGGATCGTTGGCGAAGGCTGCAACCGCGGCATCGCGGAGGCCGTCGACGTCGACGATGTCCAGGGACGGGGCGCCGCGGGCGAAGGAGATCGTGTCGGAAGGCATGCCTCGACCTTAGCGTCCGCCGGGTTTGCGTCACCCTGCGGTCTCGCTGGTACGCGCGTTGCTTGGTGTCGGATGGCCGCCGGCCGAGGTCGCCGCATGTCCTCGCTACCGTCCGGTCGTGGACGATTACGAGTTCCGCGATCTTGCGGCCGGCGATGGGCCGGTGCTGACGGAGATGCTGCGCTGGGCGATGGGCTGGCGCGAGGTGCCGGCCGCCGACGGATCGCCGCCTTCGGTCGCGGTCGCGCCGTATGTATTCGGTGATTTCGGGCGCCCGGGCGACGGCGGGGTCATCGCGCTGTGGGAGGGCGAACCGGCCGGAGCGTGCTGGTACCGGCTGCTGCCGGCGGCGGGACGCGGGCACGGCTTCGTCGCCGAGGGCGTCCCCGAGCTGACGATCGCGGTGCTTCCGATCCACCGCGCGCAGGGGCTCGGCGGCGAGCTGCTCGACCGCGCCGTCGACCACGCCCGCGCCGCCGGGTTTGAGTCCATCAGCCTGAGCGTCGAGTCCGACAACCCGGCGCGCGGCATGTACGAGCGGCGAAGCTTCGAGCTCGTCGCGGACGACGGCAGCTCGTGGACGATGTGCAGGCGCCTGGACTGAAGCCGGATGAAGCTCCTGCCGGTCGGGCGCGATCGTGGCGGTTCGCGGCCGCTCTGCTCGTGTTTGCTTTTCGACGGCTTTGCTCGCGGCCTTCCGCCGCCGCTCTGGCGTCATCTTCTCGGCGCGCGCCCTTTCCGCCCTTAGCCCGCCACCTCGACCCAGCGCGACGGCAGTCGGGTCGTTCTCAGGCTCGGGCGGTTCTGGCGGCGCATCGCCCGTCACCTCCTGGACGAGCCGCTGCGCGAGTTGGTTGAGATCACCCGAGCGCTTGCTTGACCCGTCAGGCACCGCCTAGGCTCGTATCAACCGACCGGGAGACAGATGCGATGAAAGCCGAGATTGAGCAGATGCCGGTGGTCGCACTCGGAAACGATGGAGTGATGATCCGCGTACGGACTGAGAACGGGAAAAACGTCGGAAAGTTCTGGTTCGGTCAGGCCAACGTCAAGTGGGCAAAGGGTGGCATCTCCAAAGGCAACGCAAAGGTTGTCCCGGTTCAAGACCTCATCGCCTGGCTGGATGCGTACTAACCCAGATCAGCCAGGCAATCCACGCCCCGTCGGCGAGCATGACCGTGAGATTCCTAGCGGACGCTCCCGTTGCTCGACGACGAGCTCGGCGGTAGATGGCGACGGACCTCCGAACGCTTGAGCTCACGGTGAACTTCCGCTCGTTGCAGCGCATCTGCGACATCGCGCACCAGTTCACCAAACCCGCCGCGCCTGACATCGCCGAGGGGCCCAACGCCGCCTGCGAAATTGCGGCCCCAGATCTTCCGCGATCCAAGCGATAGCCCCGGAGACGCTGTTACGCGCCCGGCGAGCGTCTAGCCCACGACGAGTTAGAACCGACGACGCCGTCGTGCTCATCCGCGCCACGCGGCTGGCCGACGATATGGCCGGAACGCAGCCGTTGACGTCCACCACATGCTTCGCGCTCTCGGACGCTTCGGCGCGTGGCCGCACGCGGACGATCCCTGACCGCCGCCGACGTCCGCGCTGTTGACGAGGCGTGTCTCTGGCTCATCAGCCGAGCATCAACCACCGCGAGCTACCTGACGTCAGCCGGCGCAACCTGCGGATTGCCTGGGTCCATTACGTCAGACCCTGCCCGATGGAAGGGATGCTCGCTGCATGCGCGGTACAGTGCAAACCGGCGGTGACCGATGCGCTCGCAGAACTCGTCCAGCCGAGGACGGAGTTGGCCCACGACCCACCACGTGCTGAGGAACCTGTCGAAGTACAAGAAAGTGTCGGCGTTCGTTTATTCTCGTTTCGGTCGGCACGGGGTCCCCCGATCCACAGCGTCCACCCCGTCAAGAGGCGCTCCATCGAGTCCGTGCTGACTCATTGTGGAACCGGCGCCCAGGGCCGTGAACCCGCGCGCCTGCCGACCGCCTTGGCTGCGGATGAGCACGTCGACCTCGCGGACCGTGAGGAGCTGCGCATCGACTTCGTATCCGTTTCCGCGACGAGCGGTACTACGCGGTCGCGCCCTCCGACTCGGTCGCCGAGGACGTCGTGGCGCGCTATCGAGCAATGGGGTCGAGGACGCGAGGCAGAGCGCGGAGCCGCGGGCTGAAGCGTGTTCGCGCAGGCGGATGCGCCGGGTTCAATCTCCATGCAAGCGAGCGCTCATAGGACGCGGCTGCGCTTCTGCTTCTCGACGAACTGGGGGCTTTCCTCATCGCGATCGGCACCCGCGGGAGGAACGTGATCCGGAGCCAACACCGCTGAAGCTGGCCGAGCGAGCTTGATCGCCGAACTAAGGACTCTGAACTTTATGACGGCTTCATGCCCTGCTGAGGCCATTCGCGACTTCCATGATCACACTGCGGCTGCGACACCGCATTGCTGACGATGCGGAGACGCCACCCCATGCGCCCGTGTCCATCACAACCCAGTGCAGAGGATTGAAACGAGCACAGGCGCGGGCCGTTCTGTGGCTCCTGTCCCCTAAGCCTGATTCGATGGAACGTTCCGGTGACCGGCCGCCAACCGACACACATCCAGTGGCTGAAGCCGGGGTGGCGTGTCAGGTTAGCCCTAGGAGGTACCGGCGTGCGGATGGCCAGTGCAGTCACGCACGTGCCCGCGCTGCGAGCAGGCAATGTAACTGGACGGGCGGTTGCAACACCAGTTACCACAGGACCGCGCACAGGACGCTCAGCACGCGTGCCGCCGTGCGGTTGCTACTCGCCCTCAACGTGGGAGGAGCCACTGTGTTTCGCGTCGTCAATTGCCGTGTGTCGCAGTAGGCAGGGGTCTCGTGGGAGTCGTGAAAAGTCTCAGGGCTCGATCTGAGTACACGGATAGCGGGTTGTGGTGGGGCCCGTTCGCGCTGGTCGTGCTGGGCCCAGCACTGGCGTGGCTTGTGGGCGACCGGCTGAAATGGGATACGCGAGAACTCGCCGCGGTCGTCTCGGTCGTGGTCGCCGTTTCTATCGCGCTGGCGACGTTGTGGGAGCGTCGTCTTGATAAGCGGCACGCCATGCAGGTGGCGTGGGCCGTCTCCCATGGCCTAAGCCCAGCGCTGCTTGAGGAGTGGCGGGGGCGGCTGCGAGCAGCGGTCATTGACGCTCGTGTCGAACAGGGTGGCCAGCTCGATCAGATGATCCGTCACGGAGTGGCGGTGGACATGCACGTCAGGCTCGTCGATAGCGATATGCGTCGTCCTCCATTCCGGGTTGGGGCGCAACTGCTGGCGTGGTCTGAAATCCTGCGCGAGTGGGACGAGTCAACCGGGCGCCTGGTGATCCTTGGAGATCCGGGCTACGGCAAGACCGTGGCTGCGCTCACGCTGGTCGCGCATATCAACGCGTCCGGTGAACCGGGCGCGAGCGTCGCGGAGCTGTTCTCTCTCGCAGACTGGTATCGGTGGCAGGCCGATCATCGCGGATCCCCGTTCGGCGATTGGCTGGCGGAGCAGCTCACGATGTCCTATCCATCGGACCTGCCTGTCGAGGTGTCGCGCCAGCTGGTCGCTGAGCGGTTGATCCTGCCAGTCCTTGATGGCCTGGACGAGATCCCCACAATGCGGCACCGACGCGCATGCGTGGACGAGATCGATGCTTACGCGCGCCGAGCGTCGCCGCACCGCCAGTTCGTGCTGACGTGCCGCGCCACCGAGTACAACGAACTCGCCCCCGACTGGGTCAACGCCGAATGGCATATCGAACTTGCCGGACTGCAGCCGGACCAGGTCGATGCGATTCTTGACGCCCGCACGAGCGGGCGCACGGGCTGGGACATCATCCGTACGCGGCACGCAGCTGGCAACGCAGTACTCGGCGAGCTGTTTCGTAGCCCGCTGCGCCTGATGATCGCGCTGGAGGCATACCGGGACCGTGACGCCAGTGAACTGCTCGACCTCAGCGTCGCGCAGGCGCGAGGGCGTCTATGGGAGCTGCTGCTCTCCAACACCGCCGAACGATTCAGGAATGCGACTCCAGAACAGGTCCGTGGCTGGCTCGTGTTCCTCGCCGCCGGCATGAGACGCACGTCACGCCAACGCCTCATGCTCCACGAACTCTACCTCATCGACCCGGATCGGGCCACCTCTCTAAGACGCTTTGGCGGAGCCCTCGCGGCGACCGTTGCCCTGGCCGCTGGGCTGCTAGTCGCGTCCGGGCTCGGGGGGTCCGAACTTTGTCTAACCAGTGGATCGGCGCTCGGACTGATCTGCGCTGTGCTTATCGCGGTAGCGCTCACCGAGGACATGGTGACTGGCGGAACGTTGGTCGCGCGCTCCGGATCTCCGACACGCTTCGCACACAGGCGCCCAGACGCTCTGCTCACCGTCAACCGCAACAGTGGGCTGGTCTGCGCACTTGTTGGGCTAGCCTGCGGGCTGACTACCGGAGCGGCCACCGGCGCGATCTTCGGGCTGAGCAGCGGGCTGACCGAAGGGCTGACCGAAGGGCTGACCTTCGGTCTGTATTTGGGCATTCCCATCGGGTTGGTGGGATCGCTGGTCTGCGGGCTGGTCTGCGGGCTGGATATGTGGCTCTACTACTACTGGTTGCGATGGCGTCTGTACGCCCGTGGCCTACTTCCGAGTCGCCTTCCGGAGTTTCTCGGCTGGTGCAGCGAGCCGCCTAGAGGCTGGTTGCGAGTGACAAACGCGTACGAGTTTCGTCACCGCGAACTGCTCGACTACCTGGCACCGCCGTCTCGCCCGATTGATGCGGGCTGGACCCCGGTTACTGGCGTGACGCCTCCGGGACATATTCACACCCGTGCTACCGGTACCGCTTCTATGGCGGTCGGTCGACGGCGAGCACATCCGGCCGGACGCGTCGCGGCCAGACATGACCCGGCGACCGAGTTCATCGGTGTCTATGAGCTGGTTGAGCCGTTCGGCCCGGAGACGCCGATCTACGGCTGCCACAGCGGTAGAGAGTCGGTCAGCAGCCGCTGACGGCGGGTCTCGCACCGAAGCGTCGACGAAATAGCTGAGTGAACCATTCGTCGAGCACCGAAGCCATTCCCGGGCCCTTCCCTCGAGAGCGTTCGCTGTTGTACAGAGGACATCATCGTCGCTGAGGCCGGCTTCGCGGCGCGCCAGGCGGTCCTGCGGCTGAACCGCCCGAGGTACGCCGCTCAGAACGCCGTCGCCAGCACGAGCGGGAACACGGGCCCCGCGCCGCGACGGCGCAGCTGTCCGCCGACCATCGCGAGCGTCCAGCCGCTGAAGCGCCGGTCGTCGATGAGCAGCACCGGCTCGCCAGCCGGCGGCGCGGCGGTCAGCGCAAACGCGCCGCGCACGTTCGCGGCCTGCTGAACGGAGTTGCTCATCTCGCGCTGCGACGGCCGCTCGCCCGTGCGCTCGAGCAGCGGCACGAACGCCAGTCCGAGCGATGCCGCGAGGCGGCGGGCGAAGTCGGCGATCAGCTCCCCGGAGCGATGCGAGGGAACCGCCGTCACGTACCGAACCGGGGCGCGCCATGCGCGCACCAGCACATCGGCGGCGCGCACGAGCTCGTCGTCAACGCGACCGCTGCGCAGGCCCTCGCGCACGAGCGGGTCCCACCCGCCGTCGCCCATCCGCGCCAGCGCGCGGCCCTCCTCGACGACATACTCGGCCGGGATTTTACGCATCCGCCCCTCGGCGTCAGGTGCCATCTTCTTGCTCTCGAGCGTGAGCGGTCTGGATCGCAGATGGGCGATCGCGTCGCGGACGAGCGCAGGGTCAAGCGGCCCGTCGTAGCGCGGCCCGGCGCAGACCGAGCAGCGGCCGCAGTCGCGTGGGGCGGGATCGTCGAGCTCCTCCTGCAGTGCGCGCATGAGGCAGCGCCCATCGGCACCGAACGCCGCCATCGTCGCCTGCTCGCGGCGACGCAGCTCGGTGACCGCGGCGTAGCGCTCCGCGTCGTAGGTCCAGTCCCCGCCGCTGTCGCGCAGCCAGCGAGAGCCGTCCCGCGTCACCGCGCCCTCGACGTCGAGCACCTTCAGCATCGCCTCGATCCTGCCTTTGCCCAGGTTCACCTGCGCGGTGAGCTCGGCCGTCGACGCGCCGCCGGCTCCGGCCTCCTCGAGGTGCTCGAGGACGCGGTCGACGATCTCGCGGCGCGGAAACGCCTGCTCGATGAAGAAGTCCTGGATACGACGGTCCTCGGCGCCGCGCAGCAAGACGACGTCGGCGTGGTCGATCGCGCGGCCGGCGCGACCGACCTGCTGGTAATAGGCGATGACCGAGCCCGGCGCCTGGTAATGCACGACAAAGCCAAGGTCGGGCTTGTCGTAGCCCATCCCGAGCGCGCTCGTCGCGACGACCGCCTTCAGCTCGTTGGCGAGCAGCCGGTCCTCGACCGCGATCCGCCGCTCCGTCTGGATCTCGCCCGTATAGGCCTCCGCGGCGATCCCGTGATCGTCGAGCCAGGCCGCCACCTGCTCGGCATCGCGCTTGGTGAGCGTGTAGACGATCCCGGAGCCCGGAAGCTGATCGAGGTTCGTCGCCAGCCACGCGAGGCGGTCGGCCTGGCCGGGCAGATCGACGACCTCGAAGCGCAAGCTGCTGCGGCCGAGCGGGCCGCGATAGACGACGAGCGGCGCCTGTTCGTGGCCGGACCGCAGCTGCTCCTCGACGTCGGCCACCACCCGGTCGTTGGCGGTCGCGGTCGTGCCGAGCACGCCGACGTTCAGCGGCAGCCGCACGAGCATCTCGGCGATGCGACGGTAGTCGGGGCGGAAGTCGTGTCCCCAGTCGCTGATGCAGTGCGCCTCGTCGATGACGACGAGGCCGACGCGTTCGGCGAACGCCGGCAGCATCCGCGCGCGGAACTGCGGGTTGTTCAGACGCTCCGGGCTGATCAGCAGGAGGTCGATGGCGTCGGCGGCGAGCAGCGAGGAGACCTCGTCCCAGGCGTCGCGGTTGGTCGAGTTGACGGTGTGCGCGCGGATGCCGATCCGCTGGGCGGCCGCGATCTGGTTGCGCATCAGCGCGAGCAGCGGCGAGACGATCAGCGTCGGTCCCGCGCCGCGCTCGCGCAGCAGCGCGGTGGCGATGAAGTAGACGGCCGACTTGCCCCAGCCGGTGCGCTGGACGCAGAGCACGCGCGCGCGGTCGTCGACGAGGTCGGAGATCGCCTCGAGCTGGTGCTCGCGAAACGTGGCGTCTGGGCCCGCGAGCCCATGCAGGAGCTCGGTGGCCCGGGCCGTGAGGTCGGTTGCGGTCGGCATGTCGGTTCACTCACTGTAGGCGCGAGCCCGGCGGAGTCCGCCCCCCGTACAAGCCAAAGTTGGCGCGTAGACGCACCCGAACGCCGAAGCGGGCGGGGGCGAACTCCCTGTCGCCGGCGCCTCATAGGGGCATGGGCACCGAGCGAGGGGGGAGTTACGATGGACGTCGTGTCGACGGCTCAACGGATGACCGCGAACGAGTTCCTGGCCCTGAAGCCGGACAAGCGGTGGCGACGGCGCGAGTTGATCGACGGTGAGGTCGTCGTGAACGAGCCGTCGTGGACGCATAGCCGAAGCAGGTTTCGGATCGGCACCGCGCTTGAGGTCTGGAGTCGCTGCGGGCCGGCTCGGGGAACGGCCGGGGACCCTCTGGACGTGGCGCTCGACGAGCACAACGTGCTCGCCCCGGACGTCCTCTGGTATCGCGACGGACGCGCCCCCCGGCTCAGCGACCAGCCCCCGTATCCGATTCCCGATCTTGCTGTCGAGATCCGCTCGCCTTCCACGTGGCGCTACGACATTGGCGCGAAGAAGGCCAGCTACGAACGCCACGGCCTCCCGGAGCTGTGGCTCGTCGACACCGCTGCAAACGTCGTACTCGTCTTCCGCCGCTCCATGCCCGAGGCGCCCGACTTCGACGTCAGCGAGGAGCTCAACACCGAAGCAACTCTGACCTCGCCGCTCCTGCCCGGCTTCGCTCTCGCTGTCAAGGAGATCTTCCCGCCGGATGAGGAGCCACCGTGGACGCCTTGACAACACCCCAGCGCATGAGAGCGGACGAGTTCATCGCCCTGCCGCCACCGTGAACCGGCCGTTCGCGACAGCTGATCGGCGGAGAGGTCGTCGTCAAGGAGCTCTCCTGGTCTCACGCTGCCGCCCAGGCGCCGACGCGACGCTGACGTCGCCGCTCCTGCCGGGCTTCGCTCTCCCGGTAGCCGAGGTCTTCGCAGCGGATTAGTGCTGGGCGGGGGGCGAACTTCACCTCGCTGACGCCTCATGGAGGTATGAACAGCGAGAACGGGGAGGACTACGATGGATGCCGTGACAACGGTCCAGCGCATGACTGCGGCCCAGTTCCTGGCCCTGCCGCCGCTAGACAAAACCGGCCATCGGCGACAGCTCATCGACGGTGAGGTCGTTGTGAACGCGCCCGCGTGGACGCACGGCGACTCACTGATCGCGATCGCGACCGCGGTGCGCATTTGGGTGCGCGCAGGAGCGGCCCGCGGGGGCGTCAACGTGCCGATCGATGTCTTGCTCGACAACCACAACGTCTACGAACCCGATGTCGTCTGGTATCGCGAGGGGCGCTCCCCGAAGCGAGGCGACCCACCGCCGTATGCTGCACCCGACATCGCGGTCGAGGTCCGCTCGCCTTCGACTTGGCGCTACGACATCGGCGTGAAGAAGGCCGTGTACGAACGCCAGGGCGTGGCGGAGCTCTGGCTCGTCGACACCGCCGCCGACGTCGTGCTCGTCTTCCGCCGCTCGGCACCCGATGCGCCGGACTTCGACGTGAGCGAGGAGCTCAACACAGAAGCAACCCTGACGTCGCCGCTGCTGCCCGGCTTCGCCCTCCCCGTCGCCGAGATCTTCGGCGACTGACGCCGGTCAGCCCCCGAGGATCTCCACCGCGATCGCCGCCACCTGTGTCGGCGTACGCCCCACGCGCACGCCGACGGACTCCAGCGCGTCGATCTTGGCCTGGCCGCCGCCGCTGGAACCGCTCACGATCGCGCCCGCGTGGCCCATCGTCTTGCCCGGAGGTGCGGTCAGCCCGGCGATGTTGGCCACGACCGGCTTGGTGATGCTGGCCTTGATGAACTGCGCCGCCTCCTCCTCGGCCGAGCCGCCGATCTCGCCGCTCATGACGATCAGCTCGGTTTCGGGATCGTCCTCGAACAGCGCGATGATGTCGACGAACGAGGAGCCGGGAACCGGGTCGCCGCCGATGCCGACGATCGTCGAGTTGCCAAAGCCGCCCTGGGCCAACTCGTTGCCGATCTGGTAGGTCAGCGTCCCCGAGCGCGACACGACACCAACGTTTCCGGGCTTGAAGAACGAGGCCGGGATGATGCCGACGTTGGCCTTGCCGGGCGACAGCACGCCGGGGCAGTTCGGGCCTACCAGTCGCACGGCCGGATTGCGCTTGAGCGTGTTGTAGACGAACAGCTCGTCGTGGGCCGGAATGCCCTCGGTGATCGCAACGATCGTCGCGATGCCGGCGTCGTCGGCCTCGAGGATCGAGTCGGCCGCGAAGCGCGGCGGGACGAAGACCATCGCGGTGTTCGCGCCGGTCTGCGCAACGGCCTCGCGGAAGGTGTTGAACACCGGCACGCCCTCGACGTCCTGGCCGCCCTTGCCCGGCGTGACGCCCGCAACGACGTTCGTGCCGTAGCGGCGGTTGTTCATCGCGTGGTAGGTGCCCTCGCGGCCGGTCAGGCCGGAGACGACCAGGCGGGTGCTCTCGTCGACGAGGATGCTCATCAGGAGGTTGCCGCCGCCAGCTCGACCACGCGCGCCGCGGCGCCGTCCATCGTCGCCTCGGGATGGACGTTGGGCAGGTTCGCGTCCGCCAGCAGCCGGCGCGCCTCGAGGTCGTTGGTCCCGTCCAGCCGGACGACGAACGGCACCGTCGGCTGGATGATCCGGTAGGCCTCGATCAGCCCCTTCGCGACCTCGTCGCAGCGTGTGATCCCGCCGAAGACGTTGAACAACACCGCCTTGACATTCGGGTTGGAGAGGATCACCTCGACCGACGCGACGATCGCCTCGGCCTTCGCTCCGCCGCCCGCATCGAGGAAGTTCGCCGGCGCGCCACCCGCGTGCGCGACGACGTCGAGCGTCGACATGACCAGGCCGGCCCCGTTGCCGAAGATCCCGATGTCGCCGTCGAGCTTGACGTAGGTAAGGCCGCGCTCGGCGGCCATCCGCTCCTGCGTATCGCCACCGGAGCCGGCGTCGAGCTCGGCGTTCTCGGGATGACGAAACAGCGAGTTGTCGTCGAGCGTCACCTTCGCGTCGAGCGCCATCACCTTGCGGTCCGGCGTCACGACCATCGGGTTGATCTCGATCAGCGTCGCCTCCTCGCGCGTGAAGACCTCGTAGAGCGTCGCCAGCAGGTCGCCGACCTGGCGGACGACGTCGGGCTCGACGCCGGCTTCGAACGCCAGCCGCCGCGCGTGGAAGGGATGAAATCCGACGAGCGGGTCGATATGGAGCATCGCCAGCGCCTCGGGGTGCTCCGCGGCGACCTGCTCGATGTCCATCCCGCCCTGCGTGGAGAGCATCACCAGCGGCGCCTTCGCCGAGCGGTCGAAGACCACCGCCGCGTAGTACTCGCTGGCGATGTCGGTCGCCTTCTGGATCCACAGCTCGTGGACGGTGTGGCCGCGGATGTCCATCCCGAGGATGTCGGTCGCGTAGGTGCGCGCCTCCTCGGGATTGGCCGCGATCTTGATGCCGCCGGCCTTGCCGCGCCCGCCGACCTTCACCTGCGCCTTGACGACGACCTCGCCACCGATCTCCTCGGCCGCGGCGGCGGCCTCGTCGGGGGTCGTCGCCTCCTTGCCGTGGAACAGTGGCACACCGTAGCGCGCGAGAACCTGCTTGCCCTTGTACTCGAGAAGATCCACCGGCGGGCGGACAATAGTCCACGAGCTGGGTCGCGCGCCGCCTGCCGAGCGCCAAGCCGGTCGAATCTGCCGAAATGCCTATCATGCGGCGCCAATGGCGCTTCCCAAGCAGATCAACCTCGTCACGTTCGATGTCTACGGCACCCTGATCGACTGGGAGCAGGGGATCTCCGACGCGTTCGAGAAGGAGGCAGCGCGCGACGGCTTCACGATTGACCGCGACGAGCTCATCTCCAACTTCCACGCGATCGAGCGCGAGATCGAGGGCGGCTCCTACGAGCTGTACGCCGAGGTCCTGCGCCGCACGGCCGTCGAGATCTCCAAGCGCCTGGAGTGGCCGCTGGAGCCCTCGCGCTCGGGCTTCCTCCCCGAGAGCGTGCAGCGCTGGCCGCCGTTCAAGGAGACGAACACCCAGCTCAACAAGGTCACGAAGAAGTTCCAGACGGGCCTGATCTCGAACATCGACGACAAGCTCCTGGGCCAGACGCGGCGCCACATCCCGCATGACTTTGACCTCGTCGACACGGCCCAGCAGGTCCGCTCCTACAAGCCGGACATGGCGCACTTCACCGAGCTCGCACGCCGGATGGGCTCCAAGAAGGGCTGGGTCCACATCTCGGCGAGCTACTACCACGACGTCGAGCCGTGCGTGAAGAACAAGATTCCGGTAATTTGGGTCAACCGCCACAAGGAGCAGCTCGAGCCGGGCCAGAAGAAGCCGACCGCCGAGGCGAAGAACCTCCTCGAGGCGGTCAAGCTGCTCGGCGTTTAGCGCTTGCGGGTCGTCGGCCTGCACTCCGACGTCCTCGTCGCAACCAGCCGCGTCTGGCAGACGACGTGCACGATCGTCCGCAGCGGCGAGGAGTGCTTTGTCGTCGACTCACCGGTCTTCCCTGATGAGCTCGACGTCCTGCCGGCGGTGCTCGAGCACGCTGGCTTCGCCTTCACCGGCCTGCTGGCCACCCACGCCGACTGGGACCACCTGCTCGGGCGCCTGGCGTTCGGCACGGGCGCGGCGCTCGGCGTCGCCGAAACGACCGCGGCACGGCTGGCTGCCGAGCCCGGCGCGGCCGCGCGCGAGCTGCGCGCCTTCGACGATGACTTCTATCTGCGGCGCCCGCAGCCGCTGTCGCTCGGACAGGTCCAGGCGCTGCCGGTTCCCGGGCATTGCGCGATCGGCGAGACCGAGATCGAGCTGCACCCGGCCGACGGACACACCGCCGACGGGATGGCCGCCTGGATCGCCTGGGCGCGCGTGCTCGTCGCCGGCGACTATCTCTCGCCGGTGGAGATCCCGATGATCAGCCCCGGTGGCTCGCGCGACGCCTACCTCGCAACGCTGCGCAGGCTCACGCCGCTCGTGCAGCAGGCCGACCACGTCGTGCCGGGTCACGGCGACGTGCTCGACCGCGTGCGCGCGATCGCGATCCTTCGCGAGGACGTCGCTTACCTCGCGTCGCTGCCGGACGCCGAGCTGCCGATCGCGCGGCGCACGCCGCGCCAGCGCGCGATCCACGCCGACAACGTCGCACGGGTGAGCGGATCGTGATCCAGCACGTCGCGATCGAAATCCAGGAGCAGCACGCCGACGCCTGCGTGCGCTTCTGGACGCTGCTGGGGTTCGAGCTTGTCGCGCCGCCGCCCGCGCTCGCGCAGCGAGCGGTTTGGGTGCAGCGCGCCGGGACGCAGGTGCATCTGTTGTTCGTCGACGAGCCGGTCGTCGCGCCGCAGGGCCATGTCGCGGTGGTCGTCGAGGACTACGACGAGACGCTCCGCGTACTGCGCGAGACCGGCTTGGATCCCCAGCCGCGCACCGAGTACTGGGGCTCGCCGCGCTGCTTCGTCCGCTGCCCGGCGGGGCATCGGATCGAGCTGATGGCGTTCGCCCCGTCAGGCACGGCGTTTCACTCGTGATCCGCCCCGATTTACTAGCAATACAAGCAGTGCGAATGACTGCTGACCAGCTAGCTTCTGTGTTGGACCTGGCGGGAGGACTCTGCGTCGGCGTTACTCATCTGAACGTCGCCGTGCGTGGAGGGACCCGGAGTGAGTCACGCGTTCAGCGCGAGAACCTTGAAGCCACCCGGGTCCGTCATCGGGATGAGCACGCGCCCGCGTGCGTCCACGATCCAGTCGCTGTGACTTGTCAGTCGGGACTCGAGCGCGAGCAGGTCCGGTGGCGGGGCGAGCGCGTCCTCGATGCCGCCGTCAGGGGAGTACACAAGCAGCGTTCCCGGCGTTCCAGGTGCCTCTCCGCCGTGGACGTACAGGCGGGCGCGGTCGTCGACGTGGACGAGGCGCCAGCCGTCGTGCGACCCCGCCGTGAGCGGCAACGACATCGCTTCGGCACCCCCGGGTCCGTAGCGGTCGATTCGCAACGCGCCGGACTCGTCGTCGGGTGCGATCGGCCGGCTTGCGAAGACCGATCCGTCGGGACCGATCGCGACACCGCGAAACGAGGCCAGGACCACGATCTCGCCGTCCGGCGTGATCCGGGCGATCGCGCCGTCGTTCCAGCCGTAGATCCGCGATGACGCGTCGATGCCGACGACCCAGGTCAGCCAGCGATAGGCATCCGCACCAAGCGGTTGCGCGGTCCACGACTGCGCGCTACCGAGCTGCGATGTCGCGAGCCCGCGGCGCCGCTCCTCGGGGAAGTAGACGACCGACCGGATCGTTCCCGATTCGTCGACGAACAGGTCGTCGCCGTGCGGGCCGGACTCGTCCAGCTGGACGGCGCCGGATTCCGTGTCGATCCGAGCGATCGCACCGCGCTCCTTGGTCGGGAGGCCGACGAGGAGGTCGCGTCCGTCGAAGGCCAGCCGACGCAGCCCGCACGTGCGAGACCATGCCTCGTCACCGGTGCGGTCGATCTTGCGGAGGCGGTTGCTCGTCTGGTCGGGAGCAGAGGCCGACCGCTGCAGCACGTAGACGTCGCCGTCGGGGTCGACGGCGAAGTCGACGATTCGAGTGTCCGCGTCGACGTCGGGGAGCGCCGTCCGACTGATGGCGGCGCCACGAGCATCGAAGCCATGGAGCGTCGCGAAGCCCGCGCCCTGTCGCGCGCCCGCGTCGGCGAGGGCATGCAGCCGTCCGTCGGCGTCGAGCCGGATGCGCAGCGGGGCGCGGACCTGCCGCAGCTGATCGAGCGACATGTCGGCGAACGCCGGATAGTCCTCCAGCACCTCGTCGACTTCGTCCGTGCCGTCGCCCCACCCCGCGCTCGCCACGACCTCCAGCGCATGCGGCTCGGCTCCTACCACTTCGCCGTCCAAAACTTCACCGGCGTGTCCGCGCCGGCGGCGAGCAGGTCCTCGATCGTCGTCTTCTGGGTATGGGAGATATTGCCGGGCAGCGTCCAGAGGCTGATGACGCCGTGCTTGCCCTGCGACACGCCGCCCGTCGCGATCGCCATGTGCCCTGCCGCGCTCTTGAACACCACGAGATCGCCGGGCAGCGGCGCCGGCGAGGCGGGGTTGCCCGGGTCGAACACCTGCGGCGAGCTTCCCTGGAGCTCGGTCTCGACGGTGTCGCCGACCAAGGTCGCCTTCTTGTTCTTGACGTTGTCGACTGCCAGGTTGTAGATCTGCTTGATCCGCGGAAGGCCGATGTAGCCGGCCTTGAACGCGCCGAAGAGAACCATCTCCCAGCAGTTGATCGAGCCGGTGAGCTTGTCCGGCATCGGCCCACCCGCGAGCACCCAGCGCCCGAACTCGGTCGGAAGCTGGGTGGGATCGCTTACGGCGGCGCCCGTGCTGAACGGCTCCCAGTTGAGATGGCCGACCTGCTTCTCGGTCTCGCCGAGCGTGCCGAGCTGCTTCTCGGCCATCTCGAGGTACTTGGCGGCCTCGTTCATCGCCGACACGACCATCATGCCCTTCTCGCGCATATACCGGAGCATGAGGCGGCACGCGAGCAGCGCTTGCGCCTTCGGCGCGGCGCCCTTGCGCGGGGGATACGTCTTCGTCGAGAGCTCCTTGAACTCGTCGGTCGCCTCGATCGTCGCGTCGTCGACGTGAGACGGGTCGTGTTGTGGATCGGTGTCGTTGTAATCGGCGAGCTTGCTTCGCGCCAGCGTTCGCCGGGCTGCGGTGTGCTCCGCTGCCCGCATCAGGTCGCGACCGGCGGGCCTCAACACCCGGCCCGGGGCCGACGGACCCAAGCCGCGAATGGCGCGAGCGACCGCCGCGTTGCCGGCGGAGCGCTGCAGCGCGAGGACCCGGGCGACGTCGGCCGGCTGCGGTGGACACGCCGCCGCGTCGTGGTGCTCCTGGGGGGGCGGTGTGACGTGATCGGCGACCGTCTCCAGCTTGAGTCGCCCTCTCATGGACCGAGGATATTCCGAGCGCGCAGCTCGATCAACGGAATCGAGGGCAGCCATTGGGGCACGCGCCGCGGGACAGATGCCGGACACTCGGCCGCGTCGAACCGGACCGCGTCACGATCGCGCGCGGCAGCGCTCGAGCGCGGCGGCGACGCGTGCCGCGCAGCCGGCGGCGTCCTTCTCCACCTCGAAGTCCCACAAGCGCAGAACCTCCCAGCCGAGCTCGACGAGCTGCGCGTCGACGCGCGTGTGATCTTGCCGATCGCGGCGATCGGTGCGAGCCCGACTGACTGCGGTCTTACGCCGGTCTTACGCAGCGCGCCGCTGCGCTTAAGCATCGTTGACATCCTCTCCCTACCCTGGATGCCATGACGCACGAGCCCGCGCCCGGACGCGGAAGCGGATCCGGTCGCCTGTGGACCGATCCTCGCGAGGAGGAAGAGCACCAGCCGTGGCTCGAGCCGCGGACGGCGATCATGCCCGCACAGCCACTGCGCGAGCCCGATCCCGAGCCACCTGAGGAGCGCCGGCGTGGCCTGTGGCCGCTCATCCTGATCGCGACGCTCGTCGCGGCCGTGCTCTTCGGCGCGGGCGTGCTCGGTGCGAACCTGCTCTTCAGCCATGACGACGCGCTCAGGCCCGCCGCGCTGCCGGTATCTCCGGGCGCGGCTCCCGCCGATTCGCGCAGTAAGACCGTCCGCTCGATCTACGCTCGCGCGAGCCCAAGCGTGGTGTCGGTGCGCGCCCGGGAGGGCAACGGGGTGTCAGGCGGCACCGGCTTCGCCATCGACCGGGACGGCACGATCGTCACGAATGCGCACGTCGTCTCCGGCGCGTCGAGCGTGCAGGTGCGCCTCGACGACAAAGCCGATCCGATCGACGCGCGGGTGATCGGCAGTGACGCTTCCTCCGACCTTGCGGTCCTGCGTGTGAGCGGCGGGGACGCATCGAACCTGCGTCCGCTGGTGCTCGCCGACTCCAACGACGTACAGGTCGGCGACCTCGCCGTGGCGATCGGCTACCCGCTCGGCCTTGACCGCACCGTCACGGCCGGAATCGTCTCGGGTGTCGGCCGCGCGATCAAAGCGCCCAACGGCTTCCAGATCGACAAGGTCATCCAGACCGACGCCCCGATCAACCCCGGCAACTCGGGCGGCCCGCTGCTCGACAGCGCCGGCCGCGTCATCGGCGTCAACTCGCAGATCGCGACCGCCAATGGCGGCGCCGGCAACATCGGCATCGGTTTCGCGGTGCCCTCCAACACCGTCCGCGAGGTCGTCCCGCGCCTCGAGCAGGGCGGCTCGATCAAGCGTGCGTACCTCGGCGTGACGACGATGGCCAGCACGGTCAACACCGGTGCGCTCGTGGCTGACGTCGCCGCCGGTAGCCCGGCCGACTCCGGTGGCGTCCGGATCGGCGACGTCATCGTGAAGGTCGACGGCAAGGATGTCGCCGCGCCGGAGGACATCGCCACCGCGATCGAAGATCGCAAGCCCGGCGACGACGTCCATATCGAGGTCCAGCGCGCCGGAGGGCGCCAGAGCGTTGGCGTCACGCTCGGTACGCGTCCCGAGAACATGACCACGCCGTAGCAACGCGGACATGAGCTTCGCCCAGCCGCTCTTTCTCGTCGGGCTCGTGCTCGTGCCGCTCGCGCTCGCCGTGTACCTCAACCACGAGCGCGCCCGCCGCTCCGCGGCGGCGGCCTTCGCGGCTCCCGCGCTGATGGGATCGCTCGCGCCGCGAACGCCCGGCTGGCGCCGCCACGTACCGCTCGCGGTCTACGGGCTTGCGCTCGTGATTCTCGTCATCGCGCTCGCCAGGCCACAGACGACCGTCGCCGTGCCGGTCGAGCGCGCGTCGATCATGCTGACGATCGACTACTCCGGCTCGATGCAGGCGGTCGACATCGCGCCGAGCCGGCTGGAGGCCGGCCGCGCCGCCGCCGAGCGCTTCCTCGAGGAGGTGCCCGGCAGCGTCCGCGTCGGCCTCGTCGCGTTCAACCACTCCGCTCGGCTCCTTCAGAGCCCGACGACCGATCGCGGCGCGGTGCTCAGCGCGATCCGGGCGGTGCGGCCCAGCGGCGGCACCGCCACGGGGGAGGCGCTTGCCGTCTCGATCGTCTCGCTCGCACGCGAAACCGACGACCAGGGCGGACGCGTGCCATCCGCGATCATCCTGCTGTCAGACGGCGCATCGGTCCGCGGCCGGCCGCCGCAGGATCTCGCGCGCCGGGCGCGGGCGCAGAAGATCCCGATCTACACCGTCGCGCTCGGCACTCCCGCCGGGACGATCCAGGTGACCGACTCCCGCGGGCGGGTCCATACCCGCCCCGTGCCCCCCGATCCGACCGAGATGCGCGAGGTCGCCAAGCTGTCGGGCGGCCGCGCGTTCACCGCCGACACCGCGGAGGGCCTGTCGTCGGTCTACAAGGAACTCGGCTCGCGGATCGGCCATCGCAACGAGAAGCGCGAGGTCACCGCCGCCTTCACCGGCAGCGCGCTCGCCCTGCTCGCCGCCGGCGCCCTGCTCTCGCTTTACTGGTTTCGCCGTCTCGTCTGAGCCTCACCTGAAAGGAACGTTCCCCAATGAGCCCCATCCACTCGATGTCCAAGGACGACGACGGCGTGCGCGGTCCGCGACAGGTCCTCGAGGAGTGCCTGTACGAGATCAAACGCGTCATCGTCGGCCAGGACGCGATGCTCGAGCGCCTGCTCGTCGCGCTGCTCGCCAACGGCCACGTGCTGCTCGAGGGCGTGCCGGGGCTGGCGAAGACGCTGACGGTCCGCACGCTCGCCGGCGTCATGGGCGGGACGTTCCGCCGCATCCAGTTCACGCCCGATCTCGTGCCCGCCGATCTCGTCGGCACGCGAATCTACCGTCCGGACACCGGCCGCTTCGACACCGAGCTCGGCCCGGTGTTCGGCAACTTCCTGCTCGCCGACGAGATCAACCGCGCGCCGGCGAAGGTTCAGTCCGCCCTGCTCGAGGTCATGCAGGAGCACCAGGTGACGATCGGCACGGAGAGCTACCGCGTCCCGCAACCGTTCCTCGTGCTGGCCACGCAGAACCCGATCGAATCTGAAGGCACCTACCCGCTGCCCGAGGCGCAGATCGACCGCTTCCTGTTCAAGGTTCTCGTCGACTACCCGACGCTGGGCGAGGAGGCGTCGGTCGTCGGCCGCTCGCTGCACCCGCCCGAGGAGGTCCAGACGAGCCTGTCGATGGCCGAGCTGGAGCGCTTCCAGCGCGCGGCGGCGGAGATCTTCGTGGACCGCGAGGTCGTCGCCTACGCCGTGCAGCTCGTCGACGGTACGCGGCACCCTGCGCGCTACGGCCTGCCGGACCTGGCCGAGCTGATCCAGTACGGCGCGAGCCCGCGCGGCGCGATCGGAATGGTGCAGGCCGGCCGGGCGCTTGCGCTGCTGCGCGGCCGCCGCCACGTGCTCGTCGACGACATCCGCGACCTCGCGCCCGACGTGTTGCGCCACCGCCTCGTGCTCTCCTACGACGCGCTGTCGGACGAGATCAGCGCCGACCAGATCATCGAGCGCCTGCTCGGCGCGATCGGCGCGGGCACCGCACCGGCCGCGGAGAACGACGCCGCCTGATGTCCAAGCAGGCTCGGCAGAGGTCGGCGCTACGGGTGCCGTCCGCGCGCCAGGGGCCGGGCCCGATCCCGGCCGCGCTCGTCGATGCCCTCGCGCTGTCGATCGCGCGCCGCGGCGCGGGCGCGCTGCCCGGCGACCGCCTGGCGCCAGGCGTCGGCAGCGGCACCGAGCTCGCGCAGCTGCGGCCCTACCAGCTCGGTGACGACGTGCGTCAGCTCGACGCCGCCGCAAGCGCGCGCACCGGCGTCGCGCACGTGCGCCTGCAGAGCCCAGAACGGATCCTCACGACCTGGCTCGTGCTCGACCTCTCCGCGTCGATGGCGTTCGGCACCGCCGACCGCCTGAAGTCCGACGTCGCCGAGGGCGTGGCGCAGGTCGTCGCGCGCACCGGCACGCGCCACGGCGGGCGCCTTGCGGTGCTGACCGCCGGCGGACCGGACCGGATCCTGCCGCCGCGCGGCGGGCCGCACGCAAAGCTTGGCCTGCAACGGCTGCTCGCGGAGGGCGTCGCCGTGGACGGCGTCGGCGATCGCGGGATCGGTCCGATCCTGCACAAGCTCGGCCGGCTCGCGCGGCAGCCAGGCCTTGTCGTCGTCGTGTCGGATTTCCGCGGCCCGCTCGATTGGCGCAAGCCGCTGCGTGCGCTCGGCGCCCGCCACCGGCTGCTGGCAGTCGAGATCCGCGACCCGCGCGAAGAGCGCCTGGAGCCCGTCGGCCGGCTCGCACTCGTCGACCCCGAGAGCGGTCGGCTGATCGAGGTCGACACGTCGCGGCGCAAGCTGCGCGAGCGCTTCGAGGCCGCGGCCGCACAGGAGCGCGCGATCGTCGCGACCGAGCTGCGCAAGGCGAACGCCCACCATGTCGTGCTGTCGACGAGCGGCGACTGGCTGCGCGCGCTGGGCCGGGCGTTGAGATAGCGAGGACCTGCGATGACCCCTGCCACTGAACATCCGGCGAGCAACGGCGCGCTGTCGTGAGCTTCGCCTCGCCGCTGGCGCTGCTGTGCCTGTTCTCCGTCCCGCTCGCGCTGCTCGTGCACATCTCGACGCAGCGTCGCCGCCGGCGCTTCCCGGTGCGCTTCCCGGCACTCGGCACACTGGCATCGGTCCTGCCCGGGGAGCCGCAGTGGAGCCGGCACGCGCCGTTCGCGCTGTTCGCGCTCGCGCTGGCGGCGCTCTCGTTCTCGCTCGCACGACCGCAGCGCACGGCCGCGGTCCCCGTGCAGCGCGCGTCGGTCGTCCTCGTGACCGACGTGTCACGCTCGATGTCAGCGACCGACGTCAGCCCGACCCGGCTGGAGGCGGCGCGGCGCGCCGCCGAGAGCTTCCTCGGGCGCGTGCCCAAAGAGCTGCGCGTCGGCCTGGTGGCGTTCTCGGATGCGGCCCAGACGCTGCAGACGCCGACGACCGATCACGCTCAGGTCAACCGCGCGCTCGAGACGCTGCAGCCGATCTCCGGCACCGCGACCGGCGCCGGGCTGCGCAACGCGCTCGACGATCTCAAGAACGTCAGCGGCGATCCCTCCGGCCGGCGACCCCCAGCCGCGATCGTGCTGCTCTCCGATGGCGCGGCCACCGACGGCACCGCCGCCGACGACGTCGCCGCCGAGGCCCGCGGCCTGCACATCCCGATCTACACCGTCGCGCTGGGCACGCCCGACGGCACGATCACGCTGCAGGGCCAGTTGATGGGCGTGCCGCCCGACCCCGAGGCGCTGCGGCGGATCGCCACGACCTCGGGCGGGCAGGCCTTCCAGGCCGAGGACTCCGATCAGCTCACCGCCGTGTACGACAGGCTCGGCTCGCAGATCGGCACGAAGCCCGCCAAGGAGGAGATCACGGCATGGTTCGCCGGCGGGGCGCTGCTGCTGCTCGCGGGCGCGCTGACGAGCTCGCTGCGCTTTGCCGGGAGCCTGCCGTAACGCTCAGCCAGGCTCAGCCGAGCGGCCGGCCGAGGAACAGGTCGCGGCCGGTCCCGAACTTGGAGCGAGTCGAGAACCCATGGCGCTCGTACAGCGCGAGCGCGGCCTCGTTGTCCTCGTTGGCGTCGAGCTCGATGCGCTTCGCGCCACGCTCGGTAGCCCGCTCGACGGCGAGCGTCACGAGCGCGTCGCCGAGGCCGGCGCGGCGGGCATGCTCGTGCACGAACAGGTCCTCAAGCCAGGCGTCGGGAGCGGCTCTCCAGACGCTGAGGCGAAAGCGCAGCTGCACCACGCCGGCGGGTGGCGAGTCGTCATCTACGGTCGCCAGCAGGAACTCCGTGTCGCGATCCTCCAGCAGTCGCTCGACGGAGGCGAGGAAGGCGTTCTCGGAGGGCCAGTCGCTGCCCATGTCGTCACGGAAGGCGACGAGCAGCGCTGCGACCGCCTCCGCTTCGTCGTTGCCGGCGACCCAGGCTCGCGCGGTCGTGCTCATGCGTCCTTGATCACCGCCAGCGTGTCGCCGGTGCGAACCGCGTCGCCGGGCGAGACTGCCAGCTCGGCGATGACGCCCGCCTTGTGCGCCATGATCTCGTTCTCCATCTTCATCGCTTCGATGATCGTGACGATCTGACCCTTCTTCACCTGCTCGCCCTTCTGGACCGGAACCTTCCAGACATTGCCCTGCATCGGAGATGCGAGCGTATCGCCGCCACGCGGCGCGGCGGCGGCGCGCGCCTTCTTCTTCTTCGCGACCCCGCGCGTCGGCTTCCCGGCAGCCGGCGCCGCCCCGTCCGATGCGCTCGCGTCGCCCGGCGGGCCGATCACGCGCACGTCGAACCTGCGCCCGGAGACCTCGACGGTGTAGGTGTGCTCGACGTTGTCGCCGTCGTCGTCCGGGGACGCCGGCGGCGGTTCGAACGCCAGCGCCTTGAGCCAGTCCTTGTCGGACAGCAAGTCCCGGCAGGTCTCGCCCCGCGCCCACTGATCGGTCGCCAGCAGCGCTCGATGAAACGGGATCAGCGTCTTCAGGCCCTCGATCTCGTACTCGGACAGCGCGCGCAGCATCCGTCGCGTCGCCGCCTCGCGCGTGCTGTCCCAGACGACGAGCTTGGCGATCATCGGGTCATACATCGGCGAGATCTCGCTGCCGGCGCGCACGCCGGAGTCGACGCGCACGCCGGGGCCAGCCGGCTCGACGTATGACTCGATCCTGCCCGGCGCCGGAGCGAACCGCTTCGACGCGTCCTCGGCGTTGATGCGGCACTCGATCGAGTGGCCCCGCAGGACGACATCTTCCTGCGCGATCGACAGCGGCTCGCCGGCAGCGGCCCGGATGCCCTCCTTGACGATGTCCACGCCGGTCGTCATCTCGGTGACGCAGTGCTCGACCTGCACGCGCGTGTTCATCTCCAGGAAGAAGTACTCGGGTGGGTGGGTTCCGTCGCTGGCGAGCAGCCCCTCGACGGTCCCCGCGCCGCGGTAGTCGACTGCTCGCGCAGCGTCGATGGCGATCGCTCCGATCCGCTCGCGCATCTGCGCGTCGACGATCCACTCCGGGGCCGGCGACTCCTCGATGAGCTTCTGGTGGCGGCGCTGGATCGAGCAGTCGCGCTCACCGAGATGGATCGTGTTGCCGTGCGCGTCGGCGAGCACCTGGACCTCGACATGGCGCGGATCGGGGAGGTAGCGCTCGAGGTACACGGTCGGGTCGGAGAAGAACTTCTCGCCCTCGCGGCCCGCGCCCTCGAACGCGGCCTGCAGCTCGTCTTCGTTCAGCGCGACGCGAAAGCCCTTGCCGCCGCCGCCGCCGGCCGCCTTGACGGCGATCGGGTAGCCGATCTCCTTCGCGGCGATACGGCGCGCGTCGTCGAGCGTCTGCACGGGCTCGACGGTGCCCGGCACGATCGGGACGCCGGCGGCGCGCATGAGCTCACGCGCCCGCGTCTTGGATCCCATCGCCTCGATCGCGCTCGCCGGAGGCCCGATGAAGACCACGCCCGCCGCTTCGCAGGCACGGGCGAACGCAGCGTTCTCGGCGAGGAACCCGTAGCCGGGATGGACTGCCTCGGCCCCGGACTCGCGCACGACCGCGAGGATTCGCTCGACGTTGAGGTAGCTCTCGGCGGGCGACGCGCCCCCGAGCAGGTAGGCCTCGCCGGCCCGGCGCACGTGCGGCGCGTCGCGGTCAAGCTCCGAGTAGACCGCCACGGACGCGATTGCAAGCTCGTCGAGCGCACGCGCGATCCGGACCGCGATCTCCCCGCGGTTGGCGATGAGGACTTTGGAGAACACGCAGCACGGCTCAGGATACGCGCGCGACGCCGGCGACCGAGCTCGACCAGGACACGCCTCCCTACCGCCCGCCGCCACCCCACGGCGAACGCTCCTGCGGTCCGTGGCCTGTTCCCTCCAGCAGCGCCGCCCGCGCCCAGCGGGCGCGCTCATTCGCAGACGCCGGTGCGATGGCGGGCGCGGTATCGCGCATGAACCGCTCGAGCGCGGCGACCACGGCCGCGGCCTCCTCGGGCGAGGCCGCCGGGGCGACGATCCGCAGTTGTGGCCGGCGGTTTGGCACTGCCGCTAGCAGATCATGCCCGCGCCGACCGTGTCGTTCGTCGTCTCGTCGATGAGGATGAACGAGCCGGTCGCGCGGTTGCGCGAGTAGGGATCGAACGCCAGCGGCTTGGAGGTGCGCAGGTGGACGCGCCCGATGTCGTTGAGGCCGAGCTCGCCGGCGCTCGGATCGGACTTGAGCGTGTGGATGTCGACGTGGTCGACGACCTCCTCGACGATCGCGCGCGCGGCATGGGTCGCGTGCTTGATCGCGTAGCGCCCGCCGGCGCGCAGCGGCGCGTCGGTCATCCAGCAGATCGTCGCGACCAGCTCGCGCTCGAGTTCGGGCGCATCGTCGAGGTGGCAGATCAGATCACCGCGCGAGACGTCGACCTCGTCCTCGAGCAGCATCGTCACCGACATCGGCGCGAACGCCTCCTCGACCGGACCGTCGAACGTGTCGAGTCGCGAGATCCGCGTTCTCGTGCGCGACGGCAGGACCAGCACCTCGTCGCCCGGGCGCAGGATCCCGCCCGCGACCTGGCCGGCGTAGCCGCGGTAGTCGCTTTCGTGGTCGCGGATGACCCACTGGACCGGAAAGCGCGCCTCGTCGAGGTTGCGATCGTCGGCGACCTCGACGCTCTCGAGGTGCTCGAGCAGCGGCGTCCCGCCGTACCAGGGCATGTTCTCGGAAGGTTCGACGACGTTGTCGCCGTGCATGGCGCTGATCGGGAAGTAGGCGATGTCGCGCACGTTCAGCCCCTGGGCGAAGTCGCAGAAGTCGCGGACGATCGCGTCGAACGTCTCCTCGGAGTAGTCGACGAGGTCCATCTTGTTGACGGCGACCGCGAGGTGCGGGATTCCCAGCAGGGTCGAGATATAGGCGTGGCGCTTGGACTGCTCGAGCACGCCCTTGCGCGCGTCGACGAGGATCACCGCCAGGTCGGCGGTCGACGCGCCGGTGACCATGTTGCGCGTGTACTGCACGTGCCCGGGCGTGTCGGCGATGATGAACGTCCGCTGCGGCGTGGCGAAGTAGCGGTAGGCGACGTCGATCGTGATGCCCTGCTCGCGCTCGGCGCGCAGGCCGTCGACGAGCAGCGAGAGGTCGACCATGCCCGCCCCGCGACGGCGCGATGCCTCCTCGACGTGCTCGAGCTGATCGGTCAGGACCTGCTTGGCGTCGAAGAGCAGGCGCCCGATGAGCGTCGACTTGCCGTCGTCAACCGAGCCGGCCGTGGCCAGGCGCAGCAGATCGGTGGAGGCGAGCGCCACTAGAAGTACCCCGCGACCTTGCGGTCCTCCATCGCGGCCTCCGAGACGCGGTCGTCCGCGCGCGTCTCGCCGCGCTCGGTGATCCGCGTGGCGGCGATCTCGGCGACCACCGTCCCGAGGTCGGCGGCGGTCGAGCGCACCGCCCCGGTGCAGCTCATGTCGCCGACCGTCCGGTAGCGCACCGAGGCCAGGAACGGCTCCTCGCCGTCGATCAGCTGCACGTGCTCGGAGGTCGCGTACAGCATCCCGTCGCGGGCGAAGACCTCGCGCTCATGGGCGAAGTAGATCGACGGCACCTCGAGATGTTCGACGGCGATGTACTCCCACACGTCCAGCTCGGTCCAGTTGCTCATCGGGAACACGCGCACGCTCTCGCCGCGGCGGATGCGCCCGTTGTAGATGCTCCATAGCTCCGGTCGCTGGTTCTTCGGATCCCAGCCACCGAAGTCGTCGCGAAAGGAGAAGATCCGCTCCTTCGCTCGCGCGCGCTCCTCGTCGCGGCGCGCGCCGCCGAAGGCCGCGTCGAAGCCGTGCTTCTCGATCGCATCCAGCAGCGTCGTCGTCTGCAGGCGGTTGCGCGACGCCCGCGGACCGCTCTCCTCCGTCACGCGGCCGCGGTCGATCGACTCCTGCACCGACGCCACGACGAGCTGCTCGCCGATCTCGCCCACCCGGCGATCGCGAAACTCGATGACCTCCGGGAAGTTGTGGCCCGTGTCGACATGCATGAGCGGGAACGGGAAGCGTCCGGGCCTAAACGCCTTCTCGGCGAGCCGCAGCAGCACGATCGAGTCCTTGCCGCCGCTGAACAGCAGCACCGGCCTGGACAGCTCGGCCGCGACCTCGCGCATGATGTGGATCGCCTCGGACTCGAGCGCGTTGAGGTGGGTGAGACGTGCGGTCATGCCGGCGCTGCCTCCACTTCGGTTGCAGCTGGACTGACGCGGCGCGTGCGGCTCAACGTGTAGGCGGCCAGACCGGCGGCCAGCGGCACGCCGACGAGCGCTTCGGGCGGAACCGCGACGCCGGCCTTCGACAGTACTCCCAGGGCGGACGCGAGCAGGACGCAGCCGAGCGTCGGCCGCAGGACGGCCGAGGGCACCTTCGTGATGAGCTGGGTCCCGATCCACACGCCGGGCAGCGAGCCGACGAGGATCGTTCCCATCAAGACGAAGTCGACGTTGCCGCTGGCCCAATGCGTGAGGCCGGCTGCCCACAGCAGGATCGCGGCGTGGAACACGTCGGTCCCGACGACGCGATGCGGCGTCAGCTGGAAGACGAGGATGAGCACGAGGCCGATGAGCGCGCCACTGCCGACCGAGGTGACGCCGAGGACGATGCCGAGCACCGCGCCCATCCAGGCCGCCGTGACCTTCGTGCGCAGCGTCTGCTGGACGCTGTGGCGCTCACGCGCGACGAGCTTGGGCATAAACAGCGCCCGCCCGAGGATCGTCAGCGAGACGAGCATCAGCACGAGAGCGATGCTGCCGAGCAGCACCGGCTCGAAGCTCTTGCCGTAGGCGGCGTGCAGGCGGTTCAGCAGCCACACGCCGACGAGCGCGCCCGGCACGCTGCCGACGGCGAGCCACATCGAGACGCCGAGGTCGACGGTGCCCTTACGCCAGTGGCGCCAGCCGCCGAGCGTCTTGGTCACCGCGCCGTAGGCGAGGTCGGTGCCGATCGCGACGACGGGCGGGATCCCGGCGAAGAGCACGAGCAGCGGCGTCATCAGCGAGCCGCCGCCGATTCCCGTGAGGCCGACGAGGATTCCGACCCCGAGGCCGAACGCGACGATCATCGGGTCCATCAGACGTGCAACCCGCACTCGGTCTTGTCGCTACCCGCCCAGCGTCCCTCGCGCGCATTGCCGGGCTGGGTGCATGGCATGCAGCCGATCGACTCGTAGCCATCGTCGTGCAGCGGGTGATAGGGCAGGTCGCGCTCGTGGATGCGCCGCCACAGGTCGCGCTCGGTCCAGAACGCGAGCGGGTTGTACTTCGCGATCCCGCCGCGCTTGGCGTCGACCTCGACGAGCTCGGTGGCCGCCCGGGTCGGCCCCTGCTCGCGACGCAGGCCGGTGATCCACGCGTCGGCGCCGTCCAGCGCGCGCTCGAGCGCCGCGACCTTCTCCGCGCCGCAGCAGTGCTCGGGACCGGTCCAGTCGCCAAATGCCTGCTGCACCTCGATGTGCACGCCGAAGCGCTCCTCGAAGGCGCGCCAGGTGGCGAGCGTCTCTGCAAACAACACCGCGGTGTCGATCGTCACGACACGGACGTGCGGCGCGACCTCGAGCAGCTCGTCCAGGATCACCGACTCCTCCTTCTGAAAGGAGCACAGAAAGACGAGCCGCTCGTGCCGAGCAGCCTGCTCGAGGGTGGACCTCAGACCGCGCACTCGCCCTCGCCACGCACAACTTTGAAGGGTACGTCGCGATTCCAGTCGATGAACGTCGTCATCGTCTCCAGGCCGAACTCGACGGGCATCGCCAGGTCGCGGACCAAGTCCTCGAACGCCTTCGTGCCGACGCGGGCCGTGAAGTCGTTGAAGACCTCGCCGTCCTCGCGCTCGGCCTCGTACCAGCGCAGCCAACGCTCGATCGCGTCGGGCACACGCTTGGCCGGCAGGCGCACCTTCAGCCGCTGGCCGTAGACGATCTCGCCGCCGTCGAAGTTTCCGGCCACGTGCGCGACGTACGCCGGGATCGTGTGCCCGCCGACCTTGATCGAGGCACCATAGAAGCCGATGTTCGCGATGTGGTGCTGACTGCACCCGTTCGGGCAGCCGCTCATCTTGATGTGGATCGCGCGCGTGAGCGGATCGGTGATCTGCATCTCCTCCAGGCGCGTCTGGACCGCCGCGTTCAGCCCCATCGAAGAGGTGATGCCGAGCTTGCAGGAGTCCGTGCCGGGGCAGGAGACGACATCGGTGATCTTGTCGGGGCCTTCGTCGCCGAGACCGAGCGCGTTTAGCGCCTGCCAGACCTCGTAGACCGTCTCGTCGCGGACCCAGCGCAGGAGGAAGTTCTGGTGCACGGTCGTGCGCATGTAGCCGCCGGAGTACTTGCGCATGATGTCCGCGATGCCGCGGAACTGCTCCGGCGTGAGATCGCCGCGCGTGACCTTGACGTGGACGCTACTGAAGCCCTCCTGCTTCTGACGCTGCACGTTATCGGCGCAAAAGCGCTCGAACGCCGAGACGTCGCCGTTCGGGCTCGCGAACGTGGCCGGCACGGGCGGGGCGGAGGCCTCCTCGTCGTCCTGCCAGCTCAGCCCCTGGACGTCGAAGTCGCGCTCGGCGACCCAATCGCCCTGCAGTTCCTCCTCGACCATCTCTCGGAAGGCGTCGATTCCGATCTTGTCGACGAGCACCTTGATCCGCGCCCGCGCGCGGTTGACGCGCAGAAAGTCCTGGCGGTCGAAGATCCGAAAGCAGGCCTCGGCGACCTTCAGGTACTCGCCGTCGTCGAGGCCGACGAACTCGTACAGCATCGGCGCGATGCGCGGCATGATCGACGTGCCGCCGCCGACGAGGACTTCGGCTCCACGGACGCCGTCACGCTCCTTGGCGATGAACGCGATGTCGTGGATACCGGTCAGCGCGCGGTCCGCCGGCGCGCCGTTGAACGCCGTCTTGATCTTGCGCGGCATCAGCTGCGTCGTCGGGTGGCGCACGAAGTAGCGCACGTAGGCGCCCGCGTACGGGGTCATGTCGAACGGCTCGTCGTCGCACACGCCGGCCCACGGATCGCCCGTGACGTTGCGCACGGTGTTGCCGCAGCCCTCGCGCGAGGACAGGCCGCAGTCCGACAGCTCGCGGATCGCCTTGGCGGCGTCGGGCAGCGGAACGTGGTGCAGCTGGATGTTCTGGCGCGTCGTGATGTGCCCCTTGTTCAGCGGCACGTACTTCTCGACCACGTCGCCGAAGGCGTCCATCTGCTCGGGCGAGATCCCGCCGAAGGGCAGCTTGACGCGGATCATCTGCACATCCGGCTGGCGCTGGCCGTAGACCCCCTGCTTCAGGCGAAAGCCGATGAACTCGATCTCCTCGATGTCACCGCGCAGGTAGCGCTGCGATTCGGTGTCGAAGTCGTCGAACTCACGCTTGAGGATCGGGATGACGTGACCTGGGACGTCCTCGCGAACCTCGGGGTTCTCGAGCGTCCCCTGGCGACCGGCGACCGTGGTTGGCTCCATGGGTGTCAGTGCTCCGTGGTGGCGTGCATGGACACGGGATGATACCCGCAATTCCGGATCTGGATTCAGGATTTTTTGTGGACTAATCTGGTCGAGTTTGTGCGGACCGCGTGCGCCGATGCCCGGTGGGGCGAAGCGCGTACCCTCCGGCCGCGTGCCCGAGCTCATCGTCCTCGATCACGCCACGGTGCTGGCGGCCGTCTCGCCGGTCGCCGCGATCGACGCCACGCGCGACGCGTTCCTGCGCCACCACCGCGGCGAGTGGGTCATGCCCGCGAAGATCTATCTCGACAGCCCGCCCTACGGGGACTTCCGCGCGATGCCGGCTCGGGGAGGCGAGCTCGCGCTGCTGAAGTGGGTCACGTCGTTTCCCGGCAACCCTGTCGACGGCCCGCCAACGGTCAGCGGCGTGATCTGCCTGTCGAGCACGCGCACCGGCGAGTCGCTCGCGTTGCTGGACGCGCGCGCGGTCACGGCCCTGCGGACCGGCGCGGTCGCGGCGCTCGCCACGCGCGCTCTGGCCCGGCGCGATGCTCGCTCCGTCGGGATCGTCGGTTGCGGCCTCAACGGCGCCTGGGCCGCGCGCTGCCTCGCGGCAGCCGGCTACGGCCCGGGAGTGTGCTGTGACCCGCGCGCGGCGGCTGCCACGGCGCTGGCCGAGGAGCTGGGCTGGACGACGGGAGACCGCGCCGCGGCGCTGGCGTGCGATGTCGTCTGCACGATCACCCCCGGCGCTGAGATCGTCGTGAGCGAGGAGGACCTGCGCTCCGGGATGCATCTGAACATGCTCGGCGCCGACGGCTCTGGCAAGGCCGAGGCGAGCGTCGCGGCGGTCTTGGCCTGCGAGCTGTTCTGCGACGAGTGGGAGCAGGCGTCGCATGGGGGCGAGCTCACCGGCGCGGTCGCGGGCGGGCACGTCACGCGCGAGCAGGTGACGACCCTCGGCGCCGTGCTGGCCGCTGAGGCCGCGGGCCGCAGCGACGCTGACGCGATCACGCTCTTCGACTCGACCGGCCTGGCGATCCAGGATCTCGGCGTCGCGGCCGCGGCGCTGCGCGCGGCTCGGGCGGGCGAGGTGCAGGCGGGGACCGTTCGGCTGTGAGCTCGCTTGGCGGATCGGGTATCCAGCCGCCGCCAGCACGAGATGACCGACAGCGCGTCCGCCGCCGGCGTCTCGGCTACTGCCCGATGTGCTCGGAGTTCGACGATCCTGGGCGTGAAGAGCGCGTCGGCTGGTTTCGGGTGAACTTCAACTACTTCATCGACGTGGCGGTGGTGGACTACGTCGTCGACGCGGTGCATCTGATCGCCAACGAGGGAGTGAAACTGCTGGCGCCGTACAAGTTCGATCCCTTCACCAGACTGTGGCATCACCGCGACGCGCGCAGCGCCCACCGGTCAGCCTCTCCTACGCGAGCCGCGCGATGGAGTTCCGTGCCCAACGCGCGACGCCACCGAGCGGGTGCTGGCCGAGCTGCAGGATCCCGTCCTGCCGGCCTCTTTTGAGAGTATCCGCTGGTTCCCGCTCCCTGCGAGAGGCGCAGCGTGAACTCGCGGCGTTGAGGCGAAACTCTCAGTAATTCCTAGAACTGACCCGCCGCCGTCGGGTATGTTGCACTCCGCGTCGGCGCCTGCTCGGCGACTCCCGTCCAAGCTGGCTGAAATGGGGGATCTGTCGAATGCTTCGTACGCCCTTGCCGTACACGCCGCCGTGCCCAGCCGTCACTGCTCAGGTGATCCTCGCCGACGGGACACGTACGCATCTGCTCGTCAGCTATCACCAGATCCGGGAGCTGATGACAAGCGACCGGTTCAGTCGCGCGATCGCGTCAGCAGAGCTTGGCCTGCGCGGTCCGACGCTGGACTATTCGGTGACCGAGATGGATCAGCCAAAGCACACCCGCATCCGCAAGCTGCTGGCCGGATCCTACGGCGCGCGCAGCGTCGAGCGGCTGCGCGGGCGCGTCGAGGCGATCGCCGCCGGCCTCGCCGACGACCTGCTCGAAGCCGGACCGCCCGCGGATCTGGTCAGCGGGTTCTGCGCGCCGCTGACGTTCGAGGCGCAGTGCGAGCTGCTTGGTGTCCCGCAGCCGTACCGCGAGCGCCTGCGCGGGTGGTCCGTGGCGCGCTGCGAGCATCCGGGCCCAGAGCCAAAGGCGGTGCGAGCAGCGGAGACAGAGCTCTATCGCGGGGTCCGCGAGGTGCTGCAAGAGCTGCGCAGCGCGCCCGGCAAGACGCTCACTCACGGGCTGATCGAGGCGTGCGACGGCAGCGGCCTGATCGACGACGAGGAGCTGCACGGCATCGCGACGTCGATGTTCCGTGACGGGCATTTCCTGGCTGCGACCCAGATCGCCAACTCGGTGCTCTACCTGCTCGTTCATCCACAGCTGCTCACGTTGCTGCGTGAGCAGCCGGCGCTACTCGTCCCGGCCATCGAGGAGCTGCTGCGCCTGTGCCCTGCGGTCAACCACAGCATGGCGCGGGTCGCCGTGCAGGAGACCGAGTTGAGCGGCGTGACCGTGCCGGCAGGCGCGACGGTCACGGCGTCGCTGCCCGCAGCCAACCGCGACGGCTGCGCCTTCGCCGACCCCGATGCGTTCGACATCGACCGCGCCGGCAATCAGCATCTGTCGTTCGGCCGCGGCATCCACTACTGCCTCGGCGCACACCTCGCCCGCGTCGAGATCCAGACCGCCTTGCGGACGCTGCTGGAGCGCATGCCCGGCCTGCGGCTCGCCACGTCGACCAGCCGGCTACAGCCGTTCGTCACGCAAGGCGCCGTCGGCTCCGGCGAGCTGCCGGTCGCACGGTGAGCGGCCGCCTATGGAGACTGACACCGCCGGATGTCTGCTTACTCCGTGGCTTTCTTGGCCGCTTGCACGCGTCCGCTGGCGACGGCCTTCTTCAGCGCTTTGTAGTCGGCGTCGTTCTGGTCGGCATAGCGCTCGGCGAACGTCGCGACCGCGCGGTCGAAGGCGTCGCCGCGGCCGAGGTAGCCCGAGATCGCGATGCGGTCTCCGGCGCGTGCGTGAGCACGGGCCAGCGTCCAGCCGCACAGGCGCCCGTAGCCGGCGAGCCCAGCCGGCAGCAGCAACGAGACGTCGATCGCGCCCTTGCCGTCGGCGGCCTGGCGCAGGTAGTAGTCGCGCTTGCTGCCGTCGGGACCGACGGCAGCGAGCCAGCCCAGGAAGATGTCGCTCGCCGCCTGCATGAGCTTCTGGCCCTCGACGACGCGTTCTGCGTGGTTGTCGTTCGCGGGCGGGTCCAGATGCTGTTCCAGCACGGAGGTGGTGGCCTCCTTGGCCTGCAACAGGAGCGGATCGCTGCCGTCGCGACCGCGCATGAGGACGACCCATACGCGCATGCCGACGCTGCCCACGCCGACGACCTTGCGGGCCATGCTGACGTAGTGATAGCCATCCAGAAGCGTGCGCCGGTTCCCGGGCAGGCTCTCGCGGTAGCCGCTCAACAGGCCCTTGAGGTTGCTCTCGGCGTCCTCGCGGTCATCGTCGGAGAGCAGCTCCTCGACCGGAACGAGCAGCGGCGGCTTGTGGAGGAAGCGCACCTGGCCGTCGACGCTCTCGGTCAGCTTGCAGAGCGCCTTCACGCTCGTGTTCAGGCGCGCCTTCTCGAGTTGAGCCTCGAGACTCTTCATGCGCTTGACGTCGACGCCCTCGCTGAACAGGCGCGAGATCTCGTCCACGTCGAGATGCGCGTACCAGACGTCGAGGTTGCCCTGCTGCGCGAACGTGTTCATCGCCTCGCGGTAGGCGGCGATCGTCCGCAGCACCGCATGGGCGACCTGCTTGCTCTTGAACTCGCGGTCGCGGCCGGCGATGCAGACGCTGGCGGCGAGGCGCTTGACGTCCCACTCCCACGGACCCATAAGCGTCTCGTCGAAGTCGCTGATGTCGAAGACCAGCTCCCGTTCCGGCGACGAGAACGTGCCGAAGTTCGACAGGTGCGCATCGCCGCACAACTGCACGCTCAGATTCGAGGTCGGCGTTTCGGCGAGGTCGCTGGCCATGATCGCCGCGGCGCCGCGGTAGAACGAGAAGGGCGAGACGAGCATCCGGCCGTAGCGCAGCGGCAGCAGCTCCGTGACCCTGCCCTCGGCCTGGTCGAGCAGGATCTTCACCGGATCCGGACGATCGGAAGCCGGCTCCCAGTCGCCGTGACTGGATCGCGGCGCCCGAGCGCGCGCCGCTTTGCCAACGGCAGCCCGCGCGCTCGGCGTGCCGGCGTCCGCGTCGGATGCAACTGTCTGCGCCACTGCGCTCACTCGCGAACCTCGGCTCGGTTGGCCTGCGTTTGCAGGCGACCATACGCCGCTTCAGGCGCCGCCGCACGACCATGGCGCCCGACCACGACTCACCGTGGCTTGCGGCCGCTCAGCGGCTCGGCGGGCCGTTGAGGATCAGGGTGTGGCAAGGGACCGAACGCCGGCGTTTCTGCGCCGCTGTCGGGCCGGACCCCGGGTAACGCGGTAACGCCAGCAGCCGGCTTCTCGAGCAGGCGCGGGAGGCTCCTCGCATGAGAGCCTCGAGTCCTCGGGGAGGACTAGGCGCACGCCACCTCCGCGCGGACGGTCGTGCCGTCGCCCGGCGGGCTCAGGATCGTGAGCGTGCCGTCCAGGGCCTCGACGCGGTCGCCGAGCTCGCACAGACCTGAGCCCTCGCTCGCTGTCGCGCCGCCCACACCGTCGTCTGTGACCTCGACCCACGCTCGCCCGTCCGCGCGACCGATCTGGACGCTGACCATGTTCGCGTCTGCGTGCTTGCAGGCGTTGGTGAGGCTCTCGGCGATCAGATAGTAGAACGCCACCTCGACGGGCTCTGGGAGGCGCTCCTCAGGCGCCTCGCCCAGCCTGGCCGCCATCGGCATGCGGCTGAGCAGCGCTTGGACGGCGCGCACGAGCCCGCGCTCCGAGAGCAGGGCGGGGTGTATCCCGCGGGCGAGCTCGCGCAGCTCGCCCATCGCGTACAGAAGCTCGTCGAGGGCGTCCTTGACAAGCGCCGCGGTGTCCGGGGCGGTCTTCTCAAGCTGCGAGATGAGCAGGCGCAGCTGCAGGGCGACGGCAACGAATCGTTGCTGGGCACCGTCATGAAGGTCGCGCTCGATCCGCTGCCGCGCCGCGTAGGCGGCCTCGATGATGCGCGCGCGCGAGGCTCGCAGCTCGGCCACCCGGGCCTGCTCGGCTTCTCGCCGGCGGCGCTCTTCTTCAGCCTGTCGGCGCGCGCTGATATCGAAGATGGCGCCGTCAAGCCAGGTTCGCGCGTTGGTGCCGTGCACGAGCTGGCCGCGCTCGAGCACCCAGCGCTCGTCTCCGTCGGCGCGCTGGATGCGGTACTCCAGCACGAACGGGCGGCCTGCCGCACACGCCTCGAACACCGCCTCCTCGACTCGATGACGGTCGTCGGGATGGATGATGCTGGCGAAGGTCCTGACCGCGCTATCGATGAAATCCGCGGGGGGATAGCCTGAGATCCGCTCGATCTCGTCGCTGATCAGCTCCATCGTCCAGTCGCGATCCGGAGCGCAGCGGTAGATGGCGCCCGGGACGTTGGCCATCAGTGCGCGCAGGCGGGCCTCGCTGGCGCGAAGCTGCGCCGCCCGGCGGCCCGCACGCACTCGCGCGAGCAGCTCAGTGCGCTCAAACGGCGTGGCCAGGTAATCGTTGGCGCCGGCCTCGAGCGCCTCGGCCGCGCGCTCTGCGCGCGCGGCGCTCGTCATGATGATCACGTGCGTGGCCGAAAGTTCGCGATCGGCCCGCACGGCCTGGCAGAGACCACGGCCGTCGAGGCGAGGAAGATCCCACTCGGCGACGACGACGTCGGGCAGCTGGCGCTTGAGCGCGGCGAGCGCGGACAGCCCGTCGGCCACCAGCCGCACGCGGTGCCCGACCTCCTCAAGCGGGACTCGCACCAGCGAGCAGACAGGCTCGCTGCTTGCCGCGAGGAGGATGTCGGCTCCCGGCTCTGGCATCGCCGCCCCCGCTTCTGGCTCGCCGGGGCTCATCGCCCCACAAGGGCCGCCAGCGAGGCCCCCGAGAGCTCGGTCTTGGGAATAAAGCCGCGCGCCCCGCTCTCGGAGACCAGCGCGCCGAAGTCGCGGCCGTCGCGACTCGAGATCAGGACGACGACCGCGCGGCTGCGGCCGGTGAGCTCCGAGGCGACCTCAAAACCGTCCAGGTCGGGGAGGAAGACGTCGAGCAGGACAACGTCAGGCGCAAGGCTCTCTGCTTGGAACAGCGCAGAGCGCCCGTCCTGGGCCTCACCGATGACGTTATAGCCCTCGGCCTCGAGCAACAGGCGCGCGCTGCGGCGAAAGGCGGCGTGGTCATCGACGATCAGAACCGTCTCCTTCACGGCTCCATTGTGCCCCAAAGCGCCGCGGACGTGTTGGGGCTGGCTACACCCACGGTGCTCGCGCACTCGCACGCAGCGAGGCAGGGCTTCACATCGCGCCCACCGAACACCAACTGCCGCTCATTATCGATCACCTCGACCGCGAACCACTGCTATCGCCAGCGGAGCTCGGGTATGGCGGCGACCGCTACGGGATGCCGCGCCAGCTCGACATGGTCGGTCGTGTTCGTTGGGCACGCTTCGATCTCTGCGCGCAGGCTTGCCGAACGGGGTATTCGATCTACCTCACGAATCCCGAGCGAGGAGGCTTCCGTGGCGACTGAAAGCGAGACCGGGCAAATCACCGGCACGAAGGACAAGGACTACAACATCATCTGGTTCACCGAGGCGTGCTTGAGCAACGTGCTCCGGCTGGAGGTCTACATCCAAGACGCCGAACGCGAAGGCGATGACGAGCTGGCCGAGTTCTTCCGCAAGGCCCAGAGCGAGAGCCGTAAGGGCGCCGAACAGGGCAAGGAGCTGCTGCGAAAGCGGTTGTAGCGCCCGACGACTCGTCAGGGATCGGGAACGAGCGGGATGTCGCCCATCAGCCCCCACGCGACGAGCGCGCCAACGCCGAGCACCACCGCGACGATCGTGAGGATGCGCTGAGTCTTCGTCGTCTCCGACGCCTTGCGCTTGGCCACCTCGCTCTGCTCGATCGCTCGCTCGAGCAGCTTCTCGGCCCACGCAAACTCCAGCGACAGCAGCGCGAGGCCGACCGGGATGACGAGGAACGCCGGACCCGGCAGTACGAGCATCGCGATGCCCGCCAGCAGCAGAGTGAAGCCGACGACGATGTAGAGGATGCGCACGACAAGCGGCCGCGCACGTTGACGGTCGCGGCGCTCACGTAGCCGGTCGACGAGGGACGGCTTGGACTGTTCTTCGTCGGCGACGCTCACGCACGAATGAGAGTAGCCGTACGGCGCTGTGTGATTACCAATCAGGCGGCCAGCACTGGCGCGGCCTCGGCGTCGGCGACCTCGCCGAGCGCCGGAACGAAGCTCATCGCGCGCTCCGCGAGCGCCGTGATCGTGAGACTCGGGTTGTAGCCGTCGTTATCCGGGACGACCGAGCCGTCGCAGACGAGCTGGTTCTCGTAGCCGATGACGCGGTGGCGGGCGTCGACGACGCCCTCCTCGGGACAGCGCGCGATCACGGCGCCTCCAAGGATGTGCGCGGTCGTCGGGATGCTCGCCAGCGCCTCCGTCAGCGAACTCTGCGCCACGCCGCCGATCTGCTTGGCCATCCACTCCGCTGCCTGGTTGGCGATCGGGATGAACGTCGGGCTGGGCTTAAGCGGATCCTGCTCGGTCTGCAGGCGCATCGCCCCCAGGCGCCCGGGTCGGGGACGCAGCGCGATCGCGTTGTCGAGCGTCTGCATGACCAGCAGGATGATCGTCCGCCGCGACCACGCGCGCGGATCGCACAGCTTGGCGAACATGAGCGGATGGCGGATCGCTGCCGCGAACAGCTTCAGCGGGCGCGTGATCCTCGTCCCGTCGCCGACCAGCAGCGTGTGCAGCAGGCTCATCGAATCGCCGGCATGGCCGTAGCTGACCGTTTCGATGTGCGTGTTCTCGTCGGGATAGATCGAGCCGCTGATGGCGACGCGCTTGGTGTAGTCGACGCTGTCGTCGGGTGCGGTGACGGCGAGGATCGCCTCGCTGTTGGTGCGCACGAGCTCGCCCAGGCGGTCTGAGACCTTCGGCAGCGAGCCGAAGTGGCGGCAGCGCTGCAGGAGCTTGTTCGTTCCCAGCGCGCCTCCCGCGAGCACGACGCGGGCGGCCGAGATCGTGCGGCGGTCCTTGCGCAGCCAGGCGCCGGTGCGCTCCGTGACGATCTCGTAGCCGTCCGAGCCGTCGCCCGCGCCGAGCGGACGGACATCGACGACGGTGCGCTCGGGGATGATGCGCACCCCGCCCCGCTCGGCGAGCCAGAGGTAGTTCTTCACGAGCGTGTTCTTGGCCCCCACCGGGCAGCCGACCATGCAGCGTCCGCAGACGATGCAGCCCGTGCGCGCGGGGCCGGCACCGTCGAAGTAGGGGTCGGGCACGGTCTCGCCGGCGGGCCCGAAGAAGACGCCGACGCGCGTCTTTGCGTGCGTGTCCTCGGCGCCGATGTGCTTGCCGAACTGCTTGAGGAGATTGTCTGCCGGGTCGTCGTTGGGCACTGTGGCGACGCCGAGCATCCGCTCGGCCTCGTCGTAGTGGGGTGCCAGGGCGCTCTCCCAATCCTCCTCGAGGCCCGCCCACTGCGGGTCCTCGTAGAACCGCGGGCGCGCGCGGTACAGCGTGTTGGCGTAGCCGAGGCTGCCGCCCCCGACCCCGGCGCCGCTGATGATCGAGACGTCCTTGAAGAGCGACAGCCGGAAGATGCCGTGCAGTCCGAGGCGAGGGGCGAAGAAGTAGCGGCGGATGTCCCACGTCGAGCGCGGAAACTCGTGGTCGGCCCAGCGCCGGCCCGACTCGACGACCGTGACGCGATAGCCCTTCTCGGTCAGCCGGTGCGCGGCGACACTTCCCCCGAAGCCCGACCCCACGACCAGCCAATCGACGTCATGGGTTCGTGACGTCCGTGACATGAACGCCAGCGTACCGCACACGATGACGGGGCCGTCAACGTTCGTCCAGGACGAATGACCGGGCTCGTGGCGGTCGGCGAGGCGTCGTTATCGCGGTCCGATGACGAGGACCGAGGCCGGCCCGCCGTCGAGGCCCACTTCGAGCGCGAGCAGCGCCACCGGCTGTGGCGTGGGCGCCCGTAGCCGCAGGACCGTGAACGTCTTGGCCTGCGTCCTCCCCGCGGGCACGAAGCCGGGAGCGGGGATCGGCGCCTGCGCCGGTCGGGGTGGGGCGAGCCGCTCGTGCGGGTAGCCCTCCGACAGTGCGAGGTAATCGATTTCGGCCGTCGTCGCCTGCGGCTCTTGTTGCGCGCGCAGGCCCGGCAGGTAGTAGCGCAGCGGTACGAGCGCCGCGGGCGGTGTCGCCACGATGACGCTCGGTGCACCGGCGCGGCCGAGGGCACGGGCGGCGCCGCGCCAGTCGTCGCGCTGCAGGGCAGGATCGGCGGCAACGCCGACCGCGCCCACGACGCCAACGGCGCACAGCGCCGCCGCGGCCGCCCAGGCGGCCCGCGGCGCCGCCTCGCCAAGCACTGCGATCCCGGCGCCCGCGAGCGCAGCGGCGATCGGCAGCACGCCAAGCACGTTGCGCGTGATGACATGGTCCTCGCCGGCGGTTGCGGCGAGCACCGGCAGCACCAGCGCGGCGGCGCCGATCGCCGTCAGCCGCAGCGTGTCGGCGCGCGCGGTCCCGCCCGTCTCGACGCGCCTGAGCACGAGCAGCAGGAGCCCGCCGATCGCGAGCGCCAGCGCCAGCGCCGACACGAGCGCCAGCGCGATCTCCAGCGGAGCGTTGTAGCCCAGCACGAACTGCTTGGGCACCTGGGCCAGCCGGGTCGCCAACGCGCTGTTGGAGATGAACGCGGCGCTGTCGTTCGCCCGCTGCCCGAGCGCGAGCGGGGCGAGCGCGACCGCCGCCGTGACTGGGAGCGCCAGTGCGATCGCGCGCCCGCGGAAGCTGGGCGCTCGGTACACGAGCCACAGCGCCTGTGGCCCGACGAGGAAGATCGCGTAGTAGTGAGTTGCCAGCGCGAGCGCGGCGACGAGCCCCCAGGCGAGCAGCCGTGACGTCTTCGGGAGCTCGAGCGCGCGCAGCCACAGCAGCGCCGCCAGCGCGCCGAGGAGCGCCAGCAGCGCGTACGCGCGCGCCTCCTGGCTGAACCAGATGAGCATCGGGTTGACCGCGAGGAGCGCCGCTGCGACGAGGCCGGCGCGGTTGCCGCCCAGCCGCCGGCCGAGCGCCCAGACCACCGGGATCGTCGCGGTTCCGAGCAACGCCGACAGCGAGCGCAGTCCGACCTCGCCGGTGCCGAACAGCTGGGTCGATAGCCACTCGAGCAGGTAGTACAGCGGCGGGGACGACTCGCTGCCGGGGATCGCGTGGAGCAGGTCCGGCAGGTCCAGGCGCATGAGCTGCGCGGTCACCGCCTCGTCGAACCAGAGGCTTTGCGCGTCGAGCGTCGCGAAGCGCAGCGCGGCGCCGATCACGCACACGAGCGCGAGCATCACGAGGCCCTATAGGGGGATGTTGCCGTGCTTGCGCTTCGGGGTCGGCACGCGCTTGGTGCGCAGTGTCTCGAGAGCCGCGATGACCTTCGGACGCGTCTCGTGCGGGACGATCACATCGTCGACGTATCCGCGCTCCGCCGCCGAGTAGGGGTTGGCGAAGCGCGCTCGATAGTCGTCCTCGAGCCGCTCCCGGCGAGCCTCGGGCGTCGGCGATCCGGCGATGTCGCGCTTGTAGATGATGCTGACCGCGCCCTCCGGTCCCATCACCGCGACCTCCGCGGTCGGCCAGGCGAAGTTGACGTCGGCGCCGATGTGCTTGGAGGCCATGACCACGTAGGCGCCACCGTAGGCCTTGCGCGTGATGATCGTGATCTTCGGAACCGTTGCCTCCGCGATCGCGTACAGGAGCTTCGCGCCGTGGCGGATGATGCCGCCCCATTCCTGGTCGGTGCCGGGCAGGAAGCCGGGCACATCGGTGAGGAACAGCAGCGGGATGTTGAACGCGTCGCACGTGCGCACGAAGCGCGCGCCCTTGACGCTCGCGTTGATGTCCAGAACGCCGGCGAGGCTCGCCGGCTGGTTGCCCACCACTCCGATCGCGTGGCCGTCCAACCGGCACAGGCCGCAGACGATGTTCGTCGCGAAATGCTCGTGGACCTCGTAGAACTCGCCGTCGTCGACGACGCGGCGCACGACCTCGCGCATGTCATACGGCTTGTTGGGCTGATCGGGCACGATCGTGTCGAGCTCGGGGTCCATCCGCCGCGGATCGTCCGTCGGCAGGACGCGCGGCGTCGTCTCGAGGTTGTTGGAGGGCAGGAAGCTCACGAGGTAGCGAGCGTCCTGCAGGCACTGCTCCTCGTCGTCGCAGGCAAAGTGCGCGACGCCCGACGTCGAGTCGTGCGTCATCGCGCCGCCGAGCGCCTCGAACTCGACCTCCTCGCCGGTGACCCCGCGGATGACGTCGGGGCCGGTGATGAACATGTGCGAGCTCTGCTTGACCATGTAGATGAAGTCGGTGATCGCCGGTGAGTAGACGGCGCCGCCGGCGCACGGCCCCATGATCAGGCTGATCTGCGGGATGACGCCCGAGCAGTTGACGTTGCGCATGAAGACCTCGCCGTAGCCGCCGAGCGAGACGACTCCCTCCTGGATGCGCGCACCGCCGGAGTCGTTGATGCCGATGACGGGACAGCCGATCTTGGCGGCGAGGTCCATGACCTTGCAGATCTTCTCGGCCATCACCTCCCCGAGCGAGCCGCCGAAGACCGTGAAGTCCTGGGAGAAGACGCAGACGCGGCGGCCGTCGATCGTGCCGTGGCCGGTGACGACGGCGTCGCCCCAGGGACGGCGCTTATCCATCTCGAAGTCGACCGTGCGGTGGCGGGTGAAGGTGTCGAGCTCCTGAAACGAGCCCGGGTCGAGCAGCCGCTCGAGACGCTCGCGGGCGCTGTAGCGACCGCGTTCGTGCTGTTTGCGTTCGGTTTCACGCTTCGTGCGGCCAACCGTCTCGCGCAGCTCGTTGAGCTGGGCGAGCTTCTTCTCGTAGGTCTGTGGTGCCTTCTCGCGCCTGGACATCGTGCGTCCGATGGTGGCACACGGCGCGCGCCTCGCCCCGGGCAACCGCGCCCGGAGCGAGGCTCTGGCCTGAGCCTGATCAGTCGAGATGCACGGGACGACGGTGCGCGGAGCCGAGGTCGTCGAGGATCTCGGAGAGGATCGCGGCGGTCCGCTCGGGGTCCAGCGGCGGCGCGGCGCTTGCCGCCGCCGGCGGTGGGTCGGGCGGCGTTCGGATCGCCGGTGGTGGCGGTGGCGGTGGAACGGGAACGGGTGGCGTGGGATCGGGCACGGGCACCGGGCCGGGCGGGGGCGGGGTCGGTGGGGTGACATCCGGGGGCGTCGGGTCCGGGCCCGGCGTGGGTGGACTGGGATCCGGCGTCGGCGCCGGCGGTGTGGGAATCCCGAGCTTCGGTCCGTGGGCGTCAGGCGGGGGCGCCGACCTTCGGGCCTTGGTCAAGCGACGAAACAGCCGCGCGAAGAACCCTCTGCGCGGCGGGGCTGGTTTGTGCGAGGGCGCACGGGTGATCGACTCGTGCCGGGGCGCCGCGACGGGCTGTGGCGCGGCGGCCGGCGGGGCCGCTGCGAGCTGGGGCGCGGCGGCGGCCTCCGGTACCGCAGCGGCCTCCGGTACCGCGCCGGCCTCCGGTACCGCGCCGGCCTCTGGTACGGCCTGTGGCTCGCCGCCGGAACCTGGCTCGGTGACGGTCGACGCCGTCAGGGTGACCTTCGTTCCCCATCCGGTCGGCGCGAGTTCCACCGTGCCGCTGGCGCGGTCGCCCTCCCAGGCGACGGTGGTCTCCGGTTCGACACGGGTGATGCGGATCTCGCCGAACTCGGCGAGATGCCGAGCCAGCGAGCTCTCGCTGCTGATAACTGCCCACAGCTCGGGCGCGGACTTGACCAGCCGGCGCTGCGCCGTGGAATGCTCCATGGCCCGGAAGTTCGCTCGTCCGGGCCGGACTCCTTCCGGATCTGACGGTAAATCACGCCCCCGGCTTCACCGTCATAACGAAGATCGCCGCGATGACGAGCAACAGCCAAACACTCCCAAAAATGGCCAATCGGCGTGCCTGTGCCTCATATTCGGGGCTCGGACCGCTACCGGACTGGCGATCGCGCTCTGCGAGTACGACCAAGTTCTTCTCGCTGGGGGTGAAGACGGCCCCGGCCAGCCCGAACATCACGATGAGGATCGCGAACGCCGCGCTGATCCAGGGCTTGCCGAGGTCGTAGCGATCGAGCGCGAGGTACAGCCCGGCCAGGAGCACGACCACCATCGCGGGCTGGATCAAGCGCTGGGTGAGGACGACCTGGAAGCGATGGAGCGTCACGAGGTCACCGGGACTGGACTTGCGTACATACGCGTCGAGCACCGGGTAGGCGAACGTCACGCCGAAGGCGAGGACGACGGCGAGGATGTGCACCGTCAGCACGATGTCGTAGACGAGGATCCCCTGGATCAGCATGCTCGCAAGCCTCCCACGCGCGGCAGCGGAAGCCTACGCCCGCGGCCGGTAGGCCCCGAAGACGTCCTTCATCGCGGCGCAGACCTCACCCATCGAGCAGCGATCCTTGAGCGCCTGACGGATCGGGTGCATGAGGTTGTCGGTGCCGCGGGCCGCGTCGCGCAGCTCCTCGAGGCGCTTGGCGACCAGCTCGTGATCGCGGTCGCGCTTGAATGCCGCCAAGCGGTCGAGCTGCGCCTTCTCGGTCGCCGGATCGACGCGCAGGATGTCCTCGATCTCGATCTGGTCCTCTTCGTACTTGTTGACGCCGATGACGATGTCCTGCTTCTGGCGGTAGCGCTCCTGATAGCCCCAGGCGGACTCGTCGATCTCGTTCGTGATGAACTCGATCGCGTGCACGGACCCGCCGAGCTCGTCGACCTTGGCGATCAGCTCGTAGGCGCGCGACTCGATCTCGTCGGTCAGCGACTCGACGTAGTACGAGCCCGCGAACGGGTCGATCGTGTCCGTCGCGCCCGACTCGTGGGCAATGATCTGCTGCGTGCGCAGCGCGATCTTCGCCGCCCGCTCGGACGGCAGCGCCAGCGCCTCGTCGTAGCCGTTGGTGTGCAGCGATTGCGTGCCGCCGCAGACCGCCGCGAAGCCCTGCAGCGCGACGCGGACGACGTTGTTCTGCGGCTGCTGGGCCGTCAGCGTCACGCCGCCGGTCTGCGTGTGGAAGCGCAGCTTGAGCGATTTCTCGTCCTTCGCGCCGAAGCGGTCGCGCATGATGTGCGCCCACATCCGCCGGACGGCGCGGAACTTCGCGACCTCCTGGAAGACGTTGTTGTGGCCGTTGAAGAAGAACGCAAGGCGCGGGGCGAACTCGTCGACCTCGAGGCCCGCATCGAGCGCCGCCTGCACGTAGGCGATCGCGCTGCACAGCGTGAACGCGACCTCCTGAACCGCCGAGCACCCTTTCTCGCGAAAGTGATAGCCGGAGATCGAGATCGTGTTCCACTTCGGCACGAACTCCTTGCAGTACGCGAAGAGGTCCGTCGTCAGGCGCATCGTCCCCTCGGGCGGGTAGATGAAGTTCCCGCGCGCGATGTACTCCTTGAGGACATCGTTCTGCGTCGTGCCGCGCAGCTCGTCCAGCGGCACACCCTGTTCCTCGCCGACGAGCGAGTACAGGGCGAGCAGCACGGTGGCCGGCGCGTTGATCGTCATCGACGTCGAGATCGCGTTGAGCGGGATGCCGTCGAAGACCAGGCGCATGTCGTCGATCGTGTCGATCGACACGCCGGTCCGACCGACCTCGCCGAGACAGCGTCCGTCGTCGGAGTCCAGGCCGAGCTGGGTCGGCAGGTCGAACGCCATCGACAGCCCGGTCGAGCCGTGGGCGAGCAGGTACTTGTAGCGCTCGTTGGACTCGGTGGACGAGGCGTAACCGGCGTACTGACGCATCGTCCACGGGCGCTTGCGATACATCTCCTCGTGCACACCACGCGTGTACGGGAAGGATCCGGGGTCGCCGAGATCGAGGTCGGCCGGCAGGTCGGCCTCGCTGTACAGCGGAGCGATCTCGATGCCCGAGTCGGTGAAGCGCCGGGGATCGTCCGGGCCGACGATCGGGGCGACGGTCAAGCGCTCTTGTGTGGCCATGCGGGCAAGAGTACGTGCCCGCCGCCGCCCCCGCTGAAGGCATAGGAAAACTCTTAGGACTCAATGAATACAACCGACGTGATCCGCGGTGTCAGTTGCGTAAGAGAACTCTTACGAGCCGATGAGCGACGCTTCAGCGACCTGTCGTTGACTTGAGAGCCATGAACACAGACCGCCGCCGTTCCAATTTCCTTGCCGCGCTGTTCGGCGCCCTCGTCGTCGCGCTGCCGCTCGGCGGGCTGGCGATCGGCGGCGCGTTCGAATCGACGAACACCACGGTCGCGGCCGCGCCGCCACCCGTGCGGAGCGATCCGGTCGCTCCCTCCGCGCCCGCCCGCAGTGCCACCGACGTCTCGACGTTGTACGAGCGCGTCAGCCCAGGGGTGGTGTCGGTCGAGACGCGCTCTGGCAGCGGCGGAGGCTCGGGCTCGGGCTTCGTGCTCGACGGCGACGGCTACATCCTCACCAACGACCATGTCGTCGACGGCGCCGAGACCGTGCGCGTGCGCTTCGAGAAAGGCGCGCCGATCGACGCGCGCGTCGTCGGCGCCGACCCGTCGACCGATCTTGCGCTCCTGAAGATCGATTCGTCCGGGCGCAAGCTCACGCCGCTCGCGCTCGGCTCCTCGGCGAGCCTGAAGGTCGGCCAGCCCGCGATCGCGATCGGCAGCCCGTACCGCCTGGAGGGCACGCTGACCACCGGCGTCATCTCCGCCCTCGGACGCTCGATCACCGCGCCGAACAGCTTCTCGATCGACAACGTCGTGCAGACCGACGCCGCGATCAACCCGGGCAACTCCGGCGGGCCGCTGCTCGACGCGCGTGGCCAGGTGGTCGGCATCAACGCGCAGATCGCGACCAGCAGCGGTTCCAACGACGGTGTCGGCTTCGCGATCCCGAACGACACGGCGAAGAATGTCGTCCCGCAGCTGAAGACCGGCAAGGAGATCAAGCGGCCCTACCTCGGTGTCTCAACGAGCGATGCCGACACGGGAGTCGGCGCCGTCGTCGGGCGCGTGATCCCCGGTGGGCCCGCCGACGATGCCGGTCTGCGGATCGGCGACCGCATCCTGTCCGTCGGCGATCGCTCGGTCTCGCAGTCCGCCGACGTCGCTTCCGCGATCGTCGCCCAGAAGCCGGGCGAGGAGGTGTCGTTGCGCGTGCGCCGCGGCAGCCGCGAGCTCCCTGTCAAGGTCAAGCTCGGAACGCGCCCGGCGAACGCAACGGGGTAGTCAGCGCGCGACGACGGTCACGTGAAACGGCGTGCGGTGCTCCTCGACGATCTGAAAGCCGCTGAGCGCCAGCATCGTCCGCAGTGCCGAGGGGGCGATGCCCCAGTACCACGGTCCATAGCCCGCGTTCGGACCGCGCGCCGGCTCGGCGTTGGGGTGCTCCTCGGTGCCCGGAGCGATGACGATCGTCCCGCGGCGTCCCGGTGTCTCGGCGACGGTCTCGGTTGCGAGCAGCAGGGTCCCCCCGGTCAGCTCGCGCAGGCGCTCGAGCGTCAGCAGCGGATGGGGCGCGTGGTAGAGCACGCCCGAGCACCAGACGACGTCGTGCCGGCCGATCTCCGCCACCGTCGCCGGGTCGTGGACATCGCCTTGGACGAAGCGCATCTTCGAGGCGCGGCGGCGCTTCTCGGTCGTGAACTCGTCGCTCGGTCCCATTACGTCGACGCCCGTGACCCGTGCTGCGCCCGCGTCCTCGGCGGCGAAGCACAGCGCGCCGTTGATCGTCCACATGCACCCAATGTCGACGAACGAGCGTCCCTTCACGTGGCGCGCGATGAGCTCCTCGCGCGGCGGTGCGGCGCTGCCGAGGCGCGCGCGCAGGCGCGCGACGGCGGTGAGGGAGCGGCCGAGCACGGTCCCCCGAGTATGCCCTGAGGGGCCGCTTCGCTGCGTGTTACAGCGTCCCGCCGGCGACCGGCGGGGCGGTCGGATCCGGACCCGCGTCGGCGGGCGCCTCGCGGGCGAGGTATTCCTCGGCCAGCAGCGGGTTGTCCTTCGCGCGCTGGACGACCTTGAGCAGGTCTGACATCGACGCCACCTCTTCGATCTGCTCCTTGATGAACCACTGCATGAACTGCTCGCTCGTGAAGTCGCGCTCGTCGCGGGCGATCCCCGCCAGCGCGTTGATCTGGTCGGTGACACGGCGCTCCTGCCCGAGCGCGAGCGCAACCGGCTCGACGACGTCGCCGAACGTGTTGCTCGGCTCCGCGACGCCGGGGATCGGCGCGCGCTCGCCGGCATCCAGCAGATACTGGACCATCATCAGCGCGTGATTGCGCTCCTCGAGCGCCTGGGCGTAGAAGAAGGCGGCTAGGCGGGGCAGCGTCTCGTCGTCGTAGTAGATGGCGATCGCGAGATACTGCGCAGAAGCGGCGAACTCATGGCCGATCTGCTCGTTGAGACGGTCGACGAAGGCGTTGGCAGGCATGGCGGCACTGTACTCGTTGGGCACGACGCGTTAGGCTCACCTAATGGCGGCCACGCTCAAGCCCAAGAAGGGCTGCTGCAAGAGCAACCCGCGCTGCAAGCGCTGTCCCGTCGTGTGCAAGCGGCTGGTCAAGCAGGGGCTCGCAGAACAGCGCTCGAACGGCATCGTCGTGCTTTTGGCGGGGGTCAGCAAGAAGCAGATCAAGCTGGCCCGCAAGCGCTAACCACGCACCGCCCACCCAACACGGGATAGAGTCGCCGGATGGCCACCTGCCTGGTAACCGGTGGCGCGGGGTTTTTGGGGTCTCATCTGTGTGACGAACTCCTGCGTCGCGGGCATCACGTCGTCTGCGTGGATAACCTAGAAACCGGCTCGCTGACGAACATCGAGCACATCCGCCTGCCGGAGTTCGACTTCCGCCAGATCGACATCGTCCAGCCGTATTTCGTCGACCGCCCGATCGACGTCGTCTACCACCTCGCCTCGCCGGCGTCGCCGATCGACTATCTGCGCCTGCCGCTGCACACGCTGAAGGTCGGCTCGCACGGCACGCACCACACGCTCGGCCTCGCCAAGAAGCACCGTGCGCGCTTCCTGCTGGCGTCGACGAGCGAGGTCTACGGCGACCCGCAGGTCCATCCCCAGAAGGAGAGCTACTGGGGACACGTCAACCCGATCGGCCCGCGCGGCGTCTACGACGAGGCCAAGCGCTACGCCGAGGCGCTGACGATGGCCTACCACCGCCAGCAGGGCGTGGACACGTCGATCATCAGGATCTTCAACTCGGTGCTGGCCGACGAGCAGGTTCTCTACGACGACGGAACAGAGCTGCGCAGGGAGACGGTGGCCCAGCTCGCCGCGCGGCTGGCGACCCGCGCCGTCCCCGCCGGCTACGTGGCTGCGCCCACGCGCGGCGCCCTCGCCCTCGCCGATCCGTCGGCGGCGATCGAGTATCCCCTCGACGGCTACCGCGTGCCGGCATTCGACGAGGAGGGACGGATCGTCGCCGCAAAGGCCTCATCCCTGATCGCGCATCCGACCGACGAGCGCTGCTTCGAAGTTCAGACGCGGTTCGGGCGCTCGATCCGGGTTACGGGCGATCATTCGATCGTCGTCGAGGGTGCGCACGGCGAGCCCGAGCCGCGGCCGGTCGCGCAGCTGGCGGTCGGTGACCGGGTTGCGATCGCGCGGCGGATCGATGTCCCCGAGCGCGACGTGATCGAGGTCGACATGCTCGACGCCTGGCGCCGCGCCGAGGGCGACCCCTGGAACCTCATCGTCCAAGCTCGCGGGCTGGGAGCCCGGGTCTGGGACCAGCGGCGAGATCTCCTCGGGCTGCTCGCGTCCGAGCGCCCGAACGCCGGCCCGAACCGGCGCAGCGGCGCATGGACGAAGCTCATCCGCATGCGCGACAGCGATCGCGTTCCTTTGCCCGTGCTGCGGCGGATCGTGGACGCGCTGCCCGAGGACGCGCTGGTTTGCACGGCCGGACGCAGCGTCCCGATGCCGGCCCGTATCCGGGTGAGCGACGGACTGCTGTGGTTTTTCGGACTCTGGGTCGCCAAGGGCTCATGGCACGAGAGCCGGGACGACGCGTTTCTGGCGCTCAGCTGCGACGAGCAGCTGCTCGCTCGCGCGGCCTCGGTGATCGAGGCGCAGCTCGGCCTGCACGTCGCTCATGCCCCCGCCAGCGCTGCGCGACCGGCGTCGATCGCCGCGCACTCCTCGCTGCTGCCGCGCCTCATGGAGCGCCTCGGGTTCGATGGTGACCGCAAGCGGATTCCGGGCTGGATCCTCGGCCTTCCGCTCAGCCGTCTGAAGTGGTTCGTCGACGGTTACCAGGCGGGAGACGGCGAGTTCCCGGCGCAGGGAGCACGGCATGTCTGCACGACGGTCTCGGAGGAGCTGAAGGACGACCTCATCGTCGCGTTCGCCCGCTTCGGGCTGGTCCCGTCGGTCGAGCAGCACGAGAGCGAGCTGCGCAAGCGCAGCGGCGAGCGCACGTGGACGCTGACACTCTGCGACGTCGCACCCTGGGATCCGCTGCGGTGGGACCGTGGCGTGCAGCAGAAGCTCGCCGCCCGCACCACCGGCGATCTCGTGTGGGCGGCGATCACCCAGATCCGGGAGATTCCTGCGACGCCCCTCGTCTATGACTTCTCGGTCCCGGGATTGGAGAACTTCTGGGCCGGAACAGGTGTGATGGCCCACAACACCTACGGCAGCCGGATGCGCCCGCACGACGGCCGCGCGATCCCGACCTTCCTCCGCCAGGCGCTTCAGGATCGCCCGATCACGGTCTTCGGCGACGGCAGCCAGACGCGCTCGTTCTGCTACGTCGACGACCTGATCCGCGGCATGATCGCGCTCGCCGAATCGGGTCAGCCGGGGCCGATCAACGTCGGCAACCCGAACGAGTTCACGCTGCTGGAGCTCGCCAAGACAGTCATCGAAGTGACGAACTCGCGCTCGGAGATCGTCTTCGAAGCGCTGCCGACAGACGACCCGCAGGTGCGCCAGCCGGACATCACGCTGGCGCGTGAAGTGCTCGGATGGGAGCCCGAGATCGAGCTGCGCGAGGGGCTACAACGGACGATCGAGAAATCTGGCACAGAAACGCTCATCGGAACGGGGGGGCTATGACAACCGCGAAGGAGCCGCAGGCAAGCAGACGAAGGTTCAGTAGATCGTGTGCGAACCCGGAACATCTGCGACAGTGACGCGTTAGAGCAACGGACATGCCAACAGCAGAGCAGCAGCCACGGGAGGCGAGACAGCAGGTGCCGGGCGTCGAACCGACGTCCGACTTCGCGCTGTCAGATCGGGACGTGCGGCGCAAGCGCCCCCCGGTCCTGGCCTTCCTGCTCAAGCTCGACACGCTGCGCAAGGTCGTACGCGTCTCGACCTTGCTCACGATCGACTTCTTCGGCGTCTACATGGCGATCATCACGGCGCTGTGGCTGAAGGCGGGAATCATCTCCGCCGACTGGCGCGTCAGCGTCCAGGCCCAGTCCACCCGTGAGCTGTTCGACTTCGCCTTCCTGCTGACGGTCCTGCTCTTCGCGCGCTCCGGGCTGTACTCGGCGCGCGGCGAGCGGCCAGGCTTGTCGCGCCTTGTCTCGTCGCTGTTCCAGGTCGCGCTCGTCGCGCTCGTCTTCGCGATGGCCAGCGGCCACACGTTCTCCTCCTACTACATCTTCTACGGCTCGCTGTTCTTCGCCGTGATCTACATCTCGCTGCTGCGGCTCAGCTACGAGAAGGTCACCGGGGCGCTGCTGCGCATGGCCGGCTACCAGCGCCGCGCCGTGCTTGTCGGCAGCGGCGAGCACATCGAGGCCGTCGGCCACGCGCTGCGCGACGCGTCGCATCCGTCGGTGTACATCGTCGGCTTCATCTCGCTGACGCCGCGCCCGAACAACGGGCTGCTGTCGCTCGGCACGCTCGACGAGCTGGCGCCGATCATCGACCGCCACCGCATCGACGAGGTCATCATCGCCGATCCTGACTTTCCGCAGACGCAGGCGGTCGAGCTCGTCGACGTCTGTCACGGCCAGGGCGTTCGCGTGCGCGTGGCCCCGTCGACGATGGAGATCCTCGTTCACCGCGCCGAGTTCGTGCCCGGTGAGGCCGTGCCGCTGTTCGAGCTCAAGCCGCCCGTCTTCGAGGGGATCGACTACGTCGTCAAGCGCACGTTCGACATCGTCGGCTCGACGCTGCTCCTGATCGTGCTCAGCCCGGTGCTGGCGGCGAGCACGCTCGCGATCAGGCTCAGCTCGCGGGGGCCGATCCTCTACCGCTCGATGCGCCCCGGCATCGGCGGCAAGCCGTTCGCATGCCTGAAGTTCCGCACGATGTATCGCAACGCCGACCAGCGCCAGGCCGACCTCGAGTCGTTGAACGAGGCGACGGGGGCACTGTTCAAGATGCGCGCGGACCCGCGAATGACGCCGGTCGGACGCTTTCTGCGCCGCCACTCGATCGACGAGTTGCCGCAGCTGTTCAACGTCCTGCGCGGTGAGATGTCGCTCGTCGGACCGCGTCCGCTGCCCGAGCGCGACTTCGAGCGACTCGAGGAGTGGCACAAGAAGCGCTACCTCGTAACGCCTGGGATCACCGGGCTGTGGCAGGTGTCCGGCCGTTCCGAGCTGGACTTCGACGACCTCGTGCGGCTGGACTTTCTGTACCTGGAGCGCTGGTCGGTCTTCCTCGACCTGAGCATCCTCGTCAAGACGGTCCCGGCGGTCGTCAGCCGGCGCGGCGCTTTTTGACGGTTCGCCGCGTCGCGATCGGCGGCGTGTTCTTCGTCACCGTACTTATCGCCGCGGTGTTGGCGCGCGAGGGTCGCGACGCCCAGCCGCTCCCGGGCCCGCCGCTGCGCGCGCTCGCCGCCCAGCGCGGCATTGCCATCGGAACCGCGGTGCGCGGGATCGAGCAGCGCAACAATCGCGCGTACCGCGAGCTGATCGCGGAGCAGTTCTCCTCGGTGACGCCCGAGAACGAGATGAAGTGGTACGCGCTGGAGCCCGATCGGGGGCGCTTCACCTACAACTACGCCGACATGGTCGTGGACAGCGCGCGGAAGGCCGGTCAGCAGGTGCGGGGGCACGCGCTCGTCTGGTTTGACCAGCTGCCGCGCTGGCTCATCGGACTAGGTTCGGACGAGTTGCGCGCGGCGACGGAGAACCACATCCGCCAGGTCATGGGCCACTACGCCGGGCGGGTCGGCGTCTGGGACGTCGTCAACGAGGCGATCCTCGATCACGGCGGCCTGCGGCGCTCGCCGTTCTTGGACAAGCTCGGCCCGGGCTACATCGGCGAGGCGTTCAAGATCGCCCACGCGGCTGACCCGAAGGCCAAGCTGTTCATCAACGAGATCGGCGCCGAGGGCATCAACGCGAAGTCCGACCGTCTGTATGAGATCGCCCGTGGCCTGAAGGCGAGCGGCGCCCCGATCGACGGCGTCGGCTTTCAGGCACACCTCAACCTGCGCGGCGTGCCGGCGACGTTCGTCGACAACATGCGCCGCTTCGAGGCGCTCGGTCTGGAGATCCACATCACCGAGGCCGACGTTGCCCTGCGGTTGCCGGTGACCGCAGGGAAGCTGCGCGGGCAAGCGGGCGTCTATAGGCGGATCGTCGACGACTGCCTGGCCGTGAAGGCTTGCAAGTCGCTGACGTTCTGGGGCTTCACCGACGGTCGCTCGTGGATCCCCGAGACGCAGCCGGGGATGGGCGCAGCGACGCTGCTGGACGAGCAGCTCAAGCCGAAGCCGGCGTTTTTCTCGGTTCAGCGCGCGCTCGGAGGTTGAGCGGACGCGCCTGGTTGTCGTGGGCTGACGAACGCGCATCACGCGCAGCGGCTCGTCGCCAGCCGGGGAACCTTCCACCGCCGAACCAACAACGTTTGGCGGCGGCCGATCCTTGCGATCTCGGTTCCCGGGCTTCAGAACAGGATCAGCGAGCGTCCGCTGCCGGGCCGGAGGGACGCAGGGGTTCTGGGCAATCGCTGGGAAGGCGAGCATCATGCCCGCGACGAGTGACGTGAGGAGGCTTCGCTTGAGCTCTGCCGAGGCTCGGAGACCGTTACGACGATAATCGCCCGCGTGGCATATCGCTACCTCTTCGAGCAGATGGTTCGCCGCGAGCTGCGCCAGAAGTACAAGGGCTCCGCGCTCGGCGTGCTCTGGTACCTCATCAACCCGCTCGTGCTGATGGGCGCCTACTACCTCATGTTCGGCGTCATCTTTCCCGCGCCGTCGGAGGACGACTACCCGCTGTTCCTGCTCGTCGGCCTGGTCGTCTGGGTGTTCTTCAGCCAGGCCGTGCTGAGCGCGGCGCCGTCGCTGCTGGATCAGGGCGCGCTCGTGCGCAAGGCGCGCTTCCCGCGTGAGGCGATCCCGGCCTCGGTGGTGACCGTGCAGCTCGTCACGTTCCTCGCGCTGATCGCACTGCTGACCCCGATCACGGTGGCGATCCGCGGGACGGCCAGCCTGGCACTGCTGGCGCTGCCGGCGATTCTCGCCTGCTTGTTCGCGTTCGTGCTGGGCATCGCGCTGGCGGTCAGCGTCCTGCATGCATACTTCCGCGACGTGGCGCCGATCCTGTCGGCGGCGCTGCTGCCGTGGTTCTTCCTGTCGCCGATCTTCTTCGACCCGTCGCATCTGGACCGCTTCAGCGACGAAACGGCTGCGCTGTTCGTCCTGGAGTGGGTCAATCCCGTGGCGCCCTTCATCGTTGCGGTGCGCGACGTGATCTACGGTGGCGCCCTGCCCGACGCGCGCGTGCTGCTGTACATCGTGGTCGCGGCCGTGCTCGCTGTCGGCGGTGGCCTGGCACTGTTTCGCCGTATGCAAGGCGAGCTCGCGGTGGTGGTATGAGCCGCAGCCGCCCGGCGCTCGACGACGGCGTGCGGCCCGGGGAAATCGTCCTCGAGCACGCCTCGCGAGCCTTCAGCGTCAAAGCCGATCGCGGGCGGACGCTGAAGGAGATGCTGATCGGCCGCCGGCGTGCCGGGGGCCCGCCTGCGGTGCAGGCGCTGCGCGACGTGTCGCTGAGGATCGAGCCGGGCGAGACCGTCGGCATGGTCGGGCGCAACGGCGCCGGCAAGTCCTCGACGCTGCGGGTGCTGTCAGGGATCGTGCCGCTGAACGCCGGCCGGGTCGCCTGCGGCGGCCAGGTCGTCGCGCAGCTCGAGCTCGGCGCCGGCTTCGGGCGCGACTTCTCGGGCCGGGAGAACATCTTCCTCAACGGCGCGCTGCACGGCCTCAACAAGGAGCAGATCGAAGCACGGCTCGACGCGATCATCGAGTTCACCGAGCTCGGCGACTTCATCGACGCGCCGGTGGCGACGTACTCCTCGGGCATGTTCCTGCGCCTGGGCTTCTCGATCGCCGCGCATCTCGATGCCGACGTGCTGCTCATCGACGAGGTGCTCGCGGTCGGCGACGAGGCCTTTCAGCGCAAGTGCGAGGCGCGGATCGCCGAGCAGATCGCGGGCGGCGCGACACTCGTGCTCGTCTCCCACGACGCTGCGCTGATTGAACGCACGTGCGAGCGGGTGGTCGTGCTCGACGGCGGAAAGAAGGTCTTCGACGGACCGGTGCAGGAGGGCATGCCGTTCTATCACCGGCTGATGGGCACGGTCGACGCCGTGCCGTCGCCATGAGGCCGGAGGATGCTCTGCGGGCCGCGCGCGAGGCCGCGGCACAGCGCTCCGACACGCTGCCGGAGGGAATGCGGATCGAGCCAACCGAGCGCGTCTCGATCGAGCGGCTGATGGAGTGGGCGACGATCGAGCCCGACGCAGATCTCATGCGCTCCACGCGCAAGCTCGGCGCGCCGATCACGTGGGCCAAGCGCCAGCTCGTCCACGTCCTGCGCCAGTACCTGCGCGAGCTGCAGTCCCAGCAGACGCGCTTCAACCTCAACGTGCTCATCCGCCTGGCGGAGCTGGAGGACCGCGTCGCGCGGCTGGAGGAGCGCGTGAAGTGAACATACATCAGGTCCTCAGCGGCGCCGGCCCGCACGACGCCGTTACCGCACAGGCGCTGGCGTTTCGGGCGCTGTTTCGCAGCTGGGGCTGGGGCGGGCGTGACGTGGCGGCCGAGATCGACCCGCGCGTCGGCAATGCGATCGCGCCGCTGCGGGCGCTGGCGCCGCTGCGACGAGACGTGCTGCTGATCCACTACTCGGCCTACGCGCCGAAGCTGCGTGGCGTCCTGGACATGCCCCAGCGCAAGCTCCTGATCTCACACAACATCACCCCCGCGCGCTGGTTTTGGGACCACGACCCGCAGGCGGGCGTCGTCTGCGCGCTGGGTCGGAAGCAGCTTCCGGAGTTCGCGGCGGCGGTCGACGTCGCGGCCGGCGTCTCGCTCTACAACGCGCGCGAGTTCGGCTCTGACGTCGTGATCCCGATCCTGTTCGACCCGGCGCAGCTCGGCGCGGCCGGGGAGGGCGAGCCCGCTCAGCCGCCCGTGATCCTGTTTGTCGGACGCTTGGCGCCACACAAGCGCCAGGACGCGGTCGTGCGTACCTTCGAGTTGTTTCGGCGCCGGCACGCGCCCGAGGCGCGGCTCGTGCTCGTCGGAGCGCCGATCAACATGCGCTACGAGCAGGCGATGCGCGCGCTCGCCGAGGAGCTGTCGCCCGGTCATGTCACGATCGAGTCGGGCTTGACGCGCGAACAGCTCGCCGACCGCTATCGCTCGGCGCACGCGTTCCTCTGCCTGTCCGAGCACGAGGGGTTCTGCATCCCGCTGCTGGAGGCCTTCCATTTCGGCGTGCCGGTGATCGCGCGGCCCGTCGGCGGCGTGCCGGAGGTCGCGGGCGACGCGGCGCTGCTGCTCGCGGAGGCAGACGACGAGAGCGTCGCGGCCGAGCTGCTGGCGCTTGCGATCTGGGACGGGGAGCTGCGAGGCGTGCTGCGAGAGCGGGCGGCGGCGCGGGTCGGCGCCTACGCGCCGGAGCCGACGGCGCGCAAGCTGCGCGACGCGCTCCAGTCGCTCGGCGCCTGAGCGTGTCGCGGGCGCCCGTGTCGTTCTCACGAGATGCTCACCCGCCGCTCACATACTGCGGCGCGATGACATCGCCCTGCGTCACCGAGTTACCGCGCCGGCTGGAGCCCGTGAGCCCGGACACGTTCTTGGTCGACGCCGCGACACGCCTTGCCGTCGTCGCGGAGTTGCGCCTGCAGGCCGAGACGGGACGCGACGTGGATCGGAATCAGTCCCGAGCCGGCTGAGCCGGCTGCGCGAGCGCGTGAACCGGCCCGGCGCCGATCACCGGCGCCGGCCCGTCGAGGTTCGTCAGCACGTACCCGAACTGGTCCATCAGCGCGACGAATGGCTCGTTGGTGTCGTGCAGCTCGCAGACGATCGCCGGTCGATGACGCTCCAAGACGCCGCGCATCCCCTCGATCGCCTGCAGCTCGGCGCCCTCGGTGTCGATCTTCAGGACGTCCGGCGGCGGGATCGTCCCGGCCGCGACGAGCTCGTCGATCGACACGACCGTCACCTCGATCTCCTCGCGGACGTCGGCATGGCGGCCGGTGGACTCCAGGTGCGACCAGCTCGCCTCGCCGACGACGAGCAGCCGTGCGCGGCCACCGGCGGCACCGACCGCCTCCTCGCGGATCTGCGCGTGCCAGAAGCCGTTGAGCGCGATGTTATGCGCGACGGCCCGCGCGCAGCTCGGCACCGGCTCGAACGCGACGACGCGTCCGCCCGGCCCGACGAGCCGCGCGCCGAGGATCGTGAAGAACCCGATGTTCGCGCCGACGTCATAGAAGACGTGGCCGGGGGCCAGCAGCCGGCGCAGCGCCTCCTGGACGGGCGGCTCGAGGGTGCCGCGCACGATCAGGCCGGCGTGTGCGTGGTCGAGCGGCAGGTCGGCGGTGGACACGTACAGCAGGTGACCGAGGCCGCCGGCGATCGGGACGGGCGCGCGGCCGTACCAGCTCGATGCCCTGCGCAGCAGCGCGCGCGAGGCGCGGCCCGTGCGCAAGCGCTCGGCGAGTCCGGCGCGGCGATCCTCGGGCATGGCGGTGATGACGTGCGTCGCGCCGTTGCGCAGGCGCCCGGTCAGCTCATGGCGCAGCTGGCGAAGCGGGGCCGGCATTCGGGCGCATGATCGCACCCCCGGCAGTGCGGACGCTCGACGGACTCGCGGCTGCCGGCCAGTCGCGCGCGCGGGGCGCGGCTGATACGCGCTCAGCCCCTGCGCCACGGATCGACGTAGACGTCGTCGATCGTGAAGGCGCCGCCTTGCGGCGTAAAGCGCAAGGACACCTGCATCGCGTTGCCGCGTGCGGGGGCGAGCCGGTTGACGATCAGCGGGAGGACCGAGCTCGGCGCCCACGTCCGCCCGGAGTTGATCCGGCCGATACGCCGGGAGCTCGCCTTGCCGGCGGCGTTGAGGTAGAGGACGTCGACGTTCAACGAGGCCTTGGGTTGCGCGGCCGTGCGCTTGACGAAGAAGCGCATCGACCTGTGCTCGACGCCGATGCACATCTTGGCGGTCGTCGCCGAGCTGCCTGCGGGCAGGGCGAGCGATCTGCGATCGGCGAGGCCGCCGACCTTGAAGGTCGCATTGCCCTCGGCGACGGTGGCGCCGCGCGTTAGAGACCATGCTGACCCGCCCTTCTCGAGGCCTCCGTCGGGGGCGAGCAGGTACTGGGCGCTGTCCCCCCAAGGAGCGAAGGTGTCGGTCATCGGGACGTCGGGACAGCCGGTGCTGCCAGCGGCCTGAGCGGCGGCTGGAAGCGTCGCTGTGGCGGCGACGGCGGCGATGGCGACGGTGGCGAGACGAGAGCGGGGAGTAGAGCGCAGCATGGGGAGAGCACCTTTCTCTGAACGGGGATCGAGCGGTCCGGCGCTCACCCCATCGGTGCGATCCTCCGGCGGATTCAACAGAAGGCGCCGGGTTTCGACGCTTCGGCCAGAAGCCTCTACCCTCTTATTTCATAGGAACGTCCATACCCCTCGTCTCGAACGGACGTCCAGCCTTCCCAGATGGCGCGAGAATAATTCGGCCAATGTGCCTATGGCGATGGGCACGCCGCGCCGATACACCGGTCGTGAGCCAGGTCGCACTCGGAGAGACCGAGCAGTTGAGGGTACGCCGTCCTCAGCGCATGAAGCCGCGCGAGCTCGCGGGCGCAGTCGTAAGCGCCACGCTGGCTCTCGCTGCCGCTGGGCTGCTTTTCGCGTTCGGTCACCGCGGAGCGGTCGACCCCGTCGATTTCGCGCTGCTCGTCCTGGCCACCGCCGTGCTCGGGCGGTTGGAGTTCGAGGTTGGAAGCGGATTCACCGTCCCGACGCAGCTGGCATTCGTGCCGATGCTGTTTGTCCTTTCTCCGGCCGTCGTGCCGCTCGCCGTCATCGCGGCAGCCGTGCTCGACCGGGTTCCGGACCTCCTGCGCGGCCGCTGGCACCCGCAGCGCCTGCTGCTGAGCGTCGGTGATGCATGGTTCGCCGTCGGTCCAGCCCTCGTCTTCGTTCTCGCCGGGATCAACAGGCCGTCGCTGGCGGACTGGCCGATCTTCGTGCTCGCGCTCGGCGCTCAGCTAGCGGGGAGCTTGGCCGCCTCGACGCTGAGTGAGTGGACGGCGCACGGACGCGCCCTGCGGCTGCCGCTGCCGCTCATGTGGCGCGTCTGGCTCGTCGACGTCATGCTCTCGCCGATCGGCCTCCTGGCGGCCTTCGCGACGCTGGTTCAGCCACGGGCCTACGTGCTCGTCCTGCCGCTCGCCGGCCTGATCCCCGCGTTCGCGCGCGAGCGCAGAGAGCGGATCGGCAACGCGATCGAGCTCAGCGCCGCGTATCGCGGAACCGCCAACCTGCTCGGCGAGGTCCTGACGGCCGACGACGAGTACACCGGGGTTCACAGCCAGGACGTCGTCGTGCTCGCGCTGGCGATCGCCGACGAGCTGCGCGTGGATCCTGACGAGCGCCGGCTGGTCGAGTTCGGTGCGATGCTGCACGACATCGGCAAGATCAACACGCCGCCGCAGATTTTGAACAAGCCCGGCCCTCTCGACGACGACGAGTGGGCGATCATGCGCCAGCACACGATCGTGGGGCAGGCGATGCTCGACCGCGTCGGCGGCACGCTGCACGAGGTCGGGTGCGTCGTGCGCGCCTCGCACGAGCGCTTTGACGGCGGTGGCTACCCGGACGGGCTGGCCGGCTTCGACATCCCGCTCGCGGCGCGGATCGTCGCGGTCGCCGACGCGTACGACGCGATGACGACGCACCGTCCGTATCGGGCGCCGCTACCGCAGGAGGTCGCGCTGTCGGAGTTGCGCGACGGCGAGGGCTCGCAGTTCGACCCGCTCGTCGTGTACGCGGCGATCGCGGCGCTGTCGCGCGTCCCCATCGCCGGGGATGACAGCTCCGATCGGCCGCGTACGTTCACGAGGGCGCCGTCGCCGCCCATCGTCGCCCGTTGAGCCTGGAGCCTTCGCAGGCCCGATAACTGGGGGGCTGGCGCGCTGGCGCGTATCCTGGCGCGAAGATGACTGAATCAGCGCCTGCGGGTCAGCTCTCCACCGCCCGCTTCGACGCGGTTCTGTTCGATCTCGACGGCGTCCTGACGAGCACTGCGGCGCTGCACACCGCATGCTGGAAGCGCGTGTTCGACGAGTTTCTTGCGCATTGGGCGCAGCGCACGGCCACCGTGCAGCCGCCCTTCGATCCGGTCGAGGACTACCTGCGCTTCGTCGACGGCAAGCCGCGGGCTGCCGGCGTGCGCGATTTCCTCGCCTCGCGCGGCATCGCGCTGCCCGAGCAGGAGTACGACGCCGCGCCGGGCGACGGCAGCATCCAGGCGGTCGCCAACTCCAAGCAGGCGCTCGTCTCGCGCGAGCTCGAGGAGGGCAACGTCGAAGCGTTCCCGGGCTCGGTCGCGTGGGTCCACGAGCTGCTCGACGGCGGGCTGCGAACCGCGGTCGTGTCCTCGAGTGAGAACTGCCGGGCGGTGCTCGAGGCTGCCGGCATCGCCAACCTGTTCGAGACCGTGGTCGACGGCACGGTCGCGCGCGAGCAGGGGCTCCCGGGCAAGCCGGCGCCCGACACGTTCCTGGAAGCGGCGCGCCGACTGGAGGTCGATCCGCAGCGCTCGATCGTCGTCGAGGACGCGCTTGCCGGCGTGGCTGCCGGGCGCGCCGGCGGCTTCGGCCTCGTCGTCGGCGTTGCGCGAACCGCGGACCCGGAGGATCTGCACGAGCACGGCGCCGACATCGTCGTCGCGGACCTCGAGGAGATGATGACGGGCAACGGCGGGCCGTTGTGAGCCTTAGGGACTCCCGCTTGGCAGCCCTGTCGCGGATCCGCGAGGCTCGCCAGCTGCCGGGCGCCCGGGCGGCGTTGCCGGTCGATCCGTGGCGGCTGATCTCCCGCCGCTTCGGTTTGGAGAGCGTCACCGAGGCCGAGACGCTGTTCGCGACCGCCAACGGCTACATGGGAATCCGCGGCACCCACGACGAGGGGTTGCCGTCCAACGACCCGGCCTTCTTCCTCAACGGCTTTCACGAGACGTGGCCGATTCCGTACGGGGAGGCCGCGTTCGGCTTCGCGACGACGGGCCAGACGATCGTCTCCGCTCCCGATGGCTCGGTCATCCGCCTCTACGTCGACGAGGAGCCGCTCGTGCTGGCGGAGTCCAAGGTGCTCGACTACGAGCGCCTGCTGGACCTGCGCGCCGGCATCCTCGAGCGCGCGGTGACGTTCAGGACGTCCCGCGGCGCAGTCGTGGCGCTGCGCTCCAAGCGCCTCGTGTCGCTGCAGTGGCGCCATCTGGCCGCGATCTCCTACGAGGTGACATTGCTGTCGGGCGCCGCGGAGCTTGCGATCGCGTCGGAGTTGGTCACCCACTTGCCGCGGCCGAAGGGGACGGACGACCCGCGCGTCGGATTTCGCATGGATGAGTCCGCGCTCGAGCCGACCGGGCAATCCTGCGACTCCACCCGCGTCTGGCTTCAGCTGCGTACCCGTTCGAGTGGGATCGGACTGGCCTGCGGCATGGAGCACTCGATCGAGACCGAGCTGCGCCACAGCATCGAGTCCAGCGTCGAGCAGGACGAGGGCCGCGTGGTGTTCTTCCTCGACGCCGTGCCGGGCGTGCCCGCGCGCGTGACGAAGCTGCTGGGCTACCACCACTCCGACCACGCGCCGGCCGGGGACCTCGTCCGGCGCGTCAACCGCACGCTCGACCGCGCCGTGAACGACGGCTTCGACCGCATCGCCGAGGTGCAGCGCGAGCGCCTCGACGTGTTCTGGGAGCACAGCGACATCGTGATCGAGGGGCCGGCCGACATCCAGCAGGCCGTGCGCTTCAGCCTCTTTCAGATCCGCCAGGCGTCGGCCCGGGTCGAGGGGCACGGCATCGGAGCGAAGGGGCTGACCGGCCGCGGATACGAGGGCCAGTACTTCTGGGATACCGAGATCTACGTCCTGCCGGTGTTGACGTACACCCAGCCGCACGTGGCGCGGCGCCTGCTGCACTTCCGGTACGAGATGCTCGGCGCGGCGCGCCGGCGCGCCGCGCAGCTCGGCCACCGCGGCGCGCTGTTTCCCTGGCGGACGATCAGCGGCGAGGAGGCGTCGGCGTACTACGCCGCCGGCACCGCGCAGTACCACATCAACGCGGCGATCTCCTATGCGGTGCGCCAGTTCTGGCGCGTCACGCGCGACGAGGAGTTCCTCGCGCGCGAGGGCGTCGAGATCCTCGTCGAGACGGCGCGGCTGTGGGCCGACCTGGGCTTCTTCTCGGCGCGCCGCGACGGGCAGTTCTGCATCCAGGGCGTGACCGGGCCGGACGAGTACTCGGCGGTCGTCGACAACAACGCCTACACGAATCTCATGGCGCGCGAGAACCTCACCGCCGCCGTCGAGAGCCTCGAGCTGCTGCGCGAGACCGACCCCGAGGCGTACGACCGTCTCGTCGCGCGGCTGAAGATCCAGGATCACGAGTCCGAGCAGTGGTCGCACGCGGCGGAGCGGATGTTCGTTCCACACGACGACCGCTCGGGAGTGCTGCTGCAGGACGAGCACTTCCTCAACCGCAAGCCGTGGGACTTCGAGCACACGCCGCTCGCCAACTATCCGCTGCTGCTGCACTATCACCCGCTGAACATCTACCGCCACCAGGTCATCAAGCAGACCGATGTCGTGCTCGCCACGTTCCTGGCGGGGGATCGCTTCTCGCTGGAGGAGAAGCGGCGCGTATTCGAGTACTACGACCCGCTTACGACCGGCGACTCGTCGCTGTCCTCGTGCGTGCAGAGCGTGATGGCTGCCGAGGTCGGCGATCTGCAGGCCGCCTACGACTACTTTCTGCTCAGCGCGGGGGTCGACCTCGCCAACCTGTCCGGCAACGTCGGGGACGGAATCCACGTCGCGTCGTGCGGTGGCGTCTGGATGGCGCTCGTCAACGGCTTCGCCGGGCTGCGCGACGTCGACGGCCACGACCTGCGCTTCGTCCCACGCCTGCCGCCGGACTGGGACTGCATGCGCTTCCGGCTGATCGTGCGCGGCAGCCGGCTGGAGGTCGAGATGCGCCCCGAGGCGACGAGCTTCCGGCTGCTCGAGGGAGAGCCGCTGTCGCTGATCTGCGACGGCGACAGCTTCAGCGTGTCGGTGGACGAGCCGGTGACGGTGCCGGTCCTGCTCGCGGCGCGCTGAAGGCATCCGGCGGCGCCGGTGCTGGTTCCGGAGGCGCGCCCGCCGCTTCTCCGGTCGCGAGGACGGGCA
>JAWVGJ010000025.1:0-21107 GCA_033855115.1 Solirubrobacteraceae bacterium
CGTGCTTGGGCACGCGGAAGAGGTTCTTCTTGGCCTGCTCGACGCCCTTCTGGATCGCGAGCGGGACCTCGTTGGCCTTGCCGTAGCCGACGCCGACGACATCGCGCTCGTCACCGACGACGACGAGCGCCGTGAACGAGAAGCGCCTGCCGCCCTTGACGACCTTCGCGACGCGGTTGATCTCGACGACGCGCTCCTGCAGGTCCAGGCCCGCCTGGTTGACGGAACGATCGACGACCGGAGCGCTCATCGCGAGCACCTCCGGTTCGGGACGGCAGCGGCCATCGTCGAGCAACGAGTCGAAGTCATACGGTGAGTCCTCCTTCGCGGACGCCCTCGGCGAAGGCCTGGACGCGACCGTGGTACTGGTAGCCGCCACGGTCAAAGACGGCGTTGGAGATTCCTGCGGCCTGGGCACGCTCGGCGAGGAGCTTGCCGGCCGCGCCGGCCTGCTCCATCGGCGCCTTGTCGCGCAGCGGCGCCTCCGTCCAGCTGACGGCGGCCAGCGTGTGACCGGCGATGTCGTCGATCAGCTGGGCGGTGATGCCGCGGTTGGAGCGAAAGACGGAGATCCGCGGCCGCTGCGCCGTGCCGGTGATCTTCGCGCGCACCCGGCGGCGGCGCTTGAGCCGCATCTGAGGCTTGGTCTTGACGGTCATGCTCGCTTCCCTACCTTGCGGGCGACGTACTCGCCCTCGTAGCGGATGCCCTTGCCCTTGTAGGGCTCGGGCGGGCGCTGCTTGCGGATGTTCGCCGCGAGCTCGCCGACCTGCTGCTTGGAGTTGCCCTTGACGATGACGCGTGTGGGCTGCGGCACCTCGAACTCGATGCCGTCCGGTGCCTTGACCTGGACGGGGTGCGAGTAGCCCAGCGCGAGCTCGAGGTCGCGGCCCCTGAGCTGAGCGCGGTAGCCGACGCCCTGGATCTCGAGCGTCTTCTGAAAGCCGGTCGTGACTCCCTCGACCATGTTCGCCACGAGCGAGCGCGTCAGGCCGTGCAGCGCGCGGTGCTCGCCGCGGTCGGTCGGGCGCGTGACGACGAGCTGCTCGCCGTCCTGCGTGACCGTGATCGCCCGCGGCACGCGCTCGTGCAGCTCGCCGCGCGGGCCATGCACGCGCACGAGCTCGGGTTCGATCGAGACGGTCACGCCAGTCGGGACGGGGATGGGCTTCTTGCCTATGCGCGACATCGGTTACCAGACGTGTGCCACGACCTCGCCGCCGACGCCCGCCTGGCGAGCCTCGTGGCCGGTCATGACGCCTCGGGACGTGGAAACGATCGCGGTGCCCATCCCGCCAAGCACCTTCGGGACATCGGACGCTCCGGCGTACGTGCGCCGGCCGGGGCGCGACACGCGCTTGAGGCCGGAGATCGCCGAGCGGCGGTCGGACGTGTACTTCAAGCGCACGCGGATGATCTCTCCCGGATGGTCGACGTCCGGCGCGACCTTGTCGAAGCCGTCGATGTAGCCCTGCTCGGCGAGGATGCGGGCGCACTCGGACTTGAGCTTGGACGACGGGATGTCGACCGTCTCGTGGGCAGCCTGGATCGCGTTGCGGATCCGGGTCAGGAAGTCGGCGATGGGGTCTGTGCTTGCGCTCACGAGTTCTCTCTGGTCCTGCTGGTTACCACGAAGACTTCGTCATGCCCGGCACAAAGCCGTTGTGAGCCATCTCGCGCAGGCAGATCCGGCACAGGCCGAACTTGCGATACACGGCGCGGGCCCGGCCGCAACGGCGGCAACGGCTGTACTCCCGGGTCTTGTACTTCGCGGGCCGCGCCTGGCGGACCCGCTGGGACGTCTTGGCCATCTTAGTGCTTCCTCCTGTAGGTCTGTTTGCCCTTGGGCGGTCGCTGGCTCCGCCTGGCAAGGACGCAGGGAGGAAGGTGTGCCTCTGGCACATCGACGACCGAGGACGCCGCCAGGCGGTGATCAGCGTCCGATCCAAGGGTGAACAGACCTGCGGGAGGGAGCACTAGTGTGCTTCCTCCTCAATCTCGGCCGCTGGCTCTTGCACCGGCCGCTCATATGCATCGGGATTCTCGGCCTTGAGCTGCTCGAGCGCCGCCTGCTCGGCCTCGGCCTTTGCATGCGCCTCATCCAGGCGCGCGGCCTCCTCGGCGGCGGCCTTGCGCTCCGCCGCGCCCGGATCGGTCGGACGGTTCTCCTTCGAGAACGGCATCCCGAACGCCTCGAGCAGCGCGAACGCCTCGAGGTCGGACTGCGCGCTCGTCGTGATCGTCACGTCCAGCCCGCGGATCTGGTCAACCGCGTCGTAGTCGATCTCGGGGAAGATGATCTGCTCGCGAATTCCCATCGAGTAGTTTCCGCGACCGTCGAACGCGTTGGCCTTCAGCCCGCGGAAGTCGCGGATCCGCGGGATCGCGACGGACAGCAGGCGATCGAGGAACTCGTAGGCGCGGGCGTCGCGCAACGTGACCGCGAGGCCGACCGGCATGCCCTCGCGCAGCTTGAAGTTCGCGATCGACTTGCGCGCGCGGCGAACGTTGGGCTTCTGGCCGGCGATCGTCGCGAGCTGCTCCTGGGCGGCCTCGAGAACCTTCGAGTCCTGCTTGGCGTCGCCGACGCCCATGTTCAGCACGATCTTCTCGATCCGCGGCGCCTGCATGATCGACGAGTAGCCGAAGCGCTGCATGAGCGCCGGGCGGATCTCCTCGACGTAGCGGACCTTCAGCCGCGCGGGGGCCATCGTGGTCGGACTCATGAGAGCTTCGCCCCCGTCCGCGCCGAAGCCCGCAGGCGCTTGCCGTGCTCCTCGATGATCTTCACGCGCGTGGGCTTCTTGTCCTTGGGATCGCGCAGCGCGACGTTCGAGAGGTGGATCGGCCCCTCCTTCTCGATCACGCCGCCCGGCTCCATCGAGCCCTGCCGCGCCCGCATATGACGCTTGATGATGTTCAGGCCCTCGACGTAGACGCGCTCCTTGCGCGGATCGACGCGCAGGACCTTGCCCTGCTTGCCTCGGTCCTTGCCGCTGATGACGATGACCTCGTCGCCCTTGACGATGCGAGCTGGCATCAGTGGTTCCTCCCGTCGGTCCGTGTGCCCTTGGGCGGCCGCTGGCGGCGGCTGGCAAGGACGCAGGGAGGAAGGTGTGCCTCTGGCACATCGACGACCGAGGACGCCGCCAGGCGGCGATCAGCGGTCGATCCAAGGGTGCAGGGACCGACTGGAGGAACCACTAGAGCACCTCTGGCGCGAGCGAGACGATCTTCATGAAGTTGCGGTCGCGCAGCTCGCGCGCCACCGGTCCGAAGATGCGCGTGCCGCGCGGGTTGTTCTGCGCGTCGATGATGACCGCTGCGTTTTCGTCGAAGGCGATGTACGTGCCGTCCTCGCGTCCGAAGGACTTCTTCGTGCGCACGATGACGGCCGTCACGACCTCGCCCTTCTTGACCGTCCCCTGCGGGTTGGCCTGCTTGACCGTCGCGGTGATGATGTCGCCGACGAACGCGTAGCGGCGGCGCGAGCCGCCCTTGACGCGGATGCAGAGGATCTCGCGCGCGCCGGTGTTGTCGGCAACCTTCAACCGTGTCTCGTTCTGGATCACTTGGCACGCTCGAGGACTTCGACGAGCTTCCAGCGCTTGGTCGCCGACAGCGGCCGGCTCTCGACGACCCGCACGAGATCGCCCTCGTGGGCGTCGTTGGACTCGTCGTGGGCGTGCAGCTTCGACGTCGAGCGCACGATCTTCTCGTAGCGGCGATGACGGCGCGCGACGTCGATCCGAACCGTGATCGTCTTGTCGGCCTTGGAGGACACGACCGTGCCCGTGCGCACCTGCGGCGAGGAGACCTTCGGCTCGGCCGGCGGCGTGCCGGTCTTGGCCGGACCCTCCGCGGACGCGCGCTTGGCCTTCTCCTGCTCACGGCGCCGGCGCCGGGCGACGGCCTTCTTGCGGCGCAGCTCGCGGCGGTCGGCGTCGCGCTGCTCGGCCGTGCGCGACGGGCGCGTGGACTTCGCCGCATGCTCGCGCCGCGCCCGCTCCTCTCGGTCGCTCAGTTTGGGGGCTGCAGCCCCGGCCACGGACCCCTCGCCTTCGGTCTGCTCGTTCTCTTGGGTCTCGTCTGGAGTCATCGTCACTTGCTGAGGTTAGGAGTCAACGTACGTTCGCGTTCGCGCTGGATGGTGAGCGCGCGCGCCAGCTCCCGCTTGGCGGCGCGCATGCCGGCGGTGTTCTGCAACTCGCCGGTCGCGTGCTGGAAGCGCAGGCCGAACAGGTCCTTGCGCGAGGTCGCGATGTGCTCGGCGAGCTGCTTGTCGGAGAGGTCGCGAAGATCCTTGGCGTTCATTGCGGGGTGTCCTCGCGCATGACGAACTTCGTCTTGACGGGCAGCTTGTGGCCTGCCAGGCGCATCGCCTCGCGCGCCAGCGGCTCGGAGACGCCGGCCAGCTCGAACATCACGCGGCCGGGCTTGACCACCGCGACCCAGCCCTCCGGTGAGCCCTTGCCCGACCCCATCCGGGTCTCGGCCGGCTTCTTGGTGAAGGACTTGTCGGGATAGACGTTGATCCACACCTTCCCGCCACGCTTGATCTTGCGTGTCATCGCGATACGGGCGGCCTCGATCTGGCGGTTGGTCAGCCAACCGGCGTCGAGCGACTTCAAGCCGTACTCGCCGAACTGGATCGAGGTCTGCCCGCGCGACAGCCCGGCCCTGCGGCCGCGATGCTGCTTGCGGTGCTTGACGCGCTTGGGGGAGAGCACTACCGGCCGCCTCCGCGGGCGCCGCCGGCGCCCGGGCCGAAGCCCGGCCGCGAGGTCCCGCCACCGCCGCCACCGCCGCCACGGCCACCCGGACTGCCGCCGCGACCGCCGCCGCCGCCACCGCCGCCACGGCCACCCGGACCGCCGCCACGGCCACCCGGACCACCGCCGCGACCGCCGCCGCCACGTCCGCCGCCGTCGCCGCGACCGCGCCCGCGACCGCCGTCGCGGTCGTCGCGCTGCTGGTTGGACGGACCCTCCATGTCGGTCAGATCCGAGCCGGCGTAGCCCTCGGGCATGATCTCGCCCTTGTTGATCCAGCACTTCACGCCGATGCGCCCGAACGTCGTCTTTGCCTCGTAGAAGCCGTAGTCGATGTCGGCGCGCAGCGTGTGCAGCGGGACGCGACCGTCGGAGTAGCTCTCGGTGCGCGCCATCTCGGCGCCGCCCAGGCGACCGCCGACCTGGATCTTGCAGCCCTTGGCACCGGAGCGCATGGCGCTCGTCAGCGCGCGCTTCATCGCGCGACGGAAGGCGACGCGGTTCTGCAGCTGCTCGGCGACCGACTGCGCGACGAGCTTGGCGTCGAGCTCTGGGCGCTTGATCTCGAGGATGTTGACCTTGATCTGCTTGCGCGTGATGCGGTGCAGATCCTTACGCAGGGCGTCGACCTCCGAACCGGACTTGCCGATCACGATGCCCGGACGCGCCGTGTGGATGTTGACCTCCACCTCGTTGGCGTCCTTGCGGATCGTGATGTCCGACAGACCGGCGTGCGAGAGCTTGCCGGTGATGTGGTTGCGGATGCGCACATCCTCGGCCAGGTAGTCCGCGAAGTGCTTTTCGTTGAACCAGTTGGACTTCCAGTCGTGGATGTAGCCCACGCGCATCGACTCGGGATGAACCTTCTGACCCATTATTGGTTCCTGTCCATTGGCGTGAGCGTGATCGAGAGGTGGCTCGTGCGCTTGCGGATCTTCGTCGCACGGCCCATGGCCCGCGGGCGAAAGCGCTTCAGCGTCGGCCCCTCGTCGGCCTTGACCGCGTGGATGCGCAGGTCGTCGCCGATCAGTTCGTGGTTGTGCTCGGCGTTTGCGACCGCCGACTCGAGCAGCTTTGACCAGTCGCGCGCGACGTCGCGGTTGGCGTGCGCGAGGATCGCGCGGGCCTCCTCGACGGACTTGCCGCGGATGTGGTCGCAGACCAGGCGCGCCTTGCGCGCGGAGGTGCGCACGTACTTGGCGTGGGCGCGGACCATCGGCGGGTTGTCGCCGAGGTCGTGCGCCGCGCGCTTGGGCTTGGCAGCGGGCGCGGCCGGCTTGTCGGCCTCGGCCCTGCGCCCGCGCACGCCGCGGCGCTTGGGCTTGGCCAGCGAGACCGCGTCCGCCGCGGGCTCGTCGGCGACCGCTTTGGCGGCAGCGGCCTTCGCGGCGGTCGACCGCTTCGCAGCCGGCTTCGGCGCGACGGGCTCGTCCCCCGGCTCGGGCTCGGGGTCTGCGGAAGCCGTCTCCTCGGCGACAGGCTGCGCGGCGTCTGGCTCGGCAGCAACCGGCGCGTCGACGGCCGCCGCGTCGGCGACCGGCTCCTCGGCCGCAACCGGCACGTCGGCCGGCGGGGCCGCGGCCTGCCTGGCGGCGGCCCGTGGCGGCGGCGCCGATGCGTCCGCCGGCGCGGCCGTCTCCTCGGCCTTGACCGTCTCGGCGGCAGGAGTGGCCTCGGTCGCGTCGGCCTTGGACCTGCGCCCAAGGCGACGGCGCCGCTTCTCGGCGGTCTCCTCCTTCTCCGGATCCTTCTTTCTGCGCTCGGCCATCGCGCTAGCGCACCTTCCCCGACCCGGCGTGGCCGCGGTACATCCGCGTCGGCGCGAACTCGCCGAGCTTGTGGCCGACCATCGACTCAGAGATGAAGACCGGCACGTGCTTGCGGCCGTCGTGGACGGCGATCGTGTGGCCGACCATCTCGGGGAAGATCGTCGAGGCCCGCGACCAGGTCTTCAACATCTGCTTGGAGTTCGAGGCATTCAGGGCCTCGACACGCGCCATGAGGCGCTCCTCGACCCACGGCCCCTTCTTGCTTGAACGGGTCAACGCTTCTTCCCTCGCTTGCGACCGCGGACGATGTAGCGGTCTGATGCCTTGTTCTTCTTACGGGTTCTGTAGCCGAGCGTAGGCACGCCCCACGGGGTGACCGGATGACGACCGGGAGTCGTCGAGCCCTCGCCACCGCCGTGCGGGTGGTCGACGGGGTTCATCGCGGTGCCGCGGGTCTGCGGGCGCACGCCCATATGGCGCTTGCGCCCGGCCTTGCCGATCTTGACGTTCTGGTGATCGGAGTTGCCGATCGTGCCGATCGTGCCGCGGCAGCTGTCGCGCACGAGGCGCATCTCGCCGGAGGGCAGGCGCAGCGTCGCCATGCCGGCGTCGCGGGCCATGAGCTGGATGCCGGTCCCGGCCGAGCGCGCGAGCTGGCCGCCGCGGCCGGGCTCGAGCTCGACGTTGTGCACGACGGTGCCGATCGGGATACGGGCCAGCGGCAGGCAGTTGCCCGGTGCGATGTCCGCGCTGTCGCCTGAGGAGACCGTCATCCCGACGCTCAGACGCTGCGGCGCGAGGATGTAGGCCTTCTCGCCGTCGATGTAGTGCAGCAGCGCGATGTAGGCCGACCGGTTGGGGTCGTACTCGATCGAGGCGACCTTCGCGGGCACGCCGTCCTTGCGGCGCTTGAAGTCGATCTTGCGGTACAGGCGCTTGGCGCCGCCACCGCGATGGCGGGCGGTCTTGCGACCGCGGGCGTTGCGCCCACCGGACTTCGTCAGCCCTTGCACGAGCGTCTTCTCGGGCTTGTCCGTCGTGATCTCCGCGTAGTCCGGATAGGTCGAGAAGCGCCGGCCGGGGCTCGTGGGCTTGGGTTTGCGAATTGCCATTGAGCGCGGTTCCTTACGCGTCCAGGCCCTGTTCGAGGCCCTGGTAGATCGGGATGGACTGGCCCGGGCGCAACTGCACGATCGCCTTCTTCCACGACCGTGTGCGACCGCGGATCTGCCCGCGGCGCTTGGGCTTGGACTTGACGCTCAGCGTACGCACGTCGACGACGTCGACCTCGAAGAGCGCTTCGACGGCCTGGCGGATCTGCGTCTTGTGCGCGTCTGGATGGACGCGGAAGACGTACTTGCCGATCGTCGCCAGCTGGTAGGACTTGTCGGAGACGACCGGGCGGATGATGATCTGGCTGTGATCCATCAGGCCTGCACCTCCTCGCCCTTCGCCCGCGCCGTCAGCGCGTCGAGCGCCTCCTGCGAGCAGACGAGCGACGCCGCGCCGATGATGTCGGTGACGCCGACCTGCGACACCGGCAGGACGGAGACGCGGGCGAGGTTGCGAAACGACAGCGCCGCCCGCTCCTGCGCGTCGGACAGGACGAGCAGGACCGGCAGGCTCAGCCCGGAGGAGTCGAGCAGCTCGGCGGCCGCCTTCGTCGAGGGCGTGTCGAACGGCGTGGGATCGAGCAACGCGAGCGAGCCGCGGCCGGCATGTACCGATAGCGCGCTGCGCAGCGCCGCCCGGCGCTCCTTGCGGTTGACCTTGAAGGTGTAGTGGCGCGGCGACGGGCCGAAGGTCGTGCCGCCGCCAGTCCAGATCGGCGAGCGCGACGAGCCCGCGCGGGCGCGGCCGGTGCCCTTCTGGCGCCACGGCTTGGCGCCGCCGCCGCGGACGTTGCCGCGCGTCTTGGTCGCATGCGTGCCCTGGCGGCGCGCGGCGAGCTCCGCGCGCACGGACTGGTGTACGAGCGGCTCGTTGAACGGCGCGCCGAACGCGGCGTCGTCGAGCTCGCTCGTCTTCGAAGCGCCGAGGATCGGTGCGTCAGGCATCGCCGCGCACCTCCACGTAGCCGTTGCGCGGGCCGGGCACGGAGCCGCGGACGAGCATCAGGTTGTCCTTCGCGTCGATGCGGACGATCGTCAGGCCCTTCTGGGTCACGCGCTTGTTGCCCATCTGACCAGGCCCGCGAATGCCCTTGAACACGCGTGAGGGAGTGGCCGAAGCGCCGATCGAGCCCGGCGCGCGCACGTTGTGCGAGCCGTGTGACTTGGGGCCGCTGACGAAGTTGTGGCGCTTGATCGTGCCCTGGAAGCCCTTGCCCTTGGAGACGCCGGAGACCTTGACGACCTGCCCGACCTCGAATGCGTCGACGGTCACGGTCTCGCCGACGACCAGCTCGCCGGCCTCGTCGCGAAACTCCTTGACGAGCCGCAGCGGTGGCGCGCCGGCCTTCTTGAGGTGGCCCAGCTCGGGCTTGCTGAGGTGCTTCTCCTTCGTCGCCCAGAAGGCGAGCTGGACGGCCTCGTAACCGTCGCGCTCGTGCGTGCGCACGCCCGTGACCGGACAGGGGCCGGCCTCGAGCACGGTGACGCGCTCGACCTTGCCGTCCTCCATGAACAGCTGGGTCATCCCGAGCTTCTTGGCGAGAATCGCGGCCATGTCCTCAAGTTGCCAGGCGGATCTCGATGTCCACCCCGGCCGGCAGGTGGTCGAGGCGCTGCAGCGAATCGACGGTCTTCGGCGTCGGCTGGTGGATGTCGATCAGACGCTTGTGCGTGCGGATCTCGAAGTGCTCGCGCGAGTCCTTGTCCTTGAACGGCGAGCGGATGACGCAGTAGACGTTCTTCTCGGTCGGCAACGGCACCGGCCCGGACACGGTCGCCCCGGTACGGGTCGCCGTCTCGACGATCTCCTTCGCCGCGGTCTCTATGGCCGAATGGTCATAGGCCTTCAGGCGGATGCGGATCTTGTTTTCAGGGGTGGTAGCCATTGCGTGCGTGGGTCCTGTAAGCGCGGAGAAGCGGGCCCGCCCCGTGGGGCGACCCGCTGCTCGAGGTGCTGTAGGTCCGCGTGCTCCTTACTCGATGATCTCGGTCACGACGCCGGAGCCGACCGTGCGGCCGCCCTCCCGGATGGCGAAGCGCAGGCCAGCGTCCATGGCGATCGGCTGGATGAGCTCGATCTCCATCGTGACGTTGTCGCCTGGCATGACCATCTCGACGCCCTCGGGCAGGTGCGCTGACCCGGTGACGTCCGTCGTGCGGAAGTAGAACTGTGGCCGGTAGCCCGTGAAGAAGGGTGTGTGGCGGCCACCTTCCTCCTTCTTCAGGACGTAGACCTCGGACTTGAACTTCGTGTGCGGCGTGATCGACTTGGGCTTGCAGAGCACTTGGCCGCGCTCGATGTCCTCGCGCTTGGTGCCACGCAGCAGGCAGCCGACGTTGTCGCCGGCACGGCCTTCGTCGAGAATCTTGCGGAACATCTCGACGCCGGTGACGACGGTCGACGTGGAGTCCCTGATGCCGACGATCTCGACGGTGTCGCCGGTGTGGACGACGCCCTGCTCGATACGGCCGGTCGCGACCGTGCCGCGGCCGGTGATCGAGAAGACGTCCTCGACCGGCATCAAGAACGGCTTGTCGAGCGCGCGGGTGGGCTCGGGGATGTAGGTGTCCAGGGCCTCGGCCAGCTCCATGATCTTGGCCTTGGCACCCTCGTCGCCCGCGAGCGCCTGCGTCGCGGAGCCGATCACGAACGGGATGTCGTCTCCGGGGAAGTCATAGGAGCTCAGCAGCTCGCGAACCTCGAGCTCGACGAGCTCGAGCAGCTCGTCGTCGTCGACGATGTCGGCCTTGTTGAGGAACACGACGATGTACGGCACCCCGACCTGGCGGGCGAGCAGGATGTGCTCGCGCGTCTGCGGCATTGGGCCGTCGGCGGCCGACACGACGAGGATCGCGCCGTCCATCTGCGCGGCGCCGGTGATCATGTTCTTGATGTAGTCGGCGTGCCCCGGGCAGTCGACGTGCGCGTAGTGGCGGTTGTCGGTCGAGTACTCGACGTGCGAGGTGGCGATCGTGATCCCGCGAGCCTTCTCTTCGGGAGCGTTATCGATCGAGTCGAAGCTCCTGGCCTCGCCACCACCGTGCTCGGCGAGCACGTTCGTGATCGCAGCCGTGAGCGTCGTCTTCCCATGGTCGATGTGACCAATCGTGCCGACGTTGACGTGCGGCTTGTCGCGCTCGAACTTCGCTTTTCCCACTTTCTGCTCGCTCCTCTACGTCTGTGATGAACTGGATGAAACTATCGAATCTGCTGTTTGGGGGACCCGGTCACCGCGATCAGGCGGCCTTCGACTCTCCCATGCGGTGCTCGACGACCTTCTCGGCGATGTTCGGCGGCACTTCCTCGTAACCGTCGAACTGCATCGTGTAGCTGGCGCGGCCCTGGGTGTTGGACCGCAGGTCGTTGACGTACCCGAACATCTCACTCAGCGGGACGCGGCCGGTGACGGCGAGCGCGTTGCCGCGCCGCTCCTGGCCCTCGATGCGTCCGCGCCTGCGGTTGAGGTCGCCGATCACCTCACCGAGGAAGTTCTCGGGGGTCACGACCTCGACCGCGAACACCGGCTCGAGCAGGACCGGCTTGGCCCTGCGCGCAGCCTCCTTGAAGGCTAGCGAGCCGGCGACCTTGAAGGCGATCTCCGAAGAATCCGTGTCGTGGTACTTGCCGTCGACGAGCGTGACGCGCACGTCGACCATCGGGTAGCCCGCCTTGACGCCGGTCACCAGCGCCTCCTCGACGCCCTTCTCGACGGCGGGGATGAACTCGCTGGGCACCGACCCGCCCTTGATCTTCGAGACGAAGTCAAAGCCCTCGCCGGGTGCCGGCTCGATGTTGATGTAGACGATGCCGAACTGGCCCGAGCCACCCGTCTGCTTGACGAAGCGCCCCTCGACCTTCTCGGCGGTGCCGCGGATCGTCTCGCGGTAGGAGACCTGCGGGCGCCCGACGTTCGCCTCGACCTTGTACTCGCGCTTCATGCGGTCGACGAGGATCTCGAGGTGCAGCTCGCCCATGCCGGAGATCTCGACCTGCCCGGTCTCCTCGTTGGTCTGCACCTGGAAGGTCGGGTCCTCCTCGGCCAGGCGAGCGAGGGCGACCGACATCTTCTCCTGGTCGATCTTCGTCTTGGGCTCGACCGCGACCTTGATGACCGGCTCGGGGAAGTCGATCATCTCGAGCTTCACGGGACGGGCGGGATCGCAGAGCGTGTCGCCGGTCGTGATCTGCTTGATGCCGACGGCCGCGGCGATGTCGCCGGCGTAGACCTCGTCGACCTCCTCGCGATCGTTGGCATGCATGATCAGGATGCGGCCGACGCGCTCCGTGCGACCGGTCGAGACGTTGAGGATCTTCGACCCGGCCTTGAGCGAGCCGGAGTAGACGCGGAAGTACGTGAGCTTGCCGACGAACGGGTCGGCCATGATCTTGAAGCCGAGCGCAGCGAACGGGTCGTCGTCATTCGGACGCAGCACGATCTCCTCGCCGTCGTCGCCGTGGCGATCCACGAGGACGCCGTCGATCGGCTTGACCTCCAGCGGCGAGGGCAGGTAGTCCAGGACGGCGTCCAGCAGCGGCTGCACGCCCTTGTTCTTGAACGCCGACCCGCACATGACCGGCGTGATCTCGATCGCGAGCGTGGCGCGACGGATCGCAGCCTTCAAGGTCTGGATCGGGATGTCGGCCTCGTCGAGAAACAGTTCGGCGATCTCGTCGTCGAGGTCGGAGAGCTGGTTGAGCAGGTGCTCGCGCGCCTCGTCGGCGGCCTCGCGGTACTCGTCGGGGATGTCGATGACGTCTTGTTCCTTGCCGAGGTCGTCCTTGTAGACGATCGCCTTCATCTCGAGCAGGTCGATGATGCCCTTGAACTCGGACTCGGCGCCCATCGGCAGCTGGATCGGCACGGCGTTGGCGGCCAGGCGCGTCTCCATCGTCTTGACGGAACCGGCGAAGTCCGCGCCGATGCGGTCCATCTTGTTGATGAACGCGATCCGCGGGACGGCGTACTTGTCGGCCTGGCGCCAGACGGTCTCGGACTGCGGCTCGACGCCCGCGACGGAGTCGAAGAGCGCGATCGCGCCGTCGAGCACGCGCAGCGAGCGCTCGACCTCGACGGTGAAGTCGACGTGCCCCGGCGTGTCGATGATGTTGATGCGATGACCCGCCCACTCGCAAGTCGTGGCGGCGGAGGTGATCGTGATGCCGCGCTCCTGCTCCTGCTCCATCCAGTCCATCGTGGCGGCGCCCTCGTGGACCTCACCGATCTTGTAGGTCCGGCCCGTGTAATAGAGGATGCGCTCGGTCGTCGTCGTCTTACCGGCGTCGATGTGCGCCATGATCCCGATGTTGCGGGTCTTGTCGAGCGGGAATGTGCGTGGCATGGCTGGTGTTGGTCTCTGTTCGGTTTCGAGCAACAAAAACGGGCCTCTGGGGCCCGCGCGCACGTCCGATCACGTTTCCGTACGTCGCGCTTATGTACTCGAGAAATCCATCGTGGGCGAACTGCTCCGGTGCGGGCGCGGATGAGCACATCGGCCCCGGAAGCGGGGTCAAACTATAGCAAAGGCAACGCGATCAACCGGCGGATTCTCGCCACGCCCCAGGCTCACCGCGTCCAGTCGACCGCCTGCATCGGCAGCGTCAGCACCGCCTGCCAGGTCGCCGCATCGGTCGTGCCGCTGGCGACGAGACCGCGGGCCGTCTGCAGCGCGATCAGCGCGGTTTGGGTGGCCGCCGTGAACTTCCCGTCGATCGCGACCGACGGATCGGCCGACGCGAGGTGCTGCTGAAGCCAGATCACCTGGTCTCCGCTGGAACCCTTGCGCAGCGACGGCCAGCCGGGGTCGGGCAACACGACCGGGGCGGGCGCAGGCTGTGCAAGTGTGCCCCACGTCGTCACACTCGACGCCTGCCAGCTCCACCACGACATTCCTCCGGCTCCGTAGCCGGCCCAGATCGCGCGAAAGCGCGCGAGGTGCGCGGGGTCGGGATTGTCGTAGGCCTGGCCGATCGGCGCCAGGGGGGTGCGGTAGATGCGGTTGTTTGCGAGTGTCCGAGCGCTGACGGCGTCGACGGATGCGCCGATGGCCTTCCAATAGACCTGCGGCAGGTTCGCCTGCGCCGCGCCGGGGCCGAGGAAGACGGAGTAGGGCAACCGCGGGTGGTACTCGACGTACGGAAAGGACGTCAACGCCACTGGATAGGCCTGCCCGATCGCGGCACGCAGCGCCGTCATGTAGCGCTGCGCGGCGGCGTAGCGACCCTCGTAGCCGGTCTCCGCGTCGATCACGAGGCAGTCCGCGCCGGCCTGCACCGACGCGACGCCCATCGCCGCCTCCCCCACGGGGTCGGCCCCGTAGACGAACTGCCAGGCGCAGACGCGCAAGCCGCGGTCGTGCAGACCCTGCACGAGCGCGGGGGTGAACTGCGGCCACAGCTTCGTGGCGTCGGCGCTTTTGACGAACACGGTGCGAATCGCGGCCGCGCGCGCTCGCGCGGCGATCGCGTCGAGGTTGCCGCCCTCGCTCTTGGGGAGCATCCAGATCCACATCCCGCTGCCCTCGAAGACGCCGGGCAGCGCGCCGGGAACCGTCGCCGCCCGCGGCGGCAGCGGCGCCTCGGCGACGACGACGATGTAGCGGGGGTTCGATCGCCGCCGCGCGCGATCGCGGACCGTGACCCCGACCTTGCCCAGCGCCGTGCCAGGCGGAATGACGGCGGACCAGCCGACCTTGCTGCGGCGAAGCTTCGTCGCCAGCGCGCCTCTGGGCCAGCGGAACGTCACGCGCATCCCGCTCACGAGGCCGCGGCCGCGCAGCTGGATCTGCTTGCCGACGGGGAGCCGGATTGCGCTGCGGCAGGCGGACGCCGTGGCCGGGACGCAGCGCAGGGCGGTCAGGCGCGGCGCCGGCGCTCGTGCCTGAGCGGAAGCGAGGTCCACGAGCCCCAACATCGTTAGCGCTGCGCAGACAGCCGCCGTGCCCCGACCGATCATCGACGACTACAAACCTGCGACCGCGCGCAAGTAGCGCTCGAACGGTTCAGATGGCGCGGACCGACTCGCGTGAGGCGCGAGCTACGAAGCTACCAGCGGTAGTGCGCGAAGGCCTTGTTGGCCTGCGCCATGCGGTAGGTGTCGTCCTTGCGCTTGAACGCGCCACCCTGCTGAGATTGCGCGTCCATGAGCTCGTTGGCGAGGCGCTGGGCCATCGTCTTCTCGCGCCGCTGGCGAGCGAACTCGACGAGCCAGCGAACCGCCAGCGTGCGCGCGCGGCGTGGGGGCACCTCCACGGGCACCTGGTAGGTCGCGCCTCCGACGCGGCGGGACTTGACCTCGAGCACCGGGGTCAGCGTCTTGATCGCCAGCTCGAGCTGCTCGACTGGATCCTTGCCGGTCCGCTCGCCGATGATCGCAAGCGCGTCGTAGACGATCTTCTCTGCAGTTGACTTCTTGCCGTCCAGCATGACCTTGTTGATCACCTGCTGGACGATGCGTGAGCGGTGGACGGGGTCCGGCTCGACGGGTCGGATCTGGGCGGCAGCGCGGCGGGGCATCCGATTACTTCTTCTTCACGCCGTACTGCGAGCGTGCCTTCTTGCGGTCGCTGACGCCGGCGGCGTCGAGCGTCCCGCGAACGACCTTGTAGCGCACGCCCGGCAGATCCATGACGCGGCCGCCGCGGACCAGCACGACGGAGTGCTCCTGAAGGTTGTGGCCCTCACCGGGGATGTAGGCGGTGACCTCGATCGAGCCCGTGATCCTCACGCGCGCGACCTTGCGCAGCGCGGAGTTCGGCTTCTTGGGCGTCGTCGTGTACACGCGGGTGCAGACACCGCGGCGCTGCGGGGCAGCGACCTTCTTCTTGCGACCCTTGCCGGACTTCAAACCGGGAGTGGCGAGCTTCTTCTTGGGCACCTTGCGGCCCTTGCGGACTAGCTGTGACGTCGTAGGCATGCGGCGCGAGATGCTAGCAACCCTCCACGTCGCTCAGCGCGCGGCCGGGACCGGCTTGATCGCGATGCCGTCGTGGCGGGCGCCCCTGGCGTCGCGGTAGGTCAGTCGGTACGTCGAGCCCGGCAGGTGGCGGATCGTGCGCGAAAACGCCGCGCGACCGTCGATCCGCAGCCGCAGCACCTGCTGCCAGCGGCCGCGCGGTCGCCGGCGTTGGAGCACGACGGTCTTCCTGCCCGCGCCGAGTCGCAAACGCCCGTAGAGGAGCACGCGACCCTTGGGCTGCTTTTGGGCGAAGAGGCCCGCGAGGAACGTCTTCGCGGCGAGCTTGTCGGTGCCGTCGATGTTCAGCAGGCCCGTCGAGTACTCGCCGAACGGGCGTCCCGCGCTCTGTGAGACGCGCGTCGGCGACGGTGGCTGGTCGCGCAGCAGAAACTGCGCGAAGGAGCGCACCGTCGGCACCCGGTCGGCGAGGTACTCCGCCCACGTCAGCCAGCGCGCCTGCTTGAGCTCGTCGACGCGCGGCCGGCCGGGAATCCCCTTCGTCTCGTAGCCGAACTCGGTGAGGTAGATGTTGCGGTTGCCGCGCGCGAGGCGGCCCGTCTTCACGAGCGTGTTCAGCGTCCTGGCGAGGAGCGGGGTATCGCCGAGGCGCAGATCGTCGGGCTCCTTGTTGGGGAGGCTGACGCGCGAGGGGCGCTCGTTCTGTGCGTAGGGATGGTGGGCCCAGCCGTCGCCGGGCAGCACGGTGTAGCCGGCGCAGTCGCCGCTGGAGCGCGGCTTGAGGTTTCGATCCACGCACGCCAGATCGCGCAGGAACTCGAGCGGCGGCACCGGGCCGGCCCCGCGGCCGCCGCCGGTGCTCGACGTGTTGCCGATGAGCACCTGCGCGCTGCGACGCACGCCCTTCACCGCCGCGTACGCCGCGCGCACCATCGCGCGGTAGACGCGCGGGCTCGCGGGCGTCGTCCCGTCGGACTCCCACTGGGGCAGCAGCAGGCCCTGGTGGTTGGGTTCGTTCCAGAGGATGAACTCGTCCACGCGCGGGAGCGGCTCGTCCGGCGCCTCGAGCTGCGCGGCGCGGACGCTCGGCGGAGGCGGTGGTGGCGGCGGCGGCTGGGCCGGCGCGGGGAGCAACTTCGGCACGGGAAACGGCACGAAGGGTTGGAGAAGCGACTGCAGGAGGTCCTGATCGGGCGTCGGCGACGGCGCCTCCTCGACGGGGTCGGGCGTCGGCGCGAAGGCGCCCGAGTAGCGCAGCGCGACGGCAGCGGCGAAGTCGGCGTAGGCCTGAGGGTCGATGTTCGCACGCGCCCGCGGGCCGGGATCGCTCGTCGCCCACGGCGGCGCCCAGAAACCGATGTCGACGAGCGCCTTCAGACCACCGGCCGTGATGGCGCGGATCGCCGTGTCCAGCGCCTTCCAGCGCGACTGTTCGTATGCGGCCGGATCGCGGGCGTCGAAGTCCGGCTTCTGCTCAAGGTCGGCCCCGCGGGTCAACGACGACCAGCTGGCCGTGATGCGCACGCGGTCGATGCCGAGCGCCTTCATCCGCGCGACCGCAGCCTTGACCTCCTCGGCGGGCCGGTAGAGCATCAGGCCGTCGTCCTGCACGATCGTCTCCAGGCCGCGAGCCGCGCGGGGCAGCGACGGCACAGGGATGCTCGCCTGCTTCTTTTTCGTCGTTGCCGTGGACTGCTTCGGCGCAGCCGTCTTGGCCGTAGCGGTACTCGTCAGCAGCGCCGCGGCGAGGACAGCCGACAGCACGGCGGCCGTGGGCGGGCGCCTCATCGTCGCCATTCTGCCGTCTGGCGCGCCGGCATGCGGCGACCATTCGTGATCCGGCCCTGGATGACCGGGCTCGAGGACTAGATTCGACCCATGCTCAACCATGTCCGCCAGGGCTCCGGCGAGCCGCTTGTGCTGCGCACACGGCCGCGACCCGCACCGCCACCGCGCTCTCGCCGATCGGCTTCGCACGCGGGCGCGAGCGCGCGTTCGCGCGTAGTTCGCTCGGGGCTTCGCGCACGACAGCGCGCGTGCTCGATCGGACGGTGGATCTTGCGATGCGGACTGGGCCGGGACGCACAGGGCCGTCGCGCGCGCGAGATCATGGGCCCGCGCGCGGCACGTGTGGCTCGCCGGCTGCGGCCACGTCCCGACCTAGGACGACCCCGAGCAGGTCGCCGGCGTGCTGCTGACCGGTTCGCGGACTGACTTGGTCGGTCCGAAGCTCGCCCGGCAAGGCTAGCCTGGAGCATATGGCCAGGTTCACGTTCAGAGCCGCCACGACGGCCGACCTTGGCATGATCGCCGACAATCTCGTCGCCGGCTTCATGACGTACCGCTCGTGGGCGGACGTGAGATGGAAGCCGCCGGACCGCCTGGAGATGCTGACCGGCTTGGTACAGCGCTTTCCCCGCGACGGCTCGTGGGCCGTGATCGCCTTCGAAGGTCGCGAACCGGTCGGACACGCGGCGGCGCGACCGGAGCACCCCGGCGACGTGCGGCCGCTCGGTGGTCTCGCGCGGCTGGCGCACCTGTTCGTGCGCGAGCCGTACTGGGGCAGCGGCGTCGCGCACGAACTGCACGCGCACATCGTCGACGGCATGGCGCAGCGCGGTTTTGAGGGCGCCCGGCTGTGGACCCCGGCGGGCCAGGCGCGAGCGCGGGCCTTCTACGCGCGCCGTGGCTGGCGGCCCACCGGCGCGAGCGATCCGTCGAACGAGCTGGGCGTCGAGTTGCTCGAGTACGAGCTCGAGCCACTCAGCGTTACGCCGCCGACGCCGCCGGAGCGCCGGTCGCTGCCCGCGCGGCGCGGATCGGCGCCGGCGTAAGAGCTGAAGCGACGATGACGAGCACGAAGGCAAACGCCTGCACCGCGATGCCCAGCGCGTTGCTGGGGATCGGATCGCCGAAGACGATGATGCCGCCGGCGATCGTCGCGATGTTCGCGGCCGTGCCGGTGATCGCGATCACCGGGACGGCATCGCCGTCCTGAAGTGAGCGCGCCGAGGCGTAGAACGCCGCCGCCGAGGCGCACAGAGCGACCCACATCCACGGGCTGAGCAGCACGCCGGTCACGCCGTGCGGCCCGACGATGCCGGTCAGCGCCTTGACGCCGAGGTTGCAGACGCCGAACAGGATGCCGGCCGCGGCCGCGAGCATGACGCCGTGGTGCTCGGCTGGGCCGCCGAGGCGCGGGCCCATGATGAACAGGGCGCCGAGCCCGAACAGGCCGGCCTCGAAGGCGATCATCGCGGCCACCGAGAAGGACGCGTGCGCGCCATGGCTGGCCGGCAGCGTGATCCCGAGCAGGATGAGGCCTACGCCGGTCATCGCGAGACCCCACCATTGGCGCGGCCCGACGCTGAAACCGAACAGGCGATCGGCCATCACGGCGAGCAGCACGAGCCCACCGGAGAGCACCGCCTGCACGATCGACAGCGGCGCCAGTGAGATCGCGACGACGTGCAGCAACCAGGCGATGAGGCCCACGCCCATGCCGATCGCAAAGCAGCGCTGGCTCCACAGCGACGCCGCCGAGCGCAGCGGGTGGCGGATGTCGACGCTGCAGGCGCTGCAGGCTCCGCGGTGCTTGTACAGGAACGCCAGGTTCGACGCGAACGCGCACAGCAGCGCGATGAGTATGCCAAGTTGAATAGCCATTAGGCGATCAGCGCGACGGGTCCGACGACGGCGATACTAGGCGCCGGGCGACACCCCTACCATCGACAGCCCGGTGGACACGCTTGACCCGCGTCGTGCGCTGAAGGCAGGCTAGCGAGATCCAGGGCACGATGACGGGCACAGACAGAATTTCCACAGAATCACAACGGATGCGGGACAAACCGGTCCTCTTCGTTGACATCGACGGCGTCATCTCGCTGTGGGACTGGCAATCGAACGTTCGTCCGGCGGGCGCCTTCCACAACGTAGACGGGGTCATGCATTTCCTTTCGGGCGTCGCGGGAAACCACCTTCTCGCACTCATGCCGTCGTTCGACCTTGTCTGGTGCAGCGGCTGGGAGGAGAAGGCCAACGAGCACCTGCCCCGAGCGCTCGGTCTACCCAGCGCGCTCCCGTTTCTCTCCTTCGACCGCAATCCGGGCCGCGGACACGGCCATTGGAAGCTCGCGGCGATCGAGGCCTATGCCGGCGCAGAGCGCGCGCTCGCATGGATCGACGACGCCCACGACGACGCCTGCCGCGCATGGGCCGCCCGTCGACAGGGACCGACCCTTCTCGTCGAGACGGCGCCGGCCTCGGGTCTCATCCAGGCGCACGTCGCGCGCCTGCGAGCGTGGGCCGGCGCACTGCCCGACGGCAGGCCCTCGACGCCGCCGACTCGGCCGCAGTGACGCTCGGCGCTCGCTTCGACGGCCTCGAGTGCCGCCCGCTGCCGGGCGGGCTCGCGCTCCTCGTCGCCGGCAACCGCCGCTCCAGGATGCTGGGCCTCGCAAGGCTCGACGACCTGCCCGCCGACCACGCGATGCTCTTCGACCGCTGCCGCTCGATCCACACCGCTGGGATGCGCTTCGAGCTTGACCTCCTATGGCTCGACCGTCACGGCCGGGTCGTGCGCCTCGATCGCACGGTGGCCCCACGGCGGATGCGCACCTGCCTGCGAGCGCGGGCGGTCGTGGAGACGAACGCCGGGCATGGCGAGCGGTTCGCGTCAGCGCTGGCGCAGGTGAGCGCGCAGTCCCAGGGATGAGACGGTGAGGCCGTACGGCGGCAGATGCCGGCCGCGTGTGGCGCACCAGGGCGCAAGCATTGCCCTCGCCCGAGGGGGCGGGCCGAGTTGTTCAGGTCAGACATGAACAGATCGACCAGGCACCCGGCGCGCAACTGACGAAGGCCCGCCAATCCTGGCGGGCCCTCGTGCAGAACCAAGCGCCGCGATCTACTCGCGCTCGTCTGGCACGTCCAGGTCGGCGAGCTCCTCGGCGAAGCCGGTGTCCCCGGCGCCCGTGCCGATCTCCTCCAGCGAGGCGATGTCCTCGTTGAAGGCTGAGCCGAAGCCGCCCAGGCCGTCGCCGTCGCCGAGCCCGAGCTCGGCGGCGATCTCGTCCTGGTCGAGCAGGCCGACATCGTCCATTGCCCGCGGCAGCGGCTCCGCCGGCTCGATCTCGATGCGCCGGTAGCGCTTCAAGCCGGTGGCCGCCGGGATCAGCTTGCCGATGATCACGTTCTCCTTCAGGCCGTTGAGGCGGTCGATCTTGCCCTCAAGGGCGGCATCGGTCAGCACCTTCGTCGTCTCCTGGAAGGAGGCCGCCGAGAGGAAGGAGTCGGTGTTCAGCGACGCCTTCGTGATGCCGAGGATGATGTCCTCGTACTGGGCCGCCTCGCCGCCCTTGGCGATGATGTCGCCGTTGACGCGCGCGAACTCGAAGCGGTCGACGAACACCCCCGGGAGGTAGTCCGTGTCGCCCTTCTGGTCGACGCGCACCTTCTTGAGCATCTGGCGCGCGATCAGCTCGATGTGCTTGTCGTTGATGTCCACGCCCTGGGACACGTAGACCTCCTGCACCTCCTTGACGA
>JAWVGJ010000026.1:0-66445 GCA_033855115.1 Solirubrobacteraceae bacterium
TTCATCGTGCACGAGCCGAGCGGATAGAAGCCCGAGTCGAGGTCGAAGTTGCGCTTGGAGAGGTTGACGTAGTGGCGGACGATCTCGGGCTCGGTCGCCTCCGGCAGCTTCGGCGGCTCGGCGCGCCGCAGCGCCCGCGGGATCAGCCCGTCGACCTGCGGCACGTCGAGTGCCGGCGCCACGAACGCGCGCCGCCCGGGCGCGCCCTTCTCATAGATCGTCGTCGCGCGCTCGCGCTGCTGCGGGGTGCCCACCGCGTCGCTCATACCGCCACCTTGGCGCTCGTTCTGCGTTCGGCGGTGACCGCCTCGCCGAGGACGGCCGCGAGCCGGTCGATGTCCGCCCGCGTGCGCTGCTCGGTGATCGCGACGAGCAGGCCGTCGTCGTACTCCTCGTAGGAGCGCCCGAGTGCGTAGCCGGCGTTGATGCCGGCGGCAGCGCAGCGATCGAGCACGCGCTGGACCGGCGCGTCCAGGCGCAGCGCGAACTCGCGCACGACCGGCCGGTCGTGGAGCTTGTGTACCCCGTCCAGCTCCGCCAGGGTCTCCCGCGCGTAATGCGTGCGCTGGAGCATGAGCTCGCCGATCTCGACGATCCCCTGACGCCCGAGCCAGCTGAGGTACACGACGCCGCCAAGCGCGTTGAGCGCCTGCGACGTGCAGATGTTCGACGTCGCGCGCTCGCGGCGGATGTGCTGCTCGCGCGTCTGCAGCGTCAGCACGAAGCCCCGCCGGCCGTCGACGTCGGTCGTCTCGCCCGCGATCCGCCCGGGCATCCTGCGCAGGTGCGCATCCGTCGCGGCGAAGAAGCCGAACGAGGGACCGCCGAAGTCCAGCCGGTTACCGAGCGACTGGCCCTCGCCGACGCAGACGTCGACGCCCTGGTTGCCGGGCGCCTCGAGCACGCCGAGCGTCAGCGGGTCGGCCGAGCAGATCACGAGCGCGCCGTCCTCGTGGGCGGCGGTGGCGATCGTGGCGACGTCCTCGACGGCGCCGAGGAAGTTCGGCTGCTGGAGCACGACCGCGCCGACGTCGTCATCCAGCTCGTCGCGCAGCGCGTCGACGTCGGTGACGCCGTCGTCGAGCGCGATCTCTTGCACTGTGGTGCCGTAGCCGACCGCGAGCGTGCGCAACGTCTCGCGGCTGTGTGGGTGCACGCCGCGGCTGACCAGCAGGCGCGGGCGCTTGTTCGTGAGCTTGGCGAGATAGGCCGCGGCTCCGACGGCGCTCGGGCCCTCGTAGACCGAGGCGTTCGAGACCGGCAGGCCGGTGAGCTCGGAGATCGCCGTCTGGTATTCGAACATGACCTGCAGCCCGCCCTGGCTGACCTCGGGCTGGTAGGGCGTGTACGGCGTCAGGAACTCCGAGCGCGACATCAGCATGTCGACGATCGACGGGACGTAGTGGTCGTACATCCCCGCGCCGAGGAACGTGATCTCCTCCTCGGCCGAGACGTTGCGCTCGGCCAGGCGCCGCAGCTCCGCGTAGACGTCCTGCTCGGGCTGGCCGGGCGACAGGTCGATCGGCCGGCGCAGCCGCACGCCCGGCGGGATCGAATCGAACAGCTCCTCGACCGAGTCCACGCCGATGGCGCCGAGCATGTGCTCGAGGTCCGCGGGGGTGACGCCGGTGTAGCCGCTCATGTCAGCGTGTCCTCGTAGGCCTCGTGACCGAGCAGCGCGTCGGCCTCCCCCTTGTCGGCCAGCTTGACCTTCACCATCCACCCGGCGCCGTAGGGATCCTCGTTGATCGCCTCCGGGTTGTCGGCCAGCGCCGTGTTCACTTCGACGATCTCGCCCGACAGCGGCGCGACGACATCCGAGACCGCCTTGACGGACTCGACCTCGGCATAGAACTCGTTCGCCTCCACGGACGTGCCGACCTCGGGCGGATCGAAGAACACGACCTCCCCGAGCTCGCTCTGGGCGAACCAGGTGATGCCGAACGTTGCGATATCGCCGTCGACGCGCGCCCAGTCGTGATCGGGGTGGTACAGCAACTCCTCCGGGTAGCTGGCGTCAGCCATCGCTCTCCTTGGGCGGTTGGCGGTATAGGGGCCTGGACGCGACAAGCGCCGGACGAAGCTTTCCCCGCACGTCAATCTCGAACCGCTCGCCTTTCACGGCCCTGGCGGTCGGCAGGTAGGCCAACCCGATGCCGATGTCCAGGCTCGGCGAGAGCGTGCCGCTCGTCACCTCGCCGCCGCCGACGACAGGATTGCCCTGGCGGGCGATGCCCGGGCCGATGAGCTTGAAGGGCACGAGCAGCTCGCTGGTGCCGTTCTCGCGCGCGGCGCGCACGGCGTCCGAGCCGATAAAGCCCGTGTCCTCCACGCAGACCCAGCCCAGCCCGGCCTCGATCGGGCCGCGGTCGGTGGAGAGTTCATTGCCGTAGAGGTGAAAGCACGCCTCCAGACGCAGCGTGTCGCGCGAGGCAAGGCCACATGGCACGGCGCCGCGGCGGACGATCTCGTCCCACAGCGCCGGCGCGTCTTCGGGATCGACGAGCAGCTCGACGCCGTCCTCGCCGGTGTAGCCCGTCCCGCAGACGAGCGCCCGACGCCCGTGGACGACGCGCGCGCCGGCCTGCATCCGCGCAGGCAGCGGGTGGTCGGCCGCGGCCTGGACGATCTCGCGCGCGAGCGGACCCTGGACGGCGAGCATGGCGTAGGCCTCGTGCGCGTCGACGATCTCGACGCTGAAGCCCTCGGCGTGCGCGCGCAGCCAGGCGACGTCCGCAACGTGGTTGGAGGCGTTCGTGACGGTGAGAAAGCGATCGCGTTCGAGGCGATAGGAGAAGACGTCGTCGAGCACGCCCCCGTCCTCGTCGCAGATCAAGCTGTACTGCGCCCGCCCGACCACCATCGTCGACACGTCGTTTGAGTACACGCGCTGCAAGAACATCTCGGCGTCGGTGCCGCGTACCTCGACCTCACCCATGTGCGAGACGTCGAAGACGCCGGCCGCGGTGCGCACCGCGAGGTGCTCGGCGCGGATGCCGTCGACGTAGTGGACGGGCATCTCCCAACCGCCGAACGGGACCAGCTTGGCGCCAGCCTGCCGATGGCTTTCAAACAGCGGCGTGCGCTTGAGCGTGGACGACGTCACAGGCGCAGGCTAGCGAAGCGACCTGTCGGTTCCGGGGGCCGAAAGCATGAACCTTGGGGTCTGTCCTCTGGGTCGGAGCCCGGATCTTGACGAGAGCTAACGGTCCCTCACGGCTGCTTGCGCCGGCGCATCGCACGCTCGAATCCGGCGATCAGCGCAAAGCGCTCGTCGAGCTTTCCGAGCAGCTCGAGCGTCGACGAGCCGGACGTCAACGGTTCGGAAAGCAGCGTGTCCGCTTGCGCGACACCGGCGAAGTCCACCTGCGGATCCTGGCGCTCCTCGCCCCCGGGCGTGTAGAAGCGCACGCCGATCTTCTTCATCACCTTGATGCACTCATGCGCGATCAGGCTGTAGCCGCTCGTCGTCGGGTGCACGCCATCCAGGCCGACGACCCCGCCGGCGGTGATGCCACCGGGGTCGGAGCGGATGAACTCGGTCGTGGGCGTGAAGCCGAGCGCGTCGACGAGCGCCTGCGGGATCTCATACGGCGTCCACCACTCCGGCCGCGCCTCGGGATGCTCGATGTAGCGACGCAGGGCCAGGCGGTCGAGCACGCCGCAGAGGTCGATGACATGCCAGTCCAGGCCCGACGTGCGCGCCGCTCGCACCTGGTCGCAGATGGCCTCGTTGTACTGGTCGATCGCGCTGTCGACCGCGCGCACCTGCCCGGCGGTGAGGTGCGGATAGCGCTCCGGCTTGGCGACGATCGCGTCCTCCTTGACCCACGGACGCCCGTAGTACTGAAAGTAGCGCGACTCCTCGCTCACCTTGCCGCCGAATCCGCGCGCGATTGGCGCGATCGTCACGTGCGGGATCGTCAGCCACAGCACGTGGCGCGCGCGAATGCGCCGGACGGCGTCGGCAACCGCGCGCAGCTCGGCGGCGAAGTGCGTCGGGCGCCAGACGGTGTACGCGTCCTTCGCGCCGAAGATCGCGTAGTCCAGACGGCTCCACCTCACGTCGAGCGTGAGGACCGTCGGCAGGGCATTGTTGGAGCCCAGGAAGACGGTCAGCGTCTCGATGCCGTCTTCGTCGGGGAGTGGCTGGCCGGAGTCGGCAAGCGAGCCCTCGGCACCGAGCTGCGCGGCAGCCTCAAGCGGAGTCAGAGCCTTGCGACCCGCGTCGCGCGCGCTCTCGAGCACCCGCAGCGCGGCGATCGTGCCGGCGTTCTGGGGCAACCCCGGCCACGGCCTGTCGACAGCCGGGACGAGCTCGCCGTGACAGATGTCGGCGTTGCGTGAGAGCGTGTCGCGCAGGTCCCAGCCGTAGATCGCGAGGTTGTGGTTGATGTTCGGCTGGCGCATGAAGCGCGACCCGATACCGCGTTCCCAGAAGTCCTCGTGGATCTCGAGCAGGCGCCGAGCCTCGCCGATCGTGGCGACGGTCTCGCCCAGCCCGCTCAAGTTGTCGCCGAATTGGGTTTCGAGCGCGCGCAGCAGCCATTCGAGGTCGAGCGGCAGGCCGCCGGGACTGTCGTAGAGCGGGATCCGGAACTCGCGCTCCCAGCCGAGCTCGCGCGCGATCATCGCCGGGTAGGAGAGGTGCGTGTCGTGCACGGCGAAGTTCTTGAAGCCGTGCGTCAGCGAGTCGCCGAGCGAGACCAGGCGGTGGCGCGGCTTTCCGGCGGCGAGCTTGAGCTGGACTTCGACGCCGAGCGTCGAATCCTCGACTGGCTGCCGCGCGTTGTTCGTGACGACGACGTCGTCGGGCGTCCCCGGCTCTGTCAGCCCTGCCTCCATCGGCACGGACCGTACCGCGCTGACGCTAACGCGTGGGGAATATGACTGCGAGCCGACCGGCGCTCGCTTAGCCTGGATCCACCGAAGATCGTGGATGGCTCGGCGTCGGGAGCGTCGCGAGAATCGGTGGATCCAGGCTCAGCGCAGGAAGGGCGGGATCTCGATCTCGTCGTCGGAGATCTCCAGCGACGAGCGCTCGCGATCGTCGTAGCGCGGGCCGCGGTCGCGCGGAGGCGGCTGGCGCTGCGGTTCTTGCCGTCCGCGCACGCCGCCGCCAGTCCCCATGCTGCGGCGGCTATGGTCGAAGCCGGTCGCGATCACGGTCACGCGGACCTCGTCGCCCTGGGTCTCGTCGATGACCGCGCCGAAGATGATGTTTGCGTTCGGGGCCGCCGCCTCGCGGACGATCTCGGCCGCCTCGTTGACCTCGAACAGACCGAGGTCCTTGCCCCCGGTCATGTTCAGCAGGATCCCCGTGGCGCCTTCGACGTTCTCTTCGATAAGCGGACTGGAGATCGCGATCCGCGCCGCCTCGGCCGCGCGGTTCTCGCCGTTGGACGTGCCGATGCCCATCAGGGCGGAACCGGCGTCCTGCATGATCGTGCGCACGTCGGCGAAGTCGAGGTTGATGAGGCCGGGGATCGTGATCAGGTCGGTGATCCCCTGCACGCCCTGGCGCAGGACGTTGTCGGCCTCGCGGAAAGCGTCGATCATCGTCGTGCGGCGCTCGACGACCGACAGCAGCTTCTCGTTGGGGATGACGATCAGCGTGTCGACGACCTCGCGCAGTCGCTCGATGCCCTCCTCGGCCTGGCGCGTGCGCTGGCTGCCCTCGAACTCGAACGGCTTCGTGACGACGCCGACGGTCAGCGCGCCGATCTCGTTTTTGGCGATCTCGGCGATGACCGGAGCAGCGCCGGTACCGGTGCCGCCGCCCTCGCCGGCGGTGACGAAGACCATGTCGGCGCCCTTCAGCGCCTCCTTGATGTCGTCGCGCGATTCCGCGGCCGCGCCGAAGCCGACCTCTGGGTTCGCGCCGGCGCCCAGGCCCTTGGTCAGGTCGTGGCCGATGTTGAGCTTGATGTCAGCGTCGGTCATCTGCAGCGCCTGGGCATCCGTGTTGGCGGAGATGAACTCCACCCCGCGCAGGCCGGCGTCCACCATGCGGTTGACCGCGTTCGTACCGCCGCCGCCGACGCCGACGACCTTGATGACAGCGAGATAGCTGCTGCTGGATTCCATGACAGACGCGTCCGACCCTAGAGTTAGCGTTGAGAGATTTCGGCTCCCCGGCCCGATCCTGCGAAAACCACAGTAAGCACGGGCCGGAACGGATGTCAACGCGAAGTCTACTCGCGCAACAGCGATTGCAAAACGCCGGACTCTCAACCTGTGCAGGAGAAACACGCTGAGAGTGGGCTAATTCTATAGTTGAGGTTGAGACTGGACCGCCCGGGGCTTGAGTCCACCGGCTACCGGACGCTCGGGAATCCGGACGTCGACGTAACGCGCGCCGGTCGAAGTTCGATGCGCCAGCACCTGCGCGGCCGCTTGCCACTTCGCCCTCAGACGGCCGGCCGCGCCGAAGTAGAGCTTCGGGCCGTCCTGCACGCTGAGCGCCCATCCCCGTTTGCCGCGGTATACGCGCACGACGCGCGCGCGCAGCGCCGGCGGCGCGAGGGCCAGCAGATTGACCGCTCCCATCGTGGTCTTGTTGCCGACGCGGTCACCGCCCGGGATCGTCTTGACGCCGAGCAGCGGTAGGTCGCGGCCTCCGGCTCCGCGCAGCAGCGTGCCGTCGCTGGCGACCGGCGTTACGCCGCCGGCGTCCGCCTGCAGCGCGCCGACGGGCTCGTAGGCGTTGATGACGATCTTCAGCCCGTGCGGGAAGTCGGTCTCGGTACGCAGGCTGCGCACGATCGGATACGGCGCGACCGCGGTGAGGAGCGCGTTCTCGCGCACGTGAAGCGTCGTCATGTCCTCGCCGGCGCCAGCCAGCACGTTGCGGATCTCCCGTGCTTGACGCCCGTCGATCCCGGTGATCGTCACGTGCGTGACGCGTACGAGCGAGCTGTCGCGCAACCACAATGCGAGCGGGGTCAGCACCGCGAGCGCCAGGGCGATGCCGAGGACCACGCGCATGACGCGGCGGCGTGCGAACGGGGCCATCGCAGGCGATGTTCGCCGCGCCAGGCCGGGCCCCTGCCGACTCGTCGTTCCTTGGCAGAGATTCTGCCGTGTCTAAGCTTTGCGTCAGACATGACAGATCCTTCTGGTCGATACAACCCTCTGCGCGTTGCTGCGCTGCGAGCGCGCGCCTCTCGCCGCCGCCGTTGACGACCACCTCGCAACCGCGCCGCGACGACGAGGCCGTCGGCCAGCTGCCCGACGTGCTGCTCGAGCTCGACACGCCGCTTCGCCGGATACGCGAGCGTGGCCGCGTGCGGGGCGTGGTCGCGCTGCTCGGGCCGGCGTTCGTCGCGGCCGTCGCGTACGTCGACCCGGGGAACTTCGCCACCAACGTGGCGGCCGGGGCGCGGTACGGATTCCTGCTCGTCTGGGTGATCGTCGTCGCAAACCTGATGGCGATGCTCGTGCAGTACCTCTCCGCGAAGACCGGCGTCGCCACCGGCCGCGACCTTGCCGAGCTGTGCCGGGAGCACTTCCCGCGCCCGGTCACGTGGGGGCTGTGGATCCAGGCCGAGTTCATCGCCATGGCCACCGACCTGGCCGAGTTCGTCGGCGCCGCGATCGCGCTGAACCTGCTCTTCGGGGTGCCGCCGTTCGCCGCCGGGCTCATGACCGCAGTGGTCGCCTTCGGCGTCCTCGCGCTGCAGTCGCGCGGCTACCGTCGCTTTGAGCTGGCGATCGCGGCCCTGCTGGCGCTTGTGCTGTTCGGGTTCGCCTACGACCTGGCGCAGGTCGGCGTCGATGTCTCGGGCTTCGCGTCGGGGCTCGTCCCGCAGCTGGCGGGGACCGACAGCCTCCTGCTGGCCGTCGGCATTCTCGGTGCGACCGTCATGCCGCACGTCGTCTACCTGCACTCGGCGCTGACGGCACGGCGCATCCCGACCGCCAGCGTCGCCGAGCGCCGCGAGCTGCTGCGCTTCCAGCGCGCCGACGTGTTGATCGCGATGACGCTCGCGGGCGTCATCAACCTCACGATGCTCGTCGTGGCGGCCGGCCTGTTTCACGACTCGGGGCACACGGTCGTCGACTCGATCGAGGGAGCTCATGCCGGTTTGAAGACACTCGTCGGCGGTGGCGCCGCGCTGGCGTTCGCGGTGGCGCTGCTGGCGTCGGGACTTTCGAGCTCGAGCGTCGGAACCTACGCCGGCCAGGTCGTCATGCAGGGCTTCATCGACCGCCGCATCCCGCTGTTCCTGCGCCGCGCTGTGACGATGGCACCGTCGCTCGTCGTGCTCGGGCTCGGTTTGGACCCGTCGACCACGCTCGTGATCTCTCAGGTGGTGCTGTCGTTCGGCATCCCCTTCGCCCTCGTGCCGATGATCCTGCTGACGCGCCGCGCCGACGTCATGGGCGAGCTCGTCAACCGGCGCGCGACGACGATCGTCGCGAGCATCGTGGCGTCGATGATCATCGCGCTGAACCTCTTCCTGCTGGTGGACACGATCGGTGGTTGAGCCCGGCGCGGGATCTAGTGTTCTTCGCGTGGCCGAGCTTCCCGCCCTGAGCACGCTGACGACGCTGCGCCTGGGCGGCCCGGCGAGGCGCATGGTCGACGCGGCCGACGAGCAGTCGCTCGTGGCGATCGTCACCGAGGTCGACGCCGCTGGTGAGCCGCTGCTCGTGCTGGCCGGCGGCAGCAATGTCGTCGTCGCAGACGACGGCTTCCCGGGCACCGTCGTGCGGGTCGCGACGCGCGGCGTGCAGGGCAAGCGGATGGGCGACGGCAGGGTCCGGCTGGAGGTCGCTGCGGGCGAGGACTGGAACGCGCTCGTTGCGGCCTGCGTCACCGACGAGCTCTCCGGGGTCGAGGCGCTGTCGGGCATCCCGGGCAGCGTCGGGGCGACGCCGATCCAGAACGTCGGCGCCTACGGTCAGGAGGTCGCGGACGTGATCGTCGGCGTGCGCGCGCTGGATCGGCTGAGCGGCGAGGTCCACGAGCTTGAGCCCGAGGCTTGCCTCTTCGACTACCGCTCGAGCGTCTTCAAGCGAGACCCCGGGCGCTGGGTCGTGCTACGGGTGAGCTTCGCGCTCGAGCCCACGCCGCTGTCGGAGCCGGTTCGCTACGGCGAGCTCGCGGCGCGGTTGGGGGTCGCCGAAGGCCAGCGCGCGCCGCTCGCCGAGGTGCGCGAGGCGGTGCTCGCCCTGCGGCGCCGCAAGGGGATGGTCCTCGATCCCGCCGACGCCGACACCGTCAGCGCGGGCTCGTTCTTCACGAACCCGATCCTGCCGGCGCGCGACTTCGAGGCGTTCCAGCAGCGCGCCGCCGAGCGGCTCGGGGAGGACGTGCGGCCGCCGGCATGGCCGGTGGCGCCGCGTTCGGTCAAGATCTCCGCGGCGTGGCTCATCGAGCGCGCCGGTTTCACACGCGGCCACGGCAGTCCGGACGGGATCGCGATCTCCTCCAAGCACACGCTCGCGCTGTGCAACCGCGGCGCTGGAACGACCGCGGAGCTCGTCGCGCTCGCCCGCGAGATCGCCGGCGGGGTGCACGACGCGTTCGGCGTCGAGCTCGTCCCCGAGCCGGTGTTCGTCGGGCACAGCTGGCAGCAGTAGGCACGGGATGTTCCGGCTTGGTCGCTGTAAGAGCGACGCACCCGGAACACCCCCGCTTACGCGACCAGCCGCCGCCCGAGCTCGTCGATGTTGCCGGCGCCCATCACGAGGCAGAGGTCGCCGGGGCGCAGCGCGGCCCGCAGGACCCGCTCGGCCGCGTCGAAGTCCGGCGCCCACGCGACCGCGTGGCCGCGGGCGGCGTCGGCGGCGGCCTCGGCGACGCGCAGCCCGGTCACGCCGGGGAAGTCCTCCGCGCGCTCGCGCGACGGGTAGACGTCGAGCACGACCGCGACATCGGCGAGCGCCAGCGCCGCGCCGAACTCGCGCGCGAGCACCCCGGTGCGCGAGAACAGATGCGGCTGGAACGCGGCGACGATGCGGCGCCGGCCAAGCGTCCGAGCCGCGTGGATCGTCGCGCGCAACTCCGTCGGGTGGTGGGCGTAGTCGTCGATCACGAGCGCGCCGCTCGCCGTCTCACCCAGCCGCTGGAAGCGCCGCCCGGCGCCGGCGAAGTCGGCCAGCGTGCCCGCCAGCGCCTTGGGATGGGCGCCGGCGATGACGCAGGCCGTCAGCGCCGCCGTGGCGTTGGCGACGTTGTGGACGCCCGGCACCGAGAGCTCCACCTGCTGGCCGGCCCAGACGAAGCGCGACCCGCTTTCGTGTAGCTCGATCTCCGTTGCGCCGAAGAACGCGGCCTCGACGATCCCGACGCGATCGAGAAACGCCTCGGCCTCGGGCGTGTCGGCGACGACGCGCCGCAGGCCATGGCAGAGGAACTCCCTGAACGCCCGCTCCAGGTCGACGTGCGAGGCGTAGGTCGTGTGGTGATCGAGCTCGATGTTTGTCACGACCGCGATCTCCGAGCGCAGGTGCACGAACGAGCGATCGGACTCGTCGGCCTCGACGACGAGCCACTCGCCGGCGCCGAAGGCGGCGTTCGTCCCGCTCGTGCGCAGCTCGCCGCCGATCACGTAGCTCGGCTCCCAGCCCAGCGCCAGCAGCGCGTGCGCCGCCATCGAGGCCGTCGTCGTCTTGCCGTGCGTGCCGCCGATCGAGAGCGTCCGGCGCAGGCGACTGAGCTCACCGAGCAGCTCGCCGCGATGCAGCTCGCGCACGCCGCGCTCGCGCGCCGCGACGCGCTCGGGATTGTCGCCGGCGATCGCGGTCGAGACGACGACCTCGACATCGTCGGCGGCCGGGACGTTGGAGGCATCGTGACCGACGCGCCCGTCGATTCCGGCGGCGAGGACGCGCTCCAGGTAGGGCGACGCTGCGCGGTCCGAGCCGGTGACCATCGCCCCCAGCGACTGCGCGAGCAGCGCCAGCCCGCTCATCCCCGCGCCCCCGATGCCGACGAAGTGCAGCCGCCGCCCAGCCCACTCGGTGGTGCTCATCGCCGTGGCGCTCCGGCCGCCGCCAGCACCTCGTCGGCGACCGCCTGCGCGGCGTCGGGCCGGGCCAGCGCTGCGGAGGCAGCCGCCATCGACGCCAGCAGCGAGCGGTCGCCGATCAGCGTGCCGACCTCCCTGCTCAGCCGCCCCGCGGTCAGCTCGGCATCTGGGATGACGACCGCGGCACCCGCGGCGGCCATCCAGCGCGCGTTAGCGGTCTGGTGGTCGGCGCTCGCATGCGGATAGGGCACGAGAACCGCGGGCTTGCCGGCAGCGGCGATCTCGAAGATCGACCCGCCCGCGCGCGCGACGCACAGGTCGCATGCGGCGAGCGCCTCCGCGAAGTCGTCGATGTACGGGCGCAGGTCGTAGCGCTCGCCCTCGACGCGCGGCGCAAGCGCATCGTGGTCGCGTGTCCCGGCGGCGTGCAGCACCGCGAACGGCACGGCGCGGAACGCCTCGACGGCGGCCTCGTTGATCGTCCGCGCCCCCAGCGACCCGCCGAAGACGAGCACGCACAGCTCGCCGGGATGCAGGCCGAAGCGCGCACGAGCGCGGGCGCGATCGGTCGCCGGAGGCGGCACCGGCCGACCGGTGACGAGATAGCGCGGGGCGCTGCGGCCCGCGATCGGAAACGCCAGGCACACGCGCCGCGCGCGGCCGGCGAGCAGGCGGTTCGTGATGCCCAGATGGCTGTCGGCCTCGGTCAGGATCAGCGGCGTGCGGCGCGCCAGCGCGGCAAGGCCGACCGGCCCGGAGACGTAGCCGCCGCCGCCGAGCACGGCGTCGGGTGCCAGCTCGCGCAAGATCCCGTGTGCGGCTCCCAGCGCGAGCGCCGCGCGCAGCGCCGCGCGTGCGGCGCGCAAGGGGTTGCTCCGGCTCAGCCCCTCGACGCGCAGCGTCCGCAGCTCGTATCCGGCCGCAGGGACGAGTTGCGCCTCAGCGCGCTCGCCGCCCGCGAAGACGACCTCAGCGCCCGCGGCCTTCAGCCGCTCAGCGACCGCCAGCGCGGGCACCACGTGACCGGCCGTCCCGCCCGCTGCGATGAGGACCTTCAGCACGGGGTGATCCTCGCGCATCGTCGCGCCGCCCGGCCGGTTCGGTCAGCGCCATGAGGTGGCTCGTGTTGCGCGCCGCCAGGTTCAGCAGCACGCCCATCGTCGCCAGCATGACGATCAGGCTGCTCGACCCGGACGAGATGAAGGGCAGCGGCACACCGGTCAGCGGCGCCAGCCCGAGCACTGCGCAGACGTTCAACAGCGCCTGACAGAGGATCAGCGCGGTCAGCCCGGCCGCCAGCAGCTGCTGGTAGCGCGTCGTGGCCGCCTTGGCGGTCCGCAGCCCGGCGTAGCCGATCAGCCCGTAGAGGAACAGCAGGCCGCAGATCCCAGCGACACCGAGCTCCTCGCCGATGACGGCGAGGATGAAGTCGGTGTGTGCCTCGGGCAGGTAGAACACCTTCTGTACCGACTCGCCGAGACCGACGCCGAAGAGCCCTCCCGAGCCGACAGCGATCTGGCCCTGGACGGACTGAAAGCCCACGGAGTCCGCGTGCGCCCACGGGTTGATGAACGCCGTCAGCCGCGCGGCGCGGTAGGGCTCGATCAGGATGAAGAGCAGGACCAACACCGCGCCGACGCCGGCGATCTTCGCCAGCAGCGACAGCGGCGTCCCGGCGACCAGCAGCAGCGCGCCGAGCGTGAAGGCGATGACGAGGGCGCTGCCGAGATCGGGCTGGGAGGCGATCAGCAGGATCGCGGCGCCGCCGACGAGCAGCAGCGGGCCCGCAACGCCCTGGAGGTTGCGAAGCCTCGAGGGCGTCGTGGCGAGCAACCCGGCGGCGTAGAGGACGAGCGCGAGCTTCATGAGCTCGGAGGGCTGGAACTGCAGCGAGCCGGCCCCGAGCCAGCGCCGCGCGCCGTTGACCTCGACGCCGATGCCGGGGATCTTCACCGCGAGCAGGAGCAGGAACGAGATCCCCAGCAGCGCGGGCGTGACGCGAGACAGGAGGTCCAAGCCGCCGCGAGCGAGCACCTGCAAGATGACGAGCCCGACGGCGCCGAAGGTGACGTACTTGACGAGGTAGCCCGTGCCGTCGCCGCCGCTCTCGAGCAGCGTCCGCGCCGAGGACGCGCTGTAGACCATCACCGCGCCGGCTGCGAGTAGGCAGAGCGTCGCCGTGAGGAGGATGTTGTATTCGACCGGCTTGGGCTTGCGCCGGGACTTCGGGGCAGCGCGAACGCGGGGCCGGGCGACAGAGGCCATTGCCTGGGGCCTTCGACGCCGACGGGCGATTTCCTCGCCGCTGTCGCACCGTCAACCAGTCGCCGTACCACGACGCGCACTGCGACGCCCCCGGCGCCCGGCATCCCGAGCACGCTCGGGACGCGACGTCGGTCGCCGCCGGTGCTCGCGCGGCACGCACTGACGCTGAGTACTCTCGCCGGACATGGCGCCGCCGACAAACCGCAACACCGACCATGGCCGCCTGCTCGTCTCGTGCCCGGACCGCCCCGGGATCATCGCCGCGGTCGCGGGTTTCCTGCACCGGCACGGCGCGAACATCGTCGAGTCCGACCAGTACTCGACCGATCCCGAGGGCGGCATGTTCTACCTGCGGACCGTCTTTCACCGCGACGGTCTGGCGGCCGTGCGCGACGAGGTGACTACCGGCTTCGCGTCCGAGGTGGGTCAGCCGTTTGAGATGGATTGGGCGTTCACCGATGCGAGCGTTCCCAAGCGCGTGGCGATCATGGTCAGCCGCTACGACCATTGCCTGCTCGACCTGCTCTGGCGCGCGCGCCGCGGCGAGCTTCACCTCAACGTCGGGCTCGTCATCTCAAACCACGCCGATCTCGCCGACGAGGTGCGGGCGTTCGGCGTCCCGTTCGTCCACATCCCGGTCACGCGCTCGACGAAGCCCGAGGCCGAGCGCCGCCAGGCCGAGTTGCTGGCGGGCAACTTCGACCTGATCGTGCTCGCGCGCTACATGCAGATCCTCTCCGGCGACTTTCTGAAAGCGGTCGGCGCGCCGGTGATCAACATCCACCACTCGTTCCTGCCCGCGTTCGCGGGCGCGGGACCGTACGAGCGCGCGCGGGATCGCGGGGTCAAGCTCGTCGGCGCCACCGCGCACTACGTCAACGAGCAGCTCGACGAGGGCCCGATCATCGAGCAGGACGTCGTCCGCGCCTCGCACCGCCACAGCGCAGAGGACCTCGAGCGCCAGGGCGCCGACGTCGAGCGCATCGTCCTCGCCCGCGCCGTCCAGTGGCATTGCGAGGACCGGATCGTTCGCGACGGCGACCGGACCGTCGTGTTCTGAGGTCACTCATCTGACACCTCTCACCGCACAGACCGCGCGATCTGCAGCAGCTCTTCCTCCGACAGGTCGGCCTCGAGCCGTAGCAGCAGGCCGTCGCGCTCCCACAGCAGCGTCGTCTTGGCCAGGCGCGAGCGTTCCTCGCGCCGGCCGCCGGGCCGCTGGTCGAAGATCGTGACGTGCTGGCCCTTGACGAGCAGGCCCGGCACGCCCGCGACGTCGACGCGACCGAACACCTTCGCGAATTTCTGGATGTAGGGACGGGCGCTGCCGGGCACCTGCTGGAGGAGGATCGGTCGCCCGGACGGCCCGCCGTAGACGAACGTCACCGCGCCGCGATCGATGAAGACCTCGTCGGGAATCGCGAGCGCCGTCGGGCGGCGCAGCGCAAAGCCCGCCCGCTTGCGCGCGGCGGCGAGCGTGTAGCGCTCGCCGAGCTCGAGCCGCGCCCCGAGCGTCGTCGGCGGGAGGCGCTCGACGCGCGTGACCTGCGCGTGCTCGAGGCCGAGCGTGCGCAGGAGCGCCGAGCGCACGCCCGGCGCGGCGGCGAGCAAACCGGCGACGACGAGCGCGAGCAGCGCGACGACGAGCACCGCCGCCGGCTGTCGCGCTAGAGCGAGCCGCAAGCGACCGCGACCGGCGCAGCCAGCCCGCAAGCGACCGCGCCGCGTGGCCGCCGCCGGCGTCACGCCGTCCGCGATAGCCGCCCGCACCCGCGGCGCCAGATCCGGAGTCGCCGGCCACTGCGCATCGGCGGCCAGCGCGCTCAGACGATCGTGCAGCTCAGACACGTAACACCTCCGGTTCGACCTGCGCGCGCAGCCGCGCAAGCGCACGCGACAGCCGCGATTTCACCGTGCCGACACGGCACCCCAAGGCCGCCGCCGTCTCGATCTCCGACAGATCGAGCAGGAAGCGGCAGGCGATGACCTGGCGTTCGCGCTCGTCCAGTCGCTCCAGCGCCGCGACAAGCGCTGCGTGTCGCTCGGCGACCAGCAACGCGAGCTCGGGCGACGGCGCAGCGCGGGGCGCCGGCGGCTCAGCCCCAACCACGCGCAGCGCGAGTCCCTCGCGCCGGCGCGCGGCACGCCGGCGGTTGTGCGCTTCGTTGGCGACGATCGTCAGCAGCCAGGGCCGAAACGGCCGCGACGGATCGAAGCGTCCGAGCGCGCCCCAGGCCTTGACGAACGCGTCCTGCGCCGCCTCCTCGGCGTCGGCGGCGTTGCGGGTCAGCACCAGCGCGGTGCGAAAGGCGAGCTGCTCGTGCAGGCGCACGAGCTGTTCGTAGGCGGCGACGTCTCCCCCGCGGGAGCGAGCGAGCAGGTCGGACTCGATGGGAGGTGGGCTCACAAACCACAACCTCTACACCGCCGGACCGGCACGCGTTCCGGGAACGGGCGCGCGGTGCGCGGTGTACCCGGCACATGCGACCTCTCCTGCTGATCCTCATCACCGTGGCCACGCTCGCCGCCGCCCCCTCCTCAGCGCTGTCCAAGGGCGCGATCGCCGCTCAGGTCTGCGGCGCCGACGGCTGCACCGATGTGCCGCGCGACGAGCTCGGTGGGATGCTCGCGCAGGGTCATCCGACGCAGCCGCCGCAGGCCGCCGCGCCCTTCGCCGAGATCCGGCTGACGGTAATCGCCGGACCGCACGGAAAGACCGACCGCGTCGCGTTCGACTACCTGCCGAGCCTCGGCGTCACCCGCACGCACGACGGCGCCGCCGGCTGGGTCAAGCTTCAACCCGCCTGGCGCACAGCGCTGAACGAGGCGCTCGGCGCGACCAAGCTGCGTTCCGCCTCCGAGCTGGCGCGGCTCGCCGGGCTTCCCAACCCCAACCCCAACTCCAACCACGACGCCGGAAGCGGGAGCAGCCTGCCATGGTGGGCGATCACCGGCGCGGCGCTCGCGCTGCTGGCCCTGCTCACCCGCTACTCGACGATCGCCTTGAAGGCGCGCCCGCGCGCCTCGAAGTCGGCGAACTGATCGAAGCTGGCGCAGGCGGGAGAGAGGAGCACGACCTCGCCTTCTCTCGCCGCCGCGCGGGCACGCGCGACCGCCGTCTCGAGGTCACCGCAGCGCTCGCCGCCGACCTCCGACGCCAGCCGCGGCGCGTCCTCGCCGATCAGGTAGGTCCGGTGCGCGCGGCCGCGCAGGGCCGTGAAGTCCTGCCCCTTGCCGACGCCGCCGAGGATCAGGTGCACCGGCGACTCGAAGCTCGCGAGCGCGACGAGCGTCGACGCCACGTTCGTCGCCTTCGAGTCGTTGACGTAGAGCACGCCGGCGATCGACGCGACCGCTTCGAGCCGGTGCTCGACCCCGGAGAACGAGCGCAGGGCGCTGCGCACGGCGTCCACGTCGATTCCGCGGGCCAGGGCGATCGCGGCCGCCGCCGCCGCGTTGGACCGGTTGTGGGCCCCGCGCAAGCGGATCTCGTCATAGGCGATCAGCGGCTCGTCGTCCCACCAGAGAAAGCCGGCGCGGTCATCCAGCTCGCCTCCGGGGCCGAAGGTCACCCGGCGCGCGCAGCCGCCGAGATCGTCGACCTCGAGCCCCACCGGTGCGACGGCGACATCGTCGTTGCCCTGGCGGGCGAAGACGCGCAGCTTCGCGCTCAGGTAATCGGCGAACGTGCCATGGCGGTCGAGGTGGTCGGGCTGGAGGTTGAGCAGCACGGCGCCCTCGGGCGAGAACTCGAGCGCGTCCTCGAGCTGAAACGAGCTCGTCTCGCAGACGACGACCGCGGCCGGATCCAGCACCCCGACGAGGCCGCTGAGCGCCGTGCCGACGTTGCCGGCGACCGCGACCGCCAGCCCCGCCTCGCGGTGGATGTGACCGAGCAGCTCGACGGTCGTCGTCTTCCCGTTCGTTCCGGTCACGGCGACGAACTCGTTGGCCAGCAGCCGCCAGCCGAGCTCGAGCTCCCCGAGCACGGGGACACCTCGCTTTCGTGCCGCGGCGATCACCGCCGCTTCGCGCGGCACGCCCGGCGACTTGACGACCGCGCGCGCGTCGGCGAGGAACGCCAGCCCGTCGGTCTCCAGGCGCGCGTCGATGTCGTCCGGCACCACCGGCCTACCGGCGTCAACTGCGACGGCGCGCTCACCGAGCGCCGCCAGTGCCCGCGCCGCCGCGATGCCCGAGCGGGCGAGGCCGACGACGAGCCACGGGCCCGGAGGTAGCGCGGGACGGGGTACCACCTCGCGGAAGCTACGTGACCGATTGCTGGTACAGCGTGAACCCGATCGCGCTGCAGACCGCGGCGACGATCCAGAAGCGCAGGATGATCTTCGTCTCCGACCAGCCCATCACCTCGAAGTGGTGGTGAATCGGGGCCATCAGAAACGGCCGCTTGCGGAAGGTCTGAAACGAAAAGACCTGGATCATCACGCTCAACGCTTCGACGACGAAGATCCCGCCGAGCAGGATGAGCAGGATCTCGGTCTTGGTCATGATCGCCAGTCCGGCGATCGCGCCGCCCAACCCCAGCGCGCCGGTGTCTCCCATGAAGATCGTCGCCGGGAACGCGTTGAACCACAGAAAGCCGACGCACGCGCCGACGAGGCAGCCCGACAGCAGCGCGAGATCGTGCTGACCGGTCGTGATGAACGTGATCCCGATGTAGGCAAGCGCGACGATCGCGACGCAGCCGGCGGCGAGCCCATCCAGGCCGTCGGTCAGGTTCACCGCGCTCGTCGTCCCGGCGACGACGAGGTAGATCAGGACGAGGAACGGGATCCCGGCCAGGAAGCCGAGATCGACCTGATAGTCGACGATCCGCAGGCGCAGCGTCTGCGGCAGCCCCGCCTTCTCGGTTGCGATCCACCACAGCCCGATCGAGATGACGATCGTGATGCCGAGCTTCGCCTTCGCACTCAATCCGAGCGAGCGGCGCCGCACGATCTTGGTGTAGTCGTCGACGAAGCCCAGCAGCGCGCACCCCATCGCCGCGCCGTACACACCGACCGCTCGCCAGTCGTATTCCGACAGGATCAAGAACGGGATCGAGATCGCGATGACGATGATGATCCCGCCCATCGTCGGCGTGCCGGCCTTGACGTGGTGGGCCTCCGGTCCCTCCTCGCGAATGAACTGGCCAAACTCGCGCCGGCGCAGGAAGTCGATGAACTTCGGCGACAGGAAGATGCAGATCAGCAGCGCGGCAGTGCCGGCGATGAGGACCTCTCCCATGGGGGCCTTACTCCGCTGCCGCCGCGCGCAGGCCCTCGGCGACGACCTCCAGGCCGACGCCGCGCGATCCCTTGACGAGCACCGTGTCCCCCGCCGCCACGAGCGCGGGCACGAGCGCGGCGGCGGCCGCGGCGTCGTCGACCGCGTGCAGCTCGCCGTCGAAGCGCTCGCGAATCCGTGCCGCAAGCGGACCGACCGCGACGAGCACGTCGACGCCCGCAGCGGCCGCGTAAGCGCCGAGCTCCTCGTGGAAGCGCCCCTCGTCGGGTCCGAGCTCGAGCATGTCGCCGAGCACGGCGACGCGACGTCCGGACGCGGACGCTGAGAGGTCGTCGAGGGCTGCGCGCATCGACATCGGGTTGGCGTTGTAGCAGTCGTCGATGACGACGACCGGGCCGGGCAGCTCGGTTCGCTGCCCGCGCAGCGCGCTGAGCGTGACCTCCAGACGTCCCCGCGGCTCGACGCCGACGGCTCGCGCCGCGGCCAGCGCGGCCAGCGCATTACGCCGCATATGGGCGGAGTCGAACGGCAGTTCCAGCTCGCCGAGGTCAGCCACGTCACCGCCCTCGCCGAACGTCACGATCCGCAGGTCGGTGCGCACGTGAGCATCCAGCAGCGGCTCGTCGAACGGCACCACGGCCGTCGCCCCGGGGCGCAGGCCGACGAGCAGCTCGGCCTTGGTAGCGGCGATCGCCTCCAGCGAGCCCAGCAACTCCAGGTGTACCGGGCCGACGTTGACGATCACGCCCACGTCCGGCTCGGCGATCGCGACGAGCTCGGCGATCTGGCCCGAGCCACGCATCGCCATCTCGAGCACGAGCGTGTCGGTACCGGCGGGCGCGCGGAGGATCTGCAGCGGCAGTCCGATCTCCGTGTTGAGGTTCTGCTCGCTCGCCACGACGCGCCGCGCGCGGTCCTGGGCGAGCATCGCCGCAAGCATGTCCTTCGTCGACGTCTTCCCGGTCGAGCCGGTGATGCCGATCACCTGCGCCCCGAGGGTGCGGCGCCAGCAGCGCGCCAGCGCTTGCAGCCCCGCCAGCGGATCGTCGGCGGCGAGCACCACGCCCGGCCGCGCGCGTCGTGCGTCGAGCGCGTGCTCGGGTGCCACGAGCACGCCCCATGCGCCGGCGGCGAGTGCTTCGTGGATGTATTGGCCGCCGTCGACGTGCGCTCCGGGCAGCCCGACGAACAGGTCGCCGGGCTGGACGGCGCGGGAGTCGATCGTCACCCGCAGCGGTCCGGGAGCCTGACCCGCAACGCGGCGCACGGGCGAGCCCGCGAGACCGACGCCCGCCGCCGCTGCGACCTGCTCAGGCGACCAGTCGCGCACGCAGCGCCTCACGAGCGACGGTGACATCGTCGAACGGGAGCTTGCGCCCGCCCTCGAACTCCTGACCCTGCTCGTGCCCCTTGCCGGCGATGACGACGACGTCGCCCAGCCGCCCGAGCTGCACCGCGCGCTCGATCGCGGCGTGGCGATCGACGATCGCCTCCGTCGTCGAGCGGTCGGCGATGCCGGTCAGGATCTCGTCCACGATCGCCCCCGGATCCTCGGAGCGCGGATTGTCCGAGGTCACGATCGTGTGGTCGGCGAGCCGCGCCGAGATCTTCCCCATCTGCGGGCGCTTGCCGCGATCGCGGTCGCCGCCGCAGCCGAACACGCACAGCAGCCGGCCGTCCGTCAGCGGCCGCGCGGCGGCCAGGACGTTCTCCAGCGAATCAGGCGTGTGGGCGTAGTCGACGAGCACCGCGAACTCCTGGCCCTCGTCGACCGGCTCAAAGCGGCCCGGCACCCGTCCGGCCGCCGGCAGCGCGGCGGCGATCGTGTCGTCGTCGACGCCCAGCGCGCGCACCGCGACGACCGCCCCCAGCACGTTGAGCACGTTAAAGCGGCCCGGCAGCGGCGAGCGCAGCTCGAGATCGCCGGCGCGAAAGGTCGAGCCGCTGAAGTCGGTGCGCACGCCGGTCGCGCGCAGATCCGCCTGCGGCGAGTCGATCGCGATCGTCGTCGCGGACGGAAACTCCGCGGCCAGCCGGGCCCCGTAGGGGTCGTCGACGTTGATCACGGCGACCTGCGGCCCGGCTTCGAAGAGCTTGCGCTTGGCGGCGAAGTAGTCCTCCATCGTGGGGTGGAAGTCGAGATGGTCCTGGGTGAGGTTGGTGAAGATCGCCGCGGCCCAGTGGATCGCGTCGGCGCGGCCGAGCTGGAGCGCGTGGCTCGAGACCTCCATGACGCAGTGCGTGTCCCCGCCTGCGCGCATCGCGGCGAACGTCTCCTGCAGGTCGACGGCCTCCGGCGTCGTGCGGACGACCTCGTGCTCCTCGCCTCCGATGACGGAGGTCACGGTGCCTAGCAGCCCCGTCTGCAGACCCGCGGCTTGCAGCAGCGCGCGGACGACGTACGCGGTCGTCGTCTTGCCGTTCGTTCCGGTGACGCCGATCGTGCGCAGCGACGCCGTCGGGTCGCCGTGAAGCCGCGCGGCGGCGGGCGCCATCGCGGCTCGAACGTCGGCGACAACGACCTCCGGCACGCCGAGCCCGAGCGGATGGTCGACGACCAGCGCGGCGGCCCCGCGCGCGATCGCGTCGCGCGCGAAGTCATGCCCGTCGCGCGTGAAGCCGCGCACGCAGAAGAAGACGGAGCCGGGCAGCACCCGCCGGTTGTCGTAGGCCAGCGCGGCAACTTCGACCGGCGGAGCACCGGAGGCCGCGTCGCCGAGCAGCTCGCGCAACGTCATGACGTGCTGGATTCTAGGAGCCGGCCGGGATGCCGAGATATGGCAGCGCAAAGCGCATGATCTCCTGGAACGCCGGGGCCGCGACCTCGGAGCCGTAGATCGCGCCGTGCGGCTCGTCGACCATGACCGTCACGAGCAGCTTGGGGTTGCGCGCGGGCGCGAAGCCCACGAACGAGCCGATGAAGCGCGTCTTGGAGTACGTCCCCGTCGCGCGGTCGATCTTGTTCGCCGTGCCGGTCTTGCCGGCGAGCGAGTAGCCCGGGATCGCGGCCTGGCTGCCGGTGCCGCCGGCTTCGACCACGCCCGCGAGCATCTCGCGCACCTGCGCGGCGGTCGTCGCGGAGATGACGCGCCGGCCGCGCGGGGTCCGCGTCTTGACGCCGCCGATGCTGTCGATGATCCGCGGGCGGCGCATCATCCCGCCGTTGGCGATCGCGGCGTATGCGGTCGCGAGCTGCATCGGCGTGACCGACTCGCCCTGGCCGATCGGCAGGTTGCCCATCGACGAGCCGGAGTACTTGTCGAGCGTGAGCACCTGGCCGGACTCCTCTCCGGGCAGTTCGACTCCGGTCGCGCGTCCGAAGCCGAAGCGCCGGACCCAGGAATCAAAGCGCTTGCCGCCCAGGCGCAGGCCGATCCTCACCGTGCCGACGTTGCTTGACTGCGCGAGGATCTGCGCCGTCGTGAGGTCGACCGTGCCGCGAGCGTGCGCCTCCTCGATCACGCGGTCGGCGACCTTGATCGTCGGCGGCAGGTTGAAGATGTCGCTCGGCGTGACAGCCCGCTCTTCCAGCGCGGCGGCGACCGTGAACGCCTTGAACGTCGACCCCGGTTCGTAGTTGAAGGCGACGGCCCGGTTGCGCGAGGCGTAGCGCGGCGCGCCTCCGAGATCGTTGCCATCCACGCGCGGCCAGTTGGCGAGCGCGAGAATCTTGCCCGAGCGCGGGTTCATGACGAGCGCGGTCGCGCCCTTGGGTCGCCAGGCTAGGCCGACCTGCGCCAGGACGTCCTCGACCTTCCCTTGAAGCTCGGCGTCCAGCGTGAGCTTGAGGTCCTTGCCGGGCCGGGCGCGCGCCGTCTCCTGCAAGACGATCGGCTGGCCGAGCGCATCCTTGACGATCCGCCGCCGGCCGTCAGCGCCGCGCAGAACCTTGTCGCTTGCGTACTCCAGGCCGGTGCGCCCGTCGCCGTCGATCCCGACGATGCCGAGCACCTGCGAGGCCAGCCAGCGGCGCGGATAGTCACGGCGCGCGCTGGGGATGAACTGCAAGCCCGCGATCTTGAGCTTGCGAACCTGCTGGGACTTCGCGCCTGACAGGCTGCGGCTGAGATAGACGAACCCCCCGCGCGCGTTGAGCTTCTCGAGCACGTCCGCCTCGCTGTCGCCCAGCAGCGGCGCGAGCTGCCGCGCGACCTTGAGCTTGTTCTTGACGAGGTACGGCGTTGCCGCGACGTCGTCCGCGGGCTGGGAGACGGCGAGCGGCATGCCGTTGCGGTCGGTGATCGTCCCGCGCCGGGCGGGGACCTTGAACTCGTCGACCTGCTGCGTGCTGGCAACCGCCCGCAGCGATCCTCCCCGAACGCCGCCCAGCCACGTTGCGCGGGCGGCGGCTGTGAGCAGCAGTGCGAGGAAGATCGCGAAGAGCAGGCCGATCCGCCGCTCCGTCAGGCCCATCTGCTCAAGGCGGTGGCGGGGTCGTCCGGGCGGACTGGGGCGCCGCGTCGCTGGGCGGCGGCGTTGCTGTGGCGCCGTCTGCCGAGAGGGCGGTAGCGCCGGGAGCGGTGGCACCGGTGGCGGAAGCGCCGGGAGCGGTGTCTACTGGAGCGGTGGCGCCGGGCGCGACCGTCGCAGGGGCGGCCGTCACGGGCGCCGTGGTGTTCGGCGCCGTCGTCGCCGCCGGCGCGCCGGTCACGGGAGCGCCCGCCGCTGCGGGCGCGGTCTGTGCGGCGGGAACGGCCGGTCCGGTCATGCCGGCAAGCGCGTCGGGCACGACGGCGGACCCCGCCGGCCCGGCGATCGAGGGATCGGGCGCGTGCATGCGCTGGGCAGCGCGGTTGCCGTCGGAGCGCAGGTCGCCGGCTTTGAGGAACGTCACGTCAGCGGGCGCCGGCATCACGTAGCCGCGGGCGCCGGCAAGCGACTGGATGCGATCGCCCGAGCTCAGACGCGACGTCTCGGCGCGCAGCGACGCGTTGCTGCGCTCCAGCGAGCTGACCGTCTCGACCGCCCGGCCGATGCCGGCGTTGAGTCTCAGCATCGAGACCTGCATCGCGACGATCCCGATTAGGCCGAAGGCCACGATGACGATCCACCCGCGGCTGCGCACGAGGCGATCCATGAGCTTGCTGCTCGAGACGTCGAGCGCGACGCCGGCCACAGCCGAAGCGAGCGAGAGGCCGCCCTCGGCCGCGATCCGCAGCGGCGGCCGCGTGCCCACCGAACGCCCGCGCGGGTACTCGGGCCTGAGGTCGCGCGTGTCCACATGCGCCCGCGGGGCGCGCTGCGGGTGCAGCGGTCCAGAGACCCGGCGCGGCGCAGCAGGCGCCGCGACCGAACGGCGCACGCCGTGGCGACGGGGAATTGCGGCTGCTGAGCGGCTCATCGGTTGTCCTCCTTGATCTTCGATGCGACGCGCAGGCGCGCTGATCGCGCTCGCGGGTTGGCAGCGATCTCGCCGGCGGTCGGCGCGATCGCACGACGGCTGGCGAGCTCGGCCTCCGGTTCGCGCCCACAGCCGCAGACCGGCAGATCGGGCGGGCAGATGCACCCCTGCGCCCGCGCGACGAGGAAGCGCTTGACGCGCCGGTCCTCGAGCGAGTGGAAGGAGATCGCCGCGAGGCGGCCGCTCGGGCGCAGCAGGTGCCACGCGAGCGGCAGCGCGGCGTCGAGCTGGCCCAGCTCGTCGTTGACCGCGATGCGCAGCGCCTGGAAGACGCGCTTTGCCGGGTGGCCGGCGGCGAAGCGGGCTGGTGCCGGGACGGCCGAGGAGACGACCTCGACAAGCTGGATCGTCGACATGATCGGAGCACGGCTTCGGGCGCGGACGATCGCGCGGGAGATCTGGCGCGCGTAGCGCTCCTCGCCGAGGTCGCGGAAGATCGTCTCGAGGTGGCGCTGCTCGGCCTCGTTGACCAGCTCATGTGCCGAGGTCGCCAGGCTCGGGTCCATGCGCATGTCAAGCGGCGCGTCGTAGGCGTAGGAGAAGCCGCGCTGCCAGGTGTCGACCTGCATCGAGGACATGCCGAGGTCCATGAGCACGATGTCCGCCCGGACACCCTCCTCGTGGAGCTGCTCGAGGCCCTCGACGAACGAGGCGCGGATGAAGCGGCTCGTGCTCGGAAGCTCGGGCGCGAGCTCGGCGAACCGCTCGCCGGCGATCGGGTCGCGGTCGATCGCGATGAGCGTTCCCGCCGAGCCGACGCGCGCGGCGAGCAGGCGCGCATGGCCGCCGGCCCCGAACGTGCAGTCGACGACGATCTGACCGGGCTGCGGGTCAAGCAGCTCGATCGCTTCGCCGGCGAGGACCGGCACGTGCGGAATCGTCATCTCAAGCAGTGTGGCCAAGGGAAGCGGTGATGTCGGTGATGTCGGAAGCCAGCGCGGCGTTGTATTCGGTCCAGCCCGCGCGGTCCCAGATCTCGAGGTTGTCTCCCGCGCCGGTCACCGTGACCTCCTTGCCAAGACCGGCGTGGTCGACGAGAAACGGCGGCATCATCACGCGCCCGGCCCCGTCGAGCTCGGTGTCGAGCGAGTTGGCGGCGAAGAAGCGCTTGAGCTTGCGCGCCTCGTCGGAAAGGGGATGAAAGCCGGCCAGCGAAGAGTGCGTGTAGGCGTCGTAGCCGCTCGGGGTCCAGAGGGCAACGCAGCGTTCAAGGCCCTTGGCCAGCACGACTCCTTCGGCGAGTGCGGCGCGAAAGCGTGCCGGGACGGTGAGCCGATTCTTCGCATCGAGTGAGTAGTCGAAGGTTCCGCGAAAGACCATGGGGAGCTGGCCCTGCAACTGCGTGGAGCCGGGGTGGAGGGGTGGGAGGAGCCCCTCCACCCCGGCTCGCTGCCGCGACGCTATCCCACTTCTTCCCACTCTGCAACCCAAACTGCACGCTTTCTCCCACCATTGCGCTTCGGGCCTTCAGTCCGCGTCGCGAAGGTGCCTCTGAGCAGCGACTTTCGCGGTGGAGGCGATAGGCGCCTGCATCGTCGAGTGGTGCAGGCGCGCGTGCAACGGCGCCGATTGGGAGCGCTCTTGCGGTCCCGCGCAGGATTCCGCCGGTCGATGTGCTGTGGCGGTGGGGGGTTGTGGGAGAGACGTCCGGCGAGAGCGGACAGGCGCAGTACGTCGATCACCGGACGGTCCAGCTGCAGCTCAGCTGCCGACGGGAGAGGACGCCCACGATGCGGCGGGGACCGGGTGAACCCCGAATCACCGCGCCTTCGGGCTCGGGCGGGCTCAGCCCAGCGTGGTGAGCACTTCGATCTCATCGCCGCGGGCCAGCGTTACAGCGGCGGTGTCGAAGGTCAGCAGGCGCGTGTCGTTTCGGCGCGCGAGTGCGAGCAGGTGCGCATCGGTGACCTGGCGGTGCCCAACCAGCCGTGGAATCTCGGGGTCGGCGAGCGACACGTCGTCGCTCAGGAAGCGATGGCCCTCATGCTGACGCAACGCGCGCAGCACCGCGCGCGCCTGCTCGACGCTGATCGCGTTCGCGAGCACCTTTGGATTGGATGACACGCGAACGAAGCCGCTCTCGGTCACCGGACAGGTCGACCAGCCCGCCGTCGCGTACCCTGCGAACCAGGCGCGGACGGCGTCGTGATGAACGTGCGCGTCCCAAACCAGCGCGACGAGCGCGTTGACGTCGAGCAGCGCCATGTCGCTCAGTCCTCGTCGAGCGCGCGACGCACCATCTCCGGCGTGATCGGGGGGCTGCCCGCGGGGAGTCGGATGACAGGCAACGAGGCGTCGACGAAAACCTGGGCCGGCGTCAGACCGCGCCTGGCCAGCTCGGAGATCACCGACCCCAGCGAGCGGCGTTCCAGCGCCGCCAACTCGCGCGCCGCTCCGACGACATCGTCATCGATCTCCAGAGTCGTTCGCACAGCATGTTGATGTTAGATCATCAGCGCACCAGCCATAGGCCTGTTGGTAGACGTCGACCGACGCGGCCGCTGAGGCGCTGGCCAGGCGCGCAGCCGTTCACGCCAGGCGATGCATGACCAGACCGCCTTCAAGGCGCGTGTCGATGCCGTGCTCGAGCGGTTCGTCGGCGACGGAGGCTTCGCAACTCACCGAGATCCACAAGGATCTGACGCCGGTCGCCGATCACCTTCGGCTCACGGTCGCTGACGGCAAGCGCCTGAGGGCGGCGCTCTGCTACCTCGGGTGGCGTGACTGTGGTCAACGCGACAGCGATGCCGCGCTGCGCGTGGCGGCGGCGATGGAGCTTGTCCAACCACGGCGTCGTGCATGACGACATCATCGACGCCAGCCACACGCGCGCGGCGCGGCGACGGCCACGTCGCTCTGCAGGGAACATCATCGTCCTGCGTGATCAAATCCCACGGCGCGGCGTGTCGTCTATACGGTCTCATGGGCAACCGACAAGACTGGATCCTGAGAATTGCTGCACGCATCCCTGTCAGAGGCGATCCCCGAGACGTCTGGCGCCGAGCGGCTGGTCGCTGACGCGCTGGCGATCGACGCGGCACCCGCGGACGCCGAGCGCGTGCGCGACTCGGTGGCGCTGTGGTTTCACACCTTCGCGTTGGCGCCCGGCATCTACACCCCGGGGATCGCGCGCGACCACGGCTACCGCCTTGGTGTGCTTGGAGATGACCGCTTCGCGGGCCGCAGCGTGCTGGATGTCGGCGCGTTTGACGGCTTTTACAGCTTTTTGGCTGAGCGCCGAGGCGCGCGGCGCGTCGTCGCGGTCGACAACGAGCAGTACGTCAAGTGGGTGCGTGCGCGTTTTGGCATCACTGTGTCCGGCGGCGCGGGCTTTCGCGCGATCGCGAAGCTGACGGGGTCACACGTCGAGTACCGCCGGATGGACGCGCTGGACGTCGGCGAGCTTGACGAGCGCTTTGACGTGGCGCTGTGCTTCGGGATCTTGCATCGCGTCAGCGATCCGGTCAGGTTGTTGCAGACGCTGGTCGACGTCCTGCGGCCGGGCGGCGAGATCGTGCTCGAGACCTACGGCTCGAGTTTGGGCGCCGATACGCCCGCGATCGAGGTACGCGAGCCGGGCGATGTCTACGCGCGCGATACGTTCACCTACTGGGGATTTCCCGCCGAAGGACTGCGCCGACTCGGTCGCATCGTCGGACTCAACGACGTCGAGATCGTCGACGAGCTGCACGTCGACGGTCACCCGCGGATCGTTGCGGTGCTGCGATCCGCCCCCTGACAGGCGCCCCGGACCGGCTCAGGCGGCGCGCGCCAATGCCGCGAGCTCGCTTCGCAGGGCCGCCGGCCGGTCGGTGGTGATCGTGTCGACCCCCAAAGCGCCCGCGCGAGCCGCCAACGCCGGATCGTTGATCGTGCCGGTACTCACGCTCAGACCGTGGCCGCGCATACGCTCGACGAGCTCGGCGTGCAGCACAAAGTGCTCGATGCAGACACCGGCGACGCCCGCGCGCCGCGCCCACCGCGCAAGCGCGTCGGGCGCGTAGTCAGCCCACGTCACTAGCCGCGCCGCCAACCCATGGCGCACCGCCTCCTCGCACGCCGCGACATGAAAGGACAGCACCTCCACGCGCTCACGCTCCGCGCGCCCGACCACGACCCGCGCCACCGCAGCCGCGGTCGCACGCGTGAGCGCCGGATCGCCGTAGGCCTTGACATCGATCTGCAACGCAAGCTCACGCGGCGCCGCATCCAGCAGCTCCTCAAGCAGCATCGGCGACTCAGGCGTCAGCACACCACCACGGTCACGCAGCCGGGCACCGCGCAGCGTTTCCCACCCCGTCGCGTGCGCCCACCCGCGCGCTGTCGTGCACGTGGCCAGCCACGGATCGTGCAACAGCACAAGCCGCCCGTCGGCCGTCAGGCAGACATCGGCCTCCAAGCCATCCACGGGGCCCGCGAGCGTTGCGCGCAACGCCGCGCGTGAGCAGTCCGGCCCAGGATCACGACCGAGGCGATGGGCGTACAACCCAGGCAAAAGCATCACGACCATCAGGCTGCCCGTTGGTCCACGCGCAGTCGTGACGTCGCCGTGACCAACCCGTAGCCATCCTGTGAAGGGCGCCGGCGCGCTCAACGCATCCACTGGCCCCCGGCTCAGCCCGAAACACAGATACGACACCCCGATACGCGACTGTGGCGCCTCAAGCGCGGGCACAGACGTGGTCGCGCAGAAGTCCCCCGGCCAGTGGCGCGCTGCATAGCCCGGTCTTGGTACTCGAGGAGACACCAGGCCGAGGCGCTGCGGCGGCCGGGCGAGTCAGATGGCCGGGCACCCGCGGATCGTCGCCGTCCATCGCCGAGGGTCCTGATCTCGACCCAGAACTTCCCCGGTTACGGCCCCGCTGGTGTGAACAACACCTTGCGTCGGCGGGTTTCTCTCATAAAGAGGACATCTCCCCAGATCCACCCTTGTCCATCGACCGCGGCGGTGTAGAAGGCGACGACGCGGTAGCGCAAAGGATCCAGGAATCGGTATATGTCCGGGAAGAATCCGTGCGGTTCGGTTGGGCGGCGTACGAAGTCGCATTCAACAAGCACGAAGCGCACGAGGCCATCGCGCAACAGTTGTCGGCCCCCCTCGAGGACCTCGACTTCGTAGCCTTCAGTATCGACCTTGAGCAAATCGATCTGGTTCCATCCATGCTCGATCGCCTGTACCGCCAGTGTCGTCACGGGTACTTCTACGGTCGGCTGGTCGGGCTTAGCATCGGTGATCAACGTGTTCTGTCCGGAGATGGGGCCGGTCGTGATCTGGGCCTGCCCGACCTTGGCCCCCATGGCAGCCTGTACACATGTGACGCCTGGGAATCCTGCACACCGACGCTGAAGCACCTCGAACGTCGCAGGAACGGGCTCATAGCTGAAGATCCGCGCAGATGGAAATGCACTTGCGATCAGTTGGGCCGTCTGTCCTTCGTTCGCGCCAACGTCGACGGCAAGATCAACGACGCCCAGAGCGGCGAGGTCCTCCTCCCACCGCACCCCAAACGGCGTAGTACGCGACTTGCTCACGCCCAGCCCGGCTCGTCGGGCGCCAAGACCTCGCTAAGCGCAGTGAGCAGACGGTAGTGCTCGCCTGACCAGCATCGGACCCACTTCACGTCACGTGAGCTACAGCGCGCTTCGATGTCGCCCGGCGCACGGTCGCGGGCCACGCCCGCCCCATCAAGGAGTAGCTCAACGAGATCGCCATCCGCCGCGATGACCTGCTGCACATCGCCGGCCCTGGCGAACTGACTCGCGACAAGCTGAACCGCGTGAGCGACCGGCGTCGCGTGATCGCCCTCCAAGTTCGCCGTGTCGCTCATGGCTGAAAGCACAACGTATCCAGCGTTGCGGACGTCGCGCGATGACGCGGCGTCTACAAAAGGGGGCGCTGGCTGGCCCCGCGCGGCCCGCATTGGGCAAGGCCGTCTCTAGGAGGCTGTCGAAGTATCGGCCTCCTAGGCGGCAGCAGACGCGGATCCTCGCCCAGGCGGTCGGCGATCACCTGGCCTACGAGCTGGTCTTGCTCGCCGCGCAGCTTGCGCGCAGGGCGTGAGCGAGCTCGCGCTGCGCGTTCGCGCGGAGAGCGGCGCAGAGCTGGTCGACGTCTTCGAGGAGCGGGCGCTGGCGATCGCGGCGTCGGCCGCGGCGCCGAACACTCGGCGGTCCTACGCGACCGCCTACCGGGCATTCGCGGGCTTCCTGCGCACGCGCTACGGCGAGGCGTCGGTTGACACGTTCACGCTCGCTGCGGTTGGGGCCTGGCGCGACCACCTGCGAGCGCAAGGTCTCGCGTCGAGTTCGGTCGCGCAGTGTGTGTCGGCCGTGCGCCGACTCGCCGCCGCGGTCGGCGCCGATCCGTTGGTCGCGCACGTGCGCTGCACCCAGGTCCAGCAGGAGCGCCCCAGCGCGCTGTCAGACCTCGAACTCTCCGCCCTGCTCGACGATCTGCCGGCTGGCACCGGTCTCTCGTCAGGGTCAAGCACATCGATTATTGAGTTCCTTGTCAGAAAGCACACGAACCGTTCACTTGCAGTTGCCCCAGCGCGTGTCACGCACGCCCTGGATGCGGAGCGTTCAGCCGCGGATCACGCCCCAACGCACCACGGAGCAGACCGTCCAACCTTGTGTGCGCGGCGTGGCGACGACGTAGAGCGATCCGCGCAGACGGCGGCGGCGGTTGAACGTGAACGTCCCGTTCTTCCGCGTCAGCGTGCGTCCGAACGACCGCTCCGCGCTCCCGATACGGCGTAGCAGCACGGTGCGCCGGAATCTGCACCGCACGGGGGTGGTCAGCCGGCCACGGTAGCGGCCACCGCGCCGGTGCAGGGAGATCTTGCCGCCGACCCTCTCGATCGACAATGGCGCGGCGATCGGGCCGACAACCTGGAAGGACTGCGGTTGCGGGCCCGCGATCGGAGCGCTGTCGACCGGCGATGCCGCCAGCCAGAGGCAGATCAGGTAGCTGCCGCCCGTCGCCTGCTTGGTGCTCGTCAGGACCGAGAAGGAGCCGTTCACCGCCTCGCCGTCGATCAGTCCCGTTCCCGTGTCGGCGCCGTAGGTCGGCGCGCATGGCGGCTCGCCCGCGGGCCGTATCGTCGCGTAGACGTAGGCGGGCGACTCGCTGGACCCCGTGATCGTGACCGTGGCCTGCTGATCGACCGCCGGGCTGGTCGGGCTCAGCGTGGCGGTGATCGTCCCGCTTGGCGCCCGGAACGCGATCGTCTGGGCGAACGGGGTCGTGTTCGCCGACGAGGACGACGCGATCCAGGTACAGAACAGGAACGTGCCGGCGCCGCGACTCCACGTACCAGCCCGCTGCAGGTTGAACGCCCCGTTGACGGGGTCGCCGTACACATGAAACGGATCGTTCGCGCCCAAGGTTCCCGAATCCGTGTCAGCCGACCCGGCACATGGCGCTCCGCCCGTTGCCCGGTACTTCACGTAGACGCTATTGCTCCCGGCAGACGTGCCGCTTATGGTGAACACCCGCGGCGCACCTGCTAACGGGTCAGACGCGCCAGCCGCGGTCGCGACGCTGATCGTCGCGCTGTCGGCGAACGCTTGCCCGGTGCAGCACAGCACCGCGAGGAGCACGCCGATGCTCAGCAGACCACAACGCTCGCTGATCCGATGATCGGTACGACGTCGCACGCTCTCTCCTTCATGGCGTGTTGAGCGGAGCCGCGCCGTACCGTCCTTGTTTCAGCGCAGCGGGCGCAGCAGGCTACCGGCCCCGCGTGCTCTCAGGCGTCGTCGATCAGCCAGTTCTCCACGCGCAGACCCGGCACGCGGGCGAAGTGGCCGACGTTTGCGGTGACGAGCGTGGCGTCTCGCGACAACACGATCGCCGCGATCCGAAGGTCCGGCTCAGCCAGACGGCGCCCGTCGCGCTCGAGGCTCGCGCGCACGCGGCCGTACTGCTGTGCGGCCGGTTCGTCGAACGGCAGGACCGGCCCAGCGGACTGGATGAGGTTCTGCACGCGCTCTGCCAGCGCGCTGCTTCCACGGCGCGCGACGCCGTAGAGCAACTCACCAACGGTGATCGCCGTGGTGCATTGCTCGGTCGCCGGAGTCCGCGCAAGACGTCGGATGAGGTGCAGCGGCGGGTCGCGCTTGACAACGGCGCTCAACACGTCGGTATCGAGGCAGAACATCGAGTCACTCCAGCGTCGACGCCGGCCGATCTTCGGCCTTCGTGCGCGCGGCGTAGATGTCACGCACCACGTCGTCCAGCTCGTCCCAGTCTGCAAGCGCGCCGGCGATCGCAGCGAAGCCCGTCGGGGCGGAGCGATCGCCCCGAGCAAGCTCGTCGTGCGGTGGCACGAGCGCCACGGCCGGCTTGCCGCGGCGGGCGATCACGATCCGCTCGCCTGTGCCTACACGATCCAGGAGCTCCGAGAAGCGCCGCTTTGCCTCCGCAACCCCAACAAGCTGTGTCATGCAAGGGGAAACGGTATCAGAATGACATAGCAGCAGGCTCATGACATGATGTCATCTAAGGGTCGCGTTGATCACGTGCTTGGGGCAAGCGTGTGCACGAGCACCGCCGCGAGGAGCAGCATCACAGCCGGCACGAGGACCAGCGCGACCACGAGCTGGATCTTCGGTGCAGCGCGAGCGGCGTCGTCGCGTAGCCGACGGGCCTGATCTGCGCGGGCTTGTACCGCGAGGGCGCGAAGCGCCGGAGCCAGCGGCGCGCCGTGGCGTTCGGCGCGGGCAATCGCCGCAGCGAGGGCGGCGACGCCGTCCGCGGGGCAGCGGATAGTGAGCTCGGCGAGCGCATCCGCCCGGTTCGCGCCGAGCTCGATGCGGGCGGCGGCCGCCCCGAGCTCGTTGGCGAGCACACCGCTCCCCTGCCGGCCGACCTCGGCCAGCGCCCTGCTCACCGGCAGGCCGGCCTGGACGGCGACGCGCAGCAGGTCGAGGATGTCGGCGAGCTCGTGGCCCATGCGCGCGGCGCGGGCACGTGCGCGGCGGGCGAGCAGCACGTCGGGCGCGAGAAAGCCCGCGGCCGGCGCGACCAGTAGCGCTGCGAGGCCGAGCCGCCCCGGCAGCGTCGCGGCGATCGGGAATGCCAGCAGCAAGCCAGCCAGTGCGGCGGCGCCTTTGAGCGCCATCACGTCGGGCGCACTCAGCCCCAGCGGCGTGCCGGCCGCGACGAGGCGCGTTTCGAGATCCACGGGCGCGGCGCGCACCCCCGCGCGGCGGACGATTCGTGCGAGCAGCACGGTCATTCCGCCGAGGTGGCCAACGCGGGCCGCCGGTGCTGGGTGTCCACGGTGCCGCAAGCCCACGAGCTCGACGATCGCCGCGGCAGCGAGGACTCCGGCCGCGCCGGCGAGCAGCGCCAGCGGCGTCACGGTGCCTCCCCCACGCGCGCGATTCGCCGCACGCACAACAACGCGACGACCTGCAGCCCGATCGCCGTCATGACCAGCAGCGCCGCCAGCGGCTGCGACGCGAGCCGGATGACGAAGCCGGGCTGAGCAACCTCGGCAAGCGCGAGACCGGCCACCGGTAGGCAGCAGACGACCAGCGCCGTGAAGCGCGCCTGGGAGGTCGCGGAGCGAGCGTCGGCGAGCGTGCGGGCGCGTTCCTCCAGCGCCACCGCGAGCGAGCGCAGCAGACCCGACAGGTCGCCGCCCGCATCGCGCTGCAGCAGGATCGCGGCAACGAGTGTGTCCAGCGCGCCCCCGGGGCCGGCTCGCTGCGCGAGCGCGCGCAGCACGTCGTCGGTGCGCTCGCCGAGCTCAAGCGCCACGGCCGCGGCCCGTAGCTCCTCCCCCGCCGGACCCGAGCCCGAGCCTGCGGCGGCCGCGGCGAGCGCCCCGCGCACGGAGTGGCCGCCCGCCAGTGCGTCGGCGATCGCCCGGGCGACAGCGGGCGCCGCCGCGGCGAGCGCGGCCTGCCGGCGCCGACGGCGCATCCGCAGCACCGCGCGCGCGACCCACGGCGCCGTCGCGCCAAGGGCCAGGCCCGCCCACATGCCCGCCACGAGCCATCCCGCACCGAGCAGCGACAGCGCGCCGACGAGCACGAGACGGCGACGCTCGGGACTTGTCGGCTCGCGCCCCGAGCGCAGGATCTCCAGCCCCGGCGCCAGCCAGCGCCCGACGGCCCGCACGAGCCGCTCCTGCTCGGCGGCCGCGATCGCCTCCCACGCGGCGAGGACCGCGCACACGCCGGCGAGCCCTGCGAGCGCGGTTGCAACGCTCATCGTGAGGACCGACCCTGCGAGTCCACACGAGCGACAGTCCAGCGATGACGCGCTGTCACGCCGCCTTCGGCGCCAGCCGCGCCGCCAGTCGGTCGCCCAGTGGAGCCCTCCACGTCGGACGGCCATCCCGTAACGCGTACAGCTCACGCGTGGCCGGTCCGCCCGCGACGCGTACGACCTCGCTCACGGCGACCACGCGCCGAGTCCCGTCCGACAGACGCGCCTGGTGTACGACGAGATCCAGGGCGCCCGCGACCTGCTCGCGGATCGCCTCGTGCGGCAACCCCAGTCCGGCCATCAGCGCAAGCGTCTCGACCCGGCGAAGCGCCTCCTCGGGCGAGCCGGCATGGACCGTCGACAGCGAGCCGTCATGGCCGCTGGACATCGCGCTGAGCATGTCCAGCGCCTCCGCGCCACGCACCTCTCCGACGACGATCCGGTCCGGGCGCATGCGTAGCGCGTTGCGCACGAGACGGCGCACCGTCACCTCGCCGCGGCCCTCCAGCGATGCCGGCCGCGCCTCCAGTCGCACGACGTGGGCGTGGCGCAGCCGCAGCTCGGCGGCGTCCTCGACCGTCACGATCCGCTCGCCGTCGCCAATGAACTCCGTCAGCGCGTTGAGCGTCGTCGTCTTGCCCGAGCCGGTGCCACCGCTGATGAGCACGTTGCAGCGCGCCCCGACGGCAGCGGCGAGCAGGTCGCGCAGCGGCGCTGCCCAGGTGCCATTGGCGACGAGCTCGTCGGGGCCAAAGCCGCGGCGGCGAAAACGCCTGATCGTCAGAATCGAGCCGTCGAGCGCAAGCGGCGGGACGACGACGTTGACGCGCGAGCCGTCGGGCAGCCGCGCGTCGCAGAGCGGTTCTGCCTCGTCGACGCGGCGCCCGAGCGGCGCGAGGATGCGCTCGATCGCGTGACGCAGATCGGCCTCCCCCGCGAACCGTGCCGCCGTCGGCTCGATGCGCCCCTCCCGCTCGACCCACACCTGGTCGGGTCCGTTGACCATGACCTCGTCGACGGACGGGTCGCCGAGCAGCGGCTCCAAGGGCCCGAGCCCGAACGAGCGCTCGGCGACGCGCGCCACCAGCCGCGCGCGAGCGTCGTCGTCGAGCAGGCCGGCCTCGCGGTCCACGAGCGCGCGAATGCGCTCGTGCATGTCGCCCTGTGAGGCACCCGCGCGTCCGGCCTCACCCAGCAGGCGATCGCGTAACGCGACCGCCAACTCGTCCAGCGCCTCGTCGCGTTCGAACGGCTCCATATCTGTATGAGGGCGCAGCGCCCGAAGTTCGCCCCCCACAGCGTCAAAGCCGCCCGGATGGCGGCTTTGACGGTCGGTGTGTCAGGTCTCGATCGCCGCTGGGGCTAGGGCCATGCAATCGGCGACGACGCAGGCAGCGGCGCGTCGAACGGCGCGAAGATCGGCGTCCCCTCCGGGATATAGCGCGGGCAGGTGCGCGACGTCCAGTCGGGCAGGCACGGGTTTTGCGGGTGAACCATCCACGGCCCGCGGTTGAGCTCGTCGACGTTGTTCCAGTCGTCGTGGTCCTGATCGTCGTCGCCGTCGAGGATGCCGTCGCCGTCGGAGTCCGGATCGAGGAAGTCCGTCGCGGGATAGACGTCGGGGTACATCTTCTCGGTCTTGTAGAGGCTGGTCTTCCAGAAGTGGGCGTGCATGCGACCACTGGTCTCGTCGAAGTTTCCGAGGCGGTCGCCGTCGGCGTCCTTCTCGTCGTCCGACAGTTCGGCGATGTCGCGCGAGCCGTCGTCGAACATCACGATGTTGAGGTGAACGAGGTTGGCAGCGGTTGGCGCCGGCACGGGGAGGCCGGTGAAATGCGTACCGTCACTATAATTCAGCGGGAGGGCGCGGTTGCCAAACTTCACCCACAGTGCGTGCTCCTCCTGGGCGGTAAGACCGTCGCCGTCGTGGTCGGTGGCTGCATCGCGGCCGTCGAGCGGGTTCGGGTAGGGGCGCTTTCCGGGGTACGGCGCGTGTGTGTCGCTCGGGACGCCAGTCGACGGAACGGGGGTCGGCACGTTGCTGGAGTTCAGATCGATCGCCGAGTAGTACTCCCAGCCGTCCTCCAACCCGTCGCCGTCGGTGTCCTTGACGCAAGGGTTGGTCTTCAGGCTTGTTTCGAGCACGTCGCTGAGGTGGTCGTTGTCGTCGTCGGCGTCGACGGCGTCGACGACGCCGTCGGCGTCGCAGTCGGGCGGTGCGGCGGGCGCAGCGGCGGCCCCGCCCGGAGCGGCGCCCGGGGCGACCGCGCCGGCACCCGCGCCCGGGGCGGTTTCACCGACCCCGGTCTTGTCGTCGACCGTCACGGACGGATCGATCGTGGGCGAAAGCTTGATGGGGGTGTAGCTCTTGGAGAAGCGGCGGGCGAGGATGCGCATGCGAAAGCGCGTGGCCTGAGGGACGCCGTTCTTCTTGGCCAGGTGCGCGCGGATGCTCGCCGGGACGATGACCTTCATCCGGGTCCGCGTCGACTCGGCGGCCTTGACGAACAACGCCGGCGAGCCGGCGCGCTTGAACGCCACGCTATTGACCCTCTTGCCGACGATGAAGTTCGTCCCACGGATCGTGAGCATGTCGCCCACACCGAGCTTGAGGGGAGCCACAGAGGTGATGGTGGGGCGCGCCGGGGACTTGATCTTCTTGGTCGCGCCGGCCGCGCTCGAAGCGGGGAGGGCGATCAGAAGGAGGCCCAGGGGCAGCAACCGGTACGAGCGCGTGAGGATCATGTGGCGTCATCGGCGCCCGGCGGCGTGCTTTGAGCGCGTGCCGCGACGGTGGACGGGTAATGGAGCCCCGCCGCACCGGACGGCGGCGCCGCCGGGGCCCGCCCGCGCGCTATCCAGCGGCCATGCGCAGGCCCGCTGCGCCGCGCCGCCGGTCGCCCGCCGCGCGCGGAAGCAGCCGTATCTCGCGGGCGAAGTCCTGCGCGGCCGCAAGGTAGACGGCCTGCCGCAGGGTGACCCGCAGCGCGGCGTTGATGCGCGTGCCGGGCGCGGCCTTCGCTGTGCTCGCAGCCCCGTCCTCGCCCTGCGCGGGCGCCACCGCGAGCACTTCGACATCCTCGAGGGCGAGTACCGCCGCGCCGGCCTCTCCGGAGCCAGGCTCGGGCGTGACGAGCACATCGACGCGGCTGCCGGCGGTCACGAGCTCCGGCGATCCGAGCCCGACCACCTCGGCGGCGCGCTCGCCGCGACCGATGCTGGGTCCCACCGGTGCCGGCCGCCCGGCACCGACCATCGCCGGCGTCAGATCGGTGTTCTGCGGAATGTCGACCGCCGCGCGCAGCCCGCTGAGCGCGCGCGGCGATCCGATCGCATCTGCGGGCGCAAACCGCCGCGGCACGCGGCGCACCGCGAGCGCCGCGGGACGAACCGGCGATCCCGCGCGGATCGGCTCGCGCGCGACGACCACGTCGACGAGGTCGCCGACGCGCCGCGTCAGCGCCGCCTCACGGCCGGCGACGTTGGAGGCCGCCAGCCCGCCGAGCACCAGCGCGAGACCGCCGAGCAGCAGCGCGTGCCGACGGCGACTCATGCCGCCCGGCGGACGTATGGCAGCTCCAGCCCGATGCGGGCCCCGTGCGGCGTCGGCGCGGCGACGATCCGCCCGCCGTGGCGTTCGGCGATGTCGGCCGCGATCGCCAGACCGCGGCCGCGCTGTCCGCGGCCGCCCCGGGCGCGGCGCGTCAGCTCGCTGACCGGCCGCGGAAGGCCGGGCCCCTCGTCGATCACCTCGATGCGGACGTGGCGATCGCCGACCGCCCGCGCCGTCAGCTCCACGCGCCCTGAGCCATGCTCGAGCGCGTTGGCGATCAGATTCGAGACAGCTTGGCCCAAGCGCAGGCGATCTCCCTGCACGAGCGCGCCCGCCATCACGCAGCCGAGCAGCAGGTAGCTGTCGAACGCGCCCGCGACCGCGTGCCAGCTCGCAAACTGCTCTTGGAGCAGTTCTGCCACCTCGACCGGATCGTCGCGATCGACCACGCGCCGGCCGCTGCGGGCCGCGGCGAAGTCATCCAGCGCGAGCCCGGCGCGTCGCAACTCGAGCTCGAGCATGGCGAGGCGCTCGAGCGGCGCTTCGCAGCGGCGCTCCATCGTCGCCAGGCTGAGCCGCAACGATGTCAGCGGCCCGCGCAGCTCGTGGCACGCGCGGGCGACCATCTCTCGGCGCCGGCGCAGCTCAAGCGCCGCAACCAGCGCGAGGACGAGTCCCATCGCGGCCATCGTCCAAGCCACCGAGGACTGCATCTCAGCTTCCCGGCCCTGTGTTCGTGTTCATCCTGGCCTCCGCTTCGGAGTGCGCCGGCACGCGCGGTGCCGACCCGAAAAGGCGCTTCTAAGAGACATAGGGTCCGGCAGCCGAAAGTTCGCCCCCCTGTCCGCGAAATTTCGTTCGATGTCGTCAGGCGGTCAGCCTGTCCTCCTGTGTCCGTGCCGCCAACGGCGCGTCTATGAGCCGGTAGCCGACGCCCCACACGTTCACCACCCACCGCTCGCCATGCGTCCCCAGCTTGTGGCGCAGGCGGCAGGCGTGAGAATCCAGGGTGCGTGTGGAGCCGCGAGAGCGGTAGCCCCAGATCGAGCGCAGGAGCTCTTCCTTGGTGAAGACGCGCGTGGGCTCGCTGACGAGCGCGCGCAGGAGAGCGAACTCCTTGGCCGACAGGATGACCCGCTCGCCGTGCAGGCGCACGTCGCGCGAGGGCGGGTCGACCTCGAGCGGGCCGGCGCGCAGACGGCCGCGGGTCGGACGGCGGTCGGCGCGGCGTAGCAGCGCGGCGACGCGCCCCCGCAGCTCGGGGTAGGAGAACGGCTTGCAGACGTAGTCGTCCGCGCCGCGGTCAAAGCCGCGCACTCGGTCAAGCTCGGACGCCCGACCGCTGACGACGAGCAACGGCGTGTCGGGATCGACGCGGCTCGCGACGCCGTCGGACGTGCGAACGCGGCGCAGCAGCTCGAAGCCGCTTGAGTCCGGCAGACCGAGATCGACGAGGGCGAGGTCGGGGAACTTGCGCTCGAGCAGGCTGAGCCCGACGGCGGCGCAGTCCGCCACCAGTAGGTCATAGCCGTCGGCGGCGAGATTGTCGGCGAGGAACGTGCGGGTGATGTCGTCGTCCTCGACGACGAGGATCGTGGAGAGGTCGATGTCGTTCATGCTCCTATGAGGCAGTAGGCAGCCGAAATTCGCCCCCCGAAACGCGCCGAAATCTGCCAATGCCTGCAACATCGCGTTCATCGGCCAACAGGGGCAGGAGTCGCGCCTAGGATCCCGACGCGTCATGGACGAGACCCAACGACGTGGCAACTACGACTCGGGGGAGGATTTCGTGCTCGAGTACGGGGAGCTGCGCTTCACCTTCAACGAGCGGGACTTCACCGAGCGCTGCGAGCAGGCTGCTCTCAAGCTGGCATTCGTCAACGGCCGCCTGAGCGCAAGCGAGCTCGACGACCTCGTCAATCTCGCGGTCAACGGGGAGATCCAGGCGCCCGCTTCGGGGCTCGGCGAGCACGTCAACGACTGCTGGCCCGAGCTCTGCGGCCCTTCCGATCGCTCGCTCGTACACTGGCTGCGGCGCCTCGTCTTCCGCTCCGCGTGGCTTGACCAGCGCGTCAAGGAAGGCGAGCTCGACATCGCCTTCGACGTCGAGACGCACACCTTCGGCTACGTCCAGCCCGATCGCGCCGGCGAGGCGATCGAGCTGTCGCCCGAGCCCTCCTGGGGCCGGGTCGCGTACGTGCCGCGCTGAGAGGCTCAGCCTCAGCCGAGGCGGGCCAGGCGCTGGTCATACGTCAACAGCTCGCCGTCCATGTCGCGCGTACACGCGAGCACCATCGCGTCGGGGAGGCGCAGTTGCTTGTGATCGGCGCGAAGCTCGGCAGCTTGCTCGGCCATTGCCGCAGTGAGCGGTGCGACGCTGATACCCATTGCCGCGATCGCCTCGCGCGCGTCGGCGAGACGCCCGGCACGCGCGAACGCGACGAGCACCTCGCTGTAGGCGCTGGCCGGCGCCACCAGCGGGCGACCGGCCACGTCGGCCGATCCGACATCGTCAACGGCGCGCTCATGATGCGCGTCGGCCGCGTCAAGGAGTCCGATCAAGACACTTGCGTCAAGGATCAGCGCTCCCATTCGTCACGGAGCTGATCGAGCTCGCCCTTGCGGTAGATGCCGCTCGCGATCCCTGAGTGGCGACGGACTCTTGAACCTCGCACCGCGACGACGAGTTCGCCGTCGCCCATCGCCCGCACCGTGACCTCGTCGCCGGCGTGCACACCCGCAGCACGCATCGCCGCGACCGGCAGCGTCACCTGGTTCTTGGATGAGATCCGCGACATGCCTTTACTTTAGCAGTGCCATTGTAAAGCACGAGCGAGGGCCCGGCCACTGGACGTACCCGCCGCGACGGCCGCCCGCCAACCGGACAGATGCAGCTGGGCGAGTAGCCGGGCTACGCCAGAGCCGCTGCCCGCGCCTCGGCGATCGCCGCGGCGCCCTTCTCCCCCACGAGCAGCTCGGGGCGGATCGTGCCACTCGCAGCCAAGTCGAGCGCGGGGACGATGCCGCTGCCCGCGAGCGCGGCGTCCAGGGAGATGACGGTCGTCTCGCCGCCGAGCGGCTCGCGTGCGGTCGCGACGATCGTCAGCGAGCCGCCGTCGGCGATGTTGCGCGCGGCGGCGAGCAAACGGCGGCCCAACGGCGCCGGCACGTACTCGAGCGTGTCGATCAGCACGACGGCGTGACCGCCGCGGGCGGCGACGCGACGCCCGGTCTCGATCGCGCGCTCGATCGCCTGGCCCTGGGAGTCAGCCGGTGCCCCAAGGCCCAGCTCGGCAACGGGCGCCAGCGGGCCGGCCTTCCACTCGGCGATCTCCTCGGGGCGCACGCCCGCCAGGACGACCGCGGTCTCCAGCTCCTCCTGGCCGGCGAGCGCGCCGGCGAGCCGGCGCAGCGCCTCCGTCTTGCCGGCGCGCGGGCCGCCGACGAGCACGACGCGCGAGCCGCGGCCGAACGGCGTCAGCCACTCGATCGCCTTCAGGGTCGGGTCCTCGGAGTCCAGCGCGATCCGCTCCGTCGCGTACGTACACGGCAGGTCGTCGTACTTCGTGCCTTCCGCGACCTCGTCCGCCGATCGGCCGTTGATCGTGTCGACGCGAATCAGCGACGGGTAGCGTTCGGAACGGCGCGGCGAGCGCACCGGCCCCGTGACCTCGTCGCCCGAGACGAGCTCGCAGCGGCGCACCTGGGCGGTGGAGATGTAGACGTCGTCGTCCGACGGCTCGGGCGGCGCGACGCGCAGAAAGCCCGAGCCGTTGGGCAGGAGCTCCACCGTGCCGCCGGCGACCTTGTCCTCGACCGGCCCGCGGTCGCGGCTCTCGTCACGCGCCGCGCGTGCGCCGCGGCCGGAACGCGGTGCGGGCACCGGCGCTGCCTCGACCTCGTCGCTGTCGCGCGCGGGGCGCGCGGGGCGACCGGAGCGCGCTGCCGGCGACGTCTCGACGTCGTCCTCGCCGACCTCGATGTCGCCGGGGTCCCGGTCGCGCGCGCGGCCCCGACCGCGACCACCGCGGCGCGAGCGGCGCGCCGGCTTGTCGGCGTCGGCGGCGGCGTCGGCGTCCGCGTCGCCCTCGGCCATGGTCTCGAGGTCGGGCTGCGATTCGGCGTCGGTCTCGGCATCGGCCTCAGGCACCGGCGCGTCGCCGTTGGTTCCCTGACGATCGATGATCGCGCCGACGAGATCGGCCTTGCGCAGGCGGCGGTAGCTGTCGAGCCCAAGCTCGGATGCGATCTCGTGCAGGTCGGCAAGCGAGCTGGACTCCAAGGCGGAGCGAGAGATGACGGACATACGGGACCTCCTGTGAATCGTCGGTAGGCGTCCGACCGCGTTGGACAGCGGCCGGCGACTCGTGAGAAGAAGGCTACCGAGCGTGGCGGATGGCGTCATCCAGCGCCAGGGCCGGGTCGATCGACGCTTCGCCCCGCAGGGCGCCCCGTACGCACAGGTAATCGGCCACCTCCGCGATGTCGTGTACCCGCAGAACGTGCGCGCCCGCGTCCACGCCGAAGCCGACCGCCGCGAGCGTCCCGGCCAGACGGTCGCGCGGCCCGCGCCCGGTCAGCGCGCCGACGAAGTCCTTCCGCGAGGCCGCCAGGAGCAGCGGGCGCCCAAGCGCGTGCAGCTCCTCCAGGCGCCCGAGCAGTGCGATCGTCTGCGCCGGCGTCTTGGCGAAGTCCGGCCCCGGGTCGAGGATGATCTGCTCGTCGCGGACGCCGCGCGCGCGAGCGATGTCCATGCGCTCGCTCAGAAACCGCATGACGTCGTCCACCACGTCCTCGTAGAACGCCGGATCACTCAGCCGCTGCTTGGGCGCCGCACGCGTGTGCATCAGCACGAGCGCCGCGCCGGAATCCGCGCAGACATCCGCGAGCTCGGGATCGAGCAGACCGCTGACGTCGTTGACGATGCATGCGCCGGCCTGAATCGCCGCGGCTGCAACGGCCGGCTTGTAGGTGTCCACCGAGACCGCGACGGCGGCGCCGAGGTCGTCGCAGATGCGCTGCACCAGCGGCACGACGCGTGCGATCTCCTCCCCCACCTGCATCGGCGGGCGCAGCGTGATCGCCGACTCGCCGCCGACGTCGACGATGTCAGCCCCGGCACGCACGAGCTCCGCCGCGAGCGCGACACGCGCATCGAGATCCGGGTAGGCACCCGCGTCCGAGAACGAGTCCGGCGAGGCGTTGACGACGCCCATGAGCCACGGTCGCTCGCCGAGCGCGAGCGTGCGGCCCGCGGCTGTGACGGCATGACGGCGCACGGGAACTCCGGGGAAGGTAGCGAGGACTGGCGGTCCTCCTCGCCACCGCTGCGGTCCAGGAACGGGGCGCACGTCGCTACCCGATCCGCACCGTGCGCTTGTTGACCGTCTCGTTGCCGGCCTTGTCGACCGCCGTGATTTCCAGCGAGTAGGAGCCGCCGCCACGGTAGCGGTGACTGGCGCGAACCTCGAAGAACCCGCGCGCCGCCGGCGTCGAGTCGCCCCACGCGACGTTGATGCGCGCCATGCCCGACACACGATGCCCGGCGCGATTCGGGTCGCGCGCGCGCACCGCCAGCGTGACGTGGCGGTTGTTTCGCTGGTAGCGCACGGTCAGGCGCGGGCGGACGTCGTCGATGCGCAGCAGGCGCGAGCGCGTGCGCTTAAACTGCCCCCGCGCATCGGTCGCCCGCACCTGCCAGCGGTGCGTCGGCCCGGCCAGCGGCGCGCTCAGCTGCAGGGCCGTGTCGGTCGTCTCGCCCACGACGTTGCCGTCCACGAGCACCTGGTAGCGTGACGGGCCCCACAGGTTGAAGGCGGGCTGCCAGGTCAGGCGCGGCAGCGCGCTGTGGCAGCAGCGCTGGAACGAGTAGCCGGTGAAGGCCAGCGGCGGGCGGTCGTCGTAGGCGGCGACGATCTGGCGGCTGCCCGGGCCACCCTGGACCCAGGCGACGACGAAGCCGCCCGCGCGGTCGGCCGCCGCGTCCAACCCGCGCGCGCCATCCACCGCCCCCAGCTCGGGCCGCGACAGGACCAGCTCACGCCCAACGGTTCCGTCGCTCTCGTACGGGCGCACGCGCACATACGGCGTCTCCCCCGGTCCGCCGAGGACCGCCGCCATCAGCCCGTCGTTGTTCTCCGACACCGCCGGCGCCACGGCGGGCCTCGCCGCGCTTGGCGTGAACAGCCGCAGGCCGGGTGCGAAGCCGTCTTTGTCCAGGACCGACGCGATCGCGGTCGTGGCGCCGGCCGTCATTGCGAGACCGACGCCGCGGCCGGTCATGGCGAGGCGGGGATCGCCGACCGCCTCGCCGCCGGGATCGATTGCCGCCGGCGCATCGAATGCGGTCCCGCGTTCGCGCGTGGCGAGGATACGCGCGTCGCCGCCGTCGGCGAAGCGCTGACGAAAGACGACCCAGGCGTAGCTCGAGTCGTCCTCGCCCTCAATCTCGGGCAGCTCCGACAGCGCGGTCACACGTCCGTCGACGTCCGGCGGCGTCAGGTCCTGCGGCGCGCTGGAGAAGGCCGTGCCGAACATCTTGCGTGCGAAGACATGGCCCGCCTCGCCCCACGTCACGACGCCGATCCCGTCGGCCGAGACCGCGACCCGCGAGCGCGCGCCAGCCGAACCCGCGTCACGAGCCGGATCGATATCGGCGGGGGTCGGCAGCGTCGCCCACGTGTTCGTGCGCCGGTCCAGCCGCGAGACGCGGACGTCACCGGCCGAGGAGAAGCTCGCAAACGCGGTGCCGTTGAGCGACAGATCCACCGACGGGTCCTTGCCCAGGCCGAGCGGCACCGGCGCGGAGAAGGCCTGCCCGGCAGCCGGCCGCACGACGCCATAGACGGTGCCGCTGGCAACGAAGACCACAACGAGGCGCCCGCCATCCGCGGCGCCGACGACCGGCTGCGAGCCCGCCGCCGCGAGCGCGCCGTCGATGCGCTCCGGCGCCTGGAAGGCCCCGTCCGCGAAGCTCGCGACGAAGATGTGATCGACGCCGGCCTCCTGGCGGATGTAGGCCAGCGCGCCCGTGGCGTCGCGGGCGAGGTCGACGTCGCCGAGCGACACGACGTCCGCATTCGGTCCGTCGACCGGGTCGCCGAGGAAGAAGGTGGCATCGGCCGGCGCGACGGGGACGAGGATGAACACGGCGATGAGGAGCAGCAGACGGCGCATCGGAGCAGCGAGCCCCTTTCGTTCACGTCACGACGGCGAAGACCGGCGGGCGCTGTTTGAACCGGCGAAGACCGCGAAAGTTACGCGGTGCCCACGACGCCTTCGGCGCGTGCCTCGGCACCCCAGCCCTCCAGTTGCCTCGCGCGCTCGCGCTCGTCCCAGCCCAGCTCGACCGCGAGCGCGTCGGCAACGCGCGCCGCCACGGGCCCGTCCGAGCGCAGCTCGCGGCCGGACAGCAGGCCCAGGCGCGTGCGCCGCAGCAGGACGTCGCCGAGCGAGCGGGCCTGCTCGCGCCGCGCCGCATAGGCGATCTCGCCCAGCAGATCGGGCATGTCGCTCACGATCGGCCGCGCGAGCTCCTCGCGCTCACGCGCGACGGCGAGCACGTCGTGCGCCGCGTGGCCGTAGCGGCCCGCCAGGGCGGGGTAGGCGGCCTCCGGCACGCCTTCGACGCGCGGGAGGTCTCTGACCTCCACCGGCGCGCCGAGCGGGATCTGCTGCGTGCGACACGGAGCGTCGCGCGCCTCGCGCTCCACGAGCCGGTCGACGGCCATCTTCGCCATCCGCCGCCACGTCGTCAGCTTGCCGCCGGTGATCGTGACCATGCCGCTGGAGGTCTCATACAGCTCCGCCTTGCGGGAGATGTCGACCGACTTCTTCGGGTCGCCCGTCTGGATCAGTGGCCGCACGCCCGCGTAGGCGCCGGTCAAATCCTCCGGACCCAGCGACGTGCCGAAGTACTCGTTGGTGGCATCCAGCAGGTACGCGATGTCCTGCTCGGAAGGCGGAACGTGGTGGCTGCCGTCGAGGTCTCCTTCGTAGTCGTTGTCGGTCGTTCCCAGCAGCGTGCGCCCGAGCCAGGGCAGGGCGAAGATCGTGCGCCCGCCGCCGGCCGGGACGATCGCGCCGCCCATCAGCGGCAGATCGCTGTGGCGCAGCGTGATGTGCGTGCCGCGACTGGGCCGGATGCGCGGCACCTCGGCCTCGTCGTGCAACTCGTGCGGGCGCAGCCGGTCGGCCCAGACGCCGGTCGCGTTGACGACGTTCGACGCGGAGACGACGAAATCGCCGCCGCTGGCCGGGTCGCGAACGCGCACGCCGGCGGCGCGGCCCGCTTCGCGCACGAGCGCGGTGACCTCGAGGCCGTTGGCGCAGACGGCGCCGAAGCGCTCCGCCTCGGAGAGAACCGTTAGCACGAGCCGCGCGTCGTCGGTCTGGCAGTCATAGAAGAGGTAGCCCGACGTCGGCGCGCGCGCCGTGAGCGCGGGCACGAGCTCGAGCACCTCCTCGCCGGAGATCATGCGGTGGCGCTCGGGGCTCCACTCCGAGAAGTCCGTGCGCGCCGGATCGGACGGACGTCCACCCCAGCGCGGGCGTGGCACGCGCGCGCGGCCGCGCAGGCGCTCGACCGACATCACGTCGTAGAGGTTCAGACCGACGCCGGTCAGGCGGTCAGGGCGCTGGCCGTCGAAGGCGGCGACGACGAGCGGCAGCGGGTGGACCAGGTGGGGCGCCAGCGCGACCATGAGCTGGCGCTCCAGCAGCGCCTCACGCACAAGGCCGAGGTCGAAGTTCTGCAGGTAGCGCAGACCACCGTGGACGAGCTTGGAGGAGCGGCTCGAGGTCCCTGCGGCGAAATCCGCGCGCTCGACGAGAGCCACGCTGTAGCCGCGCGTGGCGGCATCGAAGGCGACGCCGGCGCCCGTGATCCCGCCGCCGATCACGACGACGTCGAAGTGTTCGCTGTCCAGTGCTTGGAGCGCGTCGGCGCGGGCGATCATCGAAATCCAGTCTCGCACGCTAAAGCGCGAGCGCCTGCGTGCCGAATACGGGATCCATGCCCGACGTTCCCTCGCGCCGCGCTGCGGCGCTGCTCACCGTCATGGCGCTTGGCGTCGGTGCGACCGTCGCCGTAGCGCCCGCGCAGGCCCAACTCGGCCTCGGCAATCTGCTGCCGAACCTTGGGACCATCGTCACGCAGACGGGTCAGACGCTCGGTGGCATCGTGCCCGGTGTCGGCGGCGTCGTCTCGGGCGTGACCGGAACCGTCGGCGGGGTCATCGGCGGTGTCCAAGAAGCGGTCACGGGCGTCGTGGACAACACGCTTGGCAGCATCGTCGGCGGAGACCTGCTCGGGCTGCCAACCGGCGCGGTCGACACCCTGCTTGGGACGCTGCTGGGCAACAGCTCCGCGGCACCGGGCACGCCGGGCACAGGCGGGCCCAACGCCGGCGCCCCGATCGTGCTCGGGGGCGGCAAGATCGGCCCCGGTGGCGTGATCCTCGACGCGAGCGCCCCGCGCTCGACGGTCAAGGTCCTCTCCAAGCTCAAGGCGATCGGCACGAACGGCAAGATGCGCATCGAGATCACGACCGACGAGCCCGGCGTCATCGCGGTTGCCGGCAAGCTGCGCCCCGGCGCGCTGCTCAAGCTCAAGGGCGCCGCGGGCAAGGCTGCGAAGGCCAAGCACTCGCGCAAGCTCATCAAGGTGCCCTCGATCGTGCTCGGCTATCGCAAGGCGGGCAAGCTCACGGTCACCGTCCAGCTGTCGCGGGCCGCCCAGCGCGCGCTGGCCACGTCCAAGAACGCCAAGCTGTCGGTCGGGACCGTCTCTGTCGACGTGTTCCGCAACCAGGGCTCGGAAAGCACCAAGCTGACCCTCGAGCGGTAGGCGCGCTCAGCCGCCGCCGTAGGCGACGACGAGGTCCGTCAGCACGCCGATCGCAAAGCCGGCGGCGAGCAGCGCGAGACCGAGCTCGCGATGGCCGAGCCGGCGCATGCCGTTCGTGATCTCGGCGATGACGTAGAAGATCGCGCCACCGGCGACGGCGTAGAACGCGAGTTCCAGCGGCTCGCTCGTGACGTTGTAGCCGATCATCGCGCCGAGGAACGTAGGCGCACCACCGATCAGGCCGGCGACGCCGAGCCAGCGCCACGATGGCCGCACGTCTCCCAGAGGCCCGACGATCCCGAACCCCTCGGTCGAGTTGTGCAGGGCAAAGCCGATGATCAGGACGGTGGCCAGGCCGATCTGGCCCGCGTGCGCCGAGACGCCGATCGCGAGGCCCTCGGCGAAGTTGTGCACGCCGATCGCAGCGGCGATCATCAGGCCGGTGCGCAGAGCGTGGGCGCGCACCGCGCTGGCGTGGAGCGCCAGGAGCTGGTGATCGTCGACCGTCAGCGTGTCGGTGGCACCGCCGGCGAGCGGCGGAACCGGCTTTGCGGGGCGGATGCGCTTCTCCAGCAGGCCCAGGCCCGCGCTGCCCAGGGCAAAGCCGCCGGTCAAAAGCAGCGCCATCCCCGCGGCGTGCGCGAACGTCCCGCCGCCGTCCTTGAACGCGCTGACCGCCTCTTCGGTGAGCTCGAAGCCGTGCATGAGCACGTCGACGAGCAGAAAGACGAGGATGCCGACGGAGAACATCGCCAGCGCGACCTTCGCCCGCGTCCCGAGCAGCTGCAATCGCCCGATCGGCAGCCCAAGGAAGATCGTGAAGCCTGCCAGCGCGCCGAGCAGCGCGGTTTCCGCGAACGACATGTGTACACCCCCGTGCTGTTAGGTTGCCCTAAGCCGAGGGCACGCTAGCAGTTAGGGCGCCCTATGACAAAGGAGAACCCGGAGCGGTGCGCTATAGCTGGCCCAGCTCGGACGTGATCTCCGAGACGCTCGCCTTGGCGTCGCCGAAGAGCATCTGCGTCTTGGGGTCGTAGAACAGCGGGTTCTCGATGCCCGCGAACCCCGAGGCCATCGAGCGCTTGAGGACGATGACCTGCTTGGACTCGTCGACGTTGAGAATCGGCATGCCGTAGATCGGCGAGTCGGGCTTGAGCCGTGCGTCCGGGTTCGTCACGTCGTTGGCGCCGATGACGATCGCCACGTCGGTGCGACCGAACTCGGGGTTGATGTCGTCCATCTCCTTGAGCTGGTCGTACGGTACGTCGGCCTCCGCCAGCAGGACGTTCATGTGTCCCGGCATGCGACCCGCGACGGGATGGATCGCGTACTTCACCTCGATGTTGCGCCGCTCGAGCGCCTTGGCCATCTCGCGAACAGCGTGCTGCGCCTGGGCGACCGCCATGCCGTAGCCGGGCACGACGACGACCTGACGGGCGTACGCCATCAGGATCGCGACGTCGGCGGCGCTCGTCGAGCGCACCGTGCCGCCGATCTCGCTGCCGCCGCCTTCGATCGCCGGCGCCGTGCCGCCGAAGCCGCCGAGCAGCACGGAGCCGATCGATCGGTTCATCGCCTTCGCCATCTGGTCGGTGAGGATCGTGCCGGAGGCGCCGACGATCATGCCGGCGACGATCAGCGCGGTGTTGTTCAGCGCGATGCCGGCGGCCGCGGCGCTGAGGCCGGTGAAGGCGTTCAAGGTCGAGATGACGACCGGCATGTCGGCGCCGCCGATCGGCAGCACCGCGAGGTTGCCGAGCACGGCGGACGCGACGAGCAAGAGGACGAACAGGCCCTCGCTCGTGGAGCCCAGCATGATCGCGACGCCGGCACCGATCGCCGTGGCCAGCAACGCGATGTTCACGAACAGGCCGCCGGGGATCTTGACCGGGCTGCCGGAGATGAGGCCCTGCAGCTTGCCGAAGGCGATGTTCGAGCCCCAGAAGGAGATCGATCCGATGATCGCCGCGAAGACGAGCGGGATGCCGACGTCGAGCTCGGCGGCGAGGTCGCCGTGCGACTGGCGGAACTCGGCCCACGCGATGAGCGCGACCGCGCCACCGCCGACGCCGTTGAAGAGCGCGACCATCTGCGGCATCGCGGTCATCTTCACGTTGCGCGCCGCCGGGACGCCGACGGCCGTACCGATTGCCAGGCCGACCGCGATGAGCAGGAAGTCCGCGCCGTCGAGCGCCGGGTTCAGCAGCGTCGCGACGACGGCGATCAGCATGCCGAAGGCGGCGATCTTGTTGCCCTGGACCGCGGTCGTCGGGCTCGTCAGCTTCGCCAGGCCCGTGATGAAGAGCGAGAACGCGACGATGTACGCCGCGTTGATGAAGTTCGGCTCCTGAAAGAAGACGGTCGCCGTCACGACTTCTCCTCCGGGTCCGGCACCGGCTCCGGCACCGGCTCGGGCTTGCGCTTGAACATGCTCAGCATCCGGTCGGTGACGAGGAAGCCACCGACGACGTTGATCGTGCCGAACGCGATCGCGATGACGAGGATGAACCTGTTCAAGAAGCCGTTCGCGTGCGCGATCGCCACCAGGCCGCCGAGCAGGACGATGCCGTGGATCGCATTCGTGCCGGACATCAGCGGCGTGTGCAGCGTGTTCGGGACCTTGGAGATCACCTGGAAGCCGACGAACGCCGCCAGGATGAGGATCGCAAGCTCGGTCAGCAGCGGGCTGCCGGAGCCGCCGGCCTCCGTGGCGGCAACGACGACGGCGCTTGTCAGCGGCTCCACGGCGACCCTTTCTACTCGGCGTTGCGCTTATCGGCTGAGGTGGCGGACTCGTCCGCGGGCTCGTCGGCCGCCGCGTCGTCGGCCTGTGCGACAAGCTCAGCTGGGGCCCCGTCGTCGGGCGCGGCCTCCACGGACGGCTCGGGATCCCCGGCCGGGGCGGCCGGGGCGGCGGGCCCCCCGCCCGCCGCCTCAACGGCCTTCTTCGCCCCCGCGTGCACGACCTCCCCTTCGCGCGTGATGCACGCCCCCGAGATGATCTCATCGTCGAAGTTCAAGTGCAGCGCGCCGTCCTCGTCCACGAGCAGCTCGAGCAGCGACTGCACGTTGCGCGCATACAGCGACGAGGAGTGCTCTGCCATCTCGGACGCCAGGTTCAGCGGCGACATGATCGTGACGTCGTGCTTGACGACGGTCTCGCCGGGCTCCGTGAGCTCGCAGTTGCCGCCCGTCTCGCCGGCGAGATCGACGATCACGCTGCCGGCCTTCATCTTCTCGACCGCCTCGGCGCTCACCAACCGCGGCGCGGGGCGCCCCGGCACGAGCGCCGTCGTGATGACGATGTCGAAGGTCCCGATCTTGTCCGTCAGCTCCTGCTGCTGGGCGGCCTTCTCCTCGTCGGTGAGCTCGCGGGCGTAGCCGCCCTCGCCCTCCGCGCCCTTGCCCGCCTCGAGCTCGAGGAACGCCGCGCCGAGCGACTTGACCTGCTCGGCGACCGCCGCCCGGACGTCGTAGCCGGTGACCTGCGCCCCGAGGCGGCGCGCGGTCGCGATCGCCTGCAAGCCCGCGACGCCGGCACCGAGGACGAGCACCTTCGCCGGCGGAACCGTGCCCGCCGCGGTCATCATCATCGGCAGGAAACGCCCGAAGTGGTTTGTCGCGACGAGCACCGACTTGTAGCCCGCGACGTTTGACTGCGAGGACAGCGCGTCCATCGACTGCGCGCGCGAGATCCGCGGGATCGCCTCCATCGCGAACGAGGTCGCGCCCGCCTCGGCGAGCGAGGTCGTCGTCTGCGGGTTCGAGAGCGGCCCGAGAAAGCCGATCAGCACCGTGTCCTTGCCGAGCTTGGCGATCTCCTCGTCGCTCGGCGGCGCCACCTTGACGACGACGTCGGCGGTCCAGACGTCATCGGAGATCGACGCGCCCGCGTCCTCGTAGACGGCGTCGGCGAGCATCGAACCCTCGCCGGCGCCCGACTGCACCACGACCTCGAAGTCCTTGGCCGTCAGCTTGCGCACGACCTCCGGCACCAGAGCCACCCGTGACTCGCCCTGACCGGTCTCCTTGGGAACGCCCACCTTCATGCGGCGGAGAACCTATCCGATCTTATCTGCGATCGCCGGTCTGAGCCTTGATCCGCCGCAGATCGTGGATGGCTCGGCGTCGGGAGTCAAGTCAGCGTGGGTCGGCCGAACATCCGCAGGGCAGCCCCTTCGGAGTGAGGCCGATCCGCGCTGGCGAAGGCTCCCGGCGGCGAGACGCCGCGAGATTCGGTGGATCAAGGCTGGCCGCCGATCAAGACAGCGGGAAGGGCTTGAGCCCGAAGCCTGTCAGCGCCTGCGCCGTGACCCAGACGGGCGACTGGCGGCTCGTGCGCGAGTAGCGCACGGCGCCGTCGGAGGTCTGCAGCGAGCGCAGGTAGGCCAGCGGCGAGCGGGCGCCGCGGCGGCGCGCCCGCGCGGGTCGGCGGCCGGCCGCGACGAGCCCCTGGATCGCCCAGGCCGTCGACTGCGCATTGGAATCGTCGCCCGGCGTCAGCGGCATCCCGCCGTCGGAGTTCTGGCGCGCGGCCAGAAACGCTCCCGCCCGCCGGACCGTCGCGCTGTGCCGCTGTCCGGTGGCAGCGAGCGCCTGGAGCGCTGCGGCTGTGTCGTCGATGCCGCTGCGGCCGCCACGGCCGCCGAAGTTGAAGCCGCCGTCGCCGTTGCGCTGGCGGGCGAGCCATCGGGCTGCGGCCTGGATCGCCGCGTCGGACCTCGGCCGGCCGGCGGCGCGAAGCGCCAGGATCGCGAACGCGGTCTGGTTGACGAGGCCGCCGAACGAGCCGTCCGAGCGCCGCTTGCGGGCCAGCTCGGCGACGAGGTCGCGCCCACCGACCGACCGCGGTGAGCGCCGTGAGGCGGCCAGCGCGAGGATCGTCCGCTCGAGGTCGGGGAGCGAGCGCACCTGCCCGATCCCGCGGACGATGTAGTCGACCGCCGAGCGCCCGTTGCGGCGAACCGCGCGCGGATCGCGCCCGGAGGCGACCAAACCGAGCACGGCCCAGCTTGACTGCAGCTGGCTGGACGCGCGACCGCGGTCCGAGCCGAAGCCGCCATCGGCGTTCTGCGCCGCCCGCAAGTAGGAGATGGCGCGCGTCTGAGCCCGATCGGCGGCTCGCGCGTCGCCGGCGCTGGCCCCGAGGAGGATCAGCAGTGCGATCGCGACCGCGGCAAGGTCCGCACCCGCCGGCAGCGGCTTCCAGTCGATCTGCAGCCGATCGCGGTAGCGCTGCAGCGCGCGCACGAGCAGGGGCCCGAATGCCAAGCAGAAGACGACGTTGCCGGCCGCGTGGGCGAGATTGAACGGCAGTCCCTTGCCCGCGAGGAGCGCGTACTCGGCCCACGTGTGCTGGCCGGTAAAGACAACCCAGAGATAAAAGTCCAAGAACGCGCCGTATGCCAGGCCGGCGACCATGCAGGCGCCGGCGAGCGACCAGCGCCCGAGATCGCGCCCGAACAGACGCGCAAGCAGCGCCCCGAACAGTCCGACGGTGCCCCAGGCGGCCATCTGCCACGGCGTGAACGTGCCCTGGCCGAAGAAGATGTTCGACGCTAGGGCGCCGACGGCGCCGACGACGAAGCCGGGTGCCCCGCCCAGGACGTAGCCGGCAAGCAGGACGATGTCGGTCGTCGGCTTCACGCTCGGCAGCGGCGCGAAGGCGACCCGTCCCAGCGCCGCGAGCGCGGCCAGCGTGGCGACGAGCGCGACGACCTTCGCCGACGGTCGTGCGCGCTCATACCAGGCAAAGCCCGCCGCCAGCGCGAGGGCGAGCAGGGCGAACGAGGCCAGCTGCCAGGTCACGGGCGGACCTCGGTCGACATCCGGGCGCGCAGCACCTCGGCGCCGTCCTCGGCCAGCAGCGCGCCGTCGACGATCCGCGCCGTCTCGGTCGAGAAGTACCAGCCGCCCGTGAGCAGCTCGCCGGTGGGACCGTCGGCGATCACGCGGCCGCCGGAGATCAGGACGACGCGATCGGCGGCCAGCGCGGCGAACTCGGGATCGTGGGTGGCGACGAGGATCGCGCTGCCCGCTGCGGCGACGCCGCGCAAGTCCGAAGTGAGATCGCCCTTGGCGGCGCGGTCCATGCCCCTCGTGGGCTCGTCGAGGCAGAGCGCGGCGAGCGGTCCGTGCTCGCCGCCGCAGACGATCGCGAGCGCGAGGCGCTGGCGCTCGCCGCCGGAGAGGTCGCGCGGGTGACGATCGGCGACGGCGCTGAGCCCGGCCTGCTCGAGCGCCTCCTCGCCGACCTCGTCGCCGACGCGGTCGGCGAGGAAGTAGTCGTTGGGGTTCTGCAGCAACAGCGCGACGCGCCCGCCTCGCTCGACGCGTCCGCGCGTGGGCTTCATGAGTCCTTTGGCGTGGCGCAGGAGCGTCGATTTTCCGGCGCCGTTGCGTCCCATCAGCGCGACGCGTTCACCCGGCGCGATCGAGAGGTCGACGCCGCGCAGGACCGCGCGGCCGCCGGAGCGCTCGTGCCAGACGCCGTGGAAGGCGAGTGCGGGCGCGGGGCCCTCGCGGGCAGCGCGGCGCAGGCGCCGCCGCTGCGCAGGCGCGGGCTCGGCGCTCGGGATTCGGTCCCCCAGTTGCTTGTCGCCACGTGGGTCCAGCAACCCGTGCGCTCGCAGTGTCGCCCGCGCCTCCTTGACGCCGCTCGGCGGCGGTCGCAGCCCGGCCCGCGCGAACAGCCTCGCGCCCGGCGTCGCGAGCGCGGGCGCCCGTTCGGCCGCCCATTCGAGGAAGCCGCGGGGCGAGGCATCGCAGGCCAGTGCGCCATCTTCGAACGCGAGCACGCGATCGGCTGCGCTGAGGCAGCGCTCCAGGCGGTGCTCGACGAGCACGATCGCCATCCCCCACTCCTCGTTCAGGCGCCGCAGCAGCCAGACGAGCTCGTCGCCCGCCACCGGATCGAGCTGGGATGTCGGCTCGTCGAGCAGGACGAGCCGCGGCCGGCCGACAAGCGCGGCGCCCAAGCCGACACGCTGCAGCTCGCCGCCCGACAGCTCATGCGTCGGCCGGTCCAGCAGCTCGCCGATCCCAAGCGCGAGCGCCGCCTCCTCCACGCCGCGGGCCACGGCGCCCGGGCTGAAGCCGCGGTTCTCCAGCGGCAGCGAGAGCTCGGCGCGCACGCTCGACAGCACGACCTGCGTCTCGGGATCCTGAAAGAGCGTCCCCGCGACGGCGGCGAGCGCGCCGGGACCATGGGCGCGCGTGTCCATGCCGCCGGTCGTGACGCGCCCGGTGAACTCACCGCCGTGGAAGTGCGGCACGAGGCCGCAGGCCGCGCGCAGGAACGTCGACTTGCCCGACGCCGACAGCCCGGCCGCAACGACGAACGCGCCTGCCGAGATGTCCAGCGAGATGTCGCGCAGCGCCGGCTCGGGCGCGTGCGGGTAACGGTAGGTCACCCGCTCGAAGCGCAGCACGCTCATCGCGGGGACCTACGTTCGCGGTCCGTACGGGCGATGGTCGAGCCATGGCGCGCTGTCATGGCACGATCCCCCGTCGGTCGGCGAACGGCAGCAGCGCGACGACGACGAGCGCGACCGCCAGCAGCCACTCGCCGGCGCCCACAGGCGCCACCGTCCGCGGATAGGCGTGGAACGTCGCGATCCCGAGCAGATGCGCGCCGCCGGCCAGTACGAGCAGCGCCACCGCCGAGGCGCCGAACGCGATGTCATGGCGCGACCATGGCTGGCGCGGCCAGCGCCCGCGCCCGGCGGCAGCGGGCATCGCGTAGCCGCGGACCTCGAGCGTCGCCGCCACATCCAGCGCTCGGTCCATCGCGCCGGTCACGACGGCGCGCACGATCTGCAGCCGCTCGGCCGCGCCCGGACGCTCGCTCGCATCGGCGCGGCAGCGTCGCGCATCGGCCAGCCGTCGCGCGTCGCGGCCCAGCACCGGCACGAGACGGACGGCGAGCGCGGCGGTCAGCGCCGATCGCACGGAGATGCGCCGGAAGCGCCGGAGCAGCTCATCGGCATTGACGGTCGCCGCGAGCAGCGCGCCGCCGGCGAGCACGACGAGCAGCGCGCGCAGGCCGAGGATCGCTCCGAAGACGAGGCTCTCGCGCGTGACGTCGAGCTGGCCCAAGGGCCCGATCTCTCCGAGGCGCAGGACGACGTTCAGTCCCTCGCGCGCGACGAGCGGGTTGACGAGCGCGATCATCACCGCAAACGGGACGCCGAAGAGCGCTGCCCGAGCCAGCGAGCGTCCCGCTCCGGCCAGCACCCCCGCGCCGACGATCGCGACCGCGACCGCGAACAGGGCGAGCGGGTGCTCGAAGGAGAGCGCCGCCGTGAGCAGCGCGCACGCGTATGCGGCCGCGACCGGCGCGCGGGCGGCGTGCAGCGGGCTCGCCCGGCGGGTCTCGCTCACGGCACCTCGGACAGCGGCACGCTGACCGGCAGATCATTTGAGATCGCCAGCGCGAATCGGTTGCTCAGCACCGACTCGTCGAACGCCCGCGCAGCGCTCTGGACACCGGCCTCGTCGGTGCCCGTGACGAACCAGACCGGCTGGCGGTCCCTCGCGCGGGTGGCAGCGACGAAGCCGGTCCCGGCGCCGAGAGACTTCGCCACGCGGCCGCGCGCATCGAGCACGTTCAGCTGCGTGCCAGCCTTGTCAAAGCGCGCGTACACGCCGCTGGAGCGCGGCCCTTCGTCGATGCTGTCGGATTCGGCGTCGCGGCCGCGCAGGCGCTGCCATGTTCCGACAAGTACTCGCAGCGACTCGTCGGCAGCGCTGCGGCTCAGGCTGCTGCGCCCGGCGGGCACGCCGAGCGCGATCAGCTTGTCTGCGACCGCGCCGCAGGCACCGGCGCGCGGGTCGTCGCACTCCACGCGGACCGGCAGGCGCTTGCCGTCGATCCCGTGCAGGAACGGCTCGGGAAACGACCCGACGGCGGCGGGGATGTCGGGCGTCACCCCCCAGTCGTGGTGGTCCCACCAGAGGCGGTCGCCGCCGTGGACGTCGACCGCGGTCGCGCCCTTGTCGGCCTGGATCCCGTTGACGTAGAAGAACCAGTCCACCGGCCGCCCCGCGCGCCGGCCGCCCTTGACGCCGTTGATCTCCTGCACGAAGTCGCCGCCGAAGCGGGTGCCGACCATCGCGTTTCGTTGTAGCACGCGCATGACCGTGTCCGCGCCGCGCACCTGGGCACGGTCCAGCGCCAGCACCTGGCTGTGCCCGAAGTCGCGCGTCACCGTCAGGCCGACGTCTTCCTTGGGGCTGGCGCCCGGTCCGGTGCCGCAGCCGGCGACGGCGACGGCGCACAGCGCTACGGCGACGCTGCGTCGCTTATCCCACATGGAAGACGATGCGGTTCACCCCTCGCCGCCGCGCGTCGTCGCGGTTGTATGCCTTGTCGATGGCGTTGACGTCGAGCACGTAGCGGCCGCGCTTCAGCGCGCTCGGCAGGAGGTAGTCGATCTCGGGCTGGTCGCCGACGCGAAACCAGCCGGTGGCGGCACCGCAACGCGCGGGCCTGAAGCGCTCGGACTTGCCGCTGAAGTACGTGCAGTGCCCGCGGTCGGTCCGCGTCAACCGAAGCTTCGTGGCAAACAGGCCCGAGGGGTCATCGTCGACGACGGCCCGGATCCGGCGCGGGCCCCTGCCGCGAGCGAAGTGCTTGGCGCTGGCGATCCCAACGATCCTGATGCTGGGAGCGGTCCTGTCGCGGGTGCCGCAGCGACCATCGCGGCCGCTGGTCGGACAGGGCTCGGTGGTCACCGGACCGGGAGCCGCCGGCGGCGTCGTCGTCCCGCACGCGCCGTCAGTGCCGGTGCTCGCGCAGACGGCGACAGCGTTGGAGCGGATCGCCCCGGCCTTGGTCGCCTTAAACTGCGCCGGACCGCTCGCGGTCAGCGTGACCTGGGTGGTCCCGTCGGCGCCGGTCGTCTGCCCTGCGACGCTCGCGCCCGCTATCGGCCCGGCATTCTCGGCGTTCGTGACCTTCAGCGTCACAGGTTCTCCGGGTTTGACACGCGACGGCCCGCTGAGCCTGAGCACCACGTTGCCGAACGGCGCATAGGCGTAGAGCACCTCGTCGCCCTCGGCGATCTTCTCCTGGCACGAGCCGACGCGCGAGCCGACGCCGTTTCGGTACTCGGCCAGGAACGCCTGGCTGACCGGATCAAAGCCGACGTCCTCACCCGCGATCGAGTTGAACGTCACGTCCTCGAACGCGTTCGACCAGGTCGCCGTGAACGGGAAGCCCGTCGCCGGGTCGCCGGCCGCTTGGGCGAAGGCGGCGCCGCGTGTCGGTCCTGGTGTCGTGCTGGCCCCTGCGTTGGTCCCGTCGCATGTGTGATCGACCCCACTGACCGGGAACGTGCGGATGCCGGTCGTCACCGATCCCTCGTAGAGCGTCTTGGTCTTGCCCTCGATCCGAAGGCTGACCGTGACTGGCGCAGCCGGAGCGAGCGTGGGCAGGGCGAGCATGACTAGAAGCCATCCACCGAGGATGAAGGAGAAATGAGGACGCATGAGCCACCCCTTCCGCGAGGGCGATCGAATCGTGCTGGCCGGAGGCAGGTCTCCTGGCTGCCGGGCCCTACCCTGCCGCGCCTTCCCGGTCCCGTGCGGGTCCAGTGGCCTACGCTCCACCGTGAGCGCGTGCGGACGGCTTACCCCCGGTCACAGTGGCGGGTCCGCGCCGGATTCGCACCGGCTTCCCTTCACCACCGACCAATGAACCGCGCCAGTGTACCGTTGCGCCGACCATGACCGTCAACCTCACCCGCATCTACACGAAGCTCGGCGACGGCGGCGAGACGCATCTCGGCGACATGAGCCGCGTGCCCAAGACGCACCCGCGAATCGAGGCCTACGGGGACGTCGACGAGCTCAACTCCCAGATCGGCGTGACGCTGACCCTCGGGGATCTGCCCCAGCAGTACGGCGACTGGCTACGCCGCGTGCAGAACGACCTCTTCGACGTCGGCGCGGACCTGTCGGTGCCGCACGGCGGCGAGCGCGAGCGCCTGCGCGTGAACGACGCGCAGGTGCGGTGGCTGGAGGAGGCGTGCGACGAAGTCAACGCGACGCTGAAGCCGCTGAAGTCCTTCGTCCTGCCGGGCGGAACGCCGGCGGCCGCGCAGCTGCACGTCTGCCGCACGGTCTGCCGGCGCAGCGAGCGGCGCGCGCTGCTCGTCGAGGACGGAAACCCCGAGGTGTTGCGCTACCTCAACCGGCTGTCGGATCTGCTGTTCATCCTCAGCCGCGGGGCCAATGGCGACGAGGAGCCGCTGTGGCAGCCGGGAAGGTCGCAGGGCTGACCGGTGGACGACGAGCAGATCCTCGCGCTGCTGGCTGGTATCGAGCCCAGCGACGCGATCCCGATACCGCCGGGCTTCCGCGCCGTCCCGGTCGGGGCCGCCGTAGACGCGGGCGGCGATCCGGACGCCCTCGAAGCCTGGGTCAAGTCCCGCAGCGGGTGGACGAAGCGGATGCCCGCGCAGTTCATGGCGCCGGACGCGACCGCGCTCGACGCGCTGTTCTACGTCGTGCCGGGCAAGGCCCTGGAGGGCGGGCCACCGCCGGTGCCGCCATCGCTGCCGACCGCCGATCTCGTCGCGTTCGTGGCGACAACGAATCTCGCCGTCGCGCGCACGTTCTACGAGAAGGCCCTCGGCCTGAAGGTGACCGGCGAGAGCCCGATCGCCATCACCTTCGATGCCAATGCGACCACGCTGCGAATCGTCGCGGTCCCCAAGGTCACGGTCGCGCCGTACACGGCGATCGGTTGGAGCGTCACCGACATCGCGAAGACCGTCCGCGAGCTGATCGGCCGCGGCGTGAAGTTCGAGAACTTCGACGGCGTCGACCAGGACGAGCTCGGCGTGTGGAAGTCGCCCGGCGGCGCGCAGGTCGCCTGGTTCAAGGATCCGGACGGCAACACCCTGTCGCTGACGCAGTTTTGAAGCTCGGCTGTATGCTGCCCGCCCCGATGGCCGACAACGATTCGATCCGCAAGCTGCTCGCCGGCATCGACCCCGCGCCGTTCATCTGGGCGCCGAAGGGTCACGTCGTGATCATGCAGGAGAAGGTCGAGGAGGCCGGCGCCGACCTCGACGACGTGCTGGCCTGGGTCGAGGAGCACGGCGGCGAGCTCGATCGCACGATGCCGGTGGCGAACACGCGCCGCGGCGTAACGTCGGTTCCGAAGCCGAAGGGCAAGCACTACTACGTCGTGCCGCAGGACGCGCTGGGCTCCTAACCGGCCGGAGAGCGCGGGGAGCGAACGCGCCCGGCTCGATGATGAAACGCGACGTCGCGCTCCCGATCGCCGCCGCCGCGGGACTCGAGTTCCCGCACGGCACGCCCAAGCGAGTACAGGAAGATCGCCCCAAGGTGGCGGCTGAACCGCTGCGCACGACCATGCGCAGCGGCGCGGCGGAGCCTCTCGACCCCGCCGCGCCGCCCCACACACTCGTTACGGCTACCGCGCCCGCCGACCCTGATATTGGTCGAACGCGACGGCGATGAGGATCAGCGCCCCGATGATCATCTGCAGGTAGAACGTCTTGATGTTCAGCAGGTTGCCGCCGTTGTTGAGCGTGCCCACGATGAGCGCTCCCGCGGCCGCCCCATACGCGCCGCCCTTGGCGCCGAACAGGCTCGCACCGCCGATGACGCACGCGGCGATCGCGTTGAGCTCATAGCCCGTGCCGCCGGTCGGGATGCCGGCGTTCAGCCGCGACGTGAGCAGCACGCCGCCGACCGCCGCCAGCAGGCCGGCGATCGCATACACGGCGACGAGGACCTGCGTCACCGGCACGCCGGCCAGCCGCGCCGACTCCGGATTGGAGCCGATCGCGTAGATGTAGCGGCCGAAGACCGTGCGCCGCAGTATGAACGCCGTGATCACGACGACCGCGACGAACATCCACAGCAGGTTCGGCAGCCCCAGCAGCGACCCGTTGGCGATGTTCGCAAACGACTCGGGCAGCGGTTGCACCGTGCTCGCGTCGGTGAGCACCAGCACAGCGCCGCGCGCGATGCCGAGCATGCCGAGCGTCACGATGAACGGCGGCAGCTTCCCATAGGCGACGAGCACGCCGTTGAAGACGCCGATCACGCCGCCGGCTGCAAGGCCGCCAAGGATCGCCGGAACGATCGGCACGCCGTGCACGAGCAGCTCGGCGGTGATGCAGCCCGTCAGGCCGAGCACCGAGCCGACCGACAGGTCGATGCCCGCCGTGATGATCACGAGCAGCTGGCCGACGGCGATGATCCCGAAGACCGCGACCTGGCGCGCGAGGTTGCCCATGTTGGCCCCGGTGAGGAACTCATCCGAGGCGTACGTCAGCGCCCCGAACAGCACGAGCAGGACGATCAGCCCGCCCGCATCGCGGCCGAAGACGTCGCCGAAGGTCAGGACGCGTTCCTCCCTGACGTTCGCGACACCGTTGCCGGCACCGGCCGCGGCCGGCTCGACGTTCTTTTTCAGGTTCATGCTCCCGTCTCCTCAATGTCGGTGCCGTGGCCGATGCTGGCCAGCCGCAGCACGTCCTCCTCCGTTGCGCCCGCCGCCGGCAGCTCGCCCGCGATAGAGCCCTCGCGCATGACGAGCACGCGGTCGGCGAGCCCGAGCACCTCGGGCAGATAGGACGACACGACGACCACGCCGAGTCCCTCTACCGCAAGGTCGCCGATGACCTTGTAGATGTCCGCCTTGGCGCCGACGTCGACGCCTTTCGTCGGCTCGTCGAACAGGAGCACCTTCGCCTTCGTCGCCAGCCAGCGGGCCAGCAGCACCTTCTGCTGATTGCCGCCCGACAGCGACGAGACCGGCTGCTCCCAGGAGGAGGCGCGCAGGCGCAGCCCCCCGAGGTACTTGTCGACGATGCCGCGTTCCTCCTTGCGGTCCACGAGCCAGAAGCTCGAGATGTCGTCGAGGTCGGCGATCGAGGCGTTCTCCCGGATCGTCAGCTCGAGCAGCAGGCCCAGGCGCTTGCGATCTTCCGTCAGCAGTCCCAGCCCCGCCTGCACCGCGCGCCGCGGATCGCCGCACTTGACGTTGCGGCCGTCGACCGCGATCGTGCCGCCCTCGCATCCGTCGGCGCCGAAGATCGCCCGCAGCAGCTCGCTGCGTCCGGAGCCCAGCAGGCCCGCGATCCCGACGATCTCGCCCGACCTGACCTCGAAGTCGATCGGCTTGGTCACCCCGGCGGGACGCAGACCGCTGACCCGCAGCCGCACGTCGCCGATCGTTCGGTTCGATGCCGGGTACAGCGACTCGATCTTGCGCCCGACCATCGAGGCGATGAGGCTGTCGTGGTCGAACTCGTCCATCGGCGCGCTCGTCACGAGGCAGCCGTCGCGCAGGATCGTCACGCGGTCCCCGATGGTGAACATCTCCTCGAGGTAATGGCTGACGTACATGATCGCGTGGCCGGCGTCGCGCAGCGCCAGGATGCGCTGCAGCAGCGCCCGGGTCTCCGCCTCCGACAGCGCCGTCGTCGGCTCGTCGAAGATGATCACGCGCGGCGTCTCGCCGAGGACCTTCGCGATCTCGACGAGCTGCTGCTGGGCCAGCGGCAGGTCGCCGACGATCGTGTCGGGATCCAGATGGCCGAGGTCGACGCGCTCGAGCATCGCGCGCGCCTCTCTGCGCAGCTCGCCCGGTCGCGTGATCCCGCGACGGGCTGGCAGGCGGCTCATCATGAGGTTCTCGGCCACCGACAGGTCCGGGAGCAGGCTGAGCTCCTGGTAGACGACGCCGACGCCCAGCTCCCTCGCCTGAGACGGGCTCGGGCTGCCGACCTCACTCGCGTCGATGAGGTACTCGCCGGAGTCACGCGTGATCGCGCCCGTGAGGATCTTGATCAGCGTGCTCTTGCCGGCGCCGTTCTCGCCGGCGAGACACATCACCTCCCCGGCACGCAGGTCGAGGTTGACGTCGGTCAGCGCCTTGTTGGGCCCGTAGGCCTTGGTTGCGGCTCGCAGCGACACCACCGGCTTGGCCGCCGGAGGCGTCTTGAGTGGACGCTCCTTGGTCGTCGTGCCCATAGCTACTGCGCCGCCTTCTTGGTCGGCGGGTTGAGCAATGGCTTGACGGTCGGATCGTTCATGTTCTTCTTCGTCGCGACGACCGCGCCGGGGTCAAGCCGGGGTGGCGGCAACGAGCCGACCGCGGCCATGCCCGCCTCGACGACGCCCTGGTAACCGAAGAAGTACGGGTTCTGGACGACCAGCGCGTCGATCGACCGGTCGGCCAGCGCCGCGTTCTCCTGCGGGTCGGTGTCGAAGGCGACGACCGGGATCCTGTCCGTCGCCTTGTTGTCCTTGATCGCTCGTGCCGCGCCGACGCCCGAGGTGTTGTTGGAGGCGAAGATCCCGACGAGGTCGGGGTTGGCGGTCAGCACATCGTTGACCTGGCTCGCGGCGGTGTTGATGTCGTTGTTGTTGTAGCGCGGGTTGGCGACCTTCAGGCCCGGGCACGCCGCGGCGAGGCCGCGCTTGAAGCCGGTCTCGCGCTCCTTGATCGTCTGCACGCCGGCGACCGAGGATTCGATCAGCACCGAGCCGGAGCTCTTGCCGGCGGCCTTGGTCATGTCACAGAGCGTCTTGCCGGCCTGCTCGCCGGCCTTGATGTTGTCGGTGCCGATGAACCCATCGGAATCCGTCGTCACCGCTGTGTCGACGACGATCACCTTCGTGCCGCCCTGACGGGCGCGCTTGATCGCGTTGTTCAACGCGTCAGACGAGTTGGGCGCGAGCACGACCGCGTCGGTGCCGCGCGAGATCGAGTTCTCAATCAGCTGCACCTGCTCGTTGACGTCGGTCTCCGACGCCGGACCGAAGAGCCCCACCCCGACGCCGAGGTCGTTGCCCGCCTTGCTCGCCCCGGCGAGCATCGTTTGCCAGAACGACGAGTCGCTGGCCTTGATGATGACGTCGACCTTCTTGCCGGCCACGGCGCCACCCTTGCCGCCGCCACCGCCGTCCTTCGTTCCGCCACCCGATGCGCGGCCTGCGACCACGCCGATCACTACCGCCATCAGCGCGATGACCGCCACCAGCGACAGCGAGAACTTCAACCCACTGGTCTTCATGAGAGCCTCGACCCTCCCCTTCCGTTAGTCGTGCCGTCTCCCGGCGTCGAACGTCGAGAAAACGTTTTCAGGAGTGCCTGCCAACGTACTCCCACGAGAGGCTCTTGTCAAGAGAATACGTTTTCTTTGCTGTTGCGCTATTGTTCCGCCGGACCAGAAAGGACGGGGGATAACACCCATGGCACGCATAGGCGAAACGATTTCTCAACCGATAGCTGACTTGCCTGATTCCCGTGGCGGCCGGCGAGCCACCATGAAGGACGTGGCGGCTCTCGCGGGAGTGAGCTTGAGCACGGTCTCCCGAGTGGTCAACGACGACCCCGCCGTCCGCGCAGACCTCGTCGCGCGCGTCCGGGATGCGGTGGCGGCGCTCGGCTACCGTCACAACGCGACCGCCAGCGCACTGCGCCGCGCGGATGGGCTATCGGCGAGCATCGGCGTCATCGTCGAGGACATCGCCAACCCGTTCTTCTCCGCCGTCCAGCGCGGCATCGAGGACGTCGCGCGCGAGCGCGGCGTGCTGACGTTCGCGGGCAGCTCGGACGAACGACCCGAGCGCGAGCGCCAGCTCGCCGAGGCCTTCGGCGCGCGCGGCGTCGACGGGCTCATCCTGGCGCCCGCCGCGACCGACCACAGCTTCCTGCTGCGCGATCGGGCGGCCGGCGTCGCGATCGTCTTCGTCGATCGGCCGGGACGCTTCATCGACGCCGACGCAGTCCTGACGGACAATGCCGGCGGCGCCGCGATGGCGGTGTCACATCTCGTCGCCGCGGGCCATACGCGGATCGGCTTTCTCGGCGACCGCCCCGACCTCTACACCGCCGCCGAACGGCTGCGAGGCTTCGAAGGCGAACTGGCGCGCCGCGGCCTGGGCGTCGATCCGGCCCTCGTGCGCCACACGCTCACCCGCGCGGCGGATGCGTATGAGACCACGAGCGAGATGTTGCTCGGGTCCGATCCGCCGAGCGCGCTGTTCACAAGCCAGAACCTCATTACGATCGACGCGGTGCGCGCAATTCACGACCTCGGCCTGCAGCACCGCGTCGCTGTCGTCGGCTTCGACGACATCGCGCTCGCCGACGTCGTGGCCCCCGGCCTGACGGTGATCGCTCAGGATCCGACCGGCCTCGGGCGCGCGGCCGCGGAGCTGCTGTTCGCGCGCCTGGACGGCTTCGACGGGCCGTCACGCGAGGTCATCTTGACCCCGAGGCTCGTCGCGCGCGGGTCGGGCGAGTTGCCGCCGCCGGTGCCGGCGCCGTGAGCTCGCCGATCCTTGTCGGTGGCGAGGCGCTCTACGACCTGGTCGCCGACGGTGATGGCGACCTCAGGGGCCACCCGGGCGGCGGGCCGTTCAACACGGCCCGCACGGTCGGGCGCCTGCGTCAGCCGGTCGCCTACCTCGGGCGCGTGTCCACCGACCGGCTCGGCGAGACCCACGAGCGGATGCTCGCCGCGGATGGCGTCGATCTGAGCTGCATGGTTCGGACCGCCGATCCGACGACCCTGGCGCTCGCGTCACTCGATCTGAGCGGGGCAGCGAGCTACAACTTCTATGCCGCCGGGACCGCGGCGCCCGGACTGACCGTCGAGGACGCGCTCGCCCTGATCCCGCCGACCGTCGCCGCGCTTCACGTCGGCACGCTCGGGTTGGTGCTCGAGCCGCTGGCGACCGCTCTGGAGGCGGTCGTCGAGCGCTTCGCGGGCCAGACGCTCGTCATGGTCGATCCCAACTGCCGCCCGTGGGTGATCGACGACGCCGAGGCCTACCGCGCGCGACTCGATCGGGTGCTGCCCCTCGCGGACGTCATCAAGGTCAGCGAGGAGGATCTTGCCTGGCTCGATCCGGGCCGTTCGCGGGCCGAGGCGGCTCGGGGGCTGCTCGACCGCGGCCCGTCGGTCGTGCTGCTCACGCGAGGTCCCGACGGCGCCACGGTCCTGACGGCGCGCGGCGACGTCCCGATCGCGCCGGTCCCAGCCGAGGTCGTGGACACGATCGGCGCGGGCGACGCCCTCTCCGGCGGCTTTCTGGCGTGGTGGAGCTCGCACGGGCTCGGGCGCGACGATCTCGCGTCGGAGGAGCGCGTCGTCGACGCCGCGCGGTTCGCCTCGGTGGTCGCGGCCCGGACGGTCGCGCGGGCGGGCGCGTCGCCGCCGGTGCTCGCGCCGGGGGTGGCGGAGTCGGCGCCGCTTGAGTTGACGAGCGTGTAGGGGCTGAAGCGCGCTGCGGCCGTGGGCTCCGGGGATACCCCAAGCCGGCCGCGCGCGATCAGCGTTCAGCTCCGGGTTTACCACCCAACGCGCGGCGGTCTGGCGCAGCGCCTCGGTCAGACGCTCCAACTCCACGCGGTCCTGCGCCCCTTGTGCCGCAAGCTCCAGCAGGCTTGCCTGAGCCGCGACGGCGTGGGCGCCGACCGTGCGACTCGCGCCCGCGATCCGGTGGGCGTGGCGCCGCAGGTCGGCTACGTCGCCGTCGCGCAGCGCTTGACGGAGCGCTTCGAGGTCGTCGCCGAGCGACTGGAGGTATGGGCAATCCTGCTCGCCGCGACGGTGATCTTCCTGACCTCATTTCCGATCGCCTACTACTCGGCGAAGTACTCGATCGACATGGATCTGATCACGCGTGGTGCCGGCTTCGGCTATTTCGGCGGGACTGTGACATCGCTGGTCTACGCGAGCTTCACGTTCATCTTCTTCGCCCTCGAGGGCTCGATCATGGCCCAGGGACTGCATCTCGGGTTGGGCATACCGCTGTGGCTCGGGTATGGGTTCTCGGCCCTGATGATCCCGCCACTGGTCATCTTCGGGATGACGTTGCTGTCGAAGATGCAGATGTGGACACAGCCCCTGTGGCTTGTCGGCATGTTCCT
>JAWVGJ010000027.1:0-8203 GCA_033855115.1 Solirubrobacteraceae bacterium
CGCCGAGCCGTTTGCAGAGACCGAGATCGCGCCCGGCCTGTTTCACATCTCGATCGACCCGCAGGACGCTCTTGACGAGTACCTGCGCGATCAGCTGCCGTCCGGCCCCGTCGCACAGATTCTCATCCGCAGCCGCGTGTTCGGCCTGATCGCGGCGGCGACGCCGGGGATGCGCGAGCTGCTCACCGTCGGAAAGCTGTGGGAGCTCGCGCTGCTCGACCGCCGCACGCCCGGCGCCGACGCCTACGACCTCGTCGTCGTCGACGCGCCCGCAACAGGCCACGGCGTCGCGCTGCTGAGCGCGCCGCGAACCTTCGCCGCCGCAGCGGGAGCGGGCCCGGTCGCCCGCCAGGGAACGATCATCGACGCGACGCTGTCCGACCCCAAGCAGACCGCCGTCGTGGCCGTCGCCAAGGCCGAGGAGCTCGCGGTGACCGAGACCGGCGCGCTGCGCGACGCGCTGCACGCCTCGATGGGCCTCGCGCTCGAGCGGGTCGTTGCCAACGCGCTGGACGCCGACCGCTTCAGCGCGCGGGAGGCCAAGCTCCTGGAGCCGCACGCCGAGCACCCGGCGGTGGCCCGAGCGCTGCGCGGACACCAGAGCGCGCTGCGTCAGCGCACCCAGCTCACGCGCCTGCGCAAGCTCACCGGCCAGGCTCCCGCACGGCTGAGCCTGCACCCGGGCGGCCCGGACCTCGAACGGCTTGCCGACGAGCTCGAGTCCCAGCTGGACGTCCGCGCATGACCGGGGTCGCCGAGCGCTTGCAGGGCAAGCGCATCTGCATCGTCGCGGGCTCGGGCGGCGTCGGCAAGACGACCGCCTCCGCCGCCCTCGCGCTCGGCCTCGCGGCATCGGGCAAGCGGGTCGCCGTCGTGACGATCGATCCCGCCCGCCGCCTGGCCGACTCGCTGGGCCTCGAGGAGCTCGGCAACGAGCCGCGCCAGGTCGAGCGCGCGCTGCTGGAATCCCACGGCGTCCAGCTGCACGAGGACGGGGAGCTGTGGGCGATGATGCTCGACCCCAAGGCGACGTTCGACGACCTCGTCACGAGCCTCGCCCCGGACGACACGACCCGGGAGGACGTCCTGGACAACCGCATCTACGCGCAGCTCTCCAGCGCGATCGCCGGCTCGCAGGAGTTCACGGCCGTGGCCAAGCTCTACGACCTCGACCGCGACGGCGGCTTCGACGCGATCGTCCTCGACACGCCGCCGTCTCGTAACGCGCTGGACTTCCTCGACGCCCCCGACCGCATCTCGGACTTCTTCGACAGCAAGGCGCTGAAGCTCTTCGCCGTCCCGACGAGCATCGCCACGAAGATCATGAGCCGCGGCACGAGCGTCGTCTTCGCGATCCTCAAGCGGCTGACCGGCGTCGACCTGCTCGACGACGTCTCGGTCCTGTTCCGCTCCCTCGGCGGGCTGATCGATGGCTTTCGCGAACGCGCCGCCGCTGTTAAGGCGCTGCTGAGCGATCCCGCGACGACGTTCCTGATCGTCACCTCACCCGAGCGCGAGCCGGTCGCCGAGGCGATCTTCTTCCGCGGCAAGCTGCGCGAGGCGCGGATGCCCTTCGGCGGCCTGATCGTCAATCGGGCCGCGATCCTGGACGAGGGCGAGCACGACGATCCGAAGGCCGTTCGCACACAGCTGGGCGAACGGCTCGGCGGTCCGCTCGCCGCGAAGGTCGCCGCCGGGTTCGCAGACCTCCAGCGGCTCGCCGCACGCGACGCCGAGTCGATCGAGCGCCTGAAGGCGGAGCTGGACGAGCCCGAGCCGATCGTCGTCCCACGCTTGGACGGCGACGTCCAGGACATCGAGGGACTGCTCTCGCTGTACAGGCACCTGTCGGCGAGCTAGTGCTAGTGGTCCGCTTCAGGCCGCGGCGCTGGACTCGGCCAGCAGCTGATCGGCGACCGCGCGCAGATCTGAGTCCAGGTGCCCGCAGAGCACGTCGCGCAGCAGCGCTCGCAGGTGCCCCGTGATCTCGGCCAGCAGAGCTTCCACCCCGCCGTCCGCCGGGGCCAGGCCGGCGACGATCGCGCGTTCCAGCGAGACGGCGTGCGCCACGCGCTCGGTCACCGCCGCGCGGCGATCCACGGTCGCGCACAGCGCGGCCACGCGGCCTGCGAGCCGTCCACTCTGCGGACCCTCCGGCTCGAGCAGCGCGCGCAGCGCGAGCAGGTGGTCGGTCAGCGCCTCGAACGCGCCCGGACGCTCGCAGCCCAGCTCGTAGCGGCGCAGCGCCCACGCCAGCTCGCCGGCCCGTGGCGTGCGCCGAGCGACGAGGTTGCAGAACGCGCGCAGCTCGTCTTCGGCCGCCTCGGCGATCACGAGCAGGCCGTGGGCGCGGCCGCCGGTGCCGAGACTGCCAATCGACCATGGACCAGCTCCGGTGCGCTCCCAGGCGACGGGACCCAGCGCCACACGGACCGGGTCATAGAGGCGTAGCGCGGTGAGCAACCGCCGGAAGCGCACGCCGGCTTCGCTCAGCGGCGCCGGAGCGCCCGGGTCGTTGGTCAGCGTCAGGCAGGCAAGGACACCGGCTCGTCGACACCCGCGTGCCAGACGGCATCCGCCGGTGCCCCCTCGAGCTCGTCGCCGCGCACGAGCGACAGTCCCTGACCCATCGGGACCTCGGAAGACACCAGCCGCAACCCGAGCACCGGAGCGACGACGACCGCCTCGGCTCGCCCGTCGAGCAGCGCATCCTGAAGCTCCAGGTACGCCCGTTCCAGACGCTCATGGGTGATGACGAACTCGGTCGCCTCGGAGAACACGCGCGAGATGAAGACCCGCAGCGCCGCGTCGGCGCGCTCGCGCGGGTCGACCGGCACGCGCGGCTCGCCCTGCGAGCGCAGGTAGTCGCCGACGCCGTCGAAGGATGCCAGCGCGTGGGCCGCCGCCGGATACGTGGGCAGTCTGCCGAGCACGCCGACACGTTCGCGGATGAACGTGTCGGTCAGCGGGCGGTAGCAATACAGCGGCGTGTCACGGCGAGCGGCGCGCGTCTCGACGAGCTCGAACGGGACCTCGGCGCCGTCCTCGGTGTCGGACGTGAGCTGCCACGCGGCCTCCTCGGCGAAGGCGCTCAGAGCGGCGTGCAGCGGGTGGTGGCGCATGGTCGCACGGCTTCGCCTCGCGCCCGCGCGCTCCTCCTCGCTGCAAACGCGCTCTCAGCTCAGGTCGTATCAAGCGGTCGTGCGCGCAGGATGATGTCGTGGCTCGTCACGACCATTCCCAGCCGCTCGCCAAGTCCCGCGATCACGCGCTCGAGCTCCTCGTCCTCGAACGGGATCACGTCGCCGGAGTCCTCCAGCACGATGTGGTGATGGTGGTCGCCGGACGGGTCCACCGGCTCGTAGCGCGCGAGCCCTTCGGCATCGAAGCGGCGCACCAGCCCGAGCTCGTGCAGCGTCTCCAGCGCGCGGTAGACGGTCGCCGTCGATCCGGCGCTGCCCTCGGCGCGCAGCTCGTCGGCGATCTCCTGGGCGGTCAGCAGGCAGCTCTGGCGGCCGAGCAATTCGACCACCGCCTGGCGGCCCGCGCTGGCGCGCAGGCCCGCACCGCGCAGCACGACGGTTGCGTGCTCGAGCCACTGCGTGTGCCCCTCGCGGTGCATGGGGTCATCGTGTCATGCGGCGTGGGCTCGCAGGCCGATGGGTAGAATCGCCGCAGATGCAAGCGCCCGACGTCCCTATGACGCCGGACGCCTCGCACACGAAGCACGACCGGCGGTTGGCATCGCTGGACGGCCTGCGCGGCATCGCTGCGCTGTCGGTGTTCACGTTCCACGGATGGCTGTACACGATGCCCAAGCCGGTCGCGACGGACCGCTCGTCGTTCGGCGACTATGCCGCGCACGAGCTGCGCCTCGGCCTCGTGCTGTTCTTCGTGCTGTCGGGCTTCCTGCTGTCGCGCTCCTGGTTCGCCGCCGCGCTGGACGGGCGCGGCCTGCCCGACGTGCGCTGCTATGCGCGGGCCCGCGTCGCCCGCATCGCTCCCGCGTACTACGTCGCGCTGCTGGGATCGATCGTCCTGCTCTGGCGCCTGTCGGGAACGCCCGGTCTCAGGCTGCCGCCCGGTGACGAGATCCCGCTCTTCGTCGTCTTCGCACAGAACTTCTCGCCGGCGAGCGTCATGAAGCTCAACCCGCCGACGTGGTCGCTCGCGGTCGAGGTGATGTTCTACGCGCTGCTGCCGCTGATCGGCTGGCTCGCCGTCAGGATGCCGCGCCGGCGCCGCTGTCAGGCGCTCATCCCACTCGCGCTCCTCGTCCTGGGCGTCGCTTACAACTGGGTCATCGCCGGATTGGACCTCGGCATGACGTTCTCCAAGACGCTCGCCGCGATGCTGCCGTACTTCGCCGTCGGCATGCTTGCCGCGCTGGCATTGCACGGCCGGACGATCCGCACGGCCACGAGGCGCACGTTGATCGCCGGCGGCCTCGCGCTCGTGCTCGCCGACGCGACGCTGAAGGCCGCCGCACCGGCGCATGGCGTGGACGCGACCGCCGTCTTCTCGGTCATCCGCGATCTGCCGTCGGCGCTCGGCTTCGCGCTCGTCGTCGGCGCACTGGCGGTCGCGCCGCGGGGCCGCGTCATCGGCGGCCCCGTCCTCGTCGGGATGGGAACGATCTCCTATGGCTTCTATCTCTGGCACGTGCCGGTGCTCATGGTCTTGCGCGGCCACGGACTGCTGCCGCTTGACCCGGCCCTCGGCACGCTCGTCGCGCTCGTGCCGGCGCTCGCGGTGTCCGTGCTGAGCTGGTTCGCGATCGAGCGGCCGATCATCGCCTGGGCCGGCCGGCGCAATCAGCGCGCCCGAGAGGAGCAGCGCCTGACGCCGGTTCGCGCGCGCTCAGGCAGCGGCGGCGTCGACAGACGAGCCGCTGGCGGCGGGCGCGAGGTCAGCACAGTCCGCGCCTAGCCAGCGCGTGCCGTACTTGCGCATGTCGTCGATCAGCGGCAGCAGCGCCCGGCCCTTCTCGGTCAGCTGGTACTCCACGCGAGGCGGCACCTCGGGAAAGGTGTCGCGCCCCACGATGCCTTCCTCCTCGAGTGCGCGCAGGCGCAGCGAGAGCGTTCGCGGGCTGATGCCCTGAAGCGAGCGCTCCAGCTCACAGAAGCGGGAACGACCCTCGGAGAGGTCGCGAATCAGCAGAAGCGTCCATTTGCCGCAAACGATCTCAGCCGTGCGACATACGGGACATGTCTCGTCCATAGCCCAACACTTTACAGACTGAAGCGTTGGAGCCAGACGAGTGCCTTCGCGCCAGCTCAGCCGGCCATCGAGCCCCCGCTCTTGGCCGTCACCACGACCCGCCCCTCCGACGGCTGGACGAGAACCCAGCCCCGTCCGCTGAACGCCATCTGGAACGTCTCGCCGGAGCCGAGGCCGATCAGGCTCTTGGCCTTGAAGTCGGTCTTCAGCGTGGTGCTGACGCCCGAGGACCAGGCCACGGCCGCCTGCGCGTCGGCGAAGGTCGGCGCCTCGCCGACGTCCAGCCGCACGGGCGGCCCGTCGGTGAGGATCGCGACCCAGCCGCTGCCCGCGAGGCGGGTGTTGAACAGCCCGCCGCCCATCATCGCGCCCGCCCCCTTGAGCCGCTCGATGTCCCAGTCGATCCCTTCCTCGAAGGCGAGGATGTTGCGCCCGTTGACGGTCAGGCGATCGTCCTGGAGGCGCAGAAGCTGAATCTCCTGGGCGCTGTCGGCGAGGAAGACCTCACCGCTGCCGCTGACCTTCATGAGCGACTGGCCCTCGCCCGTCGCGATCTTCTTGGCGAGGCGCGCAAGGCCGCCTGCACCCGCATGCTCGAAGCTCACGCCGCCCTGGTAGGCGACCATCGACCCGAGCTTGGCCCGAATCGACACCTGATCGAGGCGGACCTTCAGCAGCTTCTGGTTTTGAAGCGCGAAGGCCTCGGTGGACGTCGTCTCGTTGAAGCGGTCGAGGCTGGACTGCACGATGAGGTCCTTTCGGGCGCGGTCCCCGGACCTTGGCCGACGCGCCGGAGCGCGTCAAGCACGCGACTACGCGGCTCGCTTCTCCTCGACGGACTTGACGTCTTCCATCGTCGTGCCCTTGCGCCCGTCCGCGGCCAGCAGCAGCTTGAAGTCGTGCGGGCTGGTCGCCGCGCGCAGTGCCTGGTCGACGTCGACGCGGCCGCCCTTGACGTGGTCGAAGAGCGCCTGGTCGAAGGTCTGCATGCCGTAGTAGGCGCCCTCCGAGACGACCTCCGTGAGCCGGCCGGTCTGCTTGGGATCCATGATCATGTCGCGCACCCGGCCGGTCATGCGCAGGACCTCGCAGGTGGCGACGCGACCACCGTCGGTCGAGCGCACGAGGCGCTGGGAGATCACGCCCTTCAGCGTGCCGGCGAGCATCGCGCGCACCTGCTGGTGCATGTGCGGCGGAAAGAAGTCGATGATCCGGTTGACGGTCTCGGGAGCGTCCACGGTGTGGACGGTGGACAGCACGAGGTGGCCCGTCTCCGCTGCGCTGAGCGCGGTGTGGACCGTCTCCTCGTCGCGCATCTCGCCGATCAGGATGACGTCCGGATCCTGGCGCAGGACGCGGCGCAGGGCGCGCGGGAAGGACAGCGTGTCCATGCCGATCTCGCGCTGGTTGATGATCGACTTCTTGTCGACGTGCAAGAACTCGATCGGGTCCTCGATCGTGACGATGTGCTTGGAGTACGTCATGTTGATGTGGTCGATCATCGCCGCGAGGGTGGTCGACTTGCCCGAGCCCGTGGTGCCCGTGAGCAGGATGATTCCCCGCTCTTCGTCGGCGAGGTCGCTGACGACCTGTGGCAGTCTGAGGTCGGCGACCGAGCGGATCGAATGCGGGATCGCGCGGCAGACGAGGCTCAGCGTGCCACGCTGGCGGAAGGCGTTGACGCGAAAGCGCGCGATGCCGGTGATCGAGTAGGAGAAGTCCACCTCGTGCTCCTCGGCGAGCTCGGTGAGCTTCGTCGCGTCGAGCAGCATCGTGCGCACCGCGGTCTCGGTGTCCTCGGCGCTGAGCGGGCCGGCGCCCTCGATCGGACGCAGCTCACCATCGATTCGTGTGAGCGGCGGAACCCCGACCTTGAGGTGAAGGTCAGAGCCGCCGAGCTGCACCAGCGTGCAGAGAGCGTTGTCGACGTCGAACACGGTCCGGGCATCGGTCGTGCGTCGCCCCCGCAGGAGTCCGGCAAGAGGCGCTGGACGGATGGTCGGCGCTCAGCCGGTTGCGGCGTCGCGCGGCACGGTCAACTCGGCGAAGAACGACCGCGAGGCCCCGAAGGGCCCCGCGTCCGATCTCAGGCCGTGAGCGTCGAGCCTACGACGCGGCGCAGAGGACGTACACGTACGTCTTCGTGCCGCCGATCATCGACACGCGCCAACCGGTCGGCACGGTGGCGTTGCTGCTCGGCCCGTTGATGCCGAGCGGCACGCTCTCGTGGATGCTGTAGCCGGGCACCTCCGAAGTGCCGCCGCCGCCGACCACGCGCTCGCCGGCGTGGCAGTAGACCGAGGCACTGGCGGTGTCGGATGAGTCGGTGCGGACGACGACACTTGACACGCCGGCGGGACCGGCGGGACCAATGGGACCGGTAGCGCCGGTCGCGCCCCGTTCGCCGGTGTCGCCCTTGGCGCCGGCAGCGCCCGTGCCCCCGGCGGCACCAGTCTCGCCGTTGGAGGATCCGTTGGAGCCGCGCGCGCCGACCGCTCCAGCGCTCGCAGCGCTTTGCATGGCAGCCAGCTGCCCGGGCGCGAAGTCCTTGAGCAACAGCGAGCCGTCTTTGACCTTCGCCGTGTCGACGGCGTCGGCCTTGATCTTGGCCGCCGTCACGGCGTTCTTCTTGATCTTCGCCGCGGTGACCGCGTTCTTCTTGATCTTGGGGCCGCTGACGGCGCTCTTCTTGATCTGCTTGCTCGTGACGCTGTTCGCGGGCAAGCTGACGGCCGCATACGACGTCCCGCCCGTTGCAACGAAGAGCGCGCAATAGGCGACCGCATTGCGGCGCAGGTGCAAAAGGGTCCGACCGAACATATCTCTTCTCCTTGGTGGACTCCCCTGCCCGGGAATCGCGAAGGTAGTCGGCCGCTGCGAGAAGAAGGTGAGCCGTCTGGACATCCGTACTAGGGTCGGAACCTGAGCTGCGCCACATGAGCTCGTAGATCCTGTAAGGCACGCGTCTTAACGACGCCGG
>JAWVGJ010000028.1:0-7761 GCA_033855115.1 Solirubrobacteraceae bacterium
TTGTAGAAGGACGCGGCGGCCTTCGGGCTCTTGTAGGTCGGCTGCGTGACGTGGTTGGCCTCGTTCCAGGCGCCCCACTCCTTCACGCCCATCGGCTTGAACTTCTCGATCAGCGCGGCGATTCCGAGCTTGTACTCCTTGAGGCTGGGCAGCTTGGCCTTTTTGGCCTGCAGGTTGTTCGTCGAGATGTGCATGAGCACCTTGGCGCCCGCACTGTTGGCGGCCTTGACGAAGTTCTCGGCCTTTTGCATCTCGTCCGGCTTGGTGGCCGCGTCCCAGTGGATGAAGTAGCGCACCTTCTTGATCCCGAGCGACTTGTAGCTCGAGTTGTCGAACATCTTCGCGCTCTGGTCGCCGATGCCGACGGCGACGTTGATCTTCGCCGGCGCGGAGGCCGGGATCGCGAGTACGACGAGGGTGGCGAGCAGCAGGGGGAGCGAACGGCGGGGCAAGAGCGTGTCCTTTCGGCGAGGTAGACCGTTCCAGCATCGGCAGAGCGGCGCTCAGCCTGAAGCCTAACCAGCCACCGATCGGCCCAGCTACGTTTCTAACCGACCTCTCACGCGGCGCGCGCGCCGCGAGCGGCGATCGCGCAGACGCCGTCCAGGATGGCGGTCGCCAGGCGCTCGTCGCCCTTGATGCGCAGGCCGCCGCGGTCGGCCCCCGGGCCGAGCGCATCGATCCAGTCGTGTTCGCTGCCGGTCACACGCACGTTGGCGTCCGGCGTTTCGTCCTCGCTGATCGTGACGGACCCGCGGGAGACGGTCAGCGAGTAATGGCGCGTCGTCCCGTCCGCGTGCTCGACTCGGAATTCGCCGGCGCCCGACAGCGACGTCGGCGGCTGGAGCATGCCCGGGGCGATCCGCAGGATCGCGCCGATATCGATCGCCTCGCCGTCGCGAGGCGCGGTCCAGGCCCAGTCATAGCCCCAGCGCGCCAGCGCTCCGAGGACCGGCAGCAGCTCGCGCGAACGCGTCGTCAGCTCGTAGTCCACGCGCGGTGGAACCTCGCGGTAGCGCTGGCGGGTGAGCAGGCCGTCGGCAACCATCCGGTTCAGGCGTGAACGCAGCTGCTCGGTGGAGATTCCGGGCAGCACCCGCTGCAATTCGACGAAGCGGCGGGGTCCGGCGGCGAGGTCGCGGACGATGAGCAGCGTCCACTTGTCGCCGACGAGGTCGAGCGCACGGGCGTCCGGCGCCCATTGGTTATACGGGTGGCGCTTCGGAGGTGGGGTGGCGGGCATGAGGTCTTTCTGCCGGCGCGATGTGGGAACCCGGCGTCATGGGGCATCTGCCCCGCAGTGGGGACGATAGCCGCGGATCTTGTGGCCCGGGGCGGTATAGCTCAGATAGTGGACCCTTGCAACCCCAAATCCGGTGCGAAGGTTCCCGACAGTTTGGCCTTCGTCATGCGTTATGTAGTGCGTGGGAACTGTCAGCTCGCTCGAACTGCATCGGATCAAGCGCCGCGGGGCGCGCCAGCGGCTGCCGCGGGCGACGCTGTATTTCGATCTGGCGTCGCCCCATACGTACCTTGCCGCCGAGCGCGCCGAGCGGCTGTTCGCCGGACTGGAATGGCAGCCGGCGTGCGGAGACGTCCTGCACTGCACCGAGCTTGGTCCCGACGGCACGGCGGCGGTCGCCGAGCGTGCGGCGCTTCTGGGCCTGCCACTCGTCTGGCCGGACGGATACCCCTATCGCTTCCGTGCGGCGATGCGCGTCGCCGCGCTCGCGGGTGAGCTGGGCTGCGCGGCGGCGTTCGTACTCGCGGCCAGCCGGCTCGCGTTCTGCGGCGGCTATGACATCGACGATCCGGAGATCCTGGCCGAGGCGGCGGCCGCCGCCGGCATCGGGCTGGCGGAGACGCTCCAGGCCGCGGGCGACGTCGGACGCGACGGTCCGATCGAGGAGGTCGGGCGGTTGCTGCTTGCCGGCGGGGCGCAGCGACTGCCGGTGCTCCGCGTCGGGCGCCTGTTGTTCTGCGGCGAGGACCGGCTGCTCGAAGCTGCCGCCGCGCGCGCCGCCGTGTAGACGCACCGCATAGAAACGGTCGTGTTCATTGATAGGGTCTCCGCCGCATGCTGACCGGGGGAGGGCCTTGAGCGAGCCGATCGTCGTGGGAGGACACCTCGTCGCGCGGCGCCTGCGGTCGCACGGGGTGACAACGCTCTTCACGCTCTCCGGTGGGCACCTGTTCCCGATCTACGACGGGTGCCGGGCGGAGGGGATCGACATCGTCGACGTCCGCCACGAGCAGGCGGCCGGCTTCGCGGCCGAGGGCTGGGCGAAGGTGACGCGGACGCCCGGAGTGGCGGCGCTGACGGCCGGGCCGGGCGTTACCAACGGGATGAGCGCGATCGCATCTGCGCAGCAGAATCACTCGCCGGTGCTCGTCCTCGGCGGGCGGGCGTCCGCGAGGAGCTGGGGCCTTGGCGCGCTGCAGGAGCTCGACCATGTGCCGTTCGTCGCGCCGCTGACGAAACACGCTGCCACGCCGGCGTCGACCGCCGAGATACCGGCGGCGATCGACGCGGCGCTTGCTGCTGCGGTGGCGCCGCACTCCGGGCCGGCGTTCCTGGACTTCTCGATCGACCATGTCTTCGGCGAGGGCCCCGAGGATGCGCCGCCGGCGCCGCTGCCCGATCCGGCTGACGGGCCCAATCCGGACGGCGCCGAGCTCGAGCGAGCGATCGCGCTCTTGCGCGCTGCCGAGCGTCCGGTCGTCATGGCCGGCACGGACCTCTACTGGGGCCACGGCGAGGACGCGCTACGCGCGCTGATCGAGCAACTGCGGATCCCGGTCTTCCTCAACGGCCTCGCGCGCGGCTGCATCCCGGCCGACCACGAGTTGTTCTTCTCTCGCGCGCGTGCGACGGCGCTCGAGGGCGCCGACGTCGCGGTCGTCGTGGGGGCGGCGATGGATTTTCGCTTGAGCTTCGGGGACGCCTTCGGCACGGAGACACAGCTAGTCGTGGTCGACCGCGTCGAGCCCGCGCGCGAGCATCCGCGAGCGGTTGCGGCGCGGCTGTACGGCGCGATCGACCGGTCGTTGAATGACCTGTGCCGCGCTGCGGATGTCGGTGCCCCAGACCGCTCCGCGGCGTGGCTGCGCGTGGTTGCAGCGGCCGAGCGGGCTGAGCGCGACGCCGAGGCGGCCGAGCTAGCCGACGACCGCGCGCCCCTGCATCCGATGCGCGTCTACAGCGAGCTGGGCAAGCTGCTGGATCGCGATGCGATCGTCATCGGCGATGGCGGCGACTTCGTCTCCTACGCGGGACGGATGATCGAGTCTTTCCAACCCGGCTGCTGGCTGGACCCCGGCCCGTTCGGCTGCCTCGGCTCGGGACCTGGCTACGCGCTTGCGGCGAAGCTCGCGCATCCCGGCCGACAGGTCGTGCTGCTTCTCGGTGACGGGGCGTTCGGCTTCAGCGGCATGGAGTTCGACACGTTCGCACGCCACGGCGTCAACGTCGTCGGCGTGATGGGCAACAACGGGATCTGGGGGCTCGAGAAGCATCCGATGGAGCTCATCTACGGCTACTCCGTCGCGGCTGAGCTGCGGCCCGAGACGCGTTACGACCGCGTCGTCGAGGCGCTGGGCTGCCGCGGCGAGCTCGTGCGATCGCCATCCGAGCTGCGACCCGCGCTCGTGAGAGCGTTCGAGGCCGACCGGCCGGCGCTCGTCAACGTGCTGACCGATCCGACGGTCGCATACCCGCGCCGCTCGAACCTGGCGTGAACATGACCCCGAACGTGAGGAAGCCGCCCCCAGGGGAAAGGGCGGCTTCCTGCGTGATGGCCCCGCGGGACGGGCAGGGGTACGTGCCAGCGAGGGCCTTATTCGTAGTGGTCCAGGCGGCGGGGGGCGCCGCAAAGCGGCTTGCCTGGACCTATATCCGATGGGTCCCCTTCAAGAGGGCGGGTCCCTACCGGCACCGCAAGTATCGGGCTCTGAGGCCAGAAGGTGAATCGGACATACGTCCGTCTTTGCTGAGCGACCGTGTACTAGACACCGCGACGTGGCGATCGGTCGGCGAGGCGCAGCGCGGCCCCTCGAAGTAGGTCGTGCTCGGAAACCTCGACCTGCTCGAGCCCGAACGCCCGCATCGCCTCGATGAGCATCGCGACGCCGGCGACGATCGTCGGCGCCCGGTCGGGATGCAGGCCCGGCACTCGCTTTCGATCGTCATTGGTCATCTGCGCCAAGCGCGCAAGCAGCAGTTCGCAGGTGCCCAGCTCGAGCGTGTGACCGTGGACGCGCGCGGAGTCATAGGGATCGAGCTCGAGCTCGATCGCCGCGCAGGACGTGGCCGTGCCCGCGACGGCGATCGCGCTGCTCACGCGCTCGCGCACGTCGTGGGGGATGGCGTCGATGAAGATCTCCTGTGCCTCTTGCGCGAGCTGCTGCACGCCGTCGGGCGGCGGCGGGTCGTCATGCAAATGGCGCTCGGTCTGTCGCACCACGCCGGCCTGAGTCGAGACATGGAACGTGATCTCGCCGGCATGCGTGCCGACGACGAACTCCGTCGAGCCGCCGCCGATATCGACGACGACGACTTCGGCGCCGTTGCGCGGCCGCTCGCTTTGCGCGCCGGCGAAGGTGAGCGATGCCTCCTCGTCTCCGCCGATCGTGCGAGCGTCGAGGTCGAAGCGCTCGCGCACCTGTGCCGTGAAGTCCGGGCCGTTGGTGGCGTCACGGACGGCGCTCGTGAGGACCGCGGTGGTGGCGGTGACGTGGTGCCGGTCGATCAGCTCCCTGAAGTGCGCGAGGGCGTCGAAGACGCGCTGCATGGCCGCGTCCCCGAGCTGGCCGTTGGCGTCGACCCGATCCCCGAGCCGGGTCACGACCGACTCCCGATCGAGCTCGGTCAGGGCGCCGTCGGACGAGACATCCGCGATGAGCAGGCGAGTCGAATTCGTGCCGATGTCGACAACCGCCACGCGCATGTCGAATCGAGGGTAGTACGGCCCCGAACACGTTGCTCGTTGCGGTACGACGTTGCTAAGCTGAGATGTCCACGCCGCGGGGTGGAGCAGTCTGGTAGCTCGTCGGGCTCATAACCCGAAGGTCGCGGGTTCGAATCCCGCCCCCGCTACTACGGAAACCCCCTCTCGCCAGGGGGTTTTCGTGCTTAGGGGGGTCGGTTGGCCCCTTCGGCATGTCATCGAAGCCGGCACCGCCCGCGCCGCTTCCTGAGCAATCGATGCCACCGTGCGAGATCCGTCTTGCGCCACGACGAGTCGCCTGTCGCCGCAAGTCCGTCGGCGACGGCAATCGCATCCCCAGTGCGCTCCTTCCACGCGACAGCGGAAGGTAAGCCGCAAGATCGCCCGACTGCGCCTGCCCGAACGGCATCCCGACGTGTTGCCGCCCGCCTAACAAGCGGCGCAGGACCCAGCCGAACCCCCTCGGCTGCACTATGGAATCGAAGGTCAGAGGTTTCGAATCCTCTCGGGCGCGCTCTCACAGAGACCCAGCGGGGCCCGGCGGGGTGGAGACTGAACACTAGAATCGCGGTCGTGCCGTTCACGGTCAGGAACCTCAAGGAGGATCTGGAGGATCTCGGGTCCGACTTCGACGGCGCGCCGGAGCTGGAGTTTCGCCTCGCAACCAAGGCGCTCGAGCTTGAGCGGTCCGGCCTTAGCTATCAGCGCATCCCGCCCGACTATCGCTTCCCGTACGGCCACACGCACAAGGAGCAGGAGGAGGTGTACGTGGTCGTGCGCGGGAGCGGGCGGATGAAGCTCGACGACGAGATCGTCGAGGTAAAGAAGTGGGACGTGGTGCGCGTCCCGCCCGGTACGTGGCGAGGCTACGAGGCCGGGCCGGAGGGCCTCGAGATCCTCGTCGTTGGTGCGCCCAATCTCGGCGAGGATCCGCGCGGAGACGTGGAGGGTCAGCGCGACTGGTGGGCTGACTAGCGCCCGGTGAAACCAAGGTCAGAGGTTCGAATCGTCTCGGGCGCGCTTCTTCCCCTCTGTGGGACTCGCAATCTCCGCATCGCAGAGCGCAATCGGACGAGCGCCAACACCCACCGCATCCGCAGGAGTCCGCTGGGGGACGCTCGCCAGGGGCCTCGACGTACACACCCCGTACTCACGAGGCTCATGAAGCCGTCCGGCGCGTCGCCAGCTACTCTGCTCGCGCTTCATCCAGGTCGGTTGGTGGATCCTGGGACGGGGTTGCCCTTCTCCGTGGGGATCCTGGAGTCCCACATCACGGACGCCGTCACGGCTTGGGCCGAAATCGCGAGGGCGAGCTCTGTTGCTTCGCGCGGAAGCAGAAGTGGCCGATGAGCCGAGGTCGAGCAGGTATCGGCTCGAACTCGGGTGACGGCGAGGTGCGGATTCTCGGCAGGGGCGGCTAGGGCAGGATCTCGACGTATCCGTCCGTTCCGTGTAGGCGGATGCGCTGGCCCTCCCGGATCAGCCGGGTGGCGTGCTCCACCCCCACGACGGCCGGCAAGCCGTACTCCCGTGCGATCACTGCGCCGTGGGTCATCAGGCCTCCCGCCTCCGTCACCAGACCCTTGATCGCGACGAACAGGGGCGACCAGCTGGGGTCCGTGTAGGCGGTGACCAGGATGTCGCCAGGTTCGAGGTCGGCCTCCGCCATGTCGAGGATGACGCGGGCCCGCCCGTCGATGGTCCCGCCGGAAACCGGTAGGCCGATCAGTGCGCCGGTCGGCACGTCGTCGCGTCTGTACGCCCCGGCGATGACCTCGCCTTCCGACGTGAGCACCCTGGGCGGTGTGAGCGCTTGATATGACGTGAACGCGCACTTGCGCTGGGAGATGAGCTGGTCATCCACCTGGTTTGTGCGCACGACGTCGTGGAGCTCCTGGAACGTGAGGTAGAAGATGTCTTCCTGCTCACGAAGCGCGTGGGCCTGCACGAGGCGCTCGGCCTCTTCCAACAAGGCCTGCTTGTACACGAAGTAGCGGCTGACGATGAAGTACTTCGGATACTCCCGGTACCCGATGAAGGTCCGGACTCGGTCGATCTTCCGCTTGGTCTCTTCGGCCTTGCGCTCTCCGTCGGGCAGGGCCCGCAGGCGTTTCAGCAGCTCCTGTTCCTTCGTCAGCGCCTCCTGCCGCCCTTGCTCGAAGCGTCGCTCGCCGTCACCCGGCTCGAAGTTCTTGATGTTGCCGAGGATCAGGGGCACGAGCGTGGTGGGGCGTTCGCTCCAGCGGGGCCTCGTGATGTCGATCTCGCCGACGCAGCGCATGCCGTACGTGTCGAGGTAGGTCCCGATGGCCTCCCGCGCTTCCGGCCCGCCCGCTAGCTTGGCCAGCTCGTCCAGGAAACCCTCATCCTCGACGTCTTGCAGAAAAGCCACGACCTGCGGATGCGGGCGGATCACGTCCGCGACGTCCAGGAGCGCCAGCCCCATCTGCGACGTGACGTTGTGGGGGACGGACTGCGTGAGCGTGTCGGCCGCATTCTTCTCGCCCAGCCACTCCTGCAGCTTCTCGTTGAGCCACCCCGAGGCGTCCATCGCCCCCATGTACACCTGATGGCTTCGCGGATCGAAGAGGATCCGCTTCAGCTCCTGGATGTCCGCCAGGATGAAGTCGAGCAGCGCCGATCCGGACTTCGACCGGATGTCGCGTTCCAAGGCGCCGTTGGAAGCCCGGCTGCGCTCGATCAGGTCGGTGACGATGGCCGGATCGGTCTCGATCGGGGCTGGCGCGTCGCGAGGCGGCGCGCCCCCGGGATTCTCGTCCGGGAGCGACGGGATGAAGTCGTCGCGTTCGAGGAT
>JAWVGJ010000029.1:0-40851 GCA_033855115.1 Solirubrobacteraceae bacterium
AAGCACGCGATCAACATGTTGATGCAGGCGGTCGTGGAGCCCCCTTCCAACTGATGAACGTCATCGTGGTCGGGGGTGGCAAGGTCGGGCTCAACCTCGCGCGCGAGCTGATCCGCAACGGCCAAGAGGTCACGTTGGTGGAGGGCGACCGCCGCGCCTACCTACGCATCGAGCAGGAGCTCGAGCACGCCGTGCAGTACGGCGACGGGACCGAGCTGTGGGTGCTCGAGCGCGCCGGCATCCAGCGTGCGGACCTCGTCGTCGCGGTCACGGGCGACGACGAGGACAACATCCTCATCTGCCAGGTCGCCAAGGAGAAGTACCTCTGCGAGCGGATCATCGCCCGTTGCAACAATCCGCGCAATCTCCAGCACTTCAAGCTGCTCGGGATCCAGCCGGCGGTGTCGGCGACCGATCTGATCCTCAACCTGATCGAGCACGAGGTACCCGGACACGGGCTCGTCCACCTGCTCGACCTGCCCGACGAGAAACTGGAGATCATCGAGGTCGAGGTCGTCGACGGCGCGCCTGCGGCGGGGCGGCGCGTCGCGGACATCAACCTGCCCGAGGGAAGCTTGATCATCTCCGTGCTGCCGCGCGGCAAGTCCGGGTTCGTCCCCAAGCCCGACACCGTCATCGAGCCCGGGGACGAGGTCCTCGTGGTGCTCGATCCGGGCCTGGAGCCGTCGATCACGGCGCAGTTCGCGCCCAACGACCGCCGCAGCTAGCTCGGATCCGCGGAGGGGCGCGCTCGTCCCGGGCGCGGCAGCGCCGTCGCGGCGGGATCGGTCGTCCGTGGCCACGCTATCGCCCGGCCTAAACGAACGGGCAGTCCTTCGGCGCCTATCCGTCGACACCGGCCGCGCCCAACCCCCGAGACCGTACCCTTCACGCAATGGCATACGTCGAGGATCGCCCCAAAGGGCGCCCAACGTTCACCGACGAGGCGCGCGCTCTGGCGATGGAGTGGCGCAAGCTCACGCGCGCCGCGACGTGGGTCGCGGTCTTCACGAGCCCAGCCACGTTCACGTTCCTGACGCTGCGCCACGACTGGCCGCTGGGCTGGGCGCTGCTCGTCACGTTCGCGTCGGTGACCGCGTTCCGCGGCCTCGTCGACGTGCTCGCGCACCGCTTCATCCCCCGTGCGTCGCTGTACGGCGCCGAGCGCCCACTGCTCGAGGAGGACGTGGTCGCGCGCCGGCGCGTGTGGTTCTGGCGGACGAAGTGGCGGCGCTGGACGTGGATCATCGGCAGCGCCTTCGTTGCGCTCGTCGTCGTGAACGTCATCCACAACGCCGTCTCCGGACCGGCGTCGCTGAGCGACACGATCTCGATGCTCGGTACGGGCGCGCCGCTGCTGCTGGTCCAGTTCCTGCCCTACATGTTCCTGTTCCCGCTGCTGTTCTTCTTCAACTTCCTGATCCTTTTCGGGCCGCTCGTCTTCTTCGGCGTCAAGCAGATGAAGGGCTACGAGCCCGGCGACGCGGACTGGGGCGTGAAGTTGGAGGACGTGCGCGGCCAGGCCGAGCCGAAGGAGGACGTGACCCGCGTCATCTCGCTCTGGCAGTCCGGCGAGGAGTTCCGCGCGGCCGGCGGCAAGCCCGAGCGCGGGCTGCTCTTCATCGGCGCGCCCGGCACAGGCAAGACGATGCTCTCCAAGGCGATCGCGACGAGCTTCAACTCGCCGATCATGATGATGCCGGGCTCGGGCTTCGCCTCGACGTTCATGGGCATGGACGTCGTGATCGTCCTGATCCTGATCGGGCGGGCGCGGCGCCTGGCGCGCAAGTGGGGCGGTCAGTGCATCATCTTCATCGACGAGATCGACGCGGTCGGTATGCGCCGCCAAGCGCTTGGCGGCGGCGGCATGGCCGGTATGAGCGCCCCGCCGGCCACGGGTGGCATCCCCTCCCTGCACGATTGGGGCTTTCACGGGCCGATGGGCGCGCTCACGCCGACCGGCGACCTCGTCCTCGAGACTCGCGCCTGGCGCGAGAAGCTGTTTGAGTCGCGGGCCGAGCCGCGGGTCGATCCGCTGCCGCCGTTCTGGCGCACGACGAGCGATCGCATCCAGAACTTCATGATGCCCGGCGGCATGATGGGCGGCGGTCAGCTGGCGCTCAACCAGTTGCTCGTGCAGATGGACGGCATCGACGAGCCACCGTTCAAGAAGCGCTTCCTCACCCGCCGGATCAACACGTTCCTCGACGCGACGTACGTCGTGCCGACCCGGATCGGCAAGCTGCCGCTGCGGCTGAAGCCGCCCAAGCCGCGCTCCGAGCAGATCTACTTCATCGGCGCTACCAACGTGCCGCTCGACGTCCTCGACCCGGCGCTGATCCGGCCGGGCCGGATGGGCCGGCACATCTGGTTTCGCACGCCGACGAAGGACGACAGGGTCGACATCTTCGACCTCTATCTCGGCAAGGTCGATCACGTGCCGGACCTCGATACCGAGCGCCGTCGCGACGAGCTCGCGCGGATCGCGATCGGCTACTCGCCGGCGATGATCGAGCAGGTCTGCTCGATGGCGCTGACCTACGCGCATTCGGACGGCCGGATGCAGTTTGGCTGGACGGACATCGTCGAGGCGATGACGACGATCGAGTCGGGCACGGCGGTGCGGATCGAGTACGTGCCCGCCGAGACGCGGTCGACGGCGATCCACGAGGCGGGACACGCCGTCGCGTCGCACGTCTACTGTGAGGGCGACCTGTCCACACGGCTGTCGATCCGCAAGCGCGGGTATTCCCAGGGTCACCATCAGGCGATCGAAGTCGAGGAGCGGTTCATCCACTGGCGTTCGGAGTCGTTTGCCAGGCTGATCTGGACGCTCGGGGCGATGGCAGCCGAGCGGGTCTTCTATGGCGAGAACACCGACGGCGTCGGCGGCGACGTCCGGTCGGCAACGGCCACCGCGGCATGGATGGTCGGCGCCTGCGGCATGGCTCCCGAGCCGGTCGACCTGCGCGGCAAGGTGCCCGCGAGCAAGCTTGCCGAGCGCGAGGAGGAGATCATGGAGCGCTTCAACAAGATCGGCGCCCAGATCCTCAACCGCGCGTCCAGCGGCTCGTTCATGCAGGGCGACCCCGTCGCGGCCGTGCTCGCCGATCCGGGCAAGCGCAAAGCTGCGGCACAGATCGTCGGCCAGGCGTATCTCACGGCCCAGTGTCTGGTCGAGGCCAATCGCGACGAGCTCGAGGCGATCGCGGACGAGCTCGTCATGCGCCGCGAGATCTACGGCGACGAGGTGGTCGAGCTGCTGGACAGGCAGAAGCTGCGCAAGCCCCAGATCGACCTCACGGACCCGACGATCTGGCCGAAGCTGTGAGCATTCGTCGCAAGTCGCTGCTCGACGATGCACCGCCGACCGAGTCCGGCGACGCGGAGGCGGCGCCGGTCGCGACGGAGGCGGACGCCGGCGCCCGTGGCGGCGGTGCGCTTGAGCCGCACGCATCGAAGTTCCAGTTCTTCACGGGCGCGCTGGTCGTCCTGGCCATCGGCGCGCTGCTGGCGGCGACGGTGTTCGCGGTCGGCGGGCGCGGTCCGCGTACCGGCGAGGATCGATGGGCGCCGTTTCATCCCTCCAGTAACGGACTGGACACCGGCGCGCGCCAGATCGCCGACCATGTCGGTCGCCAGTACCGCTTTCCGAGCGGCGAGCAGCTTGTCGCGGTCGTCGGCGGCCCGCTGGAGCTGCAGAACCTGCCGATGAAGATCGCGATCCGCCAGTCGGCGGCCGACGGTGGTGACATCACGCTGCGCGACGGCCCGGGCGTCCTCTACCGGCTGTGCGGCCTGGGGCCCAAGTGCGCCCTGGACCGTGGCAAGCCGGCTCGCGAGCGCCACCTGCTCTTGCGCCGCGAGGCACTCGAGCTCGCGCTGTACTCCTTCCACGACCTCGACAACGTCCAGGACGTCGTGGTCTTCATGCCGCCCGCGAAGGGCAAAGCGCCCACGCAGGCATTGCATTTCCGCCGCGGCGACGTCGCCGGCCAGCTCGCGCGTCCGCTGCGCGCCACGCTGCCCACGCCGGCGCCGACGCCCGACACCGTCGCCGCGTCGCCGGACACTCCGTTCGTCCAGAACCTGACGGTCGCCAACCTCTTCAAGTTCAGCTACACGCAGAGCCAGGATGCCAGCGTGTTCCTGGTGCTGGATCCTTTGCCTGAGTCCTAGAGGCTGCCGTCCCCTCGCGCGGGTCTGCGGTCGGGGGAATGTAGGCCGCCCGCTCCTGACTGCGGGGCAGGGACTCGAACCCCGATAACCAGCTCCAGAGGCTGGCGTCTTGCCATTAGACGACCCCGCAAATGCAGCAGCGAGTCTAGCGCCACCGGTCTGTGGTTCGTCAGGTGTGCGTGGGAACGTGTGTTCGATTGGTGAGAGTCGCGAGCTTCCTGGACGGGCTGGGTTCATCCTCGAACGAAAGGGCACGGAAGCTGAACTGTTCGTTGCCACCTGTGAACGGAGTTGCCGTACGGTCACGAGCCGCACATCGTCGCGAAGCAGCAGATCGCCCAATGCCTCGGTATCGGTGTCGCGACCCGGCAACGCGGTCGATCGCGGCGACGAGTGCAACGCGTACGAGCGCTCGCACACCCCCAAGGGCCGCTGGGTCAACGCCACCCGCTGCTCGCTGCTCAAAGCGCCCGACAAGCAGAGCATCCCGCAACTCGCGCTGCTCGGCGAATGGCGCAGGCCAACAAGGCGCTGTTCCGGGGTTCATGTTTTCGATGAGCAGTTGCGGCGGGGGTGCGGTCTGCAGCCGTGCCGGTCGCCGGAGCGTGGGTGTGCTGCATCGCACGTTGCGGGTTTCGCGGCGGAGTAGTTTCGTTGGACAGTGGTAGATCAACACACGTTCACGGAGGCTGCGCGGTGTTGACTGCGGGCCCTGCCCCTGCCGGGGCTGGGCGTCGCGCGACTCGTTACCGCGATCCTGAACGGTCGCCCGATCCTCCTTCTCGCCGTGATGCTGATCGCGGTGGCGATCGGAACGGTCTGGTTGGCGCAGGCTGTGCATGCGACGGCCGCTGGCACGAGGTTGCTCGATGCCGAACTCGATGGCCGCACGACGCTCGGCGACGCGCCCACCCAGTCCCAACTGCCGATCGCAGTCGCGCTGTTCGGTGCAGCAGCGCTGTGGGCAGTCGAACCGGGGCTCGCGTCGGCACTGGGCGTCCCGTGCGCGACCGGCTCGACCGGGAGCGACAGTGATGGCGCCTGCGGGGAGCTGCGGCGGGTGCGGCGGCTGAGGATAAGCGAGCGGCGCCGACACGGCCGATATCCGCAGTCACCGCACGAGTCCGCCTGATGGCTGGCGCCGGCGCGATCACGCGCCTGGGTTTGGGCGTCGGTTGGCGTCCTGAGCTCGACCGCGTGATTGAGGGCGCCGACCTTGGCTTTGTCGAGAGTCGTCGCCGAGAACGGCGACCCACGCCGCCCAAAGACGGATCGGATCGCATACGCGCGCTTGAGGTCGTCATCGACGCGATCGACCGCGCGAGGACAGGGCGTTACGCACGAGACGATCGCCTCCGGGACGGACAACTTCGCCCACACAACCGACCGCACAAAGGACGACCCCGCATGAAGACCGCAGTACTCGTCGCAACTGCCGCTTTGCTCATCGGAGCGTGTGGATCTGACACGGCGCAGGCTTCCCCGCTGAGAAGCAGCATGGTTGCCCTAACCAAAGATTTCGTTACCGGCCTGCGTACCAACAACGGCCAGCGGGCTTGCGCACGCATGACGCCAGCCTATCGCCGCACGGTAGTCAATACGGTGGTCAAGGCTAAGCAGTTGGATAGCTCGACTGGCTGTGTTGCTCTGCTTAACCGCTTCGGCGCCGAGTGGTACCACCGGCTCGTCTCTGACGGGAAGCCTACGTTCAAGAACCTGACGGGGCACGGCAACTGCGCATCCTGGACCAACCTGGAGGGAACGTCATCGCATGCCGTTAAGATCGACTCACTTTGGCGCTTCGGAGGCGCGGGCCACTGCTGAACTTACCAGCAAGCTAAATGTAACAAAAGGAGAGCGCCAGAACTGGGGCTCTCTCGCGTTATCAACCCGGCCCAAGACAATGGATTGCCGTTGGTACCGTCAGATCCTCCGTGCTTGGCAGATTGCGACGCGACCGCGAGCCTCAGCCCGGGCTGCAGGCCGTTCGCTGTACGGCGGTGAGTGAGCCTGCCAGGCTGGGTGGGACGTGCGGCTTTCCACCGGTGAGAGTTCGCCGGCCTGCGGGCTGCGGCGGCGTAGGCACCGATTGGTGCTCCAGCAGGTAGCGCGTGGCCTGCGTGGGCAGCAGCGTCCCGAATTGCCGCGGCTTGTAGGTCCACCACCACAGCTGCTCTTTGCGCGCCCCCTCGTCAAGGCCGAAATCCGGGTCGGCGCCCGACAAACGTTCCCGAAGAACGCGGGCGAGACCGATCGCACGTGAGCGCGGGCGAGGAGTCTGCCGCCACACACCACGCGCCCCGCGATCGACCGCGCGGCGCACCGCAAGGCTAGGCCGCCGCCTGCTCCATCCAATCGCGATACAGGCGCCAGTACGCGCCCTGTGCTTCGAGCAGATCCTCGTGCGTGCCCTGCTCCACGATGCGCCCGCCGTCGAGCACGACGATCCGGCCGGCCTGGCGGATCGTCGACAACCGGTGGGCGATGACGATCGCGGTGCGGCCCGAGAGCAGGCGCCGCAGCCCGACCTCGATGCGGCTCTCGGTGTGCAGGTCGACGTTCGATGTCGCCTCGTCGAGGATCAGGATGCGCGGGTCGGCGACGAGCGCCCGCGCGAACGCGACGAGCTGGCGCTGGCCGGCCGACAGCTGCGCGCCCCGTTCCCCGACGGAAGTGTCGTAGCCGTGCTCCAAGCCCTCGATGAACTCCGCCGCGCCGACGGCGCGCGCCGCGGCGCGGATCTCTTCCTCGCTTGCCTGCGGGCGGCCGAACGCGATGTTGTCGCCGATCGTCCCGCTGAACAAGAAGCCCTCTTGCGGGACGACGCCGAGCTGGCGGCGCAGCGAGTCCTGGCTGACGGTGCGCAGATCGTGGCCGTCGACGAGTACCGCGCCGACCGTCGGGTCATAGAAGCGCGCCACGAGCTTGGCGATCGTGGACTTGCCCGCGCCGGTGGCTCCCACCAGCGCGACCGTCTGTCCCGGCGGGACCGTCAGCGCGAGATCCTCCACGGCCCAGACGGCGTCCTCGCCAGAGCCGTAGCAGAAGCTCACGTCGCGCAGCTCGATCTCGCCGCGCAGGCGACCGAGCTCGATCGCGTCGGGGGCGTCGACGAGATCGGGCTGGACCTCGAGCAGGTCGAAGATCTTGTCCAGCGCGGCCATTCCCTGCTGGTAGGTCGTGTAGACCTGGGAGAGCTGCTGGATCGGATCGAAGAAGCCGTTGAGTGCGGCGACGAACGCGATCAGCACGCCGATGGTGACGTTCCCGTCGATGACCTGAAAGCCGCCGTAGAGCAGGATCCCGACGGTCGCCAGCGCGCTCAGCAGCTCGACGGCGGGGAAGTACGCGGCGTTGAGGTAGACCGTCTTCATGTTCGCATCGCGATTGAGGTCGTTCAGCTCGCGAAAGCGCTCGACGTGCTGCGGTTCCTGGCCGAACGAGCGCACGATCCGGATGCCCGACAGCGACTCCTGCAGGTAGGCCGTGATCCCGCCGATCGTCTCGCGCGTGCGCGCGTAGGCGTCCGCGGAGACGATCCGAAAGGCGAGCGAGCCGAGCGCCATGACGGGGAAGATGAGGAACGTCAGCAGCGCGAGCTCGAGGTCGAGCGCGACGAGGATCGCGATCGTGCCGACGAGCGTGAGGGAACTCTGAAAGAGGGTGACGACGCTGTCGGTCACGAGCGTGTCGAGCGCCTGGACGTCGTTGGTCATGCGCGAGATCAGCTGCCCCGCCTGGCGGCGCTCGTAGAAGCCGATCGGCTGGGACTGCAGATGGCGGAAGATGCGCAGGCGCAGGTCCTGCAGCGCGCGCTGCCCGGTCCATCCGACGAGGTAGGTCTGCGCGTAGGAGGCTCCCCAGTAGACGAGCGCGCTCACGACGAACCCGAGCACGACGAGCTGCAGCGTGCCGAAATCGCCGTTCTTGATGCCGTCGTCGATCGCGAACTTGGCCAGCGGCGCCGGCGCGAGCGCCGCGGCCGTCGCGGCGATCAGCGCGAGGAACATCGCGATGACGCGGCTGCGATAGGGCTTGAGCAGCGCGACGAGACCCCGCAGCTTGCGGCCGCGCCCGCCGGTCTGGCGCAGGCGGCGGGAGATGTCGACCCGCGAGAAGCGTCCTTCGGTTCTCACAGGCCCGCCACCTCCGGCTCCAGCGCCTTGCGCGTGAGGAAGACCTGGTCGGGCAGGCCCTTGGCGACGATCTCACCGTAGAACTCCGAGCGCTCGAGCAGCTCGTCGTGCGTGCCGTGGTCGAGTAGGCGGCCGTCCTCGAGCACGGCGATCTCGTCCGCGAGCCTGATCGTCGAGAGCCGGTGAGCGATGACGAACGTCGTGCGCCCGGCCATGACCTCGGCGAGCCCGCGCTTGATCTGCTGCTCGGTCGAGGAGTCGACCGACGAGGTCGCGTCGTCGAGGATCAGGATCCGTGGGTCGGCGAGCAGCGCGCGGGCGATCGCGATGCGCTGGCGCTGGCCGCCGCTGAGCGTCAGGCCGCGCTCGCCGACCTTCGTGTCGTAGCCGTCCGGAAGCCGCTCGATGAACTCATGCGCCTGAGCGCGCTTGGCGGCCGCGACGACCTCCTCGCGGCTCGCGCTGTCGCGGCGCGCGTAGGCGATGTTCTCGTGCACGGATGCGCTGAAGAGGAACGGGTCGTCGGTGACGATCGCGATCTCGCGGCGCAGTGCGCGCGGATCGACGGTTCGCACGTCGACGCCGTCGACGAGCACTTCGCCGGCGGTTGGCTCGTACAGGCGCGAGACGAGCTGGACGAGCGTCGTCTTGCCCGAGCCGGTCGCTCCGACGAGCGCCAGCGTCGTTCCGGCCTGGACGGTGAGCGTCACGTCGTCCAGCGCCGGCTCGGCGGCGCCCTCGTAGATGAGGCTCGCGTGACGCAGCTCGACGCGGCCCGAGCCGGGCGGCAGGGGCGTCGCGCCGGGCGCCGGCACGATCTTCGGCTCGCGGTCCAGCAGCTCGAACAGCCGGGTACCAGATGCCGTTGCGCGCTGGGACATCCCCAGCAGCACCCCGAGCGTGCGCATCGGCGCGAGCAGCACGAGCAGGTAGGTGTAGAACGCCGTGAACTCGCCGAGGTTCAAACGCCCGTCGATAACCGCCTTGCCGCCGATCAGCAGCAGCAGCACGAGTCCGAGCTGGGGCAGGAAGCCGATGAACGGGTTGTAGAACGCGCGCAGGCGCGTCGAGATCATCGACTGCTCGAAGACGCGCGAGACGCTGTCGGCGAAGCGCGTGAGCTGGCGCTCCTCCCGAGCGAACGCCTTGACCACGCGCACGCCGCCGACGTTCTCCTCGACGTCGGCGGTCAGCTCGGCGATGCGCTGCTGGACCTCCTGCAGCGCAGGCCGCGCTTCGCGTCCGTAGCGCTGGGCGATCCAGACGACGAACGGCACGGGGGAGAGCGCGACGAGCGCCAGCAGCGGGTCGATCAAGGCCATCGCGATCGCGGCGAACAGGAGCGTCAGCGCGGCCTGCGAGATGAGCACCAGGCCGTAGCCGAGGAAGAAGCGGACCGCCTGCAGGTCGACCGTCGCGCGCGACATCAGCTGCCCCACCTGCTGGTGGTCGAAGAAGCTGAGCTCGAGCGCGAGCAGGTGCTCGTACACGCGATCGCGCAGATCGAGCTCGACGCCGAGCGACACGATGCCTGCCACGAGCCGGCGGGCTACCGTCAGGAGCAGGCGCACGATGCCGGCGGCGGCGATCAGGATCGCGAGCAGCTTGAGCCTGTCGCGATCGTTCGCTTCGATCGCGTTGATCGCGGCGCCCATGAGGGCGGGGATCGCGACGGTCCCGGCCATCGCCAGCGCTGCCAGGAATCCCGAGAGCCAGACGCCGCGCCGATACGGGCGCAGGAACCTCAGCAGTCGGATGAAGGTGGCCACCGCGCCATTGTAGTTGCTTGGGCAATTACTTGAGCGTGAAGTAGCGCACGCGGCTGTCGCTGCTCGCGCCGGTAACCTCAGCGCTGATGGCGGGTCCACCCGTGGGGCTGTGCGACAGCTGCCGCCACCAGCGCGTGGTGCGCAACACGCGCGGGTCGGTCTTCTCGCTGTGCGAACGCTCCCGAGAGGACGAGCGCTATCCGCGCTATCCGCGCCTGCCGGTCCTGAGCTGCCCGGGGTATGAGCCTCGCGCGCCCGGCTGCGAGCCGGAGGCGGGCGAATGAACGCGACCGCCTCCGTCCAGCGCTGCTGGCCGACCACCGACCCGCTGTACATCGCCTACCACGACGACGAGTGGGGCCGTCCGGTGCGCGACGAGCACCGGTTGCTGGAGAAGCTGTGCCTCGAAGGCTTTCAGTCCGGCCTGTCGTGGCTGACGATCCTGCGCAAGCGCGAGCGCTTCCGCGAGGTGTTCGAGGGATTTGACGCCGAGCGAGTGGCGCGCTTCGGCAGCGCGGACGTCGAGCGGCTTATGGGCGACGCGGGCATCGTTCGCAACCGGGCGAAGATCGAGGCGACGATCGCCAACGCGCGCGCGACGGCCGCGCTGCACGATGCGGGGGAGACGCTGTCGGACCTGCTGTGGTCGTTTGCTCCCGCGACACCCGGACCCGCCCCGATGACCCTTCAGGAGATGCCGGCCAGCACCGCCGACTCCACGGCGATGGCGCGCGAGCTCAAGCGCCGCGGCTTTCGCTTCGTCGGCCCGACCACCGCGTACGCGCTGATGCAGGCGTGCGGGATCGTCAACGACCACGTGGCCGGGTGCATCGTGCGGGCAGAGGTGGAGTCCGCGCGGGGGCGCTGACCTCTGCGCCTTCAGGCCGGCACGAGCGCGGGCGCCTCGATGACGACCGGCTCGGCCTCCTGCAGTCCCTTGGTGAAGTAGTCCTGCGGCGCCAGTTCGCCCAGCGCGATGAGGACGATCCGCAGGATGCCCTGGTGGGCGACGAGCACGGGGTGGTCGTGGGCGGCGAGCGCGTCGGCGGTCGCCGCACGTGCCCGCTCGAGGGCGGCTGCGAGCGGCTCGCTGCCGGGAATCGTCTTGCCGAACGGGTCAGCGCGCCAGTCCACGAACGCCCTGCCGAGCTTCGCCCGCGCGGCCGGGCGGTCGAGCCCCTCGAATGCGCCGTAGTCGACCTCGATCAGGCGCGGCTCGACGGTCAGTGCCGCGCCCGTCGCTTCGGCGATCGCCTCGGCGGTGTCGCGGGCGCGGACGAGCGGGCTCGTGTAGACGGCGTCGATCCCGCAGCCGGCGAGCTGCTCGGCGGCGCTACGGGCCTGCTCGCGCCCGAGCTCGGTCAGCGGGATGTCGCGGCGCCCCGAGTAGATCCTGCCCTTGGAGCTTTCCGTCTCGCCATGGCGCACGAGGGTGACGGCTCGGGCCACTAGCCAACGGGCTCCGGCGTCACCCAGCGCCGCTCGCGATCTGCGGCGTGCACCGCGTCGAGCAGCGCCTGCACGCGCAGCCCCTCCTCGAGCGACGGGTCCGGCGCCGCGCCCTCGCGGATCGCGGCGTGGAAGTTGCGCGCGACCTGGGCGAAGGAGTCCTTGGAGCTGGCTGCGAGCGGGCCCTCGGCGCTCAGCTCCTCGCCGGCGCGGCCCCACCAGAGGCGCTTGTCGGCGTCGAGCCGGACGCTGCCGCCGGCACCATAGATCTCGATCGTGTCGCCCTGCTTGTGCCGCGCGGTGGCGGTGAGGCTCAGCTGCACGAGGCCGCCGCCCGGCAGGCGCATGAGGATCGCGTAGGCGTCCTCGGCCGTGACGGCGTGCGCGCCGCCGTCCTGTGCTTCGCGCTCGCCGACGCCGATCGTCTTCGCGGCGGCGACCGACTCGACCTCGCCGAACGCCTCGAGCACGAGGTCGAGGTCGTGGACGCCATAGGCCTGCAGGCGCCCCCCGCCCATCGTCGCGTCCTGCACCCAGGTGAACGGACGCGAGCTGGCCTCGGCGTGGTCCGCGTGAACGAGCGAGATCGAGACCATCCGCGGCTGGCCGACGACCTCCTTGATGCGGTCGAGCAGCCGCGCGCGCGTCTGTTGCAGGCGCCGGCCGTAGTTGACGGCCCCGACGACGCCCGCCTCGCGGACCGCCGCGACGACCTCGCGTGCCTGCTGGAGGTTCGCCGCGAGCGGCTTCTCGCAGAGCACGTGCAGGCCGTGGCGCGCGGCGGCGATCGCCGTCTCGGCGTGCAGCGAGACCGGGGTGGCGACGTGGACTGCCTCGAGGCCGGGATGGTCGAGCAACTCACGAAGGTCGGACGTGCCGAGCTCGAGGCCGTGCTGCTCGGCTAGGCCCTGCGCGCGCTCCGGGCGCCGCGTCCAGACCGCCACGGGCTCGAACTCCTCGAGCTCGCTGTAGACGGGCAACGGGATCTTGGCCCCGTAGCCGCCGCCGACGATCGCGATCTTTACGGGAGAGGCAGGCACGCGCGACGCGCAGGATACGCAGCTCGATCAGCTCTGGCAGGGAAGGGCCCCCCGCTGGTTGATAGCCTCAACCACCCCGGTTGCGCTTGGACGCGCGAAAGGACTGTTGTGGGCGAGGCCAAACGGAACCTTTCGCTGTTCTCGGCGCTGCTGTCAGCGCTGATCGGAGTCCTGTGTATCCCCGCGTCCGCGAGCGCCGCCGCCGTAGGCGCGACACCGGCGATTCCGTGGCCGGGCGCGTCGGTGCAACTCGACATCAGCGGTTTCGAGCCCGGAGCCCGCGGCGTTGCGAGCCTGACCGGGTCGCGTTCCGTCAACGTCCGCGTCGATACGCGCGGACGCGCACGAGTCGTCCTGCGGGTGCCGGACACGGCGCGGCCAGGGCGACACGTGCTGCGCGTCCGGGCCGGCGGCCGCTCGGTTTCCACGGCGCTGTTCTTCGTCGCCGCCCGTCGGGCGTCGTCGACGATGGTCGCGCTATCTGACGGGCAGCGCGTGCTGCTCGATCCTTCGAGCGCCCGTGCGGGCGCCAGGTTCAGCCTGAAGGCGACGGGGTTCTCTCGCCGGTCGACCCTCGATGTGCGTTTCGCCGGCACGAGGGTGGCGAGGAAGCGGCCGAACTCGAACGGCGACCTGACGATCGCCGGATCGGTGCCGAGGATCGCACCCGGTGCGCGAGTCGTGCGCGTCGTGTCGGGACGAACGGCCGTGAGTCTGCGCTTTGTCGTGCTCCGGTCGTCAACTCCGCCTCCGCCTCCGCCTCCGCCGCCGCCGGTCGTGGCGCCGCCTGCGGCGCCCGCAGACAGAACACCGCCGACGGTGGCGGTCACGGTTCCCGAAGCCGGCAGGGCGCTCAGCGGAGCGTCGGTCGCGGTCGTTGCGGCGGCGAGCGACAACGTCGGCGTGAGCGCTGTCCAGTTCCGTCTCGACGGCAGGAATCTCGGCGCCGAGGACACGAGCGCGCCGTACTCGACGACGTGGGACACGACGGCCGCGAGCGCCGGCAGCCACTCGCTCACCGCCGTCGCCCGCGACGCCGCGGCGAACGCCGCGGAGTCGATTTCCGTTGCCGTCACGGTCGACAACGCACCACCGACGGTGTCGGTCACGGCGCCTGTGGGCGGCGCGGTGATCAGCGGAGCCGCGGTCGCGGTGACCGCCGAGGCAAGCGACGACGTCGGCGTCGGCGCCGTCCAGTTTCGTCGCGACGGCACGGATATCGGCGCCCCGGACACGAGCGCTCCGTACTCGACGACGCTGGACGCGACGGGGGTGAGCGAAGGCGCGCACAAGCTCAGCGCGATCGCTCGCGACGTTGCCGGCAACACGACGACGTCGAGCGAGGTGTCCGTCACGGTGGCCAACACGCACGTCATCGCAGCCGCCGGCGACATCGCCTGCTCGTCCAACGACCCGGACTGGAATCAAGGCACCGGCACGCCGGGGGGCCACTGCCGTCAACGGGCGACATCCGACCTCATCTTCGGCAAGGGGTACAGCGACGTCCTGACGCTCGGCGACACCCAGTACGAATGCAACACGGCGGCCGAGTTCGCCGGGTCGTTCAACCTGACCTGGGGCCGGTTCAAGGGCATCATCCATCCGGCCCCGGGCAACCACGAGTACTACTCGGTGACGCGCCCGATGACCTGCCCCGTCGCCGGGAACTATTTCGGGTACTTCGGGGCGGCGGCCGGCGATCCGAGCAAGGGGTACTACAGCTTCGACATCGGCAACTGGCACGTGATCTCGCTGAACACGACCGATGCGAACTCAGCGGGATGTCCGCAGGTCTCCTGCGGGACCGGCTCTGCCCAGGAGCTGTGGCTGCGCGCCGATCTCGCCGCGCACCCGACCGCGTGCACGCTCGCGTACTGGCACCACCCGCTGTTCTCGTCCAAGCCGCTGGGCGTGGCGCCGGCAGCGCGGTCGTTCTGGAACGCCTTGGACGATCTCGGTGCAGATGTCGTCCTGAACGGTCACGTCCACAACTACGAGCGCTTCAACCCGCAGCGCCCGGATGGCGCGGCAGATCCCGCCGGCATCAGGGAGTTCGTCGTCGGCACCGGCGGCCATAGCCTCGAGAGCACGGTCGTCATGGGCTCGCCGCCGGCGGTCAACAGCGCGTTCAGGGCGCAGGCGTTCGGCGTCCTCGAGCTCTCGCTGAAGCCGACCGGCTATGACTGGCGGTTCGTCACCGCCGCAGGCCAGACTGCGGTCTCGGACAGCGGCAGCGACACCTGCCACTGATCGGCAGCGCGCGCTCGAGAGCCCGCCTCTCCGAGCACTACACCAAAGTGCAGCACGGTTCGCGCGGCAACGCCATAGCCTGAGCTGCGAGCCGATCACCGACGCGTGATCGGCGACGCGCTGTGATCAAGACACGACTGAACCTCTCACTGTTCGCGGCGCTGATCGGTGTGCTGTCACTTCCCGCTGCAGCGGGCGCCGCGACGGTCAGCGCGACGCCGGCGATCCCGTGGCCGCGCGCATCGGTGCGACTCCAGCTCAGCGGCTTTCAGCCGCGAACCAGCGGTGTCGCGAGCCTGAGCGGAGCGCGACCGATCAGCTTCGGCGTCAATCCGAGCGGACGCGCGACCGTGGTCGCGCCGGTGCCAAGCACAGCTCGGCCAGGGCGCCACGCCCTGCACGTCCAGGCCGGCGGTCGCTCCATCTCGACCGTGCTGTCGTTCGCCGGCGCGCGGCGGGCGTCGTCGACGATGGTCGCCCTGTCGGGCGGCCAGCGGGTGCTGCTCGACCCGTCGAGCGCCCGTGCGGGGGCCAGATTCACCCTCAAGGCGTTCGGGTTCACGCGCCGGCCGGCCCTCGACGTGCGCCTCGGCGGCGCGCGGGTCGCAAGCAAGCGGCCGAACTCGAAAGGCGGGCTCACGATCCGCGCGTCGGTGCCGAAGGTCGCGCCAGGCGTGCGCTCCGTGCGGGTCGTGGCCGGCCCGACGGTCGTCGGGCTGCGCTTCCTCGTTCTCGCCCCGGTCACGCCGCGGCCGCCCAAACCGCCGCCGCCACCACCCGCGCCGTCGCCCCCGGCGGCGGCGGATACAACCCCGCCCGCGGTGTCGGTGACGGCGCCCGCGAGCGACGCGACGCTCGGCGCAGAGCCGGTCTCGGTGATCGCCGAGGCGAGCGACAACGTCGGCGTGAGCGGCGTCCAGTTTCGCCTCGACGGCAAGGATCTCGGCGCGCAGGACACAAGCGCGCCGTACTCGACGACCTGGGACACGAGATCCACGAGCAGCGGTCGCCACACGCTCACCGCCGTCGCACGCGACGGCGCCGGCAACAGCGCGACATCGAGTCCCGCTGTTTGGGTCACCGTAGACAGCGCGCCACCATCGGTCGCGGTTTCGGCGCCCGCGACAGATGCGACGCTGAGCGGATCGGCGGTCCAGGTCAAGGCCACGGCAAGCGACAACATCGGCGTAAGCGGTGTCCAGTTCCGCGTCGACGGCAAGGATCTCGGCGCGGAGGACACGAGCGCGCCCTACTCGACGACCTGGGACACGACGACCTTCAGCACCGGCCGCCACGCGATCACGGCCGTCGCTCGCGACGGCGCCCGGAACACCACGACATCCAATCCCGCCGTCTCGGTCACGGTGGACAACACCGGGGTGCGCAGGATCGTCGCCGCCGGGGACATCGCCTGCTCGCCCGACGACCCGTTCTTCAACAACGGCTTGGGCCTGTCGGGCAACTGCCGCCAGATGGCGACGTCGGACCTCTTCGTCGGCAAGGGCTTCAGCGACGTCCTGACGCTCGGCGACGCGCAGTACGACTGTGCCACGGCTGCCGATTTCGCCGGGTCGTTTCACCCGTCGTGGGGCCGCGCGAAATCGATCATGCATCCCGCCACGGGCAATCATGAGTACAAGTGCGACGAGGCGGCCGGAGGCTACTTCGGCTACTTCGGCGGAGCGGCCGGCGAGCCCGCGAGCGGGTACTACAGCTTCGATATCGGCAGTTGGCACATCGTCTCGCTGAACACGAACAATGCGAGCGCCACGGGATGCCCGTGGGTCTCCTGCGCGGCGGGCTCACCCCAGGAGCGGTGGTTGCGGGCCGACCTGGCGGCCCACCGCAGCGCCTGCACGATCGCGCTCTGGCACCACCCGCTGTTCTCGTCCAAGTCGGCCGGCGTGTCGGCGGCGTCGCGGGCGTTCTGGGAGGACCTGTACGCCGCCGGCGCAGAGATCGTCCTCAACGGGCACGTCCACAACTACGAGCGCTTCAACCCGCAGCGCCCGGACGGAACGCTCGATCCGAACGGCATCGCGCAGTTCGTCGTCGGCTCCGGCGGCGTGAACCTCGAGGCCACCGAAGACGATGGATCGCCGCCCGCGGCCAACAGGGGCGCCGCAACGAAGACCTTCGGCGTCCTGGCCCTGACGCTCAGAGCGACGAGCTACGACTGGAAGTTCCTGCCCGAGGCGGGCAGGTCGTTCAACGATTCCGGCAGCGCCAACTGCCACTGATCGAGCTGGACCTGCATCGCGCCGCCCCGCGTTTGTCGGCGTCAGGACGCGCCGGCCGCCGCAAGCAGTCCCGGCGCCACCTGCTTTTTGCGGCTCATCACGCCGGGCAGCTCGATCGCTCCGTCCACCACCGGCTTGCCGAACGCCCGCTCCGCGATCTTGCCGGCGCCGGCAACCAGCAGCAGCGTGTCGCCGGCGAGGATGTCGGTGAGCATGAGGGCGAACAGAACCTGGTCGCTGCGCGCGCGTTGCTTCTCGATCGCGGTCAGCAGCTCGCCGGTGCGCTCGAAGACGGCCCGCCCGACGCTCTCGATCTGCGCGATGCTGAGCGTCCGTTCGCCGTCGAGTTCGTACTCCTTGAGGTCGCGCGTGACGAGGTCGCCGGCACCGACGCCCTCGACGTCGGAGCTGCGTTCGAACATCTCGCGGCCGAACTCGCTCGCGTCCAGCGCGAGCAGCGACTCGAGGTAGGCCGTCGCGGCACGATCGCGCTCGGTCGTCGTCGGCGACGTCAGCAGCACCGTGTCGGAGACGATCGCGCCGAGCAGCATCGTCGCCGTCGACGGCGTCGGCTCGGCGCCGGCCTGACGGAAGCGTTCCGTGACGAGCGTCGCGGTCGAGCCGACAGGATCGAAGATCGCCGTCACCGGGTGCTTCGTCTCGATCGAGCCGATGTGGTGATGGTCGAGGATCTCGACGATCTCGGCTTCCTCGATTCCGGGGACGCTCTGCGCGCGCTCGCCGTGGTCGACGAGCAGGACGCGGCGCGGGGCGGGGTTGACGAGATCTGAGCGCGTCACGAGCCCGAGCGGATGGCCGCCGTGGTCGATCGCGACGGCGGCGCGGTAGTGCACGTCCTTGATCTGCTCGGCGATGTCGCTGACGAGGTCGTCGAGGCCGACGGTCAGCGGATCGCCGTCGGCGAACGCGCGGCACGGTTCAGACAGGGTGATCATGCGACTCGTGACGTAGCTGTCCAGCGGCGATCGCACGATCGCCGTCCCGGCCTCGGAGGCCAACCGCAGGATGTCGTCGCCTGCGGCGACGTCGTTGCTCAGCACGAGCAGCGAGATCCCCTTGCGCAGCGCGTCCTGCTGGGCATTGGGCCGGTCGCCGACGACGACGACGTCGCCGGCCTCGACCTTGCTCGGCGAGCTCGAGTGCATTGCCTGGACCCACACCCGGCCGTGGATCTCGCGCTCCGGATCGCCGGAGACGAGCTCACCTTCGAGCACGTCGACGATCGCGCGCACCGCCGTCGGCTCGTCCAGCCGCGACGCCTCGCGCGATTCGCGGATGTAGCGACGCGCCAGGGCGCGCTCCGTCAGCACGCCGAGCAGCACGCCGTCGTCGTCGACGATCGGGACCACGTCCTTGGGCGCCATCAGCAGGCCCACGGTCCGCACCGGATCGCTGCCGCTCGCGACCGGAAAGCTCGTGCGCATGACGTCGCGCACGCGCAGCTTGGCGTGCGGGAGCAGGACCGGGAGATTCGCGCCGCTGCGCTCCAGCAGCCACTCGGTCTGGGCATTGGCGAAACCGAGCCGCACGGGCACGTACTCGAAGCGCTTGCCATCGAGGCGGTTCTTGAGCTCGGCGTAGCCGATCGCCGCGGCGATCGAGTCCGTGTCGGGATTGCGATGGCCGCTGACGTAGACACGCGGACGTGGGGCGTTGGTGCTCATCGTGCGACCCGGCCAGGATAATGCCCGCCGGCCGGTCAGCCGGTGTTGCGCAGCCCGCCGGCGATGCCGTTGATCGCCAGCAGGCTCGCCCGTACGAGATCGGGGTCGTCGGGGTCGCCGCCGGGCGCTCGCAGGCGGCGCAGCAGCTCGAGCTGGACGAACGAGAGCGGGTCGATGAACGCGTTGCGACGCGCGAGTGCACGCTGCAGGATCGGCTCGCGATCGAGCAGGTGCTCCTCGTCGCGGACCGCTCCGAGCTCGCGCAGCGTGAGCTCGAACTCGGCCTCGATCGCGCTCCAGATGCGCTCGCGCGCCTGCTCGTCGTCGTAGAGCTCGGCGTAGCGGCGGGCGATGTCGAGGTCGACCTTGACGAACGCCATCTCGGCGTTGGAGATCAGGGCGGCGAAGAACGGCCAGTCGCGCTCCATCTCGCGCAGCAGCTCGACGCCGTGCTCCTCGCGGGCGGCGCGCAGCGCCGTGCCCAGCCCGTACCAGGCCGGCAGCACCGCGCGCGCCTGCGTCCACGAGAACACCCACGGAATCGCGCGAAAATCCTCGATCCGCATCGACGCCCGGCGCTTGGCGGGACGCGAGCCGAGTCGCAGTCGTGAGACCTCGCGCACCGGCGTCGCGGCGTGGAAGAAGGCGGCGAACGCCGGGTCGCCGTAGACGAGATCGCGGTAGGTGCGGGTCGAACGCTCGGCCATCTCCGCCACGACGCCTTCGAAGCGCGTGAGCCGGTCCGGCTGGTCGGCGTAGGCGCGGTCCAGCGTGCTGACGAGCGCCGCGCTCGCCGACAGCTCGAGCTCGCGGTGCGCGATCTCCGGGACCGAGAACTTCGCCGACAGCATCTCGCCCTGCTCGGTCACCTTCAGGCGACCGGCGACGGTCCCCGGCGGCTGGGCGCGGATCGCCGTGTAGCTCGGCCCACCGCCGCGACCGACCGCGCCGCCGCGGCCGTGGAAGAACTGCCACGCGATGCCGTGCTCGCGCATGACCTCGGCGAGTTCCAGCTGGGCGCGATAGACATGCCACGCCGACCCGACATAGCCGATGTCCTTGTTGGAATCCGAGTAGCCCACCATCATCTCCTGGTGCCTGACGGCGTCGACGGCGGCGCGGTAGACGGGCGTCTCGAGCAGCGTGCGCATCGTCGTCGCCGATTCCGCGAGCGTCTGGCCGGATTCGAACAGCGGCACGATGCGCAGCGCCGCGTCGACGCCGCCGGCGCTCGCGAGCCCGACCTCCTTCATCAGCAGGAGCACCTCGAGCAGGTCGGCCGGACCGGTCGTCCCCGAGACGATGTAGGACTGGATCGTGCCGGGGTGCTCGCCGCGCAGCAGCTCGTGAATCGTCCGGAAGGTCTCGACGACCTCGCGGGTGGAGGCGCTGAATCCGCTGACGTCGACCGGGATGAGCGGCCGCCGGTCGGAGATCTCGCGCGACAGCACGGCGATCCGCTCGGCCTCGGGCAGCTCGGCGTACCCCTCCTGCACGTCCAGCTCGCGCAGGATCTCGTCGATGGCAGCGCTGTGGACAGCGGCGTGCTCGCGCACGTCCAGCAGGGCGAAGTGAAAGCCGAAGACCTCGACCTGGCGGATGACGTCGCGCAGCTCGTCGCCGGCGACGAAGGCGGCGCCCTGGCTGTGCAGCGAGCGCTCCGCGACATGGAGATCCTCAAGCAGCTCGGCGGGACGCTCATAGCGGGCTTCCCAGCCCTTGCGCGTCGCGCGCACGCGCGCGGCGAGGAGCTTGAACAGGCGCCGGTAGGGCTCCTCGGGATTGCGCTCCTTCAGCTCGGCCGTGAGCTCGGGCAGTATCCCGGCAAGCCTGTCGAGCAGCTCGCGCAGCTCGTCGGGCTCGCCGGCCACTCGCGCGGAGAGCGTCACGCGCTCGGTCAGGCCCAAGACGCTCTCCTCGAGGTGGCGCAGGCATGTGGACTTCATGAGCTCGAGCGTGTCGGCGGTCATCGCCGGCGTGACGAACGGGTTGCCGTCGCGATCGCCGCCCATCCAGGAGCCGAACGACAGCAGCGGCGGCACGGTGATGCCGGCCTCGGGGTAGGTGTCGCTGATCGCCGCCTCGAGGTCGCGGTAGACCGTCGGCACGACTTCCGCGAGCGTCGATGTGAAGTAGATCAGCCCGCCGCGGACTTCGTCGAGGACCGTCGTCGATACCGCGCGCAGCTCGTCGGAGCCCCACATCTCCTGCACCGCGGCGGCGATCTGGCGGCGGATCTGGTCGCGCTCCCAGCGTGGCGGGTGGCGCTCGTCGAGCGAGCGCAAGAGCCCGAAGATCCGCGACAGCTTGCTCACCGTCGTGCGCCGCCGGGCCTCGGTTGGGTGCGCCGTCAGGACGAGGCGCACTTCGGACTCGCCGAGCGTCTCGCGCAGCTCTTCGGCGCTGGTCCCGCCGGCCGCGAGCTGGACGACGGCCTCGTGCAGCGATCCGCGGCGCGGCTCCGGCGCCACGTCGAGCTTGCGGATGCGCCGGACGCGGTCGTTGTCCTCGGCGAGGTTGATGAGCTGAAACCAGCGCGTGAGCATCCGGATGAGCAGGACGAGATCCTGGAGGTCCAGCCCCGCGACGAGCTCGGCGAGCTCCTCGGCCGCCGCGGCCTCACCGGAACGCGAGCGAGTCCCGAGCTCGACGGCTCGACGGTGCAGCGTCAAGGCGCCCGGGCCCTCGACGGCCTCGATGACATCGTCCAGCACGCCGCCCAGCAGCGCCTCGTCGTCGGCGAACGTGCGGGGCTGCTCGGCGGTGGCGACGCTCATGGGATCTCACGGTAGCGGCGCGACCCGTTCGCGAGGCGTCAGGGCCTGGGTGTGTCGGTCTGGTGGGCCTATGGCACATCAGGACGACACACCCCCCGGCGACAGTGTGCTTGGGCGGCGCCCGGAGCGGTCTAGTCTGAACAGGATGAGCGTTGCACTCTCCGTCCTGGACCTCGCCCCGATCGGCGCCGGCCAGAGCGCCTCCGAGGCACTCGCCGGCACCACGCGGCTGGCCCGCCGCGCCGACGAGCTCGGATTCCGCCGCTTCTGGGTCGCCGAGCACCACAACATCCCGTCCGTGGCATCGACGGCTCCCGAGGTGCTGATCGCGCACATCGCGGCGAACACGGATCGCATCCGCGTCGGCTCAGGCGGCGTGATGCTTCCGAACCACCCGCCGCTCGCGGTCGCCGAGCGCTTCGGGATGCTCGAGGCGTTGCACCCCAACCGCATCGATCTTGGCCTCGGTAGGGCGCCCGGCACGGACATGCGCACGGCGATGGCTCTGCGCAGCACGTCGCCCGAGCGTTTCGAGGAGCAGTTTGCGGAGCTGCGCGGCCATCTCGGCCGCGGGTACGCCGGCATGCGCGCGGTCGCCGGCGAGCACACGATGCCAGAGCTGTGGATGCTCGGCTCGACCGACGGCGGCGCCCGCATCGCGGCGGCGCTCGGCCTACCGTTCGTCTTCGCCCATCACTTCCATCCGCATTTCGCCGAGCCGGCGCTCGAGCTCTACCGCAGCCTCTTCCAACCGTCCGAGCTGCTCGACGCGCCGCGTGCGATGGTTGCGGCCGGGATCGTCGTGGGAGACGACGACGAGGACGCCGCCCGGCGCGCGCTGCCCGGCGGCGTCGCGATGTTGCGCCTACGCCAGGGGCGACCCGCGCCGATCCCGACCGTCGAGGACGCGGCGACGCTCTTGCCGCGGTTGTCGCCCGCCGAGCGCGCGGCGGTCGACGAGGCGATCGCGCGGGCGATCGTCGGCGGGCCGGAGACGGTCCACGCGGCGCTGCTGGACCTCGTCGAGCGCACGGGCGCCGACGAGCTGATGCTGACCTCGCAGGTCGCTGACGCGGGGCAGCGCGCGCAAGCGCTCGAGCGGGTCGCGCAGGCGTTCGAGCTTGTTCCGCAGGCGGCCGCCTGACCAGACTGATCGGCTTGACGTCGAAAGCCAGCTACGCCGCTACGACGAGCGCGGGGGTCAGCGTGGCCGCGTCGACCTCCATCTGCGGCCACGTGAGCGTGATCTTCCCTCGCGCTTGAGGATCATCTGGACGTTGAGCAACTCAAGCCCGTTCACTGCTCGGTGATCGTTGTACTCGACGACATCTCCCTCCGGCGTTTCGATCGCGCCCCCACCGAACCCGGGGATGTCAGCTCGTCCAGAGCACCAGCGAAACGGACCGTGCCGACACCAGTCCGTCACCTACCCTGCCTGCGGGCGGGTCGTGCTATGCATGGGCCTCAGGCAAGGCTGTCAGCGTTGCGGCCAATCCGCCCCACACCTTCACCGGGCCGTCGGCCGACAAAGACTTGAAGGTGGCGCGTGCGCTTGACCCCGACGCGAACCTGCCGCCCTCTCCCCATGCGCAACCCCGACCAGCCCGCAGACCACGATGACAAACCGCTCTGCTGATCGCGCTGCGCAGACGCGCGGCGACATCCACGACGTCCTGGTTCGCAGCGAGGCCCCGCACTTCGTCGCCGGCATCCAAGCGCGCGCCGACCGCGTCGTGCGCGCCGCACCGATCCTGAGCATCCTCGTCGGCGCCGCTGCCGTCACAGCCGTCTCCAGCACCTCGACGCCGTTGCGGGGCGCGTGTCGGTCAAGCTTGCCGTCGAGCGCGCCCGCCTTCTGGCGGTCCATTCCGCTGACGTCAAGCGTCGCGATCCGCACGCGGTCGGCGATCACGTCCTTGCGCGTCACGTCGACGACGAGCACAACGACGACGAACAGGACGAGCGAGCTGAGCAGGCCGATTGCGATGCGTACGGGTGTCATCTGCTCGCTGTCGCGCTTGGAAGGGTTCATCCCGGCCAGGATCGCTGCGTGCCGCCCCGCCACGCGCGCCCAAACGCGCGGTAGGGGCGCTCGGTCGCGGTCCCGAGCGCGCCGCGTGTTAGGCAGCGATGCGTTTGCCGGCGGCTGTGATGACGCCGCCGCGGTCCTTGTGGTCGCGCTCGTAGGACTTGACCTTCGGTCCGATCTCATCACGAAGGCCGGCGCGTTGGCAAGAGCGACGGTGCACACGTCTTACCATGAGCGAGGCGAAACACCTCTGCGACAGCTTTGTCAAAGATTCTCGTGGCCGTATCAGGCCACCTTAGAGGCCGATATCAGCCTACTGAGAGCGGTAAGTCGGGCCGGGATGTAGGCCAAGGTCGGGAGCTAGCCGGTCCCTTTCCGCGGGTAGTTCCTCCCCGCGGGCGATACCCGGCTTCTTTCGGTGGTGCTACTACGTTGGTGATGTGCGGCCGGTGAAGTGGCAGAAAACGCGATCCTCGCGGCGGGCGCGGCCAGGGCTCGACGCAAAGAGTGCACTTCACCGACGACGAACGGCTGAGGCTGGACGCTCGTCGGACATTAAAGACTGCTAGATGAACGGAGAAGGCTATGAGACCAAAAATGGCTAAACGGTCGTTGAAGACGGCCGCTGCCACGGCTGTGAGCGTGTTGTTGCTTCAGGCGCCAGCGCTTGCCGATACCACGCTGATTGACCAGACACTCCCAGGCCCTCTGGGTGGCGCGCAGGTATGTGCGCTCGCATATTGCCTCGCGCCCGTCGACGGGATCACTAACGTGAGGATCACCTCGGTTCTGCAGGGCGCGGGCGTAACAAGCCCGCCGTCGTTGCGGACGGGCAGTGCTCCTGGCTGCACAGCGAACGTCAACGTCGCCCTGTTCATCGCGACGCCCGGCGTCGGTGGAACGCTGCACACAGCGATCGAGTTTGACCGCACAAACATGAACGGCAACGTCATCCCGGGCTCGCACGAAGTGATCGCAAAGGACATCGCGGTCGCAGCGGCAAGCCAGAGCGTTCCACTGGCGTCGATCTGCGCGACGATCCTCTAAAGGTCCTTCAGCATCTCGGATCCGGCCGCCTTCGCCCACATCATCATCAAGCATTCAAAACAGGCCGGACCGGCGGCGAAGTCACGCCTGCTCGGCGGCCTATTGCCGCAGTGACAGTTGTCGCGTCCGAGGGAGGCCTTATCGGCGTCATCCAGTCGCGTCAGGTCTGCGGCACGAACTGGTTGCAGCGCGCGTGCTCGCCGGTCTCGTAGCCGACGAGCAGCGCGGCGCGCCGTTCCTCGGGCGTGCCGTGATGCCGCGCGTTGCCGATGACGCGCTTGAGATCGCCAAGCCCCTCACGGATGCGCCGCCCGTAGCGCTTGCGGCGCTTTTCAAAGTCGCGGCGGGCGTCGGCCCAACGCTCCTGCAAGCGCTCCTCGACGCTTGACCTCGTCGCGAACGTCATCACCGCAGCCGCCCAGCGCGATAGCGAGCAAGGCCAGCGGGGCGCACAACTGCCGGCGCGGGGCGGACATCGTCACATCCTGCCCGCCGAGGACCGAGAACCCGCGGCTACAGAGCGCGGATGAGCACGTTGACGAGATCGTCAACGTCACAGACAGCAGTAAGCGCCGTCATCACCCTCGACGAGCCGCAGACGTGAATCCGACGAAGGGCCCATCCCGCGGGAAGGAGCCATTCCCCGCGACGGTCCGGCGCCTTCGCCATGGCCGGTGTGCCCACGCGGCCGGGCGCGGGAGCGGTGGCGCGCGCCACGGCGATGGTGCGAAGCGACACGTTTCCTGCGAAGTCGCCGGTGATGGATGCTGGCGGAGCGTGCCGCGTCGCAGGGACTGGGTCGTCCGCGAGCGGGCGCAAATCGCTTGTCCCTGCTACTTCGGAAGGCGGCGTCCAGGTCAGTCGCGACGCAGCCGATACCAGCGCCGGTTGGCTTTCTTGAACGGTCCAGGTGTCTGCGACACATCGAAGGCGTTGTCGTCGATCACATTCCACCCGCGGTACGTCGCCGCGATCTCCTCGCGCCTGCGCCGCGCGGCAGTCGGCCCCTCTGCACCCCGGCGCACATCAGCAAGCTGGCGTCGGCGGCGGTGACCGCGCTGACCTTCCGAATTAACCGCCTCACGCTGCCCCCTCGTGAGGCCATGCACGGTCCCGAAGTGGAGCACCAAGCGGAAGCCCGAACTCACGCCGGCGGCCTGGAGCGCCGTCACGTCGCCGTCGACGACCGCACCTCGACACCGCGACCGTCCGTCACTCCGCCACGACCCGCCCGCGAACGTCGCCCAGCTGCACATCTCCAGCGCGCCCGCGCAGCACGACCTCGTCGCCGTCCGCCAGCCAGCGCCGGCCTCCGAAGAGCTCGGCGACCGACCCCTGGCGGCCGTGGCCGAAGTTGCTGACGGTTCCCGTGGCGAACAGGTCGCCGGCGGTCAGCTTGGCGCCGTTGACGGTCAGGTGGGCGAGCATCTGGGCTGGGGTCCAGTACAGCTCCGATGCGTCGGGACGGGAGATGACCTCGCCGTTGAGCTCGATCTCCAAGGCGACGTCGAGCAGCCACGGCTCACGCGCGCGGAGGTAGGTCGCCGGCTGCGGGTCCTGCTCGCGCGGCGCCACGCGGGCGGGCGCGAGCGCATCCAGCGGCGTAATCCAGGCCGACATCGACGTTGCGAACGACTTGCCCAGAAAGGGCCCGAGCGGGTCGTATTCGAAGCGCTGCACGTCGCGCGCGCTCCAGTCGTTGACCAGGACGACTCCGAAGATGTGCTCCTCCGCACGGTCGATCGGGATCGGCCCGGTCGCGGACGGGCCGCAGACGTAGCCCAGCTCGCACTCGAGGTCGAGCTGGCCCGTCCGCACGAGCGCGCCGGGCCCGACGGGACCGTGCGGGCGTCGCACCGGCGTGCCGCTGACGATCACCGTCGACGCGCGCCCGTGGTAGGCGACCGGGATGTGGTGCCAGTTCTCGCGCACGGGTGCTGCCCCGAGGCGGAAGATGCGGCCGAAGTTCGTCGCGTGTTCGAGCGAGGCGTAGAAGTCGGCGTAGTCGGTGACCCGGACCGGCAGGAGCGTTTCGCAGTCGTCGAGGGGGACGCGAGCGTCGGACGGCAACGCGCCGCCGGTCAGCCGCGCGCGCAGCTCGCGCCACACCGCAGGACCGAGCTCGATCAGCGCGTTCAGGTCCGGCGCCTCCAGCGCGCGCCGCACATCCGCGTCGTCGCCCGCGACGCCGGCCCGCGCGAGAACGACTGCGTCGTCGCCCACCCGCACCGCCGGCAGCGCGGGACCGCCCGCGTGCTCGCGCACGACGCCCCAGGGCATCGCCTCCGTCAAACGCGCGCCTCGGCACCCGCGTGCCAGCTCGTCGCGTAGCTTGGGTTGTCGAGCTCGCGGGCGAGCGCCGTCAGGCGCAGCGGACGGAACGTGTCGCACATCACGGCGAGCTCCTCCGTGCGCGTCGCGCCCAGCGCGGCCTCGACGCGGCCCGGTTGCGGCCCGTGCGGCAGTCCGCTCGGATGCAGCGTCATCGCGCCCGCCTGCACCCCCGCGCGCGAGCCGAACTGCCCGTCGACGTAGTAGATGACCTCCTCGGATTGGAGGTTCGAGTGGTGGTAGGGGATCGGTATCGCCAACGGGTCCCAGTCCAGGTTGCGCGGGCAGAACGAGCAGATCACGAAGTTCGGTCCCTGGAAGGTCTGGTGGACCGTCGGTGGCTGATGCAGACGCCCGGACTTCGGCTCGAAGTCGTGGATGCTGAACGTGTACGGGTAGACGTAGCCGTCCCAGCCGACGACGTCGAAGGGGTGGTAGTCGAGCACGAAACGCTGGTGGCCGCGACGGGCGCGGACGATCAGCTCGTATGTCTCGCCGTCGGAGCGCTGGGTCTCCAAGCTCCGCGGCGGGTGAAAGTCGCGCTGCGAGAACGGCGCGTGCTCGAGCAGCTGGCCGTAGCGGTTGCGGTAGCGGCTCGGCGTCTCGATCTCGCCCGGGGTGTGGAACGTCAGCCATGTCTGCGGACCGCCGTCCATGCGCATGCGGTAGGTCGTCCCGCGCGGGATGACGACGTACTCATGCGGGCAGTAGGTCAGCGTGCCGAAGATCGTCTCGACTGTGCCCGACCCCTCGTGGACGAAGATGACCTCGTCGCCCTCGCCGTTGCGGTAGAAGGCGTCGAGCTCGTCGGTCGGCTTGCAGATCCCGATCTCGACGTCGTCGTTGAACATCAGCACGCGACGTCCGAAGACGGGGTCGCCGCCCGCCGTGAGCGGAGCGGTCTCCGTCAGCCGGTGGACATGTGCGTCGGGCACCCACTCCTCGATCTCGATCGGCTCGAACGTGCCGACCTCGGCGACATCGCAGGGTGATCGCAAGTGGTAGAGGATCGACTCGTTGCCCGAGAAGCCCTCGTAGCCCATGACCTCCTCGACCAGCAGCCGGCCGAAGTCGTCGCGGAACTGCGTGTGGCGCTTGGGCGGCAGATCGCCCATCGCGACGTACCTCACTACAGATTCCCCCTCAGTGCCTGCTCTCGCTCGATCGCCTCGAACAATGCCTTGAAGTTCCCCTCACCGAAACCCCTGGCGCCGTGGCGCTCGATGATCTCGAAGAAGATCGTAGGGCGGTCGCCGAGCGGCTTGGTGAAGATCTGCAGCAGGTAGCCCTCGTCGTCGCGATCGACGAGGATGCCCAGGCGGCGAAGATCCTCGATCGACTCCGCGATCTCGCCGATCCGCGCCGGCACGCCCTCGTAGTAGGAGTCGGGCGTGCGCAAGAACTGCACGCCGCGCGCCTGCAGCTCGCCGACCGTGCGGACGATGTCGGTCGTCGAGACGGCGATGTGCTGCACGCCGGGCCCGCCGTAGAACTCGAGGTACTCGTCGATCTGAGATTTGCGCTGGCCCTCGGCCGGCTCGTTGATCGGGAACTTCACGCGCCCGTCGCCGCTCGTCACGACCTTCGACATGAGCGCCGAGTACTCGGTCGAGATCGCCTCGTCGGAGAAGTGGATCAGCTCCTTCATCCCGAACACGTCCTCGTAGTACTTCACCCAGGTGTCCATCGCGCCAAGCTCGACGTTCGCGACCATGTGGTCGATGCCCGCGAAGAGGTTGGGCTGTGAAGGATCGCCGGCGTGCGCCACGTCGACGAAGCCCGGCAGGAACGTGCCGGCGTAGTCGCTGCGATCGACGAACTGGTGCACGGTGTCGCCGTAGGCGGCGATCTCGGCGATCCGCACGGTTCCGTGCTCGTCGGATAGCTCGCGGGGCTCGCGCAGTCCGATCGCGCCGCGCGCCGTCGCCTCGCGGTACGCCGCGTGGACGTCGGGGACGCTCAGCGCGATCCGCTTGACGCCGTCGCCGTGGCGGCGGTGGTGCTCGGCGACATCGGGACCGTCGTGCGTCGTGCCGGTCACGACGAGCCGGATGCGCCCCTGCTGGAGCACGTACGACACGCGATCTCGCAGGCCGGTCTCCAGGCCCGCGAAGGCGACCCGCGTGAAGCCGTAGGCGGTTTCAAAGAAGTAGGCGGCCTGGGTCGCGTTGCCGACCCACAGCTCGACGAAGTCGATCCCGTGCAGCGGCATGAAATCGCGGTCGTCCAGTTCGGTCAGGGCTTCAGGCGACAGCGTGCTCACGGCGCAACTCCTTGATCGATTCATCGGTGCAGGTGTCGAAGAAGTCGCCGACGACAGCCTCGATCTCGGCGACGGACTCGGCCCGGTAGAGGACCGGCTGGTACTTCGTGATGTCGTAGTCGACGGTGCCCATCTCGCGCAGGTCCAGCGGGCGCAGGCGCATCGAGCGGAACTGCTCGATCTCGCCGTAGCTGGAGAGGATCCCGGCGCCGTAGGCGCGCAGGGCTCCGTCCTCCATGACGACGCCGAACTCCAGCGAGAACCAGAAGACGCGGCTCAGAAACCGCAGCGAGTCCTCGTCGCGCAAGCGCAGCGTGGCGGCGCCGGCGCGGCGGTGCAGCTCGCCGAAGATCGGACCGGCGAGCAGGTGCCCGTGCCCGATGACCTCGTGGATGATGTCCGGCTCGGGGGTGTAGAGCGGCTGCGCCGGGTGGCGGACGTACTGCGTCGAGTGGAAGATGCGGTCGCCGAGCGCGGCGTAGAACGTGCGTAGGTCGACGAGGCCGGCGGCCGGCACGTAGCTCCAGCCGCTCGTGGCGCGGAGGCGTGCGCTGACGTCGTCGAGGTCGGGGACGCGGTTGTGGGGGAGGGCGACGCGCTCAAGTGCCTCGCGGTACTCGCGCACGGCGTAGCGCTCGTGCAGCGGCGCGAGCTCGCGGCAGACGGTACGCCAGACCTCCTGCTCGTCGTCGCGGTAATCGATCTTCGGCGACGGCTCGCCGGGCCGCCACGCAAGCGCGGCGGCCGCGATCTCGTTGCGGCGCTGTTGGTAGCCGGCGTCGTCGGCGCCTGGATGGCCGTCGTGGAGGTGGACGGTGACCTTCCCGCCGGCACCGGTCGTCACAGGTGAGTACAGCTGGGCTTCTTCGAACACGGGGAGCTCCTCTTTCGTGTGGACAGAGTGGGCCAGTCCGGGCTGAAGTACAACTCTTGGCATTGGCAACGGGCAATCAGCGCAGCAAATGAGCCTAATGCCGTGAAATACTGGTCAACATGACCATCGATCGGCTTGACGCCCGTCTCATCTCGACACTGCGAAAGTTCCCGCGGGTCGGCCTGCTCGAGGTCGCCCGCCAGCTCGGCGTCGCGCGTGGCACGGTGCAGGCGCGGCTGGCCAAGCTCGAAGCCCGCGGCGTCATCACCGGGCACGGCCCCGAGGTCGAGCCCGCTGCGATGGGCTATCCGATCAGCGCCTTCATCTTCGTCGAACTTGCGCAGGGCCAGCTCGCCGCTGCCGTCGCGGCGATGGAGGCCGTGCCCGAGCTGCTGGAGGCCGACGCGATCAGCGGCGCGCAGGACCTCATCTGCCGCGTCGTCGCTCACGACACCGAGCACCTTCAGGAGATCGTCAACACCCTCCTGGCGACGCCCGCGATCCGGCGCTGCACGAGCCATGTCGTGCTCACGCGGCAGGTCCCGCCGCGGACCGGGCCGCTGATCGAGGCGGCGGCGCGGCGATGAGGGGAGTCAGCACACCTCAGTCCGCGTCCGGCCGATGCACCACGAGCAGGCCGACGAGTCGCGACACCACCATCGCGACGTACGCGATGCCCGCGAGCTGCTCGAGCATCACGACGCCCCGCGCGAACGGCTTGACCGGCACGACGTCGCTCAGGCCGGTGCTCGACAAGGTCGTGAAGCTCAAAAACAGCAGCTCCATCCAGCTGCGATTGCCGGTCGGGTCGATCGCGGCCGTGAAGCTGCCGGGTTCGACCGCCTGACACACGGTGTACAGGTAGGCGAACGCCCAGGCCACGAGCGTGAACGTCGCGCCGACGGCGAAGAGCTCGTCGCGCGTGATCTCGCGGTCGGCCAGCATGTACGCGACCAGGGCGCCGGCAGCGTAGAAGTAGAGCGCCGCCTCGACGGCCGAGGAGTACGGAAGCAGGCTGTCGCGGCCGGTGACGGCCTGGATCAGCAGCAAGACGGTCGCGGGGATGCCAAGCGTCGCGCCGACCCAGGTCAGCCCGGGGGAGCTGCGAACGGCCAGCACCACGAGGCCGAGGATGGCGATGCCGAAGACGCTGAACAGCGCGCGGCCCACGTCGCTGCTCTCCATAAACGGATACAGCAGCACTCCGGCCAGCTGAGCGGCGAGGAGGATGGCGGAAGGCTGGCGTCGGGCGACCGCGAGCACGACGGGAACGTAGCCCCCGCCCCGGTCGTCACTCGTGTTCGTCGGTGCAGGCGCCCGGCACGCCGATGTGCGAAGCCCTGCACCTGCAGCAGGCCGACCCGGGTCGACCACCCAGCCTTGAGGCCGAGCCCTCGGGTGTGGGATCGTGACAACGGTGAGCAAGGCAGGCATCGTGGACCGGTTGAAATGGCCGCTGGTCGGGCGCGACGAGGAGCTTGCGTTCGCATGCGGGCAGTTGTCCGCGCACTCGGCGGGCGGCGTCGTGGTGTCGGGGGAGCCGGGCGTCGGCAAGACGCGATTGACCGGCGAGATCGCCGAAGTGGCGGCATCGTCCGGACACGCGGTGCAGTGGATCCGTGCCACGCGTTCGGCGGCGTCGATTCCGCTGGGCGCGTTCGCGGCGCTGCTGCCGCCGCTGGCTGGAGCCGTGACCGGCACGGCGGAGCTGCTGGCGCGCGCGCGCCATGCGGTGCTGGCGCGCGCCGGCGAGAGCAGGATGGTCCTGTGCGTCGATGACGCTCATCTGCTCGACGATGCGTCGGCGACGCTGGTACACCAGCTGGCGGCCGGCGACGACGTGTTCGTCGTGATCACGATTCGCAGCGGCGAGCGCGCACCGGACGCCGTGCAGGCGCTGTGGAAGGACGAGCTCTGTGAGCTGGTGCAGTTGCAGGAGCTTTCCCGCGAGGACCTGCAGCGCCTGCTTGTCGAGGTGCTCGGTGCCGCGGTCGATGGCCGCAGCGTCAACCTGCTGTGGGAGCTGACACGGGGCAACGCCCTGTTCTTGCGTGAGCTGATCCATTACGGCGTCGAGCAGGAGGTTCTCGTCGAAGAGGGCGGGATCTGGCGCTGGCGCGGTGATGCGGCACTCGGCATGCGCTTGACGGAACTGGTCGCCACACGGTTGAGCGGCCTACCACCGGCGACGCTCGGCGTCCTGGAGCTGGTTGCCGTCGGCGCGCCCCTGGAGGTTGGCCTGCTGCATAGCGCTGAGACGGCGGAGCTCGAAGTTCTGGAGCGGCGGAGTTTGATCGAGCGTTCGGAGGATCGCCGCCGCCGGTATGTGGATGTCGCGCATCCGCTGCATGGCGAGGTGATCCGGGCGGGCCTTACCCGCACGCACGTGGAGGCGATCCGGCTGCGCCTGGCGGACGCGGTTCAGCGCGACGGCGCGCGGCGTCGCGGGGATGTGCTGCGGGTCGCCACGTGGCGATTGGAGTGCGGTGCAGAGGGCGACAGCGACTTGTTCGTGCGCGCTGCCGAGCAGGCCCTTGCGATGCTCGACTGGGCACTGGCGGAGCGCCTTGCGCTGGCGGCGCTGACGGACGGCGCGTTTCGCCCCCGGCTGGCACTCGCGCGGGCACGCGCCGGCGCGGGCCGTGCCGTCGACGCCGAGGAGCTGCTGGGCGCTCTGGAGGCCGAGGCGAGCGCGGATGGGGAGCGTCTGGCGGTCGCCATCGCGCGAGCGAGCAACCTGTTTTGGGGGCTTGACCGAACCAGCGACGCCGACGGCGCGCTTCGCCGTGCCGAGCAGGCCATCTCCGACGAAGCCTTGCGCGACGAGCTCGTGGCGTTGCGCGCCTGGCTGGCCTGTGCCCTGGGTCGGCCGCTTGAGGCGCTGGACGCCGCAGCTCCGCTCATGAGTGCCGGGCAGGCGCGCGAGCAGACTCGCCTGCGAGCCGCGTTGACCGTCGCCACGGCGCTCATGATGCGCGGTCGCGGCGACGAGGCGGTCGTGGTGATCGACGCGTGGCTGCCCGCCGCCCGCGAGCATCGCGACGAGCTGCCGCTGCTCGAGGACTATCTGCTGGGCACGCGTCCGCTGGCGCTGCAGGTCGCCGGGCGCCTGGTCGAAGCAACCGATGCTGCGCAGAGCGCGTACGAGCTCGGACTCGCCACCCGGTCGCCGGAGGGCACGGCGCATGCGGCGTTTGCGCTGGGGTCTGCCTGGCAGGCACGAGGGCGCGTGCGCACGGCGGTGCGGTGGTATCGCGAGAGCGCCGCGCTCGCGCGCGAGACGGATCCGATCGGCCTCCTGCCGTGGCCGCTGGCCGGCATCGCGCAGACGGCCGCGCAGGCAGGCGACAACGACCTTGCTCAGCACGCTCTCGCCGAGTTGGAGGTCACTCCCGCGCGCGGAACCCGCAACTTCGAGGTCGCCCGGGAGCTGACGCGCGCGTGGGCCGCCGCATCGGCCGGCGAGCTGTCGCGCGCGTGGGAGCAAGCCCTGGCCGCCGCCGAGCGCGCCGAATCGATCGGTCAGGACGGCTTCGCCATCCAAGCGCTGCATGCGGCCATCCGCTTTGGCGGACCGGCCTCGGCGGCCGAGCGCCTGAGCCGCCTGGCCGGCCGCGCCGACGGTCCGTTTGCCCGTACCGCCGCCGCCCATGCCGTTGCCCTGCTGCAGCACGACGGGGGCGCACTACTGGAGGTCGCCGAGCGCTTCGGTGCCCAGGATGCGCTGCTGCTGGCCGCCGAGGCTGCGGACGCGGCGGCCGTCGCGTTCCGCGAGAGCGCGCGTGAGGCCAGCGCACGCGCGGCGGCGCAACGCGCGGCTGCCTTCCTGGGGGGCTGCGAGGGCGCGCGTCCGCCGACGCTGTTCGGCGAACGCGTCGTTCTCGACGAACTCACCTCTCGTGAACGTGAGGTCGCCTTGCTTGCCGCGGGGGGCCTTACCAGCCGCCAGATCGCCGATCGGCTCGTGGTGTCGATCCGAACGGTGGACAACCACCTGCAGCGCGCCTACCGCAAGCTGGGGATCTCGCGGCGCGAGGACCTCACCGCGCTCGTCACGCGCGGAACCGAGTAGCTCATTTCTGCAGCAGCAGTGTGGCGCCCAGCCGCTCGGCCAGCCCGACGCCGCCCTGGTGCATCACGCGGTCGTGGTTCCAGCGCAGGACGCCGCCGGCCAGGGGACCCCACATGCGCATCCACAGCTTCGTGGTGCGCACCTGCCAGCTGTAGAGCACCGTGGTGCTGCCCGGTCCGGCGAACAGGCGCCAGACGCCGACGCCCTCGAGCTCGCCCGTCGCATGACCCTCGATGAGGTACGGCGGTTCGACGCGCACTACGCGCGAGTCGAAGGACAGCGCATACGGCAGCGCGCCGCGCCATGTGTAATGGGCCAGTTCGCCCACGCCGTCGGCGTCGCCGGGCTCGATCACTGCGACCGCGTCCATGCCCTTCCACCACTCCGGAAACGCGGCCGAGTCGTTGAGCACGCCGAAGACGCGCTCGATCGGCACGTCCAAGCACCAGATGGTGAGGAACTCATACTGCGACACGGGCCGCTCCTTCGTGGCTTGGTGGGATCGAGGATGCCGGATGGTTGCCGCAGCCGGACGTCTGGGCATGAGCACGTACCTACTCAACTTGGTGGGCGGGCCTACTCAGGAGCGCCGGTCTTCGGCGCCGCAGGGCGGGCAGTAGGGTGCCCCGGGGCGTGGCCAACGGCGACGGTTGAGGGAGGGCGACGTGGCGAGCGAATTTCAGAGGCGCAAGGTCGCAGGCGTGTTCAAGGCGATGGACGTCGACCAGGACGGTTTCCTCGAGGAGGAGGACTTCGAGGCGCTGACGGAGCGCTGGGTGGGCATCCGGGGCTATGAGCCGGGCTCCGCCGAGTACGACCGGCTGCAGTCGATCATGATGGGCTGGTGGGCCGCCCTGCTCGCCATGTCCGACCAGGACCGTGACGACAAGGTCACCCTCGACGAGGTGCTGCTGGTCGTCGATCAGCTCGGTTCCATGGATGCGGAGGTCATGGGGACGGCGGACGCCATGTTCGACGCCATCGACGAGAACGGCGACGGGCTGATCTCCGTCGAGGAGCACAAGCAGGTCGTCAAAGCCTGGAAGGGATCCTACGCCGGCGCGGAAGAGGTCTTCCCGCGGCTCGACCTGGACGGCGACGGCTACCTCTCGCGCGCGGAGTTCCGCGAGTTATGGGCGGGGTTCTGGCGCGGCGACGACCCGGCATCACCGTCGCAATGGGTCTTCGGGCACCCCTAGCGCCGAGACTCCTCCAGCACCAACGGCTCCGGCGTTCGGCCCTGTTTCGCGGTCGGTCACGCGAGATCATGTTCGAGCTCGGCTGCCGCCGCGAGGTCTGCCGCTCCCACGACGCGGGCCTCGGCGCCGAGGTCGAGGGCGCGAAATCTCCGCGAGCGTCGCCATGGCCCGGGCGCGGTCGCCCATCCCGGCCGCGAGCTCCGCGCGGAAGACGAGCGCCGGCAAGCGCTCGATCGCGGGGGCGCCGGCATGGCTACAAGGCCGGCTAGAGCCGATCCCGGCCCGCGGCGCCCGCGGCCCAGCGGGACGTCAGCTCAAGCGTCCGCAGCCGGCTTCTGGCGGGTCATGCTGCGGTACAGCAGGAGCAGTGCGATGTCGGCGCCGACGAGCCCGCCGACGTAGAGGTAGGTCAGGACGTTGTTGGTGTCGAAGTCGCTCCAGGCGCGGATCGCGCCGATCAGCAGCAGCGCGGTGGCGATCAGGAACGTCTGCACGATGAGCTTCCAGGCGCTCCAGCGGCGGTCAAGAGACAGCAGCAGCGCGCCCACGCCGACCTGCGCGGTGAACGAGCCGAGAACGCGCGAGGTCAGCGGCGTGAGAGCCCAGGGCCAGATGTCGATCGCCGTGGCGGGAGCAAGGAAGAAGATCGCGGCGGCGAGGAGCGCCCCGGCCGCGACGCCTTGGGCCATCCGTCCGACCCATGCGGGCACGATCGGCTCACCGGGGGCCGGCTCGCCGGAGTCGGTCCGGCGGTTGAACCACCACAGGGCAAAGACCACGACGGGCGAGACGATGTACACGGCGACCCAGCCGTAGAAGACGATCGCGCCCATCAGCGGCGCGTTGCCATGGTTAAAGCGGTCCCAGTGGATGATGGTCGCGATAAGCATGAGCGCCGCGAAGAACGCGGCGCCGAAGATGCCGGCCGCCGACGGATGAAACTCCTTGGCGCGAAGCGTGCGCAAGAAGAAGTACGCGCCGGCGCCGTAGCCCGCGCCGAGGAAGATCGGCGTTAGGTCCGGCTTGATCGTCCACGCCCAGAGGTCCGCGGTGCGGCCCGGCATGCCCCAGAGGATCACCAGCGCGGGCACGAGGATGGCGAAGACGACGATGCTCGCCCAGCGCGTGGCGCGCAGGATCTCTCCGTCCCGACCCTGCGTCGTCTTGGGGGCCATGATCGCCGCGCAACTTTACCCCGCGTAAGTAAAGCCGCCCCCGGAGGTTGAGTAGGTGGTTGCTCACGCCGGCGCGCTTGCGCCTCGTAAGCGCCAAGCGTTGCCCGGGCCTGCTGGGCTGACAACCACGCCCCCGCTGCATATCTAACCGGATATCATGCGGTCCATGCAACCAGGTCGCGAACTGCGGGCGGCGCGGCGACGCGCCGGTCTCACGCAGGCACAGCTCGCCGAGCGCGCAGCAACCTCACAGGCCACGATCTCGGCCTACGAGACGCAGGCCAAACAGCCATCGATCGCCACGCTGAGCCGGCTGCTGGCGGCCGCGGGTGCGCGGCTGACGGTCAACGCCGGCCTGCCGGTTCTCGTGCAACCGTCCCGGGCCCAGCACACACGTGTCAGCCGTACGCTGCTCGACGTTCTCGCGCTCGCCGAGGCGCTTCCGACGCGACACGAGCCTGAGCTTCGCTTTCCGCGGCTTGACCTGAAGGCGCGATGACGCTCCCGGAGCGGCTCGTGGCGCTTCACCGCGCGCTGGCGGCGCAGAACATCCCGCACGCCTTCGGCGGCGCGATCGCGCTCGCGTACTGGACGCTCGACCCACGGGGGACCAGCGACATCGACGTCAACGTCTTCGTCTCCGCCGGCGCGTGCGCGGGAGTCCTCGCGGCGCTGCCGTTGGGCGTCGAGCAGCCTGCGGGGACCGCCGAAACCATCGCCCGTGAGGCTCAGATCCGGTTGTGGTGGGAGGGAACGCCGATCGACCTGTTCTTCGACAGCGTCCCCGTCCATGACGACGCGGCGCGCCACGCGACGACCGTGCCCTTCGCGGAAACCCAGATTCCGGTGCTCGGCCCCGTCGAGCTCGCCGTCTTCAAGGTCATGTTCGACCGGACACGCGACTGGGCCGACATCGAGGCGATGCTTGTCGCTCAGACGCTCGACGTCGATGCGGTCCGCACCGTGCTTCGGACGATGCTCGACAGCGACGACCCGCGCTTTGAGCGGCTCGACGTCACGGCACGGGCCTGATCGCCCGGCGCGCGCGCGTCAGCCGGTCGCCGTCAGCCGCTTGGAGACCACCGTCTGCCCGCCGACCTCGGCCGCCGCCACGAGCTGCAGCGTCACCGCCAGCCCCCGCCGGCGCTTCATCGCCCGGCGCAGCCGCGCGACGCTCCGCGCGGACGCCGCCAGCCGGATGACCTTTGTGTCGCCGGCAGGCAGCTTGATCGTCGTCGTGCGCAGGCTCACCGACAGCGCGCGCTTGCGCTTGCGCGGCTTTCTGCGCTCCGTCAGCGTGCCCGTCGCCGTGAGCGTGCAGACCGTGTCGCAGCCGACGCGCAGCGGAAGCTGGCGGTAACCAAACAGGCGGCTCGTGCGCAGCGCCCTCACGCTGAGCTGCGGCCCCAGCGGAGTAGGCAGCGTCGGCAGCTTCGGCGGCGGCGGGTTGCCGAGCGGGCCGAGCGCCGAGCATGGCGCCACCGCCGGCGCCGCCAGGGCGAACTGCTGGACGCGGTTGTTCTTCGTGTCGGTCACGGTGAGCACACCGTTGCAGTTGATGCTCACGCCGGTCGGGTTGATGAACTGGCCCGGCCCTGCGCCGCGCTCGCCGAAGGTCCCAAGCCGCTGCCCATCCGGACCGAACCGCTGCACGCGGCTGTTGCCCCGGTCGGCGACCCACAGGTTGCCGGCCGCATCGAGCGTGACCTGCGCCGGCGCCTCGAGCTTTCCGAGCGTCGTGCCGCGACCGCCGAACTCGGTGACCTGGGCGCCGGCGGCGTCGTAGACCGTGATGAAGTTGTCGGTCGTCGTGACGTAGGTGCGCTGGCCGTCGGGCGTCACCGCGATCCCGCGCAGGCTGCCCGTGCCCGTCAGCGCCCCGAGGTACTCGCCGGCCGTCGTAAAGCGGACGATGCGGTCGTTGCCCGCGTCCGCGACCGAGATCGTGCCGTTGGCGTCGATCGCAAGCGCCGATGGGTCGAGCATCTGACCCGGCCCGCTGCCCTGCGAGCCGATCGTCCGCTTCGGCAGCCCGGTCGCTCGCTCGAAGACGACGATTCGCGCGCGGCGCTGGTCGAGCACGTAGGCGTCACCGGCGGCGTCGAACGCGACCGCGACGGGTCGGGGGAGGATCGTCGGCCCCGGCGCGGGCGAGCCCCAGACCGCCGCCAGCGCGCCGTCGGGATGCAGCAGCTCGATGCGCCCGTTGACGGAGTCGATGACCGCGCGAAAGCCGTTGGCGTCAGCGCCCACGCCGAGCGGCGCGTTGAACTGGCCGGCAGCCCGCCCCGATGATCCGAACGAGCGCAGCAGCGCGCCGCCTCGATCGAAGACGTCGATGCGGTCGTTGCCGGTGTTCGTGACGTACACCGCGCCGGCCGCGTCGACCGCGATCCCGCGCGGGTAGGCGAGCTCGCCCGGGGCTGTGCCGTAGGAGCCCCAGCGCGCCTTGTACGGATAGGCGGGCGCCGAGCCGAAGCGCACGACACGCTGGTTGAGGTCGTCGGCGACGAACACGCGACCGGGCGCGTCCAGCGCCACGCCGTATGGGAAGTTCAGCTGCCCGGGCCCATCGCCCGGGCCGCTGCCGATCGTGCCCAGGAAGCTCCCGCCGGTGTCGAAGACGACGAGCCGGTGGTGCTGGTCGTCGGCGACGAGCAGGCGGAAGCCGCGGACAGCCAGCCCGCGCGGGTAGGCAAGCCGGCCGGGCGCGACGATCTCGGTTCCCTCGCTGCCGTCCAGCCGGAAGCGCTGGATGCGGTCGTTGCCGCTGTCGGAGACGAAGATGAAGCCGCCTCCGATGGCCAGTCCGCCGCCCGCCCCGGCGTCGTTGCCGCCGCCCGCGCCGAAGTAGAACTGCCCGACTTCGGTGCCGCCGCTCCCGAACGAGCCGATGAACTGCCCGCTTGGGTCGTAGCGATCGATCCGGTTGGAGCCGTCGGCGACGTACAGCGTGTTGTCGGGCGCGACCGCGATCGCGCCGACAGAGCCGAGCTGCCCCGGGCGGGTCCCGGCGACGCCGACCTCGCGCACAAACGCGCCGTCCGGGCCGAAGACTTGGACGACGTTCGAGGACTGGTCGGCGACGTAGACGGCTCCGTCGGGCCCGACCGCGACCGCCTGCGGAAAGCGCAGCACGCCGCCGCTGCGCTGGCCGATCTGCGAGCCCGACAGGTAAGGGCAGGCGGGGTTGGCGCCGGGGCAGCCGGCCGGCGGCGCCTGGGCGGACGCGCTGGCCAGAGCGAGAGCAAGCGCCATGGCGGCGACGCCCGCGAGCACGCGCAGGCGTCCGGGCCGGGCCGGCGCGCTGGGGCGCGACGAGCGTGAAAGGGGCATGGCGGTAGACAACACGGCCGGCGAAGATAGTCGTGGCGTTCGTGCTGCTTGCACGAACACGTGCGGCGAGGGTCACGGGCGGCGCCGTATCTGCCGATAGATGGGGGATGCAGCCCGACCGCACACCGCAGCAGCTCTTGACGCGCCGGCGCGTCGTCGCCGGCGCCATGACCGCGACAATCGGCGCGACATTCGCCGGCTTCGGTTCGATCGCCGCGGCGAAGACTCCGAACATTGCGCGCGCCAGGACCGGCGGCTTCAAGCGCGCGCGCTTTGCGCCGCATGTCGGGTCGGCCGTCAAGCTGCGTCCCGCTGGAGCGCCCGCGGTACGCGCGCAGCTCGTGGCGGTCGAGGATCTCGCAGGCGATTCGGTGTGCCACCTGGCCGGCTCGCAGAACGCATACGCGCTGCGCTTTCGTGCCCCGAGCTCGCTGCAGATAGCGCAGGGCACGGTTGGCATCCGCCACCCGAGCTTCGGCGTGGTGCGGCTGTTCGTGACGCCGTCGACGAGCGCGCCGGGCTACCAGGACTACATCGCCGTCATCAATCGCGTCCTGCGCTAGGAAGCGCTCCGCGCTCGGGCGCGGCTGGATCAGATGTCCGTCGAACCGGCTCCGGCAGCGGCCTGCGCCGGCACGTGGCGTTCGAGCACCTCGCGCAGCCGCGCGGGAGGCACGGCGCCGACGACACGGTCGACCTCCTGGCCGCCCTTGATGACGACGAGCAGCGGGATGCCCTGCACGCCGTAGCGCGAGGCGATCGCGGGCGCCTCGTCGATGTTGAGCTTGACGACCTTCAGGCGGCCGGCGAACTCGCGGCCCATCTGCTCGACGACCGGAGAGACCATCCGGCACGGGCCGCACCACGGCGCCCAGAAGTCGACGAGGACCGGCACCGATGCGGTGATCTCCTCGTCGAAGCCGCCGGCGTCGGTTTCGACGATCCACGGCAGGACGGTGTGGCAGACGCTGCAACGCGGCACGCCCGCGGCGCTGGGTCG
>JAWVGJ010000030.1:0-5951 GCA_033855115.1 Solirubrobacteraceae bacterium
CGGCCGAACGTCCGTAGGGCGACCCCTCGGAGTGAGGCCGATCCGCGCTGACGAAGGCTCCCGGCGGCGAGACGCCGCGAGATTCGGTGGATCCAGGCTAAGCAGAGTGGCGAGGAAACCAACCGACGACGGATGGAGTCAACTACGCTCGCGCACAAGGTGGGCCGAGTGCGGGGATCGTGGGCGTAGGGTCCGTGGTTACGGATGGAGTTGACCCCATGAAGGTCTTCGTCGTTGACCCGCACGCGATCTATCGACGTGGACTCGTTGCATCGCTCGAGCTGCTGGAGCGCGTCGAGTGTGTCTACCAGGCGGATGGTGTGAGCGGCGCCCAGGAGAATGCGGCGCTGTTCGAGGCCGACATCGTGATCCTCGACACGTCGATCGCGGGAGGGCGTGGATTCATGGCATTGGTCGCGGAGGCCAGTGACGCGCACGTCATCGCCTGCACGTCAGACTGCGACGAGGAGTCGGTCGTTGGCGCGGTCGAAGCCGGGGCGGTCGGCTACCTGCGCAAGGACACCCTCACGCAGGACGTGCTATACGCGGCGGTCCAGGCGGCCGAGGGCGGCGCTGCGATCATCGGGCCTGACATGCTCAACGCGCTGGCGCGCGGCGCCCCGGTCGGGTCTGACGGCGGGCCGGCGCGGTTGTCGACGCAGCGCCTGACCGATCGCGAGCAGCGCGTGCTCGCATTGATCGCCCAGGGTCATCCGACCCGCGAGGTCGCCGAGCGGCTCTGCTACAGCGAGCGCACCGTCAAGAACGTCCTGCATGACATCGTGACGAAGCTCAACGTGCGCAGCCGCTCGCAGGCCGTGGCGCACGCTGTGCGCGACGGATTGATCTGAGGGGACTCGCATGCCGCCCCTCCTCAACGCCAGCGCGGTCATCCAGTGCGGCCATGGCGGAAAGTTCATGGTTGTCCCACGCGGGCCGCGGCCGATGGTGGGCGGCGCTCCCGGGCTCAACCTCCAGGACTTTCCAGGCGTGATCGCCGCCGGCTGCGTGTTCAACGTCGCCGGTGCTCCCGTTCCGTGCGTGATCGTGTCGGTGATCGCCGGCATGTGCCCGACGATCATGCTCGATGGAGCGCCCGCCGTGAATCAGACGCTCGTGTGCGCGACCACCAACGGGGTGCCGTCGATGCCCGTCGCGAGCGCTGGCCAGATGACCGTGCAAGGCACCTGATTTCCGTTCGCAGGATCAACCCATCGCTGACATCATGATTCCGGTGAAGACCGTCGGACGCTACGAGCTGCTGGATCCGATCGGCCATGGTGGCATGGCAGTGGTCTACCTCGCGCGGCAGACCGACCTCGATCGCCAAGTGGCGCTCAAGGAGCTGCGGATACTCCAGTCGCCCGACGATCCCGCGCTGGCGGAGCGCTTTTTGCGCGAAGCCCGCATGGCCGGGTCGATGAGTCACCCGAACATCGTCACCGTCCACGAGTACTTCAAGCACGAGGGCACGCCTTATATCGCGATGGAGTACTTGCAGCGCGGTTCCCTTCGCCCCCATGTCGGTCGCATGACGGTTGCGCAGATCGCCGGCGTGCTGGAAGGCGTCCTCGCAGCGCTCGATCACGCCGAGAAATGTCGCATCGTGCACCGCGACCTCAAGCCCGAGAACCTGCTCGTCACCGATCAGGGCCAGATCAAGGTGGCTGACTTCGGCATCGCGAAGGCGCGCAAGATGAACACGAGCTTGCTTCTCACGGCGGCTGGTACGACCGTCGGGACGCCGACCTATATGGCTCCGGAGCAGGCGATGGCGCAGGACCTGGGGCCCTACACCGACCTCTACTCGGTTGGGGTCATGGCCTACGAGCTCTTCGTCGGGCACGTTCCGTTCGACGACACCGAGACGCCGGTGGCGATCATCCTCCGCCACATCAACGAGCAGGTCCCGTCCGCGCACACGGTCAATCCCGCGATCGACAGAGCGCTGTCGGACTGGATCGACCGGTTGCTGATCAAGGAGCCGGCGGAGCGGACGCAGACCGCCGAACAGGCATGGGAGGAGTTCGAAGAGGTCATCCTGCGGCTGCTGGGATCGCGCTGGCGGCGTGGGGCGCGACTTCTGACTACCTCAGAGCAGCCGGCCGCACAGCCGCTGACGCCTGCGCGGTTCGCGGCTACGGACCCCGAGACGCCGGTTCGCGACGCGCCGTCAGACCAGTTCAAGAGCTTCGCTCGGGGCAAGGCCGCGCCGATCGATCCCGGTCCGCCTGCGGCGCCGGCGCCACCGGTCAGGCCGGAGGTGGCGAGGCCGGAACCGGCGCCGGAGCCCGAACCCGAACGCCGCCCGTTCGAGTCCGAGCCCGACTTCGTGACCTTTGCCAAGCCGTCTGCCGCGCCCGAGCCCAGCCAACCGGCGCAGGAGCCCGTCCAACCCGTCGCGCGCGCCGAGCCGGTCAAGCCGCCTGAGCCTCGCACACCACCGCAGCAGCCCGTCGCGCGCGCCGAGCCGGTCAAGCCGCCCGAGCCTCGCACACCACCGCAGCCGCCCGTCCAGCCCGTCGCGCGCCCCGAACCAGCTACGCCGCCCGAGCCGCCGGCATGGAAGCTCCGGTCCGAGATCTCGACGCCGGCGCCGCCGCCCCCACCGCCGGCGCCACCGGTGCCCCCGGCGCCGGCGCCACCGGCGTGGATGTCCGAGCCCGCTCGACCCGTAAGCCCCGAGCCGCCATACGCGAGCCTCCCCGGTCACGCCGGCGGCGAAGCGCGCACCGTCATGCCAGACGCGGTGCCCGAGCCCCTGTACACGCCCGAGCCCCTACACACGCCCGAGCCGCTGTACACGCCCGAGCCCGTGCAGCCGCCCTCGCACGGACCGTCCCCGCAGATCCGCCGGCGCCGGCTCGTCGCGCTGCTCGGCGGAGGTGCGGTCGTGCTCGTGGTCGCCGTGATCGCTGTCGTGGTCGCAGGCGGGGGCGGAGGCGGGTCCGCGCCTCCTAAACCGGCCCGAAACTCCCCTCTGCAGAACGCCGACCTTGCGCTCGCCGTGCCGAAATCCTGGTCCAAGCGCGAGGTCCCCCGTAACGTCGGCCTGAACCCGCGACGGGCGGCGGCGGCCGGCGTGCCAGGCGGCGCCTCAGTCGCAGCCCAGCTCGTCACCGGTCAGACCGGCCTGACGCTGCTGCCGTCGAAGCTGCGCGCCGGCCTCAAAGGCGGGACGCCGAAGCCACAGACGATCACGATCGCCGGGCTGAAGGCCTACCGCTACGACGCGCTGCGATTGCGTGGCTTAAAGCAGCCATTGCGTGTCTACGCCGTGCTCACGACCAAGGGCGTCGCAACGGTTGCCTGCGGCAACACCGCGGCCGCGGCTGACTGCGACGAGATCGTTCAGACGCTGACGCTCAAATCGGCTCGGGCTCTGCCGATCGCTCCCAGCAAGGAGTACTCGGAGCTCTTGAAGAAGACGTTCGCGACGCTCGGAACAGGTCTCGACGACGTGGGATTCAAGCTCATCGGCGGCGGGACCGTGGCTGAGCAAGCTCCGGCGTGGCGGCAGGGCAGGCACATCTACGAACACGCCGCCAGCGCCCTGCGCGGTGCCCGCCTGAACGTCCTCGACGCCGCGCTGAACGCCAAGGTGACGGCGCTGTTCGGTGCGCTGGCGTCCGCGTACGGGCGACTCGTACGAAGCAAGGACGCGGCAGCGCAGTCCAAGGCTCAGCGGTCGCTGAAGCGGTTTTCAGCGAAGATCGCCGACGTCACGGCGATGCTGCGAAGCGTCGGTTACACCGACGCGGTCCCCAAGACGCCTGCGATCCCGAAGACTCTCGCTCCGACTCCGCGTCAGCCACCACCGGCGCCAAGCAAGCCGACTCCGCCTCCTGCGCCGCAGGCTCCGCCGCCGCCTCCAGCCGCCCCGGTCGCACCTCCGCCTCCACCGCCACCTGCGGCGCCCCCGCCTCCATCGAGCGGCGGCGGCGGAGGCGGCGGAGGCGGAAGCGGCGGAGGCGGCGGCGGAGGCTGACGCCATCCACCGCAGCAGCCGGCGCTCACACCCTCACACCTTCGGGGCGAGCAGGCCGCGGGCCTCCTCCAGGCGCAGCTGATAGCGGCCGCGGTACTGCTCGGCCGGGCGCTCGATGTCGGCGATCCAGTTGCCCCACGCCGACGGGTCCTTGCCGAAGTTTGCGTCGCCTGCCGCGATCCGCGCCTTCTTGACCTCCAGCGCGTGGTCGATGAACCACTTCGCCTGCAGCTCGGGATCCTTGGGGTAGCCGGCGTACGCGCCCTGGTTCCAGATCCCGACGCGCATCTGAAAGAAGCCGACCGAGTCCGCGTCGCCGCCGCCGAGGTTGGCCAAGCCCGACTCGACGAGCGAGGCCATCACCGGCAGCTCCGGCGGCAAGCCGGCCTTCTGCGCGCGCGCGGCCAGCCAGGCCGCGAACTGCTCCTTCGTCGCGCCGTCGCCGGGGTACGTCACCGAGCCGGGGACGCTCGCGGCGTCGACCACCGCGGCCGCCGCCACGCGCTGGAACTGTGGGGCGTCCTCCGGGCGGATGGCGCGCATGAACTGGACGGTCGAGCTGTGGTGGCTGGCCTCCTGCTTGCTCAGCGCCTTGAAGATCATCGAGTTCGGACTCCGGGCGGCGGCTGCGTCGCGGTCGAGCGCGGCGCTCGCCGCATCGACGGCCGCCGGCGGCGGCGTGGCTCCGGGTGCGCCCGCCGGCGTCTCGTCGAAGCGCCGGCCGCCGGCGAATTGCTGGGCGTAGTACGGCTCGTCGAGCGAGCTCACCTTGACGACGTCGCCGGTGTGCGGGGCGTGCAGGAACTTGTCGCCGCCCATCGAGATCCCGACGTGATGGACGTAGCCGCTCGGGTCACGGAAGAACACGAGATCGCCGGCCACGAGGGCTTTGCGATCGACCTTCGTGCCGTTCGCCGCGAGGATCTGCTGATCGGTCACGCGTGGGATCTCGATGCCCTGCTTCGCGTACGCCCACTGCACGAGACCTGAGCAGTCAAAGCCCGTCTTCGGGTTGGATCCGCCCCAGAGGTAGTCCGTGCCCTTGTACTTCATCGCTTCGTCCAGCGCAGCCACCGCCTTAGCGCCCGCGCCCGGGTCCATTGTGCCGCCTGGGGGGAGGAGGTCGGCAACGGCGCCGGCGCTTGCACCCGGTTGCCCCGCGCTCTGAGCGACGGGCGTAGCGCCGCCGGCCGCGGGAACCCTGAGGCCGAGCGTGCCGGCGCTCGCCTTCCGGGCGCCGGCGTCGGTGGGAATCGGAATCGAGAGCGTGCCGCCGCCGGCCGGCGCTGCCGGCGCCGCTGCCGGCGCCGGCGCCGGCGCTCCTGGCGGGGCCGCGCTCCCGGCGGCCTGGTCGGCGGGCGGCGTCCACGACGGATCGATCGCCTGCTTGAAACCGACATGGAGATGGTCGCTGTGGTCGGCGTCGGTGAAATAGCCCGGTCCGTTGATCGCCCACGGGGTGCCGATCTCATCGGGACGGTAGTTCGGGTCCAGTGACGAGAGCTCGGTTGCGATATCGCGTGCTATCGGGTTGCCGGCATTGACCGGCACGCCGTCGATCGCGGCGATGTCTACCCCGCGTCCATGGTGGTGGTTGCTGACCGAGCCGCCGGTGGTGAACGTGGGGTGGTCGCTGCACATGCAGCTGACGGTGATCTTGTGGTCGGCAGACAGCTTCGTCAGCACGGCGACCACGCGCGGGTCGATGCGACCGGCCTTGATGTCGGCGACGCCGTCGCGGTCGAAGACGACGTTCTTGTTCTCAAGCAACGCGCTGGATTCGGAACTCGGCGCGCCGCCAGTGCCCTCGGCGCCGAACTGCGCGGGGTCGACCGGCGCGCCTGCGGCCTGTGGCGCAGGCGGCGCGGCGCCGCCCTGCGGGTCGACCGGGGGCGCGGCGGGCGACGCCGGCTCGATCGCGTCGGCGTGCGGGTAGCGGACGTTCTCGGCGGGCGTCGCGCTG
>JAWVGJ010000031.1:0-7745 GCA_033855115.1 Solirubrobacteraceae bacterium
CGTGCTTGTGGAAGCGCACGTGGGTGAAGAACTCGCGCGTGCCGTGGTCGCCGAAGGCGGCGTAGGAGAGCGCGTCGCCGGCCTCGGGGCCCGAGCACGTCTCGACCTCGTCGGCGTCGACGGTGACGGTGCACGACGCGACCCAGGGGGTGCCGGCGATCATCCGCTCCCAGCGATCCTCGATCGGCTCGACGCGGCCGTTGTGGAAGCCGAGGTGCGGCTGGTCGTGCATGCACTCCAGGCATTGCACGACGGCCTCCTGCAGCTCGTCGACTGGCTCGGCGCGCTCGCCGGTCTCCGGATCGATCTTGTGGATCCCCTCGTAATGGACGTGGACCTCGAGATCGGTCGACCAGCAGCGGTAGCAGCGCAGCCAAGAACGGGCTTCAGAAGCTTCCATCGTTCAAGTCTAGGTTGCGCTCGCGATCACCACCGCGCTTTGAGCGTCCTCGTCCCGTCGGCGGCCGAGATCCGAGGCTGAGCAACCGCTGTAGCCTCCGGCGCTACAGGCACCAAAAAGGGGGGAAGGGACATCGAGCTTCAAGCGCCACGCGCAGTGCAGCAATGGTTGCCCACACGGGTCCGCAGCGCACTGATCGCGGGCGTGATCGCGATCACGACGCTGCTGTCCCCGTCCGCGGCCGCCGGCGCCGAGGATCTCGTCGACTGCGCCGGCGCGAGCCCGTGCGGGCGCTTCGACGTCGCGGGGGAGCTGACGTATGCGTGGGCGTGGACCAAGCACGCCGACGATCACAACCCGCACTTCGCCAACTTCACGGGCGCTGGCGGCAACTGCACGAACTTCGTCAGTCAGGTGCTCTACGCCGGCGGGATGGGCTTCATGCGGGAGTTCGGACACGGCAGCGGTGCGTGGTGGTACCGCGACGCACTCGGAGCGCCGGGCAGCGGTCGCACCTATCCGTACACCACGCGCTTCGAGCGCTATCCGCTGACGCTCGAGTTCACGGCCTCGTTCATGAACGCGGACGAGTTGCCTCGCCATCTGTACGAGTACGGCCTTGTGGATGTCGTCTCGAACGACCCACGTCAATGGCGGCCCGGGGACCTGATCTTCGAGAACTTCTTCAGCGCCCGCCAGCAGGAATACGACCACGCCCAGGTCGTCTTCGCAGTCCGCGGCGGGCAGCCGATCATCGCGCAGCAATCCGGGGACCGCACCTACCACGACGTCGGCTGGGCGGCGGTGAGCAAGCTGCTCACGCTGCAGCATGGTCCACAGGGTCGAGGATGGGATCTCGTCGTGTTGCGGCCGCTGTACAAGTGGGCGAACGTCGGCGCGATCCGTCGCGACCGCAACCGTCTGTAGGCGTTCGCGGCCGGGATCAGCGAAACGTGAAGGCGTAGCCGCTGACGTCGCGGTCCACGCGCAGCGTCAGAACATGCTCCTCGCTACGAGGCAGCCGCACGAGGTGATACAGGCGCTGGCGGCGCACGGTCACCGCTCCGTCGTGGACGTCGTCTCCGGCCTCGGCAGCGCTGACGGGCCGGCCGTCGAGCGACACGTGTACACGGCGCGGCCGGCCGTCTTTGGAGGACAGCACGAGGAAGACGCCCCTGGCGTAGAGGCGGGCGCGCAGCGTCGCACGGTGCACGGCACGCGCCGCCTCGTCGTCGATCGTCCAGCGCCCGCCGAGCGAGAAGACGCTCCGTGGCAGCGACGCCGGGCTGGCGACGACGTAGTCATGCGTGCCGCTACGCGGTCCCCGTGGCGAGAAGCTCCGCGCGCGAGCCACACCGAGATACGTCTCCGGGGTCGCCTCACGCCCCGGCGTGAGCAGCTCGCCATGGGTGCGCGCGGTGCCGCCGAGGTGGCGGCTGCCCGCCTCGGCGAGCAGCGCGCGGATCGCCGCCTCGGTCTCCTCGTAGTCGCCCTCGCCGAAGTGCGTGTAACGCACGCGCCCCTTGGCGTCGATGAGGTACTTGGCTGGCCAATACTGGTTGCCGAACGCGTTCCAGGTGCCGAACTCGTTGTCCTGGACCACCGGATAGCGCAGCCTGTGCTCGCGAATCGCGTCCTGCACGTTCGCGGCCGAGCGCTCGAACGCGAACTCTGGCGTGTGCACGCCGACGATCGTGAGCCCGGCGCGACGGTAGCGCTCGTCCCACGCCCGCAGGTACGGCAGCGTGGCGACGCAATTGATGCAGGTGTAGGTCCAGAAGTCGACGAGCGTCACCCGACCGCGCAGCGCGGCGATCGTCAGCGGTGCCGAGTTGAACCAGCGCTGGGTGTTCGCGAACTCGGGCGCGGGGCCGAGGACCGGCAGCTCGGGGCGGCGAGCGTCCGCTGAACCGCCGCCGGATGCCGGCGCCGGCGCCGGCGGGGCAGTCGTCACCGTCCGCGAGTCAAACGCCGAGCGCCCGCGCACCCGTACGAGACGGTCCTCGACGGCGGCCGAGCTCTCCAGGACGCGGGTCGGGTTGGTGAGGAACGTGGGCAGCTCGCTGGCCAGCGCCGTCTGGAAGCGGAGGTCGAGCTTCGTGAACATCAGCACCGCCGTCAGCACCATGACCGCGCCGAACGCCCGCTCCAGCAGCGGACCGCTCTTGCCGGGACGCAGTCGGCCGATGGCGCGCCGGCCGCCGAGCGCGAGCCCGAGCAGCACGAGCGCGGAGCCGAGGCCGTAGGCGATCGCGATCGTGACGAGCTCCCCCGTCGTCCCCTGCGAGGCGCTGACGGAGATCACGGCCGTCAGGATCGGACCGGCGCACGGCGCGTAGACGAACCCGAGCGCGCCGCCGACGGGCAGGCCAGACCAGAAGCCCGCGCCCGCGCTGCGCGGAGCCAGCCGCGACAGGAACGACAGTCGCAGCGTAATCCACGCCGCAGCGCGCGGGACAAGCAGCGCCACCCCGAACAGTGCGAGCACGACGATCGAGAGCGTTCGCAGCGTCCCGTCGGCGAAGCCGACGCCCCGGACGACCGACGCGATCCCGACGATCGTGATCGTGTGCGTGAGGGTCAGGCCGGTCACGATGCCGAGTGGCCGCCGCCGCCCGCCGGTGCCGCTCGCCGACAGCAGCGCCGGCAGGACCGGAAGCACGCACGGCGTGACCGCCGTGGCGGCGCCGGCGAGGAAGGCGAAGATCCAAAGCACGAACATCTGCACGCCAGTTCTCGCATTTCGACGTTACGGATGCATGACGGCGTGCGATCGCGCCCGCGACGCTAGGCTGCCCGCCCATGAAGTCCAAAGTCGTCGCCGTGTTGAAGTCGCCCTTTCGCCTGCTGGCCATGCTCCTGCGGCTGCTGCGCAAGCCGCTGGCCAAGCTCGGCAAGCTGTTCGCCAAGCTCGGACCGCTGCTGGCCAAGCTCGGACGGCTGCTCGGCCCGCTCGGACGGCTGTTCGCGAAGCTCGGACGGCTCAAGGGCAAGCCGCGGATCGTGCTCGTCGTGGGGATCGCGGTCGCTGCGGTCGTCCTCGTGCTCGCCATCAAGCCAGGCGGCGGCGACGACAGCCAGGCAGTACACAAGACGCTCGATCGCTTCGCGCTCGCAACGCGCGAGAAGGACTACCAGACGCTCTGCGACGACCTGTTCGCCAGCGCGCTGGCGGAGACGATTCGCAGCGTCGGGCTGCCCTGCGAGGTCGCGCTGCGGACGGGCTGGGGCAGCCGCCAGAACCCGCAACTCAAGGTCATCAAGGTCGAGGTCAACGGCGACCAAGCGCTCGCCCGCACCCGTAGCACGGCGGTCGGCGAGAGCCCGGCGGACGAGACTCTCCGGCTCGTGCGCGAGGACGGATCGTGGCGGCTGGCGTCGGCACCGGCGGCCGAGACCGGGAGCGCCGCCACCCCGTAGCGCTCTAGCGGCGCAGCACCACGTAGACCGCCGCAAGCACGAACGCGATCTGGCCGAACGAGAGCGCGGTGCCGAGGTTCGCTGCGCCCGCGGCCTCGGCGATCAGGGTCGCGAGTATGAAGGCACCGAGCATGATCGCGATGTCGACGAGCGCGCCACGGCTCATGCGGCGGCCTCCTCGGCGAGCGCGCGCGTCAGCGCGGGGACGTCGAGCGCCGGGTCGCGCTCATCCAGGAGCTTGAGCGCAGCGCGGCGGCCGCCCAGCGCACGCAGGCCGCGCTCGCCGTGCTCGGCGGTGAAGTCCGCCAGCGCGCTGGCGCGGCGCGCCGCGAGCCGGCGCGCCGGCACATCGAGGCGTTCGCGATGCTCGTCGAGCGCGTCCACGAGATCCTCGAAGCCGCTCGCCGGCGCGAGCGACGAGACGGCGAGGACGCGGGTGTCGCGCGCTCCGAGCGAGCGCAGCGCCGCGTTGAGATCACGGCGCGAGCGCAGCGCGACCTGTCCGAGGTCCGCCTTCGTCACGACGAGGACGTCGGGGATCTCCATGATCCCCGACTTCAGGAACTGCAGCGTGTCACCGGAACCGGGCTGCACGACAACCGCGACCGTATCGGCCACCTCGGCGACCTCGGTCTCGGACTGACCGACGCCGACCGTTTCGATGACGACGACGTCGAAGGCAGCCGCGAGCGCGTGGGCGGCGGCGCGCGTGGCCGGCGCCAGACCCCCGAGGCGCCCGCCGGCGGCCATCGAGCGGATGAAGACGCCCTTGTCGGCGGGATCGACGGCGATCCGCGCACGGTCGCCGAGCAGCGCGCCGCCGGAGCGCTTCGACGACGGGTCGACGGCGAGGACGGCGACGCTGCGCCTCCGAGCGCGCCATTCCCGAATCAGCTCCGCCAGCAGCGAGGACTTGCCCACGCCCGGCGGGCCGGTGACGCCGACGACGTGCGCCGGCGCCTCGCCACCGAGGGCGGCGGGGGAGACTCCCGCGAGCAGCGCTGCGATCTCCTCGCGCCGTGCGGGTGCGCGGTTCTCGACGAGGTTCAAGACCGCCGGCGCGACGGTCAGATCGCGATCGCGCAATCGACCGGCCAGATCGTTCTCGCCGTCAGGCACGCTGCTGCTCGGCACGCCGGCTCGGCGAGCCAGGTCAGGCGCTCGCCGCGACCCCGTTGCGCTCGGCCACGAGCGCGACGACGTCGCGCATGATGCGCGTGAGGTCGAAGTCCTTCGGCGTGTAGACCGCCGCGACGCCGGCCTCCTTGAGTGGCGCCACGTCGGCCTCGGGGATGATCCCGCCGACGACGACCGGAGCGTCGACCCCCGCCTCCCGCAGCTCGTCGATGACCGACGGGATGAGCTCGCGGTGCGATCCGGAGAGGATCGACAGGCCGATGACGTGCACGCCCTCCTGTAGCGCGCTCGTGACGATCTGCGCGGGCGTCAGGCGGATGCCCTCGTAGACGACCTCCATCCCGACGTCGCGGGCGCGCACCGCGATCTGCTCGGCGCCGTTGGAGTGTCCGTCGAGGCCCGGCTTTCCGACGAGGATCTTGATCCGCCGGCCGAGCGCATCGCCGACGCGGGCGACCTCGTCGCGCAGCTCCTCAAGCTCCGGTCCGGTCGCATCCGGCCCGGCGCTCGCCTCGCCGACGCCGGTGGGCGCGCGGTAGTCGCCGAACGTGTCGCGCAGCGCCTGCGCCCACTCGCCGGTCGTCGCACCCGCGCGGGCGGCGGCGATCGTGGCGGGCATGATGTTCTCCGAGTCGTCGGCTGCGATGCGCCTGACCTCGTCGAGCGCCGCATCGACCGCGGCCTGATCGCGGTCGGCGCGCCATTGCGCGAGCGCCTCCTTGGCCTCGGCCTCGACGCCCACATCGACGGTCATGATGCCGCCGTCCTCGCCCTCGGCCAGCGGCGACGGTGCCGTCTCGCGGTACTTGTTCTGACCGACGACGACGAGCTCTCCGGCCTCGATGCGGCGGATGCGCTCGCGGTGGGAATCGACGAGCGACGCCTTCATGTATGGGACCGCCTCGACGGCCCCGCCGTGCTCCTCGACGACCGCCATCTCCGCGCGCGCACCATCCATGAGCTCGCTCACCAGCCCGTCCATGACCTTCGAGCCTTCGAAGATGTCGGGGTACTCGAGCAGGTCGGTCTCGTACGCGAGGATCTGCTGGATGCGCAGCGACCACTGCTGGTCCCACGGGCGCGGCAGGCCGAGTGCCTCGTTCCAGGCCGGCAGCTGGATCGCACGCGCGCGGGCGTCGCGGCCGAGCGTGACGCCGAGCGTCTCGAGCACGATGCGCTGGACGTTGTTCTCGGGCTGCGACTCGGTCAGGCCGAGCGAGTTAACCTGCACGCCGTAGCGGAAGCGCAGCTGCTTGGGGTCCTCGACGCCGTAGCGGTCGCGGCCGATCTGCTCCCACAGCCGGCCCATCGCGCGCAGCTTCGCGTGCTCCTCGATGAAGCGCACGCCGGCGTTGACGAAGAACGAGATGCGGCTGAAGACCTTGCCCATGAGCTCCTCGTCGACGCGCTCGCGCACGGCGTCGAGCACGGCGATCGCGTTGCACAGCGCATAGGCGATCTCCTGCACCGGGGTCGCGCCCGCCTCCTGGAGGTGGTAGGAGCAGATGTTGATCGGGTTCCACTTCGGGACCTTGGTCACGGTGTAGGCGACCATGTCGGCGATCAGCCGCATCGACGGGCCGGGCGGGAACGCGTAGGTCCCGCGCGCGAGGAACTCCTTGATGATGTCGTTCTGCGTCGTGCCCTGCAGGAACTCGGCGTCGTGGCCCTGCTCCTCGGCCGCGACGATGTAGAGCGCCAGCAGCCAGGCCGCCGTCGCGTTGATCGTCATCGACGTGTTCATCGTGTCGAGCGGGATCCCGTCCATGAGCTCGGCCATGTCCCTCCTGTGGGCGATCGGCACGCCGACCTTGCCGACCTCGCCACGGGCGAGCTCGTGGTCGGAGTCGTAGCCGGTCTGCGTAGGCAGGTCGAAGGCGACCGACAGGCCGGTCTGGCCCTTGGCGAGGTTCGAGCGGTAGAGCTCGTTGGACTTCTTGGCCGTCGAATGACCCGCGTACGTGCGCATCATCCAGGGCCTGTCGCGTTCTGGCAGGCGGTGATCGGGGGTCTCGCTCACGGGTTCGGATCGTACTCGCGTGGGAGGTATAGTCGCGCGCGGACGGATACGTGTCGGGTGGGACCGAGTGCGGAGGAGGAGTCATGGCAGAGGAAGAAGTGGGCGCTCAGATGGAGGAAGCCCACGCAGCACACGACGATGCGGCTGCGGGGCAGGAGGCTGCGACGGCGGGCGAGGGCAATCAGCCCGAGGGCACCGGTTTTGCCCCCCCGGACGAGGGCGTCGACGAGCCGCCGGCGAGCGAGATCCCGGTCGGCGTGGACGCGCTCGACCCCGAGAAGGTCCAGGCCGCCGAGGCGTCGGGGGGCGACGAGGGCGGCGGCGCGCTGGACGTATCGGCGGCCGTCGAGGGCGGCGGTGACGATGCGCCCGACGACGCGGAGGCCGAGGGCGACACGGATGCCGGGGACGGCGGCGCGCTGGACGTGTCGGCGGCCGTGGGAGGCGACGACGATGACGCCGAGGCGGGTTCCGCTCCGGAGCCTGACGCCGCGACGGTCGAGGCCTTGCAGGCTGAGACCGGAGCGCTGACGGAGGCGTTGGAAGCGGCCCCGCCCGCAGATGAGGCGCAAGGGCCTACGGACGCGGAGGCGGCTGCGCCTCAGGGCGAGGAAGCGGAGGCGGCTGCGCCTGACGCAGCCGAGGCCGAGGGGGCCGCGCCCGAGGCGGAAGCACCGGCCGCAACCTCCTGATCTCCAGATCGTTCGCCCGATATGGGTGAACGACACACGCGGCGCCAGTTTCTGCGCCGTGGCAGCGCGGTCGCGC
>JAWVGJ010000032.1:0-14293 GCA_033855115.1 Solirubrobacteraceae bacterium
GTTGTCGACAGTTTGACACGGGCGGTAGTGTCAACGAGACAGAGCCTCACGTGGCGTTGTAGCAACAGCACCTGCGAAGCTCACGGGGCCGCCCCTCCCCGATCGAAGAGGAGAATTGGTGTCTAGGCAATACCGTGTCGCGAACCAGTGGGGCGGGACCGGCGCTCCAAGGCAGATGGCGGAACCTGGGTCATCGGCGGCCGCCAAGACCAGAATGAAGTTGCCCTTCACGTCTCGTCCGCCGACGGCGGCAACCCGCTGACCGCAACAATGACGCCACACGCCGTCAAACTGGCCCTGTGTACAGTTAGTTCCAGACAAACTAGGAGGAGAAGAGAATGAGTAGCGCCACAGAAGACGTCGAGCAGATGCAGGCTCAGATCGCTCAATACGGGTCCGTCACACAGTTCGGCATTCGCGTGCAGTCGATCGCGGGTCCTGCTGGAGACGAGGCTTCCACCGGCTACATCACCGCCAGCAGCGGCGGAAGTGTGCAAGACGGCCAGTACGATGCCGGATGGGAGATCGGGAACTGGGGCGACACGCTGACCTTCACGCCTCGCTGACCCGAGGTAGTTCCGGCTGTCGCACGCCATCTCCGCGGACGGACAGGTGGTGAAGGTACGCCATTACCGCGGACGGATAGGTGGTGAGGATGCTGTTGGCGCGCGGGCGGCTGATCCGCGCGCCGTCAGCCTCGCCTGGCGGTCTCAAGGGCGTTGTAGACCGCGAAACACTGAGCGCCGGGCTTGAACTGGTGCCCGGCAACGCGCTGCTCGTCCAAGGATCAGTTGCGCCGCTGGTCACGCAGGTCACGATCAGCGACTACAACAAGCCCGTCGAGCCAAAGGCGGAACCCCACGGTCACGGGCACGCGTTCACTGCGGTCGTGGCGGCAGGAGATCTCGTGGCGGCAGGAGATCATGAGATCGTCGCCTCCGACGACCTCGTGGTCGTCGCGGAGCTCGCCGGTCACCGACGGTTGGAGACGACGCGGCGCTACAGCCTCCCCTCGCGGGCTGACCGCCAGAAGGCTGGCGGACCGCCAGCTCGACTTCTGATGCCCGTCGACATCCTCACTGCCAGCCAGCGCATGGAGTGGGAGCGGTTCCTTCGAAGAGATCGACGAGCGGCGCTGACGGCGTACTTCAGCTTCGCCGACGACGAGCTTGAGGCAATCACCGGCATCGCGGGGTTGGTTGGCGCGTCGCGATCACGGTCGGCGCACTACGGTAGCGGTGGAGCCCCAAGCGCGCCAACGACCAGGCGCTCGCCCGGCTCGCGCCGGTCCTGCACGCCCACATCAACCCCTCCGGCCGCTACCGCTTCGATCGCGCCGCGGCGCCCGCCGCAGACAGCTCCCGTTGGCAAACGCACGGTTGCTGTCGCTACCTGATGCTGGCTTTCGGGGCGGCGCGCGATGATGGCGCCGCCCCGTCTCGTCGAAGTGGTTGCTCGCTAGGCGGTGACGGCTTCGGGGGCTGACGGTGCGCCGGCCGGCTCGATGAGTCGAACGGGACGTCGGTCACGCTGGTCCAGTTCCCCGGCAGCTCCTTGCTGTACTTGTAGTCGCTTTGCCGGAGGTCCCAGTTTGTCAGCACCATCCGTAGCTCGAGGCCCTGACCGTTGAGGTTCGGGGTCACGCTGGACAGCACCACGAGGATGTGGTGTTGTCGGACATCACGGTCATGTACGTGAAGTCGCCCGACAGCTGCACGTCGATGTTCAGCGGGGGGTTGACGGCCGCGCGATCCGAACTCTGCCGAGCGAGCCGGCGTGGCGCTCGATCTGTACGCCCGCGTCTTTGACGGGCGTCGCCTGCGTCCCGACGAGTACGTGATCTGCGCCGACGAGAAGACCCAGCTACAAGCGCTCGGCCGACGCCGCGACACCGTGCCACCGGGTCCGGGTCGTCCCGGCCTCGTCGAGTCTGACTACCTGCGCGGCGGCGCCTGGCCTACCTCGCGGCCTGGGACGCCACTTGGTCGGGTTGGTGCCGTGTTCCTTTAATGGATCCCATGTCGACCAACGCGCCCTATTTCGGTGTATCGGGTCTGAGCGTCGTAATGGCCGGTATGGGCCACCGGCACGGTAGGACCGGCGTGATTAAAGGCCAACAACCGACACCGTAAATGAGTGTACGGTCTGGGCCGTCATCGCTTGCTACTTGATGAACCCAAGCTTTCATTTCGGCGTGATTTCGCGCCACAATCGCTTGTCGCTGACGCGACGTGCTGCCAGGTGTGCGCCATATGGCCATCGATGACCGCAGCCCCGGCGCGATCACCTGCCGCGTGGTCTTTGGGAGGCCGCCTGATGTAGGGCGCCGTCGTGGTGTTTGCACAATAACGCTCTGCAAGGGTCTCACTATGCATGGACGACCAACGACTTGGCCTCAAGCGGATACAACGTACCGATGACGCACACGACGACGCAATCCACGCCAACAGGGGGAGGGCCATAAACATGCCGAGCATCAATTTATGGATCCGGCCGATGTCCGGCACATCCCGGCGCCTCTCCCGACGGCCGGTCAGCCTGGCCGCCGCTTTTCTCCTAGCCCTCACCGCCGTCATCGTCCCGGCATCCACCGCAACCGCGACGAGTGTCGACGCCCTCTGCGGGGGCGCATTCGCGCGCGACTTCTCTCCCGCGGTCACCCTCACTCCGCAGACCGTCACCGTGACCGAAAGCAGCCACTACAGCACCTGCCTTGTTGGCCCGACCGCGACCGGCACCGAGACGCTGACCCTAACGCTCGGCTGCATCCCGGCCATGGCCGGGCCCGCAGGGATCGAAACCGTCAGCTGGAACGACGCCACCCGCGACACGAGCACGATCAACTGGTCCGCGCCCACCATCGTCGCCCAGACAGTCGTGTTCACCGGCACGGTCACAGCCGGACGTCACGCCGGCGACAGTGCCACCAAAGTCACCTCTGGTGTCAGCTACATCGGCAGCGTCGTCCATTGCCTGCTGGGCACTCCGATCGCCTCCACTACCGGCCTCGTGGACGGCTTGCTGCTCACTCACTGACCGGCGGTGAGCATGCCGCTGCTAGTTCACCATCTCCGACCTGTGCGACCCGGACAGCAGTTCGGGCCGCCCCACAAGCGTTAGGACCCCCCAATGCAACTAGGTACTCTGCTCAGCCGCCTCGGGCGCCCCCGGCGGACGCTGTTCGCGCTGACGGTTCTGCTCAGCGCCCTGGTCACAGCGACGCTGCCGGCGAGCCCAGCCGCGGCAGCCACGACCCTCGTGGCCTACGTCGCCAACGCGGGCAGCGACAGCGTCTCGGTGATCGACACCGCCACCGACACCGTGACCGCGACGATCGCCGTTGGCAACGGCCCCCTGAGCGTGGCGGTCACGCCCGACGGCACGCGCGCCTACGTTGCCAACGAGGGCAGCGACAGCGTGTCGGTGATCAACACCGCGACCAACACGGTGACCGCCACCATCGCCGTCGGCGACGGCCCACAGGACGTCGCGATGACCCCGGACGGCACCCGCGCCTACGTCACCAACTTTGGCAGCGACAGCGTGTCGGTGATCAACACGGCCAGCAACACGGTGACCGCCACCATCGCCGTCAGCGCCACCCCGCTGGACATAGCGATCACCCCGGACGGCAGCCGCGCCTACATCACCCACTACGACACCGGCCCCGTGACGGTGATCGCCACCGCCAGCAACACCGTGACCGCCACCATCCCCGTCGGCGACAGCCCGACCGGTGTCGCGATCACCCCGGACGGCGCCCACGCCTACATCACCACCTATGGCGGCGGCGTGAAGGTGCTCGACACCGCCACCAACACCGTGACCGCCACCATCGGCGGCTTCTCCAGCCCGCGTGGGGTGGCGATCACCCCGGATGGCACCCGCGCCTACGTCGCCAACACCAACTTCTTCAACGTGAAGGTGATCGACACCGCCACGAACACCGTAACGACCACCATCAGCGATTTCACCGGCCCCACGCAGGACGTAGCGATCACCCCCGGCGGCACTCGCGCCTACGTCAGCAACGGCAGCGACAGCATGTCGGCAGTCGACACCGCCACCGACACCGTGACCGCAACCACCGCCGTCGGCTCCAGCCCCTGGGGGGTGGCGATCGCCAGCGTGACCAGCGCGCCCTCCGCCGACCTCGCGACAGCAGTGACCGACTCAGCCGATCCCGTCGCGCTGGGTGACAGCTACAGCTACACCACCACCGTGACAACAACGGCCCTGACGCTGCCACGAACGTCAGCACGACGGTCACGCTCTCGGGCGCGGCCCGCACGATCGTGTCGGCCACCTCATCGCCGGGCAGTTGCTCGATCACCGCACCGACCGTCACCTGCACGATCGGCGGCCTGGCCAACAGGGCCTCGGCAACGGTCACGATCACCGTCGAGCCGCAAGCCACCGGCTCGATCACCGCGACCGCCACCACGACGGCCACCCAGACCGACCCCACCCCGAACAACAACACCGACGCCGAAACCACGACGATCGCCAACGCGCACGGGTGCACATCACCGGCACCGCCGGCAACGACTCCCTGAACGGCACCAACGGCGCCGACGTCATCTGCGGCCTCGGCGGCGATGACACGATCAACGGCGGCAACAACGGCGACACGATCTACGCCGGCACCGGCAACGACACCGTCGACGGCGGCAACAGCGACGACACGCTCTACGGCGGGCCTGGCGACGACATCATGGGCGGCGGCAACGGCGCCGACTACCTGTACGGCGAAGCGGGCGACGACACCAATTACGGCGAAACGCTGCTCGGTTCGCTGCTGTTCCTGTTTGACAACGGCAACGACCACATCTACGGCGGCCCCGGCGACGACGACCTCGACGGCCAGAACGGCAACGACATCCTCCTGGACACCTCCGGCACCGACACCATGAGCGGCAGCACCGGCTCAGACAGCATCAACGTCCAAGACGGAGTCGGCGGTGACACGGCCGAAGGCGGCCTCGGCAGCGACACCTGCACCATCGACGCAGGCGACACCAGGATCAGCTGCTAACGCCCGCAGCAACCAGCCAGGCGGCGCACCCCCCCGGTGCGCCGCCTGCGCTGCGTCAGCCCGGCCGCCAACCTATACGCCGTCGGACACCTGACCCTGTGCGACCGCGGGACTGACCATCTACGGGCGCATCTGTCCCTACCGGCTACGGAACGGTGGTCTGCAGGGCGGCACTGCGCGGCGCCAACGGGGTCTCCTGAGTAACGGCGCCAAAGCGGCGAACAATGGGTCCTCTAAAGATGCTCCCCCAGTCGCTTCTCGTGTTGGCTTTTCGGCCGTGGGCGCTGGTGGCTCGGTCTCGTCCGTTGCCTGTTCCGAGGCGACGGCGCATGACAGCGAGCGTCGCCGAAGATCACGTCAGCTGACCACAACGGCCCGACGAGCGGCCTCACCGGCGCTTCGTACGGCGGGCACTTCAAGGCGCGCGTCGGCCGTTTCCCCATGAACACAACCAACACGAGAAGCGACGGGGGGAACATGCTTAGAGGAAACCCATCGGCCGGCGTCGCTTGGCCATGCGCAGCGCCGAACCCTACGCGTCGCCGCGCCGAAGCGCACAACGCACGGCGGACATGGGGCGCGCCGGCGCATGGTTAGCGGCCACGGTCGGGGCGTCGCGCGGCGACCGCGCCTGGCTGCCCGTGCCGCGCGAGCGCCGCGCCGCCGGCGGCGGCCGATTCGGACCGCTGGTGACCGCGTCCTGCGCCGGGTGCGCCTGGCTCGTGTCGGCGATGACGCGTGCCGCGATCGTCTCCTCGACGACGACGCCGTCGAGGTCGGCCGCGGCGTCGCGGCGAGCATCTGCGCTGTCATACAGCGCCGCGGCGTGCGCCCCGTCGGCCGCGCGATCACGGTCGCGGTCGCGGTCGGCCTGCTCGCGGTCCTGGTCGCGATCGGCGACGCCCGCGGACACGAGCAGAGTCGCGGCGACGGCCTCGTCGACGCGGACCTGCGCGCGCCTGCTCGGAGAGCCGCTGCGCGCGCTCGCGGCGCTCCAGCGCGTCTTGGACGGCGCCCGGGTCGGCGTCGAGGCTGTCGGGATCGATGCCGTAGCGGCCGCGCAGCTGGTCGCGCATCCGCTCGACGGTGTGCGCGGCGTCGCGGTCGACGTCGCGCCAGGCGTTGGCGGTCTCCCACGCGACGCCGATCTCCTCGCAGCCGGCGCGCTCTCACCACTCGTCGCGGCCGACGCGCGCAAGCGACTGGCGCGCCACCGCCCGCTCGCTGTTCATGCGCTCGTGCAGCTCGCGGGCCTGCTGCTCGCTGTGCGCTTGGGCGTCGCGCATCGCCTGCTCGCGGGCGCGCATCATCCGCTCGGCCAGTAGGCCGCCGGCGGTGATCGCGACGCGTGCCGCGGCCTGGAAGGTCTCGTTGACGCCATCGGTTTCGTGCTCAGCCACCTGCGCTCACCTGCCCTCTCATCGATCGATCTCGGTTCTGTCGGGGCGCTGCACGCCAGGGCGCTGCACGGGGCGCTTCGGCGGAACGTCGGGGGTGCCCGGCACGGGTGACGCGGGTGCGCGCACGGGCAGCTGGCCTCGCGCGGCGATCCGTGCCGCCTCCGTCGCGGCCGGACCGCCGGCGCCAACGGCAAGCTCGGGCCCAAGCGCGTCGTGGACGGCCGTCAGGCGGTTCAGGACGACGTCGCGGATCTCGTTGGCGCGGCGCAGATCGCCGGCGGCCTGGTGGGCGTCGTGCAGCGCCTTGATCGTGTTGGCGAGCTGCCTGAGCAGCACCCGGCCGGCCCGAACCGGCGCCCGCCGGTCGGCGGGGCGAGGGCTGGAGAACGCTCGCCGTGGCCGCCACCGGGCCGTCGTCCGTCCTGATCTGCGCCTCGATCCGCTCCAGCCGCAGCGTCAGCGTCTCGGTCCGCTGCTCGCGCCGTTCGCAACCGTCCTTCGTCAACGCGACCGATCAACTGCCCGCCTTGTCAACCGTCGGTCAGCAGCGCACCGTACGACTCTTGTCGACCATCGGTCAAGAGCTTCGCTACACTCGCCGCATGTCGCAGCGTGCATATCGCCGCCTGCAAAGCGACGAACGTCGCGCGCTGCTGCTCGAGCGCGCCGTCGATCTGTTCGCGATCCACGGCTACGAAGGGCTGTCGATGTCGCAACTCGCGCGCGAGGCGAACATCTCCAAGGCCCTGCTCTACCACTACTTTCCGAGCAAGCGAAGGCTCTTCGAGGATGTGCTGGCGGAGGGAGCCCACGAGCTGCGCGACCGCACCGAGCCTGACCCGTCCAAGCCAGCGGCCGAGCAGCTCGCGGCGACGCTCGACGCGTTTCTGGCATGGGTGCAGGAGCGCCCGGCGGCCTACGCCAAGCTGCTGGAGAGCGCCGGCTCGAGCGAGGTACGGGGGATCGTCGACGAGGTGCGCGCCACGACGGCCGCGCGGATCCTTCATGGTCTCGGCGACGACGGCGAGCGGCCGGCCACTCGCGCCGCGGTGAGCGGCTGGCTCGGCTTTCTCGACGGCGCGATCCTCGATTGGATTGCCCACGGTTGCGACTTGAGCCGCCAAGAGCTGCACGGAATGCTGCTTGGGACCTTCGCCGGCGCGCTCGTGGCCGCGGGCGCGGGCGCAGCGCTCGCGTCCTAGTCCGTGGATGAGAGACGGCGGTTGGCGCCCTCGCGGTCGCAGTTGCGCACCGTCCGTCGACGGCGTGGGATGCTGAAAAGCGTGATCGCGCGGCTCACCTTCCTGCTCGTGTTCTCGGCAGGCCTGCTCTCCGCCTGCGGCGGCGGCGAGCCGGACAGGCCCGGTCAGGGCGCAACGGCGCTCGGCGGGCCGCCCACCGTCGCCAGCGATCCGCTCGCGCTCCCGGCCTACGTTCCGACGCGGTCGGAGGGAGGCGGCGAGCGCAGGGCGATCGAGGTCATCCGCGGCTGGAGCGAGGCGTTGCGCTTGGGCGACATCGATCGCGCGTCCTCCTTCTGGGGGCTGCCGGCGAAGATCCAGAACGCCACGCCGGTCCTGACGCTGCGCAGCCGCGACGACGTCCGCGCGTTCAATCTCTCGCTCACGTGCGGGGCGATCCTCACCGCGGCCGGGAAGGCGAAGGAGTTCACGATCCTGAAGATGCGCCTCGCGGCCCGGCGCGGCGCCGACTGCGGCAGCGGGGTCGGCAAGCCGGCTCGCACCGCGATCCGTGTCGAGGGCGACAAGATCGTCGAGTGGTACCGGCTGCCAGACGATCCAGAGGCGCCGAGGCCCGCGCCGCCGCCGCGCGAGACGCCGACCACGACCTTGCCCGACTCCTCGCCGGTGATCTGAGCCGCTGAGCTTCTACACGTACGGGTCGCGTTCGACCACGCGCTCGCGCGCGATCGGGGCGCCCCGACTGGTCTGCATCAGCCACAGCAGTGAGATCACGAGGCCGATGATGCCGACGACCATGAGGATGACGCCCACCGTGGCGAGGTTGATGCCCGAGAGCGACGCCGTTACTGCGAACTTGAGGATCGCGCCGAGCGCAATGAGAAATATCGAAGTGCCTATGCCCATAAGGCGATGTATGCCCGCTATCGCTCCCGGCTAAGCAGCGATCGGAATCGGACCCGGCGTACAACTGACCTCGACACCAGGGCCGTATGAACCCGGCGGGCCGGTGGTTACTGTCGGCAGCCCACGCCGGCCCGCTCGAACCGCACCCGGCGTCGGCGAGCGACGATGCGGATCCCTGGGACACCAGCGACACACGACAGCCGCCCAGCCAATTCAGACGATCCCCGTGCGCGCGCGGGGGGCGCGACTCCCGCGGGAGACGTGCCGGCGGACATCCGACGGACCGCCACGCATTGCCCGTACTGCTCGCTGCAGTGCGGGATGGAGCTCGTTCAGCCGCCTGGCGGGGCGCTGTCGGTTGCGGCGCGGGACTTCCCCACCAACCGCGGGGGCATGTGTCGCAAGGGCTGGTCGGCCGCGTCGCTGTTGCAGCGCAGCGACCGGCTGACGAAGCCGCTGCTGCGAGACCGGCGCGGCGGACCGTTGCGGCCGGCGACGTGGGACGAGGCGTTGGACCGCGTCGCAGACGAGTTGCGCTCCTGCCAGGATCGTCACGGGCTCGACGCGGTCGGCGTGTTCGGCGGCGGCGGGCTCACCAACGAGAAGGCCTACATGCTCGGCAAGTTCGCGCGCGTCGGGCTGCGCACGTCGTCGATCGACTACAACGGGCGCTTTTGCATGTCCTCCGCCGCGACGGCCGCGCAGCGTGCGTTCGGGCTCGACCGCGGCATGCCGTTCCCGCTCGAGGACATCGCCGCCACCGACGCGATCCTGCTCGTCGGCAGCAACCTGGCGGAGACGATGCCGCCCGCGGTCTCCTATCTCGACGACCAGCGCCTGAATGGCGGGCGCCTCGTCGTCGTCGATCCCCGCGCGACGGTCACCGCCCGCCGCGCGACGCTGCACCTGCAAAACATGCCGGGAACCGATCTCGCGCTGGCAAACGCCCTGTTGCACATCGCGATAAAGGACGGCTTCGTCGACGAGGAGTTCGTGCAGCAGCGCACGCGCGACTTCCACCTCGCCGAGCAGCGGGTGGGCGCCTACTGGCCCGATCGCGTCGAGCGCATCACCGGCGTGTCGGTCCACGACATGCGCCGCGCGGTCGCGCTGCTCGGCGAGGCGGCCACGGCGGTCGTCCTCACCGGGCGCGGGCCGGAGCAGCAGAGCAAGGGCACCGATACGGTGCTGGCCTTCATCAACCTGACCCTCGCGCTCGGCCACGCCGGTCGGCCGCTGTGCGGTTACGGGTGCCTGACCGGGCAGGGCAACGGGCAGGGCGGTCGCGAGCACGGCCAGAAGGCGGACCAGCTCCCCGGCTACCGGCGCATCGACGATCCGGCTGCGCGGGCGCACATCGCCGGCGTCTGGAACATCGACCCGCTCGACCTCCCCGGACCGGGCCGCTCGGCCTGGGAGATGCTCGACGCCATGGGCCGCGACGGCGGCGTGCGAGCGTTGCTCGTGATGGGCTCCAACCCGCTCGTTTCGGCGCCCGATGCCTCCCACGTCGAAGAGCGCGTGCACGAGCTGGACTTCCTCGCCGTCTGCGACTTCTTCTTGTCGGACACGGCGCAGCGCGCCGACGTCGTGCTGCCCACGACGCAATGGGCCGAGGAGGACGGGACGATGACGAACTTCGAGGGCAGGGTGGTGCTGCGCCAGGCGGCGGTGCCGCCACCGCCGGAGGTTCGCAGCGATCTCGCCGTGCTCGCGGGTCTGGCGCTGCGACTCGGATGCCGCGACCGCTTTCCCACGCGGCCGCGGGTCGTGTTCGAAGAGTTACGCCGCGCCAGCGCCGGCGGTCGCGCCGACTACGCCGGCATCACCTGGGAGCGAATCGCCGCCGAGGACGGCGTCTTCTGGCCGTGCCCCGACGAAGGTCATCCGGGCACGCCGCGACTGTTCTTGGATGCGTTCGGGACCGCCGACGGCCGCGCCCGCTTTCATCCCGTCAGCCACCGCGCGGCCGCCGAGGAGCCTGACGAGCAGTTTCCGCTGTACCTGACGACGGGCCGGACGCTCCTGCACTACCAGTCGGGCACTCAGACGATGCGCGTCGACGAGCTGCGCGCGTCCGAGCCCGATGCCTTCGTCGAGCTGCATCCCGTGCTGGCGCGGCAGTTCGCAATCGAAGACGCCGACCTGCTCAGGCTGCGCACCCGGCGGGGGACCGCCTGCGCGCGGGCGCGGCTGACGCCCGACATCCGGCCCGACACGCTGTTCATGCCCTTCCACTGGGGGGACAGCGGGCGCGCGAACCTGCTCACCAATCCGGCGCTGGACCCCGACTCGAAAATGCCGGAGTTCAAGGTCTGCGCGGTGCGCATCGATCGCGTCGAGAGCGCTGCTGACCAACCGGCGCCGGCCCAGGCGTCCCAACGACGAGGAGACCACAGATGAGCTCGAGCCCGCGCTTCCTGCAGGGCGTCTACGACTTCGACGGCCGCGGGCTGCACGAGCCCTTCCTGCTCGATCCGCAGCTGACGTACACGGTGCCGGTGGGCAACGAAGCGCAGCTCGTGTACTTCCGCGGTGGAAACGCCAGCGCCGGCCTGGTCTGCGCGATCGTGATGCGTGACGGCGAGCCGATGCGCTACTTCCCGATCGGGGCGCGGTCGACCACGCACGTCGCGCTGCGCGTCGTCGAGGACCTGCTCGCGGAGACTCGCCTCGAACTGCACCTGGCGGCGCCGTCGGGCGCCGTCGGTCAGGTCGTCATCGATCTTGGCTTGATGGAGATCTAGGAGAAATGCCATGAGCGAGAAGGACAAGCTGATCGTCGTCGGAAACGGGATGGCGGGGGCGCGCGCCGTCGAGGAGATCCTCGAGCGCGGGGGCGCGGACATGTTCGAGATCACGATGTTCGGCGACGAGCCGCACGGCAACTACAACCGCATCTCGCTGTCGAACGTCCTCGCCGGCCTCGAGGACCCCGCCGCCATCTTCCTCAACCCGCTGGACTGGTACGAGGAGAACGCGGTGGCGCTGCACGCCGGCGTCCGGGTCACGCGCGTCGATTCGTTCGCCCGCGAGGTGACGGCGGATGACGGCACGGTGCATCGCTACGACAAGCTCATCATCGCGACCGGCAGCAGGCCGTTCTTTCCGCCGATACCGGGCCTGCTCGACGAGGACGAGCGCCCGCGCAGCGGGGTCTTCGGCTTTCGCAACATCGCCGACACCGAGCAGATGCTCGACTGGGCGCGCGGCGCCAAGCGGGCCGCCGTCATCGGCGGCGGTCTGCTTGGGTTGGAAGCTGACCGCGGCCTGCTCGCGCGCGGGCTGGAGGTACACGTCGTACACCGCGCGCCGCGGCTGATGAACATGCAGCTCGACGGGCAGGCCGGCGGGATCCTGCGCCGCGGCGTCGAGGATCTCGGCATGCACATCCACCTCGAAACGAGCACGACCCGGGTCGTCGCCGGCGAGGACGGCCGCGTCGCCGGGCTGCAGTTCGGCGACGGATCCGAGCTGGCGTGCGACATGGTGGTCGTCACGACGGGAATCCGGCCCAACGTCGACCTCGCGGCCGGCGCCGGCCTGACCGTCGAGCGCGCGATCGTCGTCGACGACACGATGCGCGCCCTCGACGAGCAGGACATCTACGTCGTTGGGGAATGCGCCCAGCATCGCGGGCAGGTCTACGGGCTCGTGGCCCCGTTGTGGGAGCAGGCGGTCGTGCTCGCCGAGCACATCACGGGCACCGACACGCACGCCGCCTACCACGGCTCGAAAATCGCCACGAAGCTGAAGGTCTCGGGAATCGACCTCGCGACCATGGGCCTCGTCGAGCCCGAGCACGACGACGACGAGTTCGTGCAGTACGCCGAGCCCAAGCGGCGCGTGTACACGGCCGTCATCGTGCGCGACGGCAAGCTCGTCGGGGCGACGTTGCTCGGCGACGTGACCAAGGTCTCGTTTCTCATGCAGGCGTTCGACCGCGGGATGGTGCTTCCGGAAGAGCGGCGCTCGTTGCTCTTCGACCTCGGCGCTCCGGCGCAGGCCGCGAGCGTCGCCGAGCTCGCCGACGACGCCCAGATCTGCAACTGCAACGGGGTGACGAAGGGTGCGATTCGCGCCTGCGTCCAGGACGGCGGGCGGACGATGCGCTCGGTCATGGCGGCCACCCGCGCCGGGAGCGGCTGCGGATCCTGCAAGGGGCAGGTGCTCGAGGTGCTGGAGTGGGCTGCGGGCGGGCAGGCCGACGACGATCCCGCCGCCGAGTACTACGTTCCCAAGATTCCGCTCGCCAAGCCCGACCTGATCGAGGTCGTGCGCAAGCGCGGACTGCGCTCGGTCTCTTCGGTCTTCGAGGCCTTCGGCACGCAGCCCGACGACCCGAAGTCCAAGCCTGCGCTCGTGTCGTTGCTGAAGATGGTCTGGGGGACCGACTACGAGGACGAGCGCGACGCGCGCTTCATCAACGACCGCGTTCACGCCAACATCCAGAAGGACGGCACGTTCTCGGTCGTTCCGCGGATCGCCGGAGGCGTCGCGACGTCCGACGAGCTGCGTCGCCTGGCCGACGTCGCCGATCGCTACGAGGTGCCGATGATCAAGATCACCGGCGGGCAGCGGATCGACCTGATCGGCGTGCGCAAGGAGGATCTGCCGGCGGTCTGGCGCGATCTCGACATGCCGTCCGGTCACGCCTACGGCAAGAGCTTCCGGACGGTGAAGACCTGCGTCGGCTCGGACTTCTGCCGCTTCGGTCTGGGCGACAGCACGGCGCTCGGCATCCGCATCGAGGAGCGCTTCGCCGGGCTGGAGAGTCCGGCGAAGCTCAAGCTCGGCGTCGCGGGCTGCCCGCGCAACTGCTCGGAGGCGATGGTCAAGGACGTCGGCCTGGTCGCCGTCGAGGGCGCGCGCTGGGAGATCTACGTCGGCGGAGCCGCCGGTGCTCACGTGCGCAAGGGCGACCTGCTGTGTACCGTCGAAAGCCACGACGAGGCGATCCTGCGGGTCGGACGCTTTATCCAGTACTACCGCGAGAACGCGCGCTGGCTGGAGCGGACCTACAGCTTCATGGAACGCGTGGGGCTCGACACGGTGCGTGCGGTCGTCGTCGAGGATCGCGGTGGCGACGGAGCGCGCCTCGACGCCGAGATGGAGCGGTCGCTGGCCGCCTACAGCGACCCGTGGCTGGAGGGCCGCGAGCCCGTCACGTCCAACCAGTTTCAGACAGTGCTCGAAACGTAGCTGTCGGTGGCGTTCGCGAGGGAGTTCGACGGCCGCTACCCGGCCGGGTGCCGAGCACGGGCCTGGGCGGGACCTGTACACCGTCGCGCTCGCACGGACGGCACGATTAACCGGTACTGCCGGTTCCGACCGGCGAGTTACTGGGTAACTTCCCGCAGGCTTTCACGCACATCGCGCTCATCGGCGCTGCGTTCAATCTGGACCGCGCCTCAGGCTGAGTGACGTTTGGTCACTGGTGGAGCAGTTCGGCTGGTCCGGGCTGAGCTGAGCCCTGGACCGCGGGTCGGAAGCAGCTCACTCAGTGTCGGACCACCGGTCCTAGCGCCGGTGCAGACCGAAATGTCAAGGTTCGTAAACACCGGCATGAGGTTGACCCCCACCCCGACATCGCAGGCGAGATCTTGACCACTGTGGCAAAGCGCAATGAGCGTCTGGCTGCGTTGACTGCGGCTGGGACGTCGGTGTGGCTGGATCAGATTCGTCGGTCGTTGACGCGTGAGGGTGAGTTGCGGCGCTTGGTGGTGGAGGATTGTTTGCGCGGGGAGACG
>JAWVGJ010000033.1:0-12399 GCA_033855115.1 Solirubrobacteraceae bacterium
TGACCTTCGACGACGTCGCGGGCATCGACGAAGCGAAGGCCGAGCTCTCGGAGATCGTCGACTTCCTGCGCGATCCCGAGCGCTACCGCCGGCTCGGCGGGCGCATGCCGCACGGCGTCCTGCTGTCCGGCGCCCCCGGCACCGGCAAGACGCTCCTCGCGCGCGCGGTGGCCGGTGAGGCCCATGCGGCCTTCTTCTCGATCTCGGCCTCGGAGTTCATCGAAGCGATCGTCGGCGTGGGCGCCTCGCGCGTGCGCGACCTCTTCTCCCAGGCGAAGGCCGCCGAGCCGTCGATCATCTTCATCGACGAGCTCGACGCGATAGGGCGGGCGCGCAATGCGCAGGTGGGCCTCACCGGCGTCAACGACGAGCGCGAGCAGACGCTCGACCAGATCCTCACCGAGATGGATGGCTTCGACAGCTCCGAAGCGGTCGTCGTCCTCGGCGCCACCAATCGCGCCGACGTGCTCGACCCCGCGCTCCTGCGTCCCGGGCGCTTCGATCGTCGCGTGATGGTGCAGGCGCCCGATCGCGAGGGTCGGCGGAGGATCCTCGAGGTCCACACACGCTCCCTCCCGCTGGCCGATGACGTCGACCTCTCTTCCATCGCGTCGAGCACGCCGGGCATGGTCGGCGCCGATCTGGCCAACCTCGCCAACGAGGCCGCCCTGCTCGGCGCGCGGCGCGACCACGAGCGCGTCCAGATGAGCGACTTCACCGACTCGCTGGAGAAGATCCTGCTCGGCGCGCCGCGTGGGATCATCCTCTCGCCGGAGGACCGCCGGCGAACCGCCCACCACGAGTCGGGACACGCCCTGGTCGCCATGCTCACGCCCGGCGCCGATCCGGTCCGCAAGGTCTCGATCATCCCCCGCGGCGCGGCGCTGGGCGTCACGCTGTCGGCGCCCGACGCCGACCGCGTGTTCTACTCGCGCGAGGAGCTCGAGGCGCGCATCCGCGTCGCGCTCGGCGGGCGCGTCGCCGAGGAGCTCATCTCCGGCACGATCACGACGGGCGCCGAGTCCGACATCCGCCAGCTGACCGAGATAGCGCGCGAGATGGTCGGACGGTGGGGAATGAGCGATCGGATCGGCCCGATCACGGTGCTGCCGGATGACGGCTCGGGGCCGCCGCTCCCCGGCGCGCGGGCGCATTCCGAGGACACGCAGCAGACGATCGACGAAGAGGTTCGCCGGCTCGTCGACGACGCCCACGCCGACGTGACGCGGCTGCTGACCGAGCACCGCGACCAGCTGCGATCGCTCGCCGAGGCGCTGCTCGAGTGCGAGACGCTTGACGCGGCTGAGGCCTACGCGGCGGCGGGCGTGCCGGCGAGACCTCCGCACATCGAGCGGCCGCTGGCCGCCGGAATCGCGGCCGGGTCATGACGGCCGGGATCCGCGTGGCCGGCGCTCGCGGCGTCCGACGACCGCGGCCCGCGCTGACGCCGATCGCTGCCGTCGCGGGCGGGATTGCGGCGGGCGCGGTTGGCACGCTGGCCATGGACGCGCTCTGGTTCCGGCGTTACAAACGCGGGCGAGGGGAGAGCGACTTCCTCGCGTGGGAGTTCTCGTCAGGTCTTTCCGGCTGGGATGGCGCACCCGCCCCGGCGCTGGTCGGAAAGCGCCTCGTCGAGGGGGTGTTCCAGCGCGAGCTTCCGCCCGGACGGGCCGCCCTGCTTAACAACGTGACCCACTGGGCGTTTGGGGCCCTGGCCGGCGCCCAGTACGGGATCGTGGCGGGGTCGCTTTCCGCACCGCGAGCTCTTTGTGGGCTGCCCTTTGGTGCCGCAGTCTGGGCCGCCGGCTACGTGATCCTTCCCGCGGCCAAGCTGTACAAGCCGGTCTGGCAGTACGACCGCGGCACGTTGGCCAAGGACCTGAGCGCTCACCTCGTGTACGGGCTTGCGACAGCCACGAGCTTCCAGCTACTCTGGCGCGCGTCGCGCCGATGACCGATTGGCGAGGTCAACCTCGGCCGCGCCGCACCGCAGTCGAGGCACCGGCGGCGGTGGCCACGCGCCAGAGGCGCGACATCGCATAGACGCCGACGGCCGACACGAAACACAGGCACGCGGTCGCGGAGATCGTGAACGACGTCAGGTCGCTCTCCATCTGCACCGGGATCCGGCCGGCCAGCAGGACCTTCCAGTGAGACGCGTTGTCGGTCAAGAGCCCCACGATGAGGGCGCCGATGCCACTCGAGGAGTCATAGAGCGCGTGCAGCAGCGCGACGAAGAGGTAGGCCGCGACGACGCTGCGAGCGAGCCGGAGCCGACCATGGCGCGCGGCCATGAAGAGGACACCGCCGAGGACGCCCGTCCACAGGCCGTGCCCGACGGGCGCGAGCAGGCCGCGCTCGAGGACAGTGCTGATCATGTTGTGCAGCTCCAATCCGTGCGCGCCGAACAAGGCGACCAGCGCGTAGCCGCTGCTCTCGAACGACGCGAAGCCGAAGCCGACTGCAACACCGAGCACGATGCCGTCGCGGATCGAGTAGCTCCCGAGGCGCCGGGCGACCAGCCACAGCACGGCCAGCTTCGAGGCCTCTTCGATCAGCCCCACGCCGAGGTACTGCGAGCCGCCGTTGCCGAGCAGCAGGTACTCGCCGAGCACCGCCAGAACCACCCCGAGTGTCCCGCCGAGCGCAAACGCCTCAACGATCGTTACGGGCGGGAACGCGGAGTCGTAGAGGCGATCGAACACGTAGATCGCGCCGCAGACCGGCACCACGAAACCTCCCGCCGTCACAGTCAACGGGATGAGATTGGGATCCTGGGTGACGCCCAGCGCCACGACGGCGACGATCCACGTGATCGCGCCGAGGCAGAGCAGCTTGAGCCAGCGCCAGCGGGTGCGGATCTCCAGGCGGAAACCTGTAGCGGACATCCCCGTGAAGTCTTCTCGAAGTGACCTCGGCTGTCGTCGGCCTACGGGCGACTCATCCGGACTGTCCGCCGGGAGTACGGCCGACCAGGGAGATCAGCTCGTGTGGCCGACCTTGGACCAGTCGACCGCCTCGCCGGCGTACCAGTTGATCCCAGTCACTTGGCTGCGCGTGCTCACCTGGAAGCCGGGCTGCGCGATCCAGAGCCAAGGGGCGTCGTTCGCGATGATCTCGGCACAGCGCTTGTGCTTCTCGACCCGCTGGTCCCAAGCGAATTCGGAGCGCCCGGCGTCGGCCAGGCAGGCGTCGGCCTTGGCGCTCTTGTATCCCCCCCAATTGTTGGAGCTCTTCGACTGGTAGAAGACCCCCAGCGCGTAGGCGGGGTCAGGCGAATCGGCGCCGCCCTGGTAGAAGAACATCGGCCGCTTCCCGGCAAACAGCGCCTCCGTATACGTGGAGGACGGGAGCGCCTCGAGCTCGAGCGTCACCCCGACGTCCTTGAAGGCGCTCCGGAGCTGAGCGCTTACAGGCTCTCCGAGCGGGTCCGCGGCGTTGTACGCGAGCGTCGTCTTGAACCCGTTCGGATGGCCGGCCTCACGCAGCAGCTCGCGTGCCCGTTGGGGATCGTACATATACGGGTTCCAGTAGGGATCGAAGCCGGCCGCGTGGTCCGACAGCGGCCCGGCGGCCGGCCCGGCGAACCCTCGGTAGACCTTGTCGACGATCTGCTCGTAGGGCGTCGCGTATGACAGGGCTCGTCGGACCCGGACGTCGTCAAGCGGCGGGTACCTCGGGTTCATGGGGCTCTGCGCGATGACATAGCCCTGGAAATTCCACAGGCGCAAGTCATGGCGCTTCTCCACCCGTTGCATCTCCGTGGGCAACAAAAACTGAGCGACCTGCGCTTCTCCGGACATCAGCGCGGCGAGCCGGTCGGAGGATTGCGGCAGCTCCCTGAACACGATCCGGTCGAGCTTGGGAGGGAAGGGATGCTCCTTGTGGGCCACCCAGATGACATGGTTCCCGGGGCTGAGGTCCTCGAGCTTGAACGGCCCGAAGCCCGCTTCGTGGTTCTTCAGCCAACGCGTCGCCCAGGGATCGCTGGAGGTCGCGTGGCTCTTCGCCAGCTTGGAGTCGACCATCGCACGCCAGAACGTGCTCAGCGTGAGCAACAGGTCCGGCCCCGGTTCCGCCAGCTCGATGCGGACCGTGTACTTGCCGACGACCTTTACATCCTGCGGTCGCTCGATCGTGGAGAGGGTGTTGTAGAAGCTCGTGATGCCGTTAAGCGCAAAGCTTCGTTCGAACGTCCACTTCACGTCCGCGGCGGTGAACTCGTTCCCCGCGTGGCTTGGCCAGTCCTTTCGGAGCGAGAAGGTGTAGGTCCTCCCGCCGTTGGTGACCTCCCAGCCCTCAGCCATGCGCGGCTCGGTGATCTCCTCGAAGTTCTCGGCCTGCCAAGCGAGGTCGAAGCCGCCCTCCTCGTCGGGCGCCGGGATCTGCTTCCAGCGTGTCAGACGGTCGTTCAAGTTGAAGATGTGGTCGTACACCTCCCTGCCGAACACGAGCTCCCAATCGAGGCTCGGAGGGGTCGTCGCTGCCGCGACGACGAACTGATTCGAGCGCGCCGCTGCACCTCCGCCGCCGCAGGCCGTGATCAACGATCCCACGAGTGGCGTCGCCCCCACGGCCGCCGCGGACTTCAGGAACGCCTTACGGGTCACCGGTCGGCCGAAACCCCCGGTGGGTGGAGTATGCGACTGATGCGTCATCGAGCGGCCTGGTTTCCTCGGGGTCGGTTCGCCATCGTCGAGCAGCGCCCCCAAGCGGAGGTAGCTGCCGACGTTACCGCCCCAGCGAAGAGCGGCCTTTCCCCGGCGATTGCGAAACGGCAGAATGGCTCGGTGTCCGGGAAACGCTGGGGCGTGCCGCCGCGACAGATCGCACCTGTGGCGTTGGTCCTCGGGCTGACCTTTGCGTGTGCTTTTACCGCCCTCCTGCTCGGTGAGCGAGACGCGCGGCGCGACTCTGAGCACCGCGCCGAAGTCGCGGCTGCGCAGATCCGGGGGCGCATCGAGCAGGGGGCCTCCCTCGCCGAGAGCCTCAGCCGGTTCATGGCCGGCGTCGTGGGGCTCGGGGTCACGAGCGAGGACTTCACGCGCAACGCATCGAGATGGCTCAGCCCGGCAGGGTTCCCAGCCGCCGCGTGGGTCGAGAAGGTTCCCGCGTTCCGGCGTGCGACGTACGAGCGGCGGATTGGCCACCCGATCGTGACACGCGACCGGCGAGGCAGGATCGTGCCCGTCGGATCGCGCTCGTCCTACCTGCCGGCGACTCTCGTCTCGGGCAACGCGCCCATAACGGTGGCCGGGATCGATCTGGGTGGCGAATCCGGGATGGCTGTGGCGCTGGCTCGTGCGAACAGCCTGTTTGTTGCACGCGCAACCCCTCTGGCAACCCTACGAGACGGTACGAGAGGGCTCTTCTTCGTCACGTCCAGTCAGCGGTTCACGAACGGACGGATCGAACAGGGGTTCGTGGTGGTGTTCGCATCGGAACTGTGGCTGCGCGCTGCCGCTACGGACACAGCCGCGTTGCAGCTCACGACCGGCGGCGCTCCGACTGGTGATCGTGTGATCGAGACCCCGGTGGGCAGCGCGTTCACGGAGGCGGGACAGCGATTCGACGTCCTCGTGCCGCGAACACCCGTTCGGGGCGCCGCCGCGGCGATGCCCTGGATCATCCTCGCCGGCGGACTCGTCCTCGCCGCCCTCGCCGGGGCTCTCGGATTCAACGCGGTCCGGCGAGCCAGGGCGCAGGACGAGCTCGACCGCATCTTCACGCTCTCTTCCGACCTGATCACGGTCGCGGACTTCGATGGGAACTTCACGCGCGTCAACCCGGCCGCCGAGCAGATTCTCGGCTACACGGCGGAAGAGCTCATCGCGCGCCCGTACCTCGACCTCGTCCATCCGGACGACCGCGAGAGGACGGTGGCGGAGGCGGCCGCGATCAGCCGCGGAAAGAGCACCATGTCGTTCGAAAATCGTTTTGTTCGCAAGGACGGCTCGTACAAGGTGCTCGAGTGGACGACGACGCCTGTCATCGAGGACGGGCTCATGTACGCAGTGGCGCGCGACGTGACCGAGCGCCGGCAGGCCGAGGCAGAGCTGGAACGCCTCGCGGACGAGCAGGCGGCGCTGCGGCGCGTGGCGACGCTGGTGGTGAGGGGCGTGCCCGCGGCGGAGATCTTCTCGGCCGTCGCCGAGGAGCTGGAGCGGCTCTTCGAGGCTGAGGCCACGATAATCGCGCGGCGCGAGCCTGACGGGACGATGACGATCGTTGCCAGCAGCGGGAGCGCGAGAGACAACATGCCGACGGGCAGTCGCTTGACGCTCGAGTCGGGCATGGTATTTGCCAGGGTGATACGAACCGGCCGGTCGGCTCGCGTCGACGACTACAGCCACGGCTCCGGGTTCCTCGGCCAGGTGACGCAACGGACGAGGATTCGTTGCTCCGTGGCGGTCCCGATCATCGTCGAGGGGTCTATTTGGGGTGCGATGGGCGCCGGTACGGAGCGCGAACAGTTTCCGGCCGACACCGAGCAGCGCATGGCAGCGTTCACGGAGCTCGTCGGGACCTCGATCTCGAATATCCAGGCGCGGTCGGACCTGGCGGCGTCTCGCGCGCGGATCGTCGCGGCGGCCGACGAGGAACGCCGGCGAGTCGTTCGCGATCTGCACGACGGAGCGCAGCAGCGCATGGTCCACACGATCATCACCCTGAAGCTGGCCCAGCGGGCGCTCAAGCCGAATAAGGAACGGGGGTCCGAGCTCGTGAGCGAGGCGCTCGAACAGGCGGAGCGTGCGAACGTCGAGCTGCGCGAGCTCGCCCACGGCATCCTCCCGGACGTCCTCACGCACGGCGGCCTGCGCGCGGCAGTCGGGGCGCTGGCCTCACGCATGCCGGTGCCGGTCGAGGTCACCGTTGCCGTGGACCGGCTGCCCGCACCGGTCGAGGCGACGGCGTACTTCGTCGTCGCCGAGGCGCTGACCAACGTCGCAAAGCACGCGCGTGCAACAGCTGCCACGGTGCGGGCGCACGTCGAGGACGGCATGCTCGAGCTTCAGGTACGCGACGACGGCGTCGGCGGGGCCCGGACGGACGGCAGCGGCCTCGTCGGCCTGGCAGACCGGCTGGCTGTGCTCGACGGCGGGCTCCGGGTCGAGAGCCCGACCGACGGCGGCACGCTCGTCACCGCCGACATCCCACTCCCCGGATAAGCTGCGCGCGCGGCTAGGGCGTCAGTCGACGGGTCCGTTCCCGTGACTGGGCGTCACCTCGACGACGAGGTGCTTCGTCACCGGCTGCTCGCTCTGCGTGCTGAAGTCGGCGATCCCGCAGAGGACGTTGAGCTCCGGCATGTAGCCCGCGGCGCAGCCGGGCGGAATCTCGTAGCGGATGGCCCGGTAGCCGTGCACCGTCCGCTCCGTCCCGTCCTTCGAGAAGCTCGTGACATCGACGAGGTCGAACTCTTCGAGGCCGCGGTCGCGCATATCGCTCTCATTCATGAAGACGACGGTGCGCAGGCCCTTCAGGCCGCGGTAGCGGTCGTCGTTGGAGTAGATGGTGGTGTTGAACTGGTCGTGCGAGCGGACCGTCGCCAGCATCAGGCGGCCCGTGCCCGGATCGACGTCGTCCGGAAGCGGCGCGAGCGAGAACTCGGCGCGACCAGAGGGAGTCTGAAAGACACGCTCCCGTGCCGGCTGATGGATGCGGAAGCCGTGCGGGTGGCGAGCGCGCGTGTTGAAGTCCCAGAACCCGTCCAGCACCTGCTCCATCGTGTCGCGGATGCGGTCGTAGTCGTCGGCGTAGTCCTGCCAGGGCGTCTTGCTGTCCGGCAGCGTCGCCTGGGCCATGCCGGCGAGAATCGCGCACTCGGAGCGGAGCTGCGGAGAGCCGGGCTTCTTCATCCCGTAGGAGATGTGCACCATCGACATCGAGTCCTCGACGGTGATCCCCTGCACGCCGCTCGCCTGTTCATCCTTGTCGGTGCGGCCCAGGCAGGGGAGGATCAGCGCCCGCTTGCCGTGCACGATGTGGCTCCGGTTGAGCTTGGTGCTCACCTGCACCGTCAGCTCGCACTTCCGTAGCGCATCGCGCGTATACGGGAGGTCCGGGGTTGCGAGCGCGAAGTTGCCGCCCAGGGCGACGAACGCCTTCACGTCGCCGCTCTGCATCGCCTCGATCGTCCCGACGGTGCCGAGCCCGTGCTCGCGCGGCGGGTCGATCCCGCAGACCTCGGCGAGCCGGTCGAGAAACGCCTTGTCCGGACGGTGGTTGATCCCGCAGGTGCGGTTGCCCTGCACGTTGCTGTGCCCCCGGATCGGACACGGTCCAGCGCCTTCGCGGCCGATGTTGCCCCGCAGGAGCAGCAGGTTGACGATCTCGCGCACCGTGTCGACGCCGTGCTCGTGCTGCGTGAGGCCCAGGCACCAGGCGATGAGCACGCGCTCGGACGCCATGTACACGTCGGCGAGCTTTCGGATCCCGGGCTCGTCCACGCCGCAATCGCGTACGAGGTCGGCCCAGGGGGTGGCTTCTACGAGCGCGCGGTACTCGTCGACGCCGTCCGTGTAGTGCTCGATGAACTCCCTGTCGAGAACGTCCGGATCCTTCTCCGCCGCCTCGAAGACGGCCTTGGCGACGCCGCGCAACAGCGCCAGGTCCCCGCCGATCCGCACCTGCACGTTCATCGTGCCGATCTCGGTCGAGTGGAACGTCGCCATGTGGGCGAACTCGTGCGGGACGATCGTCCGCCTCGAAGCGGCTTCGATCAGCGGGTTGATGTGGACGAGCTGCGCGCCGCGACGGTCGGCCTCGGCCAGCCAGGTCAGCATCCGCGGCGCGTTGGTCGCCGCGTTGTCGGCCATCAACCAGATCGTGTCCGCGGCCTCCCAGTCGTAGAGATCGACCGTGCCCTTGCCGCTCCCGATCGCCGCCGTCATCGCCCGGCCGCTCGCCTCGTGGCACATGTTCGAGCAGTCCGGCAGGTTGTTCGTCCCGAACTCGCGCACCCAGAGCTGGTAGAGGAACGTCGCCTCGTTACTGAGCCGCCCCGAGGTATAGAACGCCGCCTGATCCGGACTCTTCAACCCGCGCAGCGTGCTGCCGACCAGCGCGAACGCCTCCCTCCAGGAGACCGGCACATACTTGTCGCTCGCCGAGTCGTACCTCATCGGCTCGGCGAGCCGTCCCACTGCCTCGAGGTCGTAGTCGCTCCACCCGGCCAGCTCGGTGACGGTGTGGGCGGCGAAGAACTCGCGGCCGACCGTCGTGGGCGCGAGTTCCCACGTCGCATGCTTGACGCCGTTCTCGCAGATGTCGAGGCGCAGCCCGGTCGGATCGTCCGGCCACGCGCAGCCCGGACAGTCGAACCCGCCGTCCTCGTGGTTCATCACGAAGAGCGCGCGAAAGCCCTCCCGCGGTTCCCCGGCCCGCTCGAGCACCTTGGCGACGCTGCGCGCCGCACCCCATCCCGCGGCAGGATGGTGGTACTCGTGGCGGGAGTACTTGCCGTCCGGCGCAGGGCCGCGACCGAGCGCGGCCACACCCGGTACCGCGCCGAGCATCCGCTGCTCCGCGTCCTGCCTCTCGTTGGGTGGCATTACGAGTGTTCCTCCTTAGCCGAGCGCAAGGTTCACCTTCTGTGCGGATAGGACAATGCTGGTAACGAGCGTCAGCGTTGTCAAGGTCGCGATCGCCGTCAGCTGCGGACGGGTCACGTCCCAGCGCATCCGGTGCGCGCCGTGCTGCCCAGACGCAGCGGGCTGCGCACGATCGCTCGGCCGTCGGGTCATGAGGCCGTGCTTCATGTGTCGGGCAACCATCCAGACGTTGACGGGGTACGCGGTGGTGAAGCCCACCATCACGCCCAGCGACATGACGCCCCAGAAGAGTGGCTCGGACGGCTGCATGTCGCGGCCCATCATCAGCAGCGCCATCGTCGTGAACATGCCGGTGGCCATCATGTTCATCGACAGCCACTCGGGCACGAACGTGGCGCGGATCGCACCGAGGTAGGACGTGCCGAGCATGTCCTTCATGAACAGCGACTGGAAGATGAGCAGCCCGCAGGCGAACCCGGCGAGGTACTCAACGATGAAGTCGATCCACATCGGGAAGCCCAGCGTGGCAGTGACCGCGGCCGCGACCACGATGCCGGTGGCGTCGCCGGCGACGCAGTGCACGGTCGACCCGACTCCCTGTTTGTACAGCGGCCGGATGAACTGCTCGTGGGTTCCCGGCGCGGGCTCCCTGTCGGTGAGGACGTAGAGCGCCGCACCGACAGGTCCCAGGTAGAGCGTGATCAGCACCCAGCCCCACTTCATCACCGTCTCGTCGGGGTTCTTGCGCACGAAGTTGTCCCACGCGACGTAGGCCGTCGACAGCGCGGCTATGGCGAACCACGCGTAGAGGATCCAGTCAGCAACGATCATCTTGGCGTGCTGTAGCCGAGTTCGCTGGAGCCGCAGATCTCGGTCAACATCTCCGCGTTGGCACTGCTGTCGCCGCTGACCACGATCCGCCCGCCGGAGTTGAAGGTGTATCCCTGCATGGAGCCACAATCGCTGGGGACAGTGAAGGTTCCGGTCTTGGTCGCGCTGGCGTTGAAGCTCGTATCCAGGCTGGCAGTGTCGGATCCGCTGGCCGGCTGGAGCAGGCGTTCGACAACTCCCCACCGGACCGCTGGGGTTGTTTGTTGTCCAACGAGGACAATCTTGCCGGTGCCGGAATCGATGCACATGCTCGTGAATTTGTAGCTGCTGTCGGTGTTGTTACCAAAGGCGCTGACGTAGCCGTGGTCACCGATGAGCCGTCTCACGCCACACTCAACCGGTATTAAGAGCCATTGCGGGAGCGCGTCCCGGGGAGGGCAGCAGTTGCCCGTGCACACCCGCGACGATCGTGCGCACGGCAATCGCACCGATGAGGATCGTGATGGCTGCGACGAGTACCCAGGCGTACGCACTGGCGCCGGCCGGATGCTCGAGCTCCAGCCAGCGCAGCGCGAAGAGCGCCATGTTCGCGGGCGGGAACGTGAACGACCAGAAGCTGGGGGTGAAGCTCAGTCTGCGATAGAGCGGCAGCAGGCGGATCTGCGCGACCACCATGACCGCCGCGTAGCCGCTGAGTGCGAGGAGCAGCAGGTCCGGCGAGCCGGGATGGATGAGGAAGTAGGCGTTGCCGGCGACTGCCGCGGGCGCCAGTTCGATCGCCATCGTCGGAATGAGGTTCGGCGCGAGTCGAGGCCGGAAGAACATCCGGTTGAGCGTCACTGAGCTGATGAGCACCCAGGCGGCGATGCCGATCCCGAAGAAGAGCTCGGCGATGCTGTGCAAGCCGACCGTCGCCGCGGCGTCTGCCCCGACGAAGCCGATCCCGATCCCGGGGAGGAAGAACGCAGGCCCGAAGGTCTGCTCCTGAAGCCCGCCCGTCATCCACTGACCCGTGAGCAGGCCACTGACGAGCAGCCCGATGACGAGAAAGGCAATCACGATCGCGCGTGCCGCCCCCGGTGCGTGCGGCTCGAGCACAACGGCGAGCGCATACGCACTCATGACCGGTGCGGCGAGGAACGGCCCGACGGTCGCGTCGCGTGCGTCGGCGAGGATCCGTCGAGGACCCTGCCGGAGATACGCGACCGTTAGGCCGATCCAGACGAAGGCAGCGAGGACTCCGAGCGCATCGCCGACCGCCGCGGGGGCGCCAAACGACGTCCCCGCAAACGCCCACAGCGCTGACAGTCCAGAGAGTCCGAGCGCGATGCCGAAGAGGTTCGGCGGAATCCGCACGACGTTCCGCGGCCCGAGAATCGAGGCTCCGAGTTCGCCGCTGATCGGCTCCGGCGCGTCGGGGTTGAGGCTGCTGCGATCCATATCCGTTGTTGCCATGCGATGTTCCCGAGGGGTTGGTGAGGGTGGAGGATCGCCTACGGATCCGTCCGTAGCGAGAGCCCTTCCGGATCACGCGGTAGGCAGAACGTCTCAGCCCGGACGGGGTCGGCCGCGAGACTCACGTGACCCGGCGCACAGCCCCTGAGCGGCCGCCTCTCTCATCGCCCACCGATTACGCATGTAGGAGACAGCGTTGAGTCACGACACATTGCTCGATCTTTCGCGCTGGCAGTGGGCTCTGACCGCGGCCTTTCACATCACGTTCCCGGCGGTGACCGTGGGCACGAGCGTCTTCCTGGTCGTGTGTTACGCGATGTATATGCGCACAGACGACGACGTGTGGCTGCGCATGTTCCGCTTCTGGCGGCGCATCTTCGCGGTCGGCTTCACGCTCGGGGTCGTATCGGGCATCGTGCTGACGTTCGAGTTCGGCCTGAACTGGGGCCCGTTCGCCCGTGACGTGGGGCCGATCGTCGGCGTGACCATCCTGATGGAGGTCGTCATGGCCTTCTTCCTCGAGGCCGGCTTCCTCGGCCTGCTGATCTATGGGGAGGGG
>JAWVGJ010000034.1:0-52227 GCA_033855115.1 Solirubrobacteraceae bacterium
CGGACCTGTCGAGGTCCACGGCGACAACGGACCGCTGGCGCTGGGGGGTGCGAAACCCCGCGCGCTGCTGGCAGTCCTGCTGCTGCACGCCAACGAGCCGGTCAGCGCCGAGCGCCTCGCGCTCGCGCTGTGGGGGGAGGACGCGCCGGGCGGCGCCGTCAAGACCGTGCAGGTTCACGTCTCGCGCCTGCGCAAAGCGCTCGGGGACACCGAGGTCATCTCGACGACGTCGGCTGGCTACCGGCTGCGCGTGCGGCCCGACGAGCTCGACGCCGAGCGCTTCGAGCGCCTCGTAGAGGACGGGCGCCGCGCGCTTGCCGACGGGCAACCCGAGCATGCCGCGAGCGTGCTGCGCGAGGCCCTCGCGCTGTGGCGCGCCGAGCCGCTGGGCGATCTTGCGCTCGAACCCTTCGCGCGGTCCGAGACGGCGCGCCTCGAAGAAGGGCGGCTCGCCGCGATCGAGGCGCGCGTGGAGGCGGACCTCGCGGCGGGACGTCACGCCGATCTCGTCGGCGAGCTGCAACGGCTGGTCGCCGACAACCCGCTGCGTGAGCGCCTCGCGGGCCAGCTCATGCTCGCGCTGTACCGCTGCGGGCGCCAGACCGAGGCACTCGAGGCCTACCACGGAGCGCGCGGCGTGCTGATCTCCGAGATCGGCGTCGAGCCCGGCCCCGAGCTGCGCCGGCTGCAGGAGGCGATCCTGCGCCAGGACGAGTCGCTTCAGCCCGAGCCGACCCTCGCCGACCTGCCGCACGAGCTGGACGCTTCGGCGTCGCCGCCGCTGCTCGGTCGCGATCCGGAGCTCGAGTGGCTCGTCGATCGCTGGGAGCGCGCGCGGACCGGCGCCGGCGCGCTGATCGGCCTGGCGGGCGAGCGGGGCTCCGGCAAGACCCGCCTTGCGGCTCAACTCGCCGGCCGGGTCCATGGAAGCAAGGCCGCCGTCATCTTTGCCTCCGGAAGCGGGTCGCGCGACGCACTGCACGGCGCGATGCGGCGCGCCCGCGAGAACTCGGGCGCGACGCTGCTGGTGATCGACGACGCCGACCGCGCCGAGCGCGGGCTGCTCGACGGGCTGCTCGAGCTCACGGCGGTCGGTGGCCTGCTCGTGCTCATCACCGGTGAGGACGCGCGGGCCCTCGAGCGCTTCGGCGCGCCGGCGGTGCTCGAGCTCGCGCCCCTCGACGCCGTGGCGGCGCACGCGATCGCGACGCTCTACGCGCCGGGCCGCGACTTCAAGGACGTGCCCGCGCAGTGGCTGGTCGACCTCAGCGGCGGTGTCCCGCGCCGGCTGCATGAGCTCGCGAGCCAGTGGGCGCGCCGCGAGGCGGCGCGCCGCGTGGGGCTGGTGGCGGGCCGGGCAGCCGCCGGACGCGAGCAGATGCGATCGATCCAGGACGAGCTGACCGGGGGCGTCGAGCAGCTGCAGGCCGCCGACGAGCGTCTCGCGCGCGCGGGCGAGGACAAGACCCGCGTCGTCTGTCCCTACAAGGGACTCGCCTCGTTCGACGTCGCCGACGCGTCCTACTTCTTCGGCCGCGAGCGGCTGATCGCCGAGCTCGTAGCCCGGTTGGTCGGCGCCCCGCTGCTCGGCGTCGTCGGCCCGTCTGGCAGCGGGAAGTCCTCGGTGACGCGGGCCGGGCTGCTGCCGGCCCTGGCGAGCGGTGTGCTGCCCGGCAGTCACGAATGGGCGCAGGTACTCATCCGGCCTGGCGAGCATCCACTGCACGAGCTTGCCCAGGCGCTCGCCGGCGTCCGCGACGAACCGCGCATCGTCATCGTCGTCGACCAGTTCGAAGAGACGTTCACGACCTGCCACGACGAGCAGGAGCGAGCCGCCTTCATCGCCGAGCTCGGAGCGGCCGCCGCTGACCGCGACCAGCGCTACGTCGTCGTGATGGCGTTGCGGGCGGACTTCTACGGGCGCTGCGCCGCCTACCCCGAACTGTCGAAGCCGCTGGCCGCCAACCACGTCCTCGTCGGCTCGATGCAGCGTGACGAGTTGCGCCGCGCGATCGAGCGCCCCGCCGAGCGGGTGGGCCTGCGCGTGGATCCCGACCTGGCGGACGCGCTCGTAGCCGACGTCAGAGACGAACCTGGTGCGCTGCCGCTACTCCAGACCGCGCTGCTCGAACTCTGGCATTGCCGCGACGGCCGGCGCCTGCGCTACAGCGCCTATAAGCAGTCCGGCGGCGTGCGGGGTGCCGTCGCCCGGCTGGCCGAAGACGCCTTCGCGCAACTTGGCCTTCACCAGCAGATCCTCGCCCGCGGCGTCCTCATGCGGCTCGCGAGCGAGGGCGCCGCCGGCGGCATCGAGCGACGTCGAGTCGCGCTGGCGGATCTGGAAGTCGACCGAAACGAGGCGCTCGCGAGCGCCGTAGCGCTGCTTACCGACCGCCGCCTGTTGACCGTCAGCGCCGGCTCGATCGAACTGGCACACGAGGCGCTGCTGCGCGAGTGGCCGCGGTTGCGCGACTGGATCGACGCAGACCGCGAGGGGCTGCGTATTCACCGCAAGCTCAACGCCGCGGCGCGCGAGTGGCAGAACCTCGACAATGACGAAGGCGCGCTGTTCCGGGGAACCCGTCTGACCGAGACGCTCGACTGGGCCGGCCACAACCCTCAGTCTCTGAACGAGGTAGAGCGTGAGTTCCTGAGTGCGAGCGACGCGCGGCGCCAGCTAGAGCGGACACAGCGGCGCCGGCGGATCAGGTTCGCGCTGGGCAGCCTCTCCGCCGCGGTCGTGCTCGTCAGCGTCGTAGCGCTCATCGCCGTGCTGCAGGGGCAGGAGGCGAGTCGCCAGCGCGATATCGCAGCCTCGCGAGGGTTAGCAGCGAGCGCGACGACGGAGCTCGCCATCGATCCCGCCTTGAGCCTTGCGCTCGCCTTGCGCGCACTTAAGCGGCGCGACACCACGCAGGCGGAGAACGTCCTGCGGCAGGCGACGTACGCGTCGCGTGCACTCGATGTTTGGCCGACGCATCGCGGGATCATCCGGGCGCTGTCGGTCAGCCGGGACGGGCGGACGGTGGCAACGGGCGGCGACGACGGCGCGATCGCTATCCGCAGCATGGATAGCGGTCGGCTGCTCTCGACGATCAAGCGCAACCGCGTTCCGGTTATCGGCGTGGCGCTCAGCCCGGACGGACGGCGCGTCGTCGACGCCACGGACGATGGGACCGTCACGCTCTCAAGCATCGACGGTCGCGATTCACGAACCGTCCTGGATCTCGGCCACGAGACCGTCGACATTTTGGCATCCCACAACTACGGGAGCAGCGTGAGCTTCAGCAACGACGGGCAGTGGCTTGCGGTCGGCGCGCTGGACGGAACCGTCCGCGTCCTTCGCGCCGACGGCGCGGGTCGCCCGATCGTTCGGCACGGCCGTGCTGGGCAGGTGACCGATGTCGCCTTCAGCCTCGACGGAACCAAGGTCGTCAGCGCCGCTCCCAACGCGACGGCGCGGGTGTGGGATCTCAGGCGCGACACCGCCGTCGCACTGGCGCATCCCCACGCGCAGAGCGCCGCGTTCAGCCCCGACGGCCGCCGGATCGCGACCGCCGGCGATGACGGGATCGTGCGGCTGTGGAAGGGTGATGGGACTGGACTACTACGGAAGTTCCGCGTCGGCCAGGCACAGCTCTCGGTGGATTTTAGTCGCGACGGACGCTGGCTTGTTATGAGTGGCGTGGATGGCGTCGTACGGATCTTCGACGTCCGGGGAGGCCCTGTGCTAGAGGAGCTCATGCGGCATCGCGGCCAGGCTAGGGGCGCCGCGTTCGTGGCTGGGGGTAGGGTTGTCAGCTCTGGCGAGGACGGGACCCTGCGGCGTTGGGCGAAACCTGATGCCGCGATCCTGCGCGGGTCCTTCATCGACGCGAGCTTTAAACCGGACGGCAGCCGCGTCCTCACCGGGGGCGTGGACGGCCGCGCGCGCGTATACGATCGGTCGAGCGGCGTCAGCGTCGCCACCATCGGGCCGGACGGAGGCAAGACAACCGCGCGCTACTCCGTAGATGGCGAGCGCGTCATCACGGCCTCGCTGGATGGTGGCGTGCGGGTCATAGACCAGCGGAGCGGAACGTCGCACATCGTCGTCAGACCTGATGCCGCGTCCCCAAAGACAGCGGCCGATCTCGATCCCAGCGCCAAGCGAATCGTCAGCGGCGGCTTCAACGCGCTGGCCGTCGTGCAGGCCGTTGACGGCGGCGGCAAGCCCGTCGTGCTGAAGGGTCATGGCGACGGCCTGACCGACGTCCGGTTCAGCCGCGACGGACGTCACGTGCTCACCGCGTCCGGAGACGGCACCGCTCGGATCTGGAACGCTGTGACCGCGAGGATGGAACGGGCGCTGGTAGGCCACGGCGAGAGCGTGAACACAGCGCAGTACAGCGTCGACGGGCGGATCGTGACCGCGGGCTCGGATGGGACGGTCCGCGTGTGGCCGGCGCAGGGGGATGGTCGGCCAGTGATTCTGCGCGGCCACGAGGGCGCTGTTAACGCGGCGGCGTTCAGCCCCGACGGCACGAGGGTCGTCAGCGCTGGCGTCGACGGGACCGTCCGCGTGTGGGACGCAGCCGGTGGGGAGACGCTCGTCGTGCTGTACCGGCATAGGGGCGGGGCGCGCAGCGCAAACTTCAGCCCAGACGGTGACGCGGTCGTCAGCACCGGCGCGGACGGCATCGCGCGGGTGTCCCCATGCGCGGTCTGCGGATCGTTAGAGGACGTACGGCGCCTCGCGCGCACGCGCGCCGATCGGGCGCTAAACGCGATCGAGCGCCAGCGGTTCCTTCCCGACGATAGGTAAGCGTGCCGTTAGCCGGCGCAACAACCAGGGCCGGCTGGCGTAGAGTTCGGCGAGGCCCGGTCGGCGAGCTTCGTTACCTGCGACTCGTATTCAAAGCCGTCGTCATGGTCTGGCTTCCAGGGTGTTTCGGCGCTCCATGGACCGCTCAGAAAATCCGCCTCGACGCCGATCAGAGTAACCGCGTCGTCGGATGCGTTGTAGCCGACCATCGCCTTCTCCTGTCAATGGGACGAAAATGTGACTCTAGGCAGATGCGGGGAGCCCTGTCAAGCCTAATTACTAGTAAATTATGAGCGCGGTCGGGATGAGCGGATCGGAAAGGCGCAGGTAAAAGAGGCCGATGCCGGCGAGGCCGATGAACAGGCCAGGCGTTTCACCGTGGGGAATGCCGCACGGAAAGCCCGACGCCGGCCGGTGGTGGTGCTCGATCCCGACCTCCCCGATGCGTTCGGCGAGCCCGGATGCGTCCGCTCCGAACAGCAGCGCGTCGGCGGCGCCGGCGGCCCCGTGGCACAGGCTGAAGTCGTCATGCGCTCGCGAGCTCAGCTCGGAGACGTGCCGGCGGGTGAGCGCCAGCGCGGCTTCCGCATCGCCGACCACCGCTTCTGACTCGAGTAGGCGCGCTGCCCGTAGGCGCGACAGGGCGATCCCGGGCGCGCCGTGGCACCAGGTCGGTGAGACGGGCGCCGGCACGTCGCGGCCCGCCCGGCGCTGAATCTCGCGTAGATCCGGCCACGTCCCGTCTCGACGCTCAAACCACGAGCGCTCGTAGTCAAACGCCCCGACGCCGGCCTCGCGGAAGCGGGCCTCGCCGCTCGCCCCCCATAGCTCGACCAGCGCGTGCCCGATGCCCGCTGCTCCGTGCGAGAAGCCACACAGGCCGTGCACCGACGCGCGAGTTGCATCGGGCCAGAACAGACCACCGTCGCACCGCACTGCCGCGGCGATCAGTTCGTCGCCCACGATCGTGGCGCTGTGCAGCAGCGTCGAATCCCCGAGAAGGTGCGAGAGCGCGACGAGCGCGCTCACCGCACCGGCGCAGCCGCCGATCACATCCCATTCGGTGGCGACGCCGCGCTGCGCCCACCAGTCGCGCAGGACCTCACCCGCGCCGCACAGCGCGAGCTCGCTGTCCAGGACGATCGCGACGCGGGCAGCGGCGTAGGCAATCCCCGGCTGGCCCGCGTGCAGGCCGTCGCTGTCGGCGTCTGCGGCATGGTCGAGCGCGTGGCCGATCGCGCCGCGGGCGGTCACGCTCAGACGCTCGTCGCCGAGCGCCGCTGCGGCCTCGGCGAGGAACAGCGCGACGCCGGCGGTGCCGCCGTACAGATCGGGACCAAGCGCCTCGAGCATCTTGCGTCCCCGAGTCTGCGCGGGGTCGCGCGGGACGACGCCGATCCAGTTACAGCGTTCCCCATGCCAGACCGCCGTGTTCGCGAGCCGCGCGGCGAGCGTGGCGGCAACGTCGAGGAACTCAGAGGACGTAGTCATCGCGAGCGCCCGACACGAGATAGGGCGCATCGAGCTCCATGCCGTTCAGCGCAAAACGCCGCCCGACGGCGTCCACGCGATCGTCGAGTTCGGTCAGGTGCTGCTCGTGCGCATCGGCGATCCCCTCGGCGATCAGCCGGCAGCGGCCGATGCCGAAGCTCGCACCCAGCGCGGCTCGGTGCTCGCCGATGCCCACACCGGGGGCCAGCGGCTTCGTGAGCGCCGGCGTCTCGAGCCGCAGATGCGGCGCACAGGCTTCGACGAGCGCCCGAAGCGTGGGGCCCGCGCGAGCGAAAGCGGCCTCGTCGAGGTACAGCACGCCGGCGTCGCAGCGCGAGTAGCGCCCTGGATGGTTGACGAGCTTGATGCTGAACGCGAGCCGTTGCTCGTTGAGCAGCCGCGTCGCCGCCGCGAGTAGCGGCACCGCGCCGGCCTGCGTGAGGTTGAAGTACACGCGAACCTCGACCGCCGCCGGATCGACCGCGCCGTCGGCGTTGCCACGGGCGAGATAGAACCCCGGCGACACGGCGCGCAGCTCCTTGGGCAAGCGCGCGCTCACGAAGGCTCCGGGCGCGACCGAACCGTCAGCGGCCGGTCGCTGGTCTGCGGCGTCCATTCGCAACCGCAGTCCGTCGCGCTCGGCGACGACCGCGCCGTCCTCGGCGACCTCGACGACGCGCCAGCGGTGGCCCCATCCCCCCGTGCCTGCGTTGGCCGCCGAGAGCTGTGCCACGAACGCCTCATCGGCACCCTCCGGAAGGGCGTCGTGGGGAATCTGCGGGCGTGGTAGCCCACGCAGGTAGAACGACCCGTAGAGCGCTTGCTCCAGCCGCCCGGCGAGGTACTGGCGCGCGGCGGAAGGCGCGAGCCCCGCTCGCACGGCACGCTTGAGCCGCGGCGACGGCCGGCCGAACCACTCAAAGGAGGTCGGCGACGTCACCCGCACGGCGCGCAGCGCATCCGCGACCTGCTCGCGGAACATGTTCATCGGCGCGCGCACGACGTGCCGATGCCAAGCAGGTGCGCGATCGCCTCGTCCGGGCGCTGGAGGATGTTCAGGCCCAGCTGGAGCGCGACGTGCGCGCTTCCACGCAGCTCGTGGCGCGACAGGCTGTCCTCGAATGCCGAGGAGAGCACGCGCACCGCCGCCCAGGACGCGGCACCGCGCAGGACACGGCCGAGCTCGGGGGTCGCAGCAGGGCTGCTATGCGCGTACGACAGCCAAAACGCGCTCATGGCCGGGCGCATGCGCGCAAGCGGGCGTCCGGCGTGCGCAAGCAGGCGACCCGGGTCCGCCGGATCGACAATCGGGATCGACCGCAGCCATGCGTGCAGGTACTCGCCCAAGAAGGTGCCGAGGTCGAGGCTCGGATCGCCGAGCGCGGCGGACTCCAAGTCGACGAGCAGCATGCGCGACCGGCGCGACGACGCCCCGCGTGCGTCTGCGCGGGCGGTCAGGACGTTCTCCCAGCGCAGGTCGCCGTGGATCACCGCGCCGTCCTGCCGCGATGCGTGCAGCTCGTCGAGCGCAGCGCACAGCTCCTCGCTTCGCTGGATCATTGTGACGAGCTCGCTCGCGGCGCCCGTCATGTGGTGCGCGGCCTGCAAGCTCGGGCGGTGCAGCTGGAGTCCCCAACTCGCGTTCCAGCGGGTTGCCTGGTCGCCGAGGGTCGCGGGCGGCGTCGCGTGCAACAGCGCGAGCGCCCGGCCGGCCTGCGCGGCAAGCTCGCGCGAGAAGCGGCCCCGCGCGTGCCGATCGCGCAGATCCTGCGCGTCGCGCGCGGCCTCGAGGACGAGGACCCCGGTAGCAGGTTCGTAGGAGACCGGCACGGGAAGCCGCGCAGCGAGACGCGGGTCCGCGGCACGCAACCGCTCGAGCACCGCCGCTTCGTGCCGGACACCGGCTACGTCCGCGTCGACGGGCTGCTTGACGACGAATCCCGGCTCGTCGTCGGCTGTCACGACGAAGACACGGTTGCGACGCGACATGTCGACGATCTTCAGCCCGCCGTCGACGACCACTCGAGCTCCGATCAGATCGCGCTCCAGCAGGTAGGGCACGACATCGACGATGTCGAGCAGGGCTGCGTTCATGTCGCCCGGGGCGCCGGCGGACCCGAGCCTCAAAGGTCAGCTTGTTGAGATCTCAACCGTTTCGGCGCCGGGCAGGCGCACGTGCCCGCCCGGCGCCCGCGGACTCCTGCCCGCGCGCCTGAGGAGTGGGTCGGATGAGGCTCCGGCCCACTCGGTGCCGCGTCCGCCTGAAGCGAGGCGGATGATCGCGCTCCCCCCGGTGGTCCGCCGTCTAGAAGTAGTACGCGTGGGTGTTGTCGGGGAGGATCACGAAGGCGGCAAGGAGCGCAAGCATCCCTAGCAACACCAGCACGGCCAAAAAGAGCTGCCAAGGTTGGATCATGAGATCTCCTCCTCCACGACGTATGAATGTTGTCCCCGCGGGCGGCGCAAGGCGCAACGACCGCGTGGGCGCGAAATCTACCCCCGCGTGGGGCGTCGCGTCCAGCGCTGCGGGCATTTGTCGCCGATACGGCGGGCGAGACGCCGGAACCCTGCTAGACACATGAGTCTGCTGGGTATGCTCCGCCTCGTGGAGCAGACTCCCTCGAAGGCAGACCTCGACGCCTACGGTCCGGTCGGGCGGTCACAATGGATGGACATCGACTGGCGGCGCCACCAGCGCTGGGTGCGGGTCGAGGATCGTTGGATGAACCTCGTCGATATCGGCGACGGGCCACCGCTGCTCTTCATCCACGGCCTGTCGGGCTGCTGGCAGAACTGGCTTGAGAACATTCCTTACTTCGCGCGCGGCCACCGTGTCATCGCGATGGACCTGCCTGGCTTCGGTCAGTCTGAGATGCCCGCCGAGCCGATCTCGATCAGCGGCTATGCGGCGACGATCGATGCGCTCATGCAGGAACTCGGCCTCGAAAGCGCCCAGGTCATCGGCAACTCCATGGGCGGTTTCATCGGCGCCGAGCTCGCGATCGCCTGCCCGTTTCGGGTCGAGCGGCTCGTGCTCGTCGCGGCCGCAGGCCTGAGCACCGCTGAGATGGTGACCGAGCGCGAGACCGGCCTGCGCCACCGCGCCGAGAACGTTGCGTTCTTCTATCTCGGCTGGCTCGCCTCGCGCTCCACGATGGTCACGCGCCGGCGACGTCTGCGCAGCGCCTTGCTGCTGCTCGTCGCCGCCCATCCCGACCGGCTGCCACCTGCACTCACGATCGAGCAGGTCGCCGGCTCGGGCAAGCCCGGCTTCAAGGACGCGCTCGAGGCGATGTGCCGCTACCCGGTCAAGGACCGCCTGGAGAAGATCGGCTGCCCGACGTTGATCGTGTGGGGCGACAAGGATCGCCTGGTCCCGCTGCGCGACGCGTCGATCTTCGAGGAGCTCATTCCGGACTCGCGCAAGATCGTCTACAAGGACACCGGTCACCTCACGATGATGGAACGCCCGGCCCGCTTCAACCAGGATGTCCACGCCTTCCTGCACGAGAAGGCCGGCGAGAAGGAGCCTTCGCCGCAGTCGCCAATCGCCGTCACCTGACGCTAGGTGTCGTCGGTCCGCGTTCCCTGGATCTGAACCAACCGGCGCCGCGCGCGCGGACGATCTTGGATACTCCGCTCGTCACCGATGGTCTTTCGCCGTGGCAGGAGCAGGTCTGCAAGCGCGCTGCTCGCGGCGTTGCTCGCCGCTGCGCTGGCCGCGCCGGCGGCGCAGGCCCGCGTCTCGCTCGTCGCGACCGGGACGCCGAACCTCGTCTTCCTCGACATCACGACGCGCGAGATCGCAGCGGAGCTGCCGCTGCCCGGGCCGACGCGTGCGGTGGCCGTCTCGTCCGACGGCCAGCGCGGCTACGTCGCGGCCGGGGCCGAGGTCATCGCCGTCGACGTCAACAAGCGCACCGAGACCGGTCGTACCGCCTTCGGTGCGGCGCCGGAGATCAGCGACATCGAGCTGTCGCCGAATGGAACGGCGCTGTACGTCGTGCAGGGTCCGCGGTTGTTCGTCATCGATGCGTCGACGCTCACGACGACCGCCACGATTGACCTGCGCGGGGAGGGCGGCCAGCTCGCGGTCGACGGCGGCGGGACGATCGGCGCTGTCGCGCTGGCCAGCGGGCGCGTCGCGATCGTGTCGCTGCCGAACAGGCAACTCTTGCGGCTTGTGAAGGTCAAGGGCGCCCTCGGCGTGGCGATCGACGACACCGGTGTCACGTGGGTGACGGCACGCGGCAAGCTGCGCACGATCGCCCGCGGCCGGCACCGCGCGCGCAAGCACTCGATTGCGCTGCCGCCGGGTGCCGGCGGAGCGATGACGCTGTCGCCCGGGCGCTCGCGCATGATCGTCGGAGCGGCCCCCGGCGGCGCCGCCGCGGCGCTCGTCGACCTACCCGGCGGCAGGGTCCAGCGCCTGGTGTCCGGCTCGGGACCGGGTCGGGGCGCGTGGTATCCGGATACGAGCCGGATCCTGATGGCCGATGGCGGTAGCGCCAGCGTCTCTCTCGTCAGCCCGTTCTCGCGGGCGCGCGTCGGCCTCGTGAGACTGCCGGGCACGGTGCCGTCGGACATCGTCGTCCAGCCGGGTCTGGCGATCATCCCGGGCACCGACGGCCCTGACCAGATCATCGGGACGCGCGGCAACGACCAGATCGAGGGCCTGAGCGGAGATGACGTCCTACGCGGCGGGCGGGGGAAGGACGTCATCGACGGCGGGCCCGGCGACGACCGGCTCTCGGGCGGCCCGCTCAGCGACAAGCTCGCCGGTGACGAGGGCAACGACTTCATGGTCGGCGGCATCGGCAACGACGATCTCAACGGCGGTCCGGGGGACGACGGCGCCGACGGCGGCACCGGCAACGACACGATCGAGGGCGAGGACGGCAACGACACGCTGGACGGTGGCGACGGGGACGACTCGATCTTCGGCGGTCCAGGGAACGACACCATCGTCGAGAAGGGCTTGGGCGACGACAAGATGCTGGACGGCGGCCCTGGCGACGACACGATCAAGGGCGGCCGCGGCTCCGAGCAGCGGATCATCGGCGGCGAGGGCAACGACCAGCTCTACGGCGAGAGCGGCGCGGAGCGCATCACTGGAGGACTGGGCGACGATTTCATCGACGGCGGTCGCGCGGGGGATCGGCTGGAGGGCAACGAGGGCAAGGACACGCTGATGGGGGATGCCGGCAACGACCATCTCTACGGGCACGAGGACAACGACAAGCTCGACGGCGGCTCGGGCCAGGACGAGCTCTTCGGCTTCGACGGCAACGACACGCTGATCGGTGGCACCGGCCCCGACGCGTTCGACGGCGGGCCGGGCGACGACACGATCCGCGCCGCCGACGACAGCGCCGACACGGTGAACTGCGGGCCAGGCAACGACACGGTCTACGTCGAGAGCGACGCGCCCACCCGTGACTCGCTGACCGACTGCGAGACGACCGTGCCCGTGCCCGCCGAGACCGACAGCGACGCCACGGCCGTGCAGACGACCCGCGGCACCCGCCACCCTGACCGCCTGTTCGGCACGAGCGGCGACGATTCGATCTTCGGGCGCGGCGGCGCAGACAGGATCTACGCGCAGGACGGCAACGACTACGTCGACGGCGACCGTGGCGACGATCGCCTGCACGGCGGCGCAGGCGACGACAGCATGGCCGGTCGGCGCGGCAACGACACGGTCTGGGGCGACGACGGGAACGACCGCATCACCGGCGACCGCGGGCGCGACCACATCTTTGGCGGTCTCGGCGACGACACGATCTTCGGCAACCACGACCCCGATCTGATCGACGGCGGACCGGGCGACGATCGCATCAACGTCGTCGCGGGCGGACGCGACGACGTCGTGTGCGGGTCAGGGCAGGACGTCGTGTTCGCCGATGCGCGCGATGTCGTCGCGCCCGACTGCGAGAGCGTGCGCCGGTGACACGGCGCCGCCTGGATCCAACCTAGAACCCGCCGGGCAAGCGCTCGACGTCGGGCGCCGCGTGCGGCTCGTCGATCGCGCTGTTGGAGGCGCCGTGCGATTCGTGATGGATCAGCGCGCGCGTGCGTTCGCCGGCCGCGCGCCGGGTTTGCGGGTGGGCGAGGAATCCGACCGCCGCACCGCCCCCTGCCGCGGCGGCGAGAAGCAGCGGCAGGCGGCCGTGCGACCCGCGGCTGCGACGGGCGGCGACACGGCCCTGGGTGTGCCTGACGGCGCCGTACGCGCGGACGGCGCTGCGGGCGGTCTTGGCGACGGCGCGTTGGCGACGGTTCAGCAAGCTCATGGGGAATCCCTTCGTCGGCATGGACCCGCAGCGCGCGACACAACGGTCGCGCGCGTCTGCGGACTCCGTATGGGATACCCATGCGGGCTGCGAAGGAACCCGGCCGGCGAGAGCGGCTCTAGGCTGCGCTGGCCGAGGCCGAGGCGCGTGCCGGCTTCGCTGGGCGGTTCGCTTCGAAGGCCGCCTTCACCGCATTGGCGGAGACGCCCAGCTTCGACGCGATCGCCGCGTACATCGCGGCCTCGCGGCTATCGTGTTCGGTCTTGCGGGCCGCGTCGATCGTGTCGAACGCCGCCTGGACGGCCGCCCGCTCGAGGTGCAGGCCCCTCGCCAGCGCCGCAACGAGCTTTGAGTTGTCGGGCCTGGCATGCTTGCCCATCTTGCGAGCGCCCTCTGCCGGCTTGGCGGGACGATTGGCGTCGAGTATCGCCTTGACCTGCGCGAGGTCCACGTCCAACGCTTTCGCCAGATCACTTGCGAGCCCGGCGCCGCGGTCCGGTCGCGCTCCGTCGGCGGGCCTCGGCGGCCGCGTCGCGTCAAGGGCGGCCGTGAGCTGCGTGCTGGTCACGCCCAGCGACTGTGCGATCGCATCCAGGGCACCGGCCGGCATCGGGCCGCCCGGTCGCGGACCTGAGCCGGTGGGACGGGAGCCGGCCGGGCCATCGTTCGGCGTCGAGGCGGCGTTGGCGGCGCTGATCCCGCCTGCGCCGAGCAGTGCGGCGGCTGAGACGGCGGCGGTGATCTTGCGGATGCTTGACATGAGGCTCCTGACGGGTGGTTGTCGGTCGTTGTCCTGTGCTGCGGACAAGATCGGCCGTCCACCTGAGAGAACCCTGGGAGGAATCTGAGACTTCCTGGGGGCGTACCTCGGCCTCGCCGCGCCGGTCGCGTTACGGCAGCCGGCTCGTGTCGTTGACCCCGAGCGCGCCTGGATCGATGCCGACAATCTTCGCGACGAGCTCGCGCGCCTCTTGCTCGCTCCCCACCGGGATGTTGTAGACCAGCAGCGGCGGCGCCTCCCCGTAGACATCCTCACGTCCGCGCTCGAGCTTCGCCCCGTCGATCTCCTCCAGGCGCCCGCGGGTCTCGGGCGTCAGCGGATGCCAGTCGGGAATGCCGACGACGTACAGACGGGGCAGCCTCCGCCCGGTGTCGAGCGCGTGGTGTACGCGTTCCACGTCGATCCCGAAGCGCTCCGCGATCGCGGCCGCGTCGGCGCGATCGAATTCGCTCTCGTTGGAGCCGATGTGCCGCGAGGCATCGGACTTGGCCAGGTCACAGAGGTCCATCAGCAGGAGGTCGTGCTGGAACTCGTCGCTTACGGGTTCGTCGAAGCCGTAGTACTGGAGCGCGCGCCCGCACTGCCCGTCGGCCCACAGAAAGCGCCCGCCGACGATGTGGTGCTTGAGCAGGTAGCGCATCTGGAACTGGTCGGCGGCGGCCGCACGGTCGGCGTAGTCCGCCAGCGCCTCGAGCGCGTCGGCACTGCGCGGGTAGCGCGGGTCGTCCGGCTGCTGGGCGGCGGTCGCGCGGTGCGCTCGCGCCTGCTCACGGATGTGGTCGCCAAGCGGGGTCGGTGTTGTTTGGTTCACAGCGTTTACCTTGTCAAATGCGTGTGCTACGTTGGCGCCGACGGTACAGGCCGAGTCGCGCTGGATACGGGCCAGGGCGAGCGGGGGAACCAACGAGCCCGATTGGATGGGCTCTGGGGCGAATCGCCGCATCTGCGGTGTAGCGCTGTCAGCGCGAGCCCGTCAGCTCACCTCGCAGGCACATGCAGGGGGACGATAGGGAGGCTTCACGTGCTGCGCGAAGAGTCCACTCAACAGTGCCGGCAGGCGACCGGCGACATCACGCTGCCCTGCACGCTGTGCCGGGCAGCCGGTTCGCCGATCGCGTCGAAGGTGCTCGATCTCGGCGTCAGCGGGATGCGCGTCGACAGCCAGCGCCCGCTCGGCATCGACGAATGGCTGGCGTTCTCCGTCGAGCATGACGGCGACTGCATCCAGGGGAAGGTCCGCGTCGTCTGCCAGGAGCGCCCGACGGTCTACGGGCTGCGCTTCGAGCGCCTGCCCGAGCCCGAAGCGCGCATGCTGCAAAGCCTGGTCAGCACGCTCTCCTGAGCTGGCTGCGGGCGAGTCCGGCGAATTTCCCTCGTCGGGCTCGCCGCGGGCGTGTGCGTCAGGCCGCCACGACGGGAAGCTGTTCACCGATGACCGACGTCACCGGTAGTCCGAGGTATGCGACGCGGTGCGATACCGTCGCGGCGTGGCTGCACCCGGACCAGCGCTGACCGTCGCCGTCACCGGCCCGACCGGCACGTTCGGCTTCGGCTTCGTCCCGCTGCTGGAGGCCGACGATCGCGTCGGTCGGATCATCGGGATCGCGCGGCGCCCGTTCGATCCGGCCGAGCACGGCTGGACGAAGATGGAGTACCGCCAGGGCGACGTGCGCGATCCGGCCGCGCTCGAGCAGGCCTTCGTTGGCGCCGACGTCGTCGTGCACCTCGCGTTCATGATCGTCGGCATCGCCGATCGCCAGACGATTCGCGAGATCAATGTCGAGGGCACCATGAACACGTTCCGCGCGGCTGTCGCGGCGGGTGCGCGGCGCTTCGTCTACGCGTCGTCGGTGGCGGCATACGGGTTCGGGCGCGACAACCCCGTCAGGATCACCGAAGAGTGGCCGACGCGACCGGCGAAGCACTTCTTTTACTCCAAGGAGAAGGCGGAGGTCGAGCGGCTTCTACACGACGCCGCGGCGGCGCATCCCGAAATCGACATGTACCTGTTGCGCCCGTCGATCGTGCTGGGCCCGCATTTCGCGGGGGCGAAGACGTTCTTTCCAACGTGGCTCGAGGCGCTCGGTCAGCGCCTGACGGCGTTCGCGCTGCGCCCGCCGGTGACACTGCCGGCGCTCTTGCCGGCGCTGCCGGTGCAGTTCATCCACGAGCAGGACGTTGGCCAGGCGTTGCACCTGTGCGTCCAGGCAGCGGGCCCGCCGGGCGCGTACAACGTGACGGGTGACGGCGTGCTGACAGCGCTCGACGTCGCGCGCGAGATCGGGATGCTGCCGGTCGCGGTGCCGCGGGCGCCGGTCCAGGTTGCCGGACGATTGCTCGCGGCGTTGCCGTTCGCCCCGCCGGTGCTGGGCTGGGCCGAGGCGCTGTGGACCCCGCCGATCATGGACGCCGGCAAGGCGAAGCGCGAGCTGGGCTGGAGCCCGCGCTACACCGCCCTCGAGGCATTGCGCGAGACGCTGGAAGCGCAGCGCGGTTGACGTAGCGCAGTCGCGCCGATCGTCTCCTACTCCACGTCTCCGCCCGACGCCATCGCCACGCCCTGCAGCTCGCCGGTGAACGCGTGCGAGGTCATCACGTCTGAGAACATCGGGTAGTCGAGCCGGATCGCGTTCTCGTGCTCCTCGGTCGACGTCGCCGCAACGCAGTCCGACAGCGTGATGACCTCGTAGCCCTTCTCATAGCCGGTACGCATCGTCGACTCGACGCAGCAGTTCGTCAGGAAGCCACCCAGCGCGATGGTGGTGATCCCGCGGGCGCGAAGGGCGAAGTCGAGGTTCGTCGTGGCGAACGTGTCCAGCCCACGCTTGCCTTCGACGATCACGTCGCCCTCCTGCGGCGCCAGCGCATCGACGATCTCGGCTCCCCAATCGCCTTTGACGAACGTCGACTCTAACGTCGCTCCCGACTTCGCCGCGCGGTTGCGCGGCGCGATCTGGCGTGCTGTGTCAATGTTGCTCCTGGAGGATTTGATCATGCGCCCGGTACGCGTTTCCGTCGTCGTGCAGAAGCCCCCTCAGGAGGTGTTCGACTTTCTCGATGTCTCCGCGAACCACGCTCCTTTTCTCGACCACATGTGGACCGACTTCGAATTCTCGGGTCCCGAGCGCGGGGTGGGATCTCGACTGCGCGCGCGTTCACGGACGCCGGGTCCTGAGGACTGGACGGAGGTCGAAGTCATCGAGGTCGAAGCACCTCGACGGATCGTCGAGCGGGGCTCGGGTGCAAACGGACGGCGCCGAACGCAGGGGACGTATCTGCTCGAGGAGCGTCCCGACGGCAACACCGGCGTGACCTTCGAGCTGAAGTTCCTCGAGGTTCCGGGCGTGGAACGGGTCGCCGCGCCGCTCGTGCGCCGCTACATTCGCCACCTCTTGAACAAGGCGATGCAGCGACTCCGCGAACAGCTCGCATAACGCCAACCCGTCAGCAAGCGACGCCCATCGGCCACGCCTTGTGGCTGCACCCACGCGAACTATCGCAGCCGGGATGGAGTACGACGCGTTCATCACCACCGTCAAGCAGGAGGCCGCGATCGACGGCGAAGAGGCGGCGCGCGCCGCGTGCGCGACGCTGACGACGCTCGCCGAGCGGATCTCCGTCGGAGAGGCCGACGACCTCGGCGAGCGGCTGCCGCGCGAGTTGCGCTCGTGCCTGGCGCCGGCCAACGACCACGGCACGTTTCATGTCGACGAGTTCCTGCGCCGCATCGCGGAGCGCGTCGGCGTTGACGAGCCGCAAGCCGAGCGCGACGCGCGGGCGGTGTTCGCCGCGCTGTGGGTCGCCGCGGGCCCCGACGAGTTCGCAGACATGCGCTCCGAGTTGCCCAAGGACTTCGACCCGCTGCTCGACGCGGCGCTGCGCGAGGCGCCGCCGCCGGAGGTGCCCGAGCCGCCGTCGCAGCCGGCGCTGAGCTTCGACGAGTTCCTCGAGCGCGTCAGCGCCCGCGCCGGCCTCGATCGCGAGCGGGCGCTGCGCGCGATCGAGGCCGTCCTCGAGGTGCTCGCGATCCGCATCACCGGCGGCCAGGTCGACGACCTCGAGCTGCGCCTGCCCGCCGAGCTGCGCCCGCCGCTGGAGCGTGGGCGCGCGATCAGCAACGGCGCCGCGCGGCCGATGTCGCTGCAGACGTTCCTGAGCGAGATCGCCAACCGCGAGGGCGTCGACCGAGGGCTCGCCGCCGAGCACGCGCGTGCGGTTCTGCGCACGCTGCGCGAGGCCATCGGCGAGAAGGAGTGGCACGACACCGTCGCCCAACTGCCGGACGACTACCGCACGCTCTGGCGTCAGGGCTGAGGCCGGTTCGACTCAAACGGCATCATGGTTGATGCCGTGTTCGACGCGGCCACGTGCCCAGCAGCGCAGCGGACCTGATGGTCGCGCCGGTGCAGGCGAGGTGACTGGACCAGGGGGCCGTCACAGCTCGTGCGGAATTTCTGGGTAAAGGCCGCCCGGTGCTCCTAAGCAAGCGCCAACGATCTGGACACGAAGGGTCCACAGTGGACTCCGGTTGCGTACAATGCCGCGCGGAGCCGCCCTGATGCCCCGCGATCAATCATTCGGCGACGGCGGCGAGTTCCTCACCAAGGCCGACGCAGCGGCGTATCTCTCGGTATCGCAGAAGTCGATCCAGCGGTACATCGCGCTGTACAACCTGCCTCACTACCGCAGGGGCCGCAGCGTGCGGTTCAAGCTCGCGGATCTCGATGAGTTCATGGAGCGCGGGCGTCAGGGCGGCGGGTGGCCACTTCCAAGCGCCGATACGCCGCTGGCAGAGCTCGGCCGCCAGGCGCAGGTCGCCGGAATTCGCCAGATCTTCAGAAGCCGGGCCGGCGACGGTGCGTACAAGGCAGCCGTGTCGGTTGCGCTCAGCGACGTCCCCGCCGGGGGGCTGGTGAGGATCATGAGCAACTCACTGCGCTTCCTTCTACTGCTGAGTCCTCAGGTGGAGCCGACGCTATTCACACCTATGTGCGCCGCGCTCCAGCGCGACGCGCAGTTTCAGCTGCTGCTGCTGGATCCTGACTCCAACGCGGCTCGTACGCGCGCCGGTGTCGAGCAGGACATGATCTTCGGCGAAGACGACGACCGCTTCTACGACTCTCCCCTGTACAAGGACATCGTTGCCACGGCCCGTGCGGTCGCCCATCCCGATACCGCCGACGTGCCGGACCGCGCGCTGCGAGAGCGCCTCGAGGATCGCGATCAACTGCAGGTGCGCTTCTCCAGCGCCGAGCCGACCACACACCTCGTTCTCACGGCGGACACCTGCTTCGTGGAGAACTACCACACCGGAGGGGACAGCGTGATTCAAAGCCACCTCGCCGGCATGGGTTTCCCGGATCTCCACTGCTTCGGGGGGTTCGTACCCGTGTTGTCCTACGACAAGACGGCCTTGGCCGGCCGGCTCATGGAGAGTCACTTCGAACACACCTGGAGCAAGGCCGCCGACGGACCGACGGTCGAGCACGTACTCGCGCGGGCGGCGGCGAACGGCGACAGCAACTGACAATCCGCGGCGCTCAGGAGGCGGAGATGGCGCCGGCACCTGTAGATCTGGCCGGGAAGGCAATTGCGCCGCCGTTGGCGTCGAACGCGGTGTCGGCGTCGGTCTCGTCCTGGCGCTGCCTCATCCACGTGTGCTGGTCGGGAGCGCGCTCGAGCGCCTCGACGAGCGTCAACGATGTCGGCCCGGCGGCGATCCTGCCGTGCGCCCACTTCGCTCCTCGCCACGACATCAGGTCGGCGACCGTCTCGGGGGGTGCCAGGGGAACGCCCGGCGGCGCGAGAATCATCGTGTGCCCGTCGTGGGTGCGGCGGATGAGGCACGTGCCACGACCGAAAGGTCCAACCTGCACGCTCCACCCGCGCGATTGCCCTGTCGTCATGTCGTCGCCGCTGCGGGCCGGGTGGGGTCGTGGAGGTTTCGAGGACACGTTGTTCGCCTGTGGCCAGGATTGTCCCTCCTCGGCGAGTGTTGCTGGCCAACATGGGACACAACCGCGTCGCCTGACCGGGAATCGAGACAGATCCGCGGACGGAGGTTCCTCTTCGAGGGGATTCGCGCGGACACGACCTGGACGTTGGTGTAGATACGTCATATGAGCATCGTGCCCTGACGTTTGATCGGAAAGCTCCACAGAAACGCAGGTTCCCTCGAGGTGCAGGCGGATCTGTCGCGCACTCATCTCATCGGCCCGGCACGGCTGTAGCGTGATTTTTATGAGGAACAGGCACGTCCCCGGTCCGCTCCTCGCGACGCCTGACGATCTCGACGCCGCGATCAGGCTGTTGCTCGACCTCATGCCCGTCATCTGCACGATTGCCGGTATGGACAAGAACAGCGAAATGAAGCTCACGAGCCTGCTGCGCAGCGACTTCAAGTATTTGCGGCCGGTGTTCGGTGCTCCGGTCAAAGATCGGCCTGTCACCACGGTCCAGCTGCTCGCCAAGGAAGCGAACCTGGGCCGTGCCGGGATCTACCGATCACTCGACGTCTTGGCGTTCCACGCCACGGAGTGCGCGCTCGCGCTCGTCATGGTGCTCGCGGCTCGTGGAGCCTATTGCGACTCAACCGTCTGGCAGGTCTGCGAACTCGACTCTCCGGTCGGTCGGGAGGCCAGCGGGCCCGGAATCGTCGGCAGCCGCCAGCGCCTCTTCGGGCTTTCGCTGACCGGAGGTGACGTGGAGGTACCGACGATCCTTCACGCGCCGAAGCCCAGCATGAACGAGACGGAGTTCGTCTTTGCGCTGGATGCCATGCTCGAAGCACTCGAGCGGATGAATCGCAAGATCGACGCTTACGCGAGCGAGAACGACAAGCAGCGCCTAGACAGGATCGGCATGACCGCCTCCGAGCTCGCTTCCTACGACCGGATGGGGACACTGGTCGGCTCCGAGCTGCACCTCGGTCCCCTGACTGGCGGCGGGTGGGAGGGACCAGTGCAGGTCGGAACCTCCGAAGCCGTGGAGGTCGCCGTGAATCGCGGATTCGAACGCGTGGTCCTCGAGTGCAACGACGATCCCTATCAGGGCTCCGACGAGTGGGTGCAGATACGACCGTTCATGCTTCGTAAGCTGGCTGGTCTCGCGCCCACGATCGGCCTCGACGTCGGGTTTCGACCTTCTCGCGTCACATACCTGATGCGCAACGACGGCGACGATCGGGGGTTACTGCACCGCCGTCAGCACGCTCCCGAGTCGCACGAGGAGGCTACGGGCACCGCCGTCGCCGGTCGACTGAGCTATTCGCTGGCGGGCTTCGACCTCGGTAAGCCGACGGAGCTCGGCCCGGCCATCGCCTACGGGGAGTTTCTCGCGACCAACGAGCATGGTCCGCCATGCCGCGAGCGCTTCGGCGAGCAGCTGACGCCGTCGTTGGTGAAAGCACAGAACCCGGAGTCCCGCACCCTCGTGCGTGCCTTGCGCATCATGTTCAACGCCGCGCTGGTGGCGGTCGTTCGCCAGCGTCAGGCGCGCAGGCTCGATTCATGAGCAGGCTGATGCGCTGTGTCCAGAATCAGCCGGGAGCAGGTGCGCCGATGACCACGCGCCGGACTCCGGAGCGTCAGGCTCCGGCACCGCGGCATCCGACCATTGGCGCCGGGCCGGCGGTGACGGCGTCACGCTGGCTCGAGCAATATGGAGGCTTCGTGCTGATCGTAGGGGGCGCGGTCGAGCTCGCGCTCGCGACGTGGAAGGCCGACAAGCCGGCGATCTCTCCTCTGCTCGTGATCTTCGGTGCGGGGATGGTGGTTCTCGGAGCGTTCTACTCGCGTATCGCCGGCAACGTCGAAGCCACCCGGGATGGCGTCAAGCTCGTAATCCGCGAGATCGACCGCTTCGCCGACGAGAAGGGACTTTCCGCGCGGCAGACCACCGAGTTGATCACAACTGCGGTCGCGCGCTACCGGCCGCGGTCCTTGTGGGGTGCATCGAGGCTCGACGCGGCTCGCCAAGCCGCCAACGAGACGGTGCAGGAGGCGTCCCAAACGTTGGATGCGCGCCAGCGGCTCCTGGTGGGAGCGTTCGCCGCGTCGTTGCGCGAGCACGGCTACGACGAGATCCTCGACGAGCTCGACGATGTCGACCTGATCGCCTTCCGACGCGACGAGATGCTCGTCGCGGTGCTCGAACTCACGTCCTCCGTGCGACGCGCGGATGTCGAGCGTGCGGCCGAGCGGCTGTCGCGAGTCGCGCAGCGGCGACGACAGATCCGCCGCGTGCTCGTCATCCCATCCGAGTATCTGGGCTTCTCGCTAGACGCGGCGCGGTCGGCGGTGCGGCGGGGGCTTGAGATCGCCTCAGTGTCCGACGATGGTCGCGTCGAGCGTCTGAAGGCGCCGTACCGATGAGGGTGGCGCTGCCGGTATCAGAGCGCCGTGTGTCAGTGAGCCCAACGACTGTCAGTAACTGGTTAAGACGCTGTTACCGGAGCGCCGACAGATCGGCCGGCGAGCACTCGAAGGATGCGTTTCTGTCCGGGAATCGGCCTCTGGCGTGCGGATCCGTCCCCTCTTGTCCCGAAGAGGGCAGTTCGGCCGTCAGAGTTGGGGAGCCACCAACGGACCACAACTCTATGGATGAGAGCTCCCCGTGATGACTCAATTGCAACGAAAGCTTGTCCCGACACGCGCGACCGCTGGTCGCAGCGTTGGAGTGACCCATCGGGCAAGCGACGAGATGTCTCCCCGGGCCCCGACCACTGCATCGACGCTCACGACCCCTAGCGGAGCCCGCCCGGACTGGCAGATCGGACCTGGCCCGTTCGGGCGCGGCGACTGCCTCAGCGATCCGCGACCCAATGGCGAGACCCTGATCCTCGCCCCGCCCGGCGTCCCCCTCGCTCCCCCCGAGCCGGTCGCGGATATCGTTCGCTGGAGGGCGGCCCGCTGGCGGCCGGCCCGGATCGTCGGGGACCCGGAGATGCTGACGCTCGACGACGTCATCTTGATGGCGCCGCGCCAGCGCTCGTGGATTCTCGCTCGTACCCGCGAGCAGCACGAGGGCGACAACGCCGCCGGCGTCTACGCCCCGGCCCAACGAGACCGGACCGACGCGATCGGATTGCGGACGTCCGAGAGGACATTGGTTCCATGGGTTCCATGGGTGAGACCGGTGTTCGACTCGCCGGTCACCGCCGCGTCCTGCGACGCGCGCATCTTCGCGCGGTTCGTGGGCAGTTGCGCCCCTGACGAACCGGTCAAGCAGATCGCGCGCGAAGCCAACCGCGACTTGAAGCTCGCCGACTTCGAGCATCGCGTGTGGTTGCTGGCCGCCGACATCGGGGTGAGCTCGGTGCGCGAGGCGCTCGTGGCCGTCCTCTACGCACGAGCGCACAGTCGCAGTTGGCGCTATACGAAGATCTTCGCCCGGCCGTCCAAGCAGTCGAGCCTCAGACGTGAGATCTGTGACGTCATCGACCGCGCGGCCTCGCCGCAGGACCTGGATCGCTCGCTACTCGCGCGAGAGCTGTGCGACGTGGATGTCATGAACGAGCTCATCCAGATCCTCCACGCGCGCTCGCACAGCGCACGCTGGAAATGCTCTGCGCCCGTCCGCCTCCTGCTCGCCTGGCCACGACTGTCGGGGCTGCGCAGGTCTGTGTTCGCGTTTCGTATGCGGATAAGTTCGTGGATGCAGGGTGATCGGGTAACGGCGTAGGAGCGTCCACTGCGACAGCGAGGCAGGACATTGCCAGCCTCAGGAGGCAATCTCGCTCAAGCCACGAGCCGCGGCGACCAGGTCGTGGGCGAGGAACTCCGCGCCCAGCGAACGCGCGAGCGACTCCGACGCAGCCGCGCCGCCGATGGCGACGCGGATCTGCCCTCCTAGCGCGCGGATCTCGTCCTTTACGTCCAGGAATCGCCGCACACGTGTCGCGCTCAGCACTACAAGCGCCGGCGACAGCGTCGTGATCGCGGTCGCGAGATCGCTCGTCGGGGTCTGCGCCCCGAGATAGACGATCCTCCATCCGCCCTTGCGCAGAAGCAGCCCGAAGCACAGCAGCCCGAGCTCGTGCTGCTCGCCGGGCGGGCAGGCCAGCAGCGCGAGCTGTCGAGCGCCGTCGCCCCAGCCGCGCGCGAGAGTGCGAAGCCTCCCACCGATCACGTTGCTGGCGAAGTGCTCCTGTCCGACGCTGCGCTCGGTCGCTGCCCAACGTTCGCCCAGCTTGTGCAGGAATGGGAGGATCACCTGCGCGAGGGCGGTTTCGAGGTCAAGCGATTCGAAGGTACGGTCCAGCGTGGCCTGCGCGGCGGGCTCGTCGAGCGCGGTCAGAGCGCGGTCGAGCTGCGTCAGGAACCGCTGTGGCGAGGCGGGCCGAGCCGAAGTCCCAAGCGCGACGCGCGCTGCCTCCGCCGCCGAGAGTCCGGCGGCGATCTGGCGCCGCATCTCACGCACGCGGCGCTCGTCCTCACCGGAGTACAGCCGCAAACCGCCCTCCGTGCGCTCGGGATCCACGAGGCCGTAGCGCGTTTCCCAGGCGCGCAGCAGCTCGGGACTCACCCCGACCCGCCTGCTCAGCTCGCCGATCCGGAGCCTTCCGTCCTTCGCCATGGCCCGTAGCTTACCGATCTGGACGAAATCTCTACGAGAGCTATACAAATACTGTACAGTGTCGCGCATGAACGCTGCAGAGGCGCACGGCGCCACCGACACCGACGAACAGCTGATGGGCCGAGTCGCCGACGGCGACATCCGCGCCTTCGAGACCATCTACGACCGCTACCACGTCCAGGCTTACTGGCTGGCGCGGCGCATCACGGGCGCGGCAGGCACCGCCGAGGAGGCGACGCAGGATGCCTTCATCTCGCTCTGGCGCCGAGCCGCCAGCTTCGACGCCGAACGCGCAAGCCTGCGTACATGGCTCTATGCGCTCGTGCGCAACCGCAGCATCGACACGCTGCGGCGCGGAGCCCGCCAGGCACTGCACCAAGAACTCACGCCCGACGCCGTGGACAACATCGAGGCGCCGGAGCGCACGGAGGAGCAGGTCTTGGCGATCGACGACTACGATCGAGCGCTCCGCCTGCTGGCCGAGCTCCCGCGCGAGCAGCGCGAGGTCATCGACCTCGCGTACCTCGCGGGCTACAGCCAGAACGAGATCGCCGCCAGGGTCGGAATTCCCCTCGGGACCGTCAAAGGCCGCGTGCGCCTGGGTCTGCGCAAGCTACGTCACGCAGCGCAGTGCGAGTCGGTCCCTATGCCCACCGCCTGACCAGCACCTCACCCCGCTCCGGCCGGCTCGCCCGGCGAGGACAAGCCCCCGGCTCACGGAACCTTCCGGGCAGCGTCTACGTTTCTGTGCAGGACCACGATGCGCACAGCCCGAACAGCACCCCTCGCCGCTCTTGTCGCGCTCGCCGCTGCCACGCCCGCCGGTGCGGTCATCGGCGGCCAGGTCATCGAGCCCTCGGCGGTGCCGTGGTTTGCCTACACGGGCGGTTGCGGCGCCATGCTCGTCGCGCCCGACCGCCTCGTCACCGCCAGTCACTGCGTCGCCCACCGCGGACTCCAGGACCTCGGCGGCATCAACGTCGGCGGGCGATGACGAGCGTGACACGTTTCGCGATGTATCCCAGCTGGCGCCAGGACAACGGCGGCAACGTGCTCGACGACGTTGCGATCATGCAGGTCGCACAGCCCGTCACCGCAGTCGCGCCTGTGACACTGGGCGGCGACACCGCGCTCCCCGCCGAGGCCCGGATCGTCGGCCGTGGGCGAGCGGCCGCACCGGGATCGGGCGCCAGCCTCCAGCAGACGTTCGGCGGCAACCTGCGTGAGGCGATCCTGCGCCCGATGACCGATGCGGACTGCGCCACTGCGTGGAAGAGGCGGAAGGGCAACAGCGGCGAGCGCTTCGACGGCACGCGCATGGTTTGCGCCATCGACATCGACGGCCGTCCCCCGCTGAGCTCGGGCTGCATCGGCGACAGCGGCGGCCCGCTCTACGTGGCCACGCCCGATGCGCCGGTGCTGATCGGCATCGTCAGCTGGGGCGGCGCGGGCTGCGGGGCCGACCACCTGCCATCCGTGTTCGCCGACGTCCAGCACTACCGCGACTTCATCACCAATCCATCGCCGGCTTGGGCGCCGACGACCGCGACCGCGGCCAAGGTCAAAGGCAGGCGCCGCGTCGGCGCAACGCTCACGTGTATGGCATCTGGTTTTGCCACTGCGCCCACGAAGCTCGCCGTGCTCTGGAACCGTCAGGGAGGGCGGCGGGTGGGGCGTGGCAAGACGTACACGGTCCGAAAGTCCGACCGTGGCCGCAAGCTGGCGTGCAGCATCGAGGCCAGCAACGACGGCGGCGTGGCGAGCGTGCCGTTCTCGAACCGGCTGTCGGTCGTGCGGATCGCGCGCTAGCGCCGTTGCACGAGCGCTGGCGCGGCACTAGTGTCGGCTTTTGCACAAGGGCTCCTCGAGAACCTGGGTTGACGACCGTCGGGTTCTCTCCCCGCGGAACCGGGGGGCCACCGTTTCAATGGAGGAGTTCCTGTGTCCAGCACCGCCCTCGTCGTCGCCCTGCTCATTCTCGTCCTTGCGGGCGCGGCCTCGGCGTTACTTCCGCGGCAGATCGGCACCCGGGTGGCGGTCGTCCTCGCGCTGCTCGCCGTGCTGTATATCGTCCTCAACGTGGCGCTCTAGACCGTCCGCGCTCGTCGGCACCCGCCACGCCGAGGCGTCAGCTCGCCGGCCGCGCTGGCGGCGCCACAGCATGAATCCGGCGACGGCGAGCACCGCGGCGGCTACGCCGGCAATCCCGACGACCTTGAAGATCTCCTCCGCCTGCGAGCCAAGGTAATAGGCGAGCAGTGCGGTGGCGGTCGCCCAAAAGGCCCCGCCGAGCGCGTTCCAGAACAGGAACGTCCGCCAGCGCATGTGGTTGATCCCGGCGAGCCACGCGGCCGCGATCCGCAGGCCCGCCACCCAGCGACCGAGGAACACCGCCTTCGGGCCGTGCTTCTCGAAGAAGGGCTCGCCCTTGACGATGATCATGCGGCGGTGATGCTCAAGCAAGCCGGGGCGCTCAAGCAGTCGCCGGCCGCCGATGCGACCGATGACGTAGCCGACGTTATCCCCCACCACGGCGGCGAGCGTCGCGACGACGATGACGATCTCGATGTTCACCTGGCCCTGACTGGCAAGCAGCGAGACGCTGATCAGCGCCGTCTCACCCGGCAGCGGAAGGCCACTCGACTCGAGCCCTACGAGTGCGAACAGCATCACGTAGGCGATGTTCGCGGGGATCTTGATGAGTGCCAGCATCGATGGAGGCGGCACACACGATCCGCAGCTTCAATCTAGCCGGTCGTCGCGCAAGGGCGAGCGCCTATCCCACTGGCACCCGGGTTCTCCCGTTGCTGCGCGCGGACGGTTCGCGCCGCCGCGGCGCCGCGGCCGCGAGCGCGCGCAGCTCCGCTGCCAGCAGCGCGGGCAGCTCGTGCACCTCGGGCAGCTTGTCCGGGTCGGCGTAGCAGCCGAAGAACAGCTCGTTGCGGTAGCGCACCATCCCGATTGCGAGCGCGTGACCTTGGGCGATCGGCACGACCGAGTAGACCTCCTCGAGCTCGCAGCCGAGCACATACATGGCTCCGCGCGGGGCGGGCGACTGCGACACGGTGAGGTTGAACTGGCGCGGCGTCGCCATCGCCTTGGCCACCGGCGAACGCAGCGGCGCCGGCACGAGGCCCGCGGTCTCGAACAGCGCCTGGTTAGCGCCCGCACGGTCGGTGTGCTTGAGCAGCGAGGTCTGCTCGCGCACGAGCTCGAGGCGTGCGGTCGGCGATGCGACGTGTACGGGCAGTGGGATGTAGACCATCGCGATCTTGTTGCCTGCCTCGTCGTCGCCGGGCTGGCGCATGCTGACGGGGACCATCGTCTTCAGCGGCGCGTCCGGCCGCTCGCCGCGCTGGATCGCCAGCGCGCGCAACGCGCCGGTCACGGCGGCGAGGCCGACATCGTTGAGCGTGCCGCCGGCCCCTCGAGCCGACCGCAGCAGATCGCGTGGGGCGTGGTAACCGACGAGCGTGCGACGCGCGCCTATCTGCCCGTTCAGCGCCGACTGCGGGGCCGGCGGGAGGACGTCGTCGGCGACCGCGCCGGCGAGCCGTCTGGCCTCGTGCAGCGCCCGCTCGGCGGTCGCGCGCGGTCGCGTCAGGACATGCGAGCCGGCGCGCAGCACGCTTATGCCGTCCCCGATGCCTTGGCGCACCGCATCCATCACCCAACCGACGCTGCCCGGCCTGCTCTCAGGCTCCCAATGCACCGGCGGCTCGGTAACGCCGTCGGGCTGGGGATCCACGAACAGGCTCACGATCTGCAGCGCGGCGATCCCGTCCACGACCGCGTGGTGGATCTTGCCGACCATCCCCACGCGACCGTCCTCCAAGCACGGGATGAGGTAGATCTGCCACAGCGGACGCGAGCGGTCAAGCGGCGTCGACAGCAGCGCGGAACGCAGTGCCGCAAAGCTGTCGAGGCTGACGGGATCGTCGGGCCCGGTCACCTGGACGACGTGCGCGGCGAGGTCGAAGTCCGGATCCTCGATCCAGCGCGGCTCCGACAGACCGAGCGGCGCCTGGTCCAGGCGCCAGCGCGACCACGGGACCCGGTGCAGCCGCCCGGCCATCCGCGCGCGCAGCGCCTCCACGGTCGGTCGGGGGCGCTCGCCGGGCGCGGCGAAGACGGCGCTCCAGCCCACGTGCATGTGGGACTGCGCCGATTCCAGGCGCAGGAACGAGCCGTCCAGGGCTGAGAGCCGGTGGGGTTCGGCAGTGGGCGTCATCAATGCGCTCCTTTGGTATGCGTCACAGGGTTGCCATGGCACGCGGCCGCGCGGGTGCACGGCGGGCCTCGGCAGGTCGTAGCGCGCGCACCTCGTCGGCGAGCAGGTCGGGGAGGTGCGTGGCGTCGGGCATTGCGTCGGGATCGGCATAGAGGCCGAAGTGCAAGTGCTTGCGATAGGCGAGTATCCCGATCGACAGCGCGTGCTCGTCAGCGATCGGGACGACGGGATAGATCTCGTCCAGGCGCGCACCGAGCATGTACATCGCCGAACGCGGGCCGGGGATGCTCGAGACCGTGAGGTTGAATCCGCGCCTGGACGCAGCAGTCCGGGCCACCAGTCCGCGCATCGCACTCGGCAGCAGGCTGACGCCGGATAGCAGCGTTCGCGCGCCCTCCGGGCGAGAGCCATGCTTGAAGCTGCGCGTCTGCGCACGGATGTGCTCCAGGCGCACCGCCGCCGACGTGCTGTCGAGCGGAAGCCAGACCATCGCGATCGAGACATGGTTTCCGAGGCTGCCGCGCTCGTGCGCGCGGCGCACGTCGACCGGGATGTGGGCCTTCAGCGGCTCCGGCTCGCGGCCGCGCTCGAGCGCGAGCGTCCGCAGCGCGCCCGACACGATCGCGAGGCCGACGTCGTTGAGCGTGCCGGCGTGATTGCGCGAGACCGTGCGCAGCCCGCTGAGCTCGGTTTTGAAGCTGACGAGGGTCCGCCGCGGGCCGATTGTGCCGTTCAGCGCGGAGTTGGGCGCGAGCGGGAGGAAATCCTGCGCCAGCACGCTTGCGACCCGCTTGGCGTCGCGCAACGCGCTGCGAGCGGTCGTCCGCGGATGGCTCGCCGCGCGGGCGGTGTCGACGACGGCGCGGCTCGTCAATCCGGCGCCATGCAAGATCGGATCGAGCGCGCGCTGCGCAAGGTTCGGGGTGGCTTGCGCGCGCCAGTGCTCGGGGGGCGCGGAAGGCTCCTCTTCCCCCGTGTCGAGGACCAGCGCCCCGACCAGAAAGGCGGCGGCGCCGTCGGCCATCGCGTGATGTACGCGGCCCACAAAGCCGAGCCGGCCACCGGCTAGGCGCGGCGCCAGCGCCATCTGCCACAACGGGCGGCTTCGGTCCAGCGGCATCGAGAGCAGCGCGTCGCGCAGCTCGGCGAAGCGTGCGAGGCTGATTTCCTCGTCGGGATCGCTCAGCTCGAAGACGTGCGCATTCAGATCGAAGTGCGGGTCATCGACCCAGCGCGGCTCGGTCAGACCGAGCGAGGCAGGTAGCAGCCGCTGACGGCAGCGCGGCATCAACGCAAGACGTCCAGCGACCCGTTCGCGCATGGCCTCGATCGTCGGCCGCGTCCCGCTCTCAGGAACGGAGCAGATCGCGCTCCAACCGACGTGCATGTGCGCAGACGGCGATTCCAGTTGCAGGAATAAGTCGTCGACCGGGGATAAACGCTGGCAATGGGAACTGATCACGTGGTGACCCTCTCTGTAGCTGGCTTGACGCGAGTGCAGAGCACACCTCGTTAAGCCGCGAACCTTCCTCGCGCAACCGCGGCTCCTTCTCCGTCTACCCATTTGTCATGGTGGCCAAGCGCGATCGCTATGAAGTGTCCAGATCGTAACGAGCCACTTCAATGGGCCCCATGGCCCGCGCGTCGAGGCGCGGGCGCCGCTTCGTGCCGTTCGGGCCAGCGCACCGCAGCGGCTGAGCGGGGCTGGCGCGATGTCATGCTGCTGCGGTGAGCGCTCGAGCGTGGGTCGCTTTCGCGGCCGTATCGACCCTGTGGGGGATTCCGTACCTGTTCATCAAGGTCGCGGTCGACGACGGCGTGCCGCCGGCATTTCTTGCCTGGGCGCGCGTCGTTCTCGGGGCGATCGTCCTGCTCGGACTCGCCTGGCACGCGAACGTCTTGGGGTCGCTGCGCGGGCGATGGCGCTGGATCGCGGTGTTCGGTGTCATCGAGATGGTGATCCCATTTCCGCTTATCGCTGCCGGAGAGACGCACGTCTCGTCGTCGCTGGCGGCGATCCTCGTCGCGGCGGCGCCGCTCTTCGTGGCGCTGCTCGCGCTGCGCTTCGACGACGCAGAGCGGGTGAGCGGAAAGCGCCTCGGCGGGCTGCTGCTCGGTCTGACGGGCGTCGTGGTGCTGGTCGGAATCGACGTCGCCGGCCACGGCGACGAGCTGCTCGGCGCGCTCGCGATCTTGTTCTCGGCCTTCTGCTACGCCGTCGGCCCGATGCTGCTCAAGCGCCATCTGGCCGACCTTGACCCGCGCGCGACGATGGGTGCGGCGCTCGCGGTCGCGGCGCTCGTGCTGACCCCCGCGGCGGTGTTCGCGCCGCCCGCCGCCACGCTCTCGGGCCAGGCGCTCATCTCGATCGTCGTGCTTGGCCTGTTCTGTACCGCCGCTGCGTTCGTCTTCTACGGCGCGCTCGTCGTCGAGGCGGGGCGTGGGCGCGCGCTCGTCATCACCTACATCGCCCCGGTCGTCGCGGTGGCACTCGGTGTCGCCGTGCTCGGCGAACGGCCCGGCACGGGCGCCGGCGCCGGCCTGCTGCTGATCCTCGCCGGCTCCTGGCTTTCGACCGACGGCCGGATGCCGCCGGGTCTGGCCGCGGTCGCTACGCGACTGGGAACGCGGCGCCGGCGTGCCGAGCGACCGCTGCCGGCCGATCAGGTCAGGTCAGCCTGAGGCGGCGACACCGGCCGGTCCCGGCTCAGGACCGCGGCGGATCGGGGACCACACCCAGCGGCGGTGCGCGTCCGGGGGGCTGCACGGGTCGCGTGCGCTGCGGCGCCGGCGACAGCGCGCGCCGCTGCACCGCGCCGAATGTGACGGTCACCGGTTCGCCGTCATGGAGCAGCTCGAGCGGCTCGCCCTCGATCAGCTCGTAGCGTGCTTCGCCGCCGGCCACCGTCACCCGCAACCGCCGCCCTCGGTAGATGAGACGGAAGCTCAGGCGCGTCAGCCGAATCGGCAGGCGCGGCGCGAATGCCAGCGTCTCGCCGTGGTCGCGCATCCCCCCGAAACCGGCCACGGCGACCAGCCAGCTGCCCGCCAGCGCCGCGAGGTGGACGCCGTCGTCCGTGTTGTTGGCGAGGTTGCCCAGGTCGATGAACGCGGTCTCGGCGAGGTAGTCGTAGGCGAGCTCGACGTGGCCGACCTCGGCCGCCACAATCGCCTGGACCGACGCCGACAGCGACGAGTCACGCACCGTGATGCGCTCGTAGTACTCGAAGTCCCGCGCCTTCTGCTCGGCGCCGAAGTGGTCGCCGCAGGCGTAGAGCGCGAAGACGAGATCGGCCTGTTTGACCACCTGGCTCGTATAGAGCAAGAAGTACGGATAGTGCATGAGCAGCGGATAGCGGTCGCCCGGCGTGCCCTCGAAGTCCCAGCGCCGGTAGCGCGTGAACGCGTCGGCTTGCGGCGTCACCCCGAGATCGTCGTCGAACGGGAGGACCATCGCGTCGGCGGCGTTGCGCCAGCCCGCGATCTCCTCGTCGTCGACGTGCAGCTCCTCGGCGCGCTGCGGATGTCTGGCCGCGAGGTCGGCGGCGGCACGCAGGTTCCGCGCGGCCATGAGGTTCGTGTAGACGTTGTTGTCCGCGAGCGACGAGTACTCGTCGGGCCCGGTGACGCCGTCGATCCGGAAGCCGCCGCGTGCGTCGTGGTGTCCCACGGAGCGCCACAGTCGCGCTGTCGCCACCAGCAGCTCGAGCGCCGAGTCCTGCTCGAAGCCATCGTCGGGATTCGCCGACAGGTAGCGCCGCACCGCGTCGGCGATATCGGCGTTGATATGCAGCGCGGCGGTGCCGGCCGGCCAGTAGCCCGAGCACTCCTGGCCGCTGATCGTCCGCCACGGGAAGGCGGCGCCCTGGAGGCTGAGCTCGCGCGCGCGCGCGTACGCAAGCGGCAGCGTCGAATGGCGCCAGCACAGCGCGTCGCGCGCGGCATCCGGCAAGACGTAGGTGAGCAGGGGGAGCGTGTACGTCTCCATGTCCCAGAAGCTGTGGCCGTCGTAGCCCTGTCCGGTCAGGCCCTTCGCCGGAATTGCGCGCCCTTCGGCCCGCGCCGCGGCCTGCACGACGTGGAAGATCGAGAAGCGCACGGCCTGCTGCAGCGCCGCGTCGCCGTCGACCTCGACGTCGGCGCGGTCCCACACGTCGTCGAGGTACGAGCGCTGGGCGACGCATAGTCCCGCCCAACCGGTGTGCATCGCGGCCGCAAGCGCGGCATCGACCTGGCCGCGTATCGCCGGCAGCGAGCGGCTACTGGACCATCCGTAGGCGATGAACTTCACAAGCCTGAACCGTTGGCCGGGCTGGAGCTCGGTGCTGATCGTCACGCGCGCGAGGTCGGCCTCACTCTCGGCCCCGGTGACCGTGCCCTCCGGCCCCTCGACGGCGTGATCCATTCCAGCCGCGATCCGCAACCGGCTCGCGCGCGTGATGTGGGCGAGCCCGGCGCGCAGCTCGTTGTGGCCATGAGCCTCCGGCTCCAGCGGGGCGCGCAACGCCGCCGCGGCGCGCGGGTCGTCGGTCTGCTCCGGAACGGGCTCGTTGGCGATGAGCTCTGACTGCACGACGATCCGCGCCGGCGCGTCGACCGGCTCGACCTCGTAGAGGATCGCCGCGACCGCGCGCTGGACGAACGAGACCAGGCGCGTCGAGCGCACGATGATCGCCTGGCCGGCGGGGGAGACCCAATGCACCTCGCGCCGCAGCACGCCGTCGCGCAGGTCCAGCACGCGCTCGTGGCGCTCGACCGACCCGTAGCGCAAGTCAAACGGCTCGTCGTCGACGAGCAGGCGGATCACCTTGCCGTCGGTGACGTTGATCATCGTCTCGCCCGACTCCGGATAGCCGTAGCCGGCCTCGGCGTAGGGCAGCGGCCGGATCTCGTGAAAGCCGTTGAGGTAGGTCCCGGACAAGCCTGCCGGCTCGCCCTCGTCCAGGTTGCCGCGCAGGCCGATATGGCCGTTGGACAGCGCGAAGACCGACTCGCTCTGGCCGAGCAGATCGAGGTTCAGCTCGCGCTCGGGGATCGACCACGGCTCGACGGCGTAGACGCCGTCGCCGATCACGCGCCTGCCTCCAGCAGCTCGGCGAGGTCTTGCACGACGATGTCGGCGCCGTGACGTCGCAGCGCCTCGGCTTGACCGGTGCGGTCCACGCCCACCACGTACCCGAATCCGCCGGCGCGACCCGCCGCGACGCCGGCGAGCGCATCCTCGAACACTGCTGCACGTGCAGGCTCGGTGTCGAGCTGGCGAGCACCGAAGAGGAACATGTCGGGCGCGGGCTTGCCGCGCAGCCCCTCTCGTTGCGCCACGACCCCATCAACGACCGCCTCGAAGAGATGCTCGATGCCGGCGGCCTGCAGCACCTCCCGGCAGTTCGCGCTCGAGGAGACGACCGCGCGCCGCAGGCCGGCATCGCGCGCCGCCTGCACGTAGTGCACCGAGCCCTCGTAGACCTCGACGCCGTCAGCGCGGATGAGCTTCAGCACGAGCTCGTTCTTACGGGTGCCGAGCGCATGGATCGTCTGCGCCGTGACCGGGTCGTCGGGCGCGCCCTCGGGCAGCTCGATTCCGCGCGAGCGCAGGAACGAGCGCACGCCGTCCAGGCGTGGCTTGCCGTCGACGTACTCGTCGTAGTCGCGCGGCAGCTCGAACGGGGGTTGGTCGCGGGTGCCCAGGAACTCGTCGAACGTCTCCTTCCACGCGCGGGCGTGAACCTCGGCCGTCCGGGTCAGGACGCCGTCGAGATCGAACAGGCAGGCGGTGATGGTGTCGGGTAGGCCGAGCATCGGTTGCGCGTCCGGGTAGGCCCGCGGTCAGCGCGGCGCACACGCTAGCGGCGCGGACAGACAGCGCGCTGAACCTTGTTTGGAGACGAGCGCAGTGCGTGCCCGCAGACGCCGCCACTCTCCGACCTGGGTCCAGGCCGCCCGCCGGCTCTTGTGTAGTCGCTGGAACGTGCCGATTGCACAAGCATGTCTGCCCGCGCTGATCGCGACCGTCTGGCGCGCGAGCTGACCGTCGCGCGCGAGCGCATCGCGCAACTCGAAGCCGAGGCCGCTGATCGCGGCCGGGACGCGCTCACGGGCCTGATCTCGATCGAGTTGTTTCGCAACCAGCTGACCGATGAGCTCAAGCGCGCACAGCGCCACGACCTCTCGGGGTCACTGGTCGTGCTGCAGGTCGATCGGCTGGCGGACGTCCACCGCGACCACGGCTTCAGGGCCGGCGACGCGTTGCTGCGCGGCATGATCGGTGCGCTACGTGATGGCACACGGGCGCATGATCTGCTGGCCCGCACCGGCGACGCCGAGTTCGCGCTCCTGCTGCGGCACATCGACGAGCAGGCGGCCCGTTCATGTGTGGCGCGGATCCTGTTGCAGTGCGAGTGCCTGGAGGTGGGTCGCGTTCGCGGCATCTCCGTCTCGGCCGGCATCGCTGACTTCAAGGGAGGCGGGGACGCCGTCGCGCTCTTCGACCAGGCGCGGCGAGCGCTCCAGGACGCGCGCGCCGCGGGCGGCGGACGGGCGGTGGTCGCGTCGAGCGCCCACCCCTCGGGGTCGCAGCTCGTCGATGAAATCCGGCGCCGTGACGCGGTCGACGCACTCGCGGTCGCGTTGCTCGAGCGCGACCGGTACACCGGCGAGCACTCGGAGTCCGTCGTGGCGATGGCCGGCGCCGTTGCCCGTAGCCTCGGGCTGTCGCAGGCGCAGGTCGACGACGTGGAGTCGGCGGCGCTGCTGCACGACATCGGCAAGGTCGCCGTGCCCGATGCCATCCTCAACAAGCCCGGGCCGCTGACTGCCGAAGAGCGTGCCGTGATGGCCGAGCACCCGGTGATCGGGGAGCGCATCCTGCGCAGCATCGGCGGGTTCGCCCCGGTCGCCGAGATCGTGCGCCACGAGCACGAGAGCTTCGACGGGACCGGCTATCCGGACCGCCTCAGCGGCGATCGCATTCCGATCGGAAGCCGCATCATCCTCGCTTGTGACGCCTACCACGCGATGACCAGCGACCGTCCCTACCGCGCCCGCATGTCCCACGCCGAGGCGTTTGCCGAGCTGTCGCGCTGCGCAGGCCGTCAGTTCGACCCCGACGTCACCGCCGCGCTGATCGGCTTCTTCTACAACGAGCGTGCGGGTCGCCCGGCGCTGCGCGACTGAGCTGGTGGGCCTGGGCGGCGCCGGCCCGGCGCTCCGGCGCGGCTACGAGCGCTTCTGGGGCTTGGACCATTTGGCCTTGTGTTCGCGCTTGGCCGCTTGATAGGAGGCGAGCGCCGCAGCGGAGTCGACGTCACCGAGCGTCGGATGCCACGGCACGAGATCGCGTGCGGCTTCGACGCCGAAGTGCTTGGCGAGCACAGCGCCCAGCGCCTTGATCTTCATCTCGCCGAAGCCGGGAAGCGCGGCAAGGTTGGCCCGCAGCGCGTCCGCGTCAGCCGCCTCGGTCCAGACGCGCGCCGCGTCGCCGTCGTACTGGTCGCGCAGATGCGCGGCCAGGTCGTGCACGCGCTGGGCCATCGACGCAGGGAAGCGGTGGATCGCCGGCCGGGTGCGGAACACCGGCTCCAGATCGGCCGCCAGGAGCGTGTCGGCATCCAGCGCACCGAGGCGCTCCTTCAGTGCAAGCGGTCCGGCGAACGCCTTCTGCACGCTGACCTGCTGGTCCAGGACAAAGCCCACCAGCAGCGCCAGCGGGTCGGAGGCGATCAGCTCGTTGGCCTCGTCGGAGTCCGTGAAGTACAGGCGTTCGGGCACGGGCCGATCGTATCCGTCCGCTGGGCTGGCCGTGCTTGCGCAGGGGTACTGTTGGAATCGTGCCCTCGAGTGACTTCTCCTGGTTTCCGATGCCGCGGCGCGATCCAAAGTCGCAGGCGGGCGCCGATGGCGATCAATCGAAAGCCGAGTCTGGCGAGGTCGCGAGCAAGTCGCCGAGCGCCGAGGAGATCGGCAAGGCCGTCGTCGACTGCGGGCTGTACGAAGGCGGCGAGCGGCGTGGCGGACGGATCGACCTCGAGACCGCGCTCAAACAGGCATCGGAGTGCACCGACGGCTGGATCTGGATCGGTCTGCACGACCCCAGTCCGGAGGTCGTCGAGACGGTCGGTCAGCATTTCCAACTTCCGCCGCTCGCGGTCGAAGACGCCGTCCACAGACATCAACGCGCGAAGCTCGAGACGTACGGCGACGGCGACATCCTGTTCATGGTGATGAAGACCGCTCGCTACGTCGACCACGAGGAACTGGTCGAGATCGGCGAGGTCATGGTGTTCGTCGGCTCGCGGTTCGTCGTGACGGTCCGTCACGGTGAGGGCAGTCCACTGAGCGACGTGCGCAAGGACCTCGAAGCGCACCCTGACCTGCTCAGCATGGGGCCGAGCTCGGTGCTGTATGCGGTCGCCGACCGGGTGGTCGATGACTACGCCACGGTGATCGAGGGTGTCGAGGATGACATCGAGGAGGTGGAGGCGGAGGTCTTCTCCGGGGAGGGAAGCAATCCGGCGCAACGCATCTACAAGCTCAAGCGCGAGGTGCTCGAGTTCAGGCGGGCCGTCAACCCGCTGGTCGGTCCGATGCAGCGCCTGACCGACCACCAGACCGGCCTGCCCGTCGACCCGCGAACGCGTGACTACTTCCGCGACGTTCTCGACCACCTCATGCGCGACTCCGAGCGCATCCAGGGCTTCGACGATCTCCTCAGCGGCGTGCTGCAAGCCAACCTCACCCAGCTCACCGTGCGCGACAACCAAGACCTCCGCAAGCTCTCGGCATGGGTCGCGATCATCGCCGTGCCGACGATGATCTTCGGCCTCTACGGCATGAACTTCAAGCACATGCCCGAGCTCGAGTGGCGCATCGGCTACCCGCTCGTCCTGATCGTCATCCTGATTGTCTGCGCGGCGCTGTACCGGCGCTTGAAGCGCACCGGATGGCTCTAGCTGCTTCGGCGTTCCCTGTCCGTCGGCGCGAGCAGCAGCAGCAGGACGCACACGAGTGCGACGTCATAGACGATGACCGTCCCGAGGTACTCCACGGGTAGACCGAGCGTCAAGATCAGCCCAGCCGAGATCACGAGCAGACCGAGGAAAACATTCGTCGCGGCCCTCGTGCTCGATGACGATCTCATGCGGCGATCGTACGCCACGCGCACCGCCGATCAGGCCACGCATTCTCATCGGCATTTCAGCATTCGTGGCTAGCGTGGGCTGGTCCATGATCGAAGGAGTCTTCGGACGTGCTGAAGCCACTGTTTCTCGTACTCGGCGTCATCGTCGTTGCGGGCGCGCTGATGCTCGGTGGCTGGGCGCTCACCAACGGGACTCCGGCTGTGCCGGTGAGGCCGGCTCCGGCTGCCGGCGCGGGCGCCGATCACAAGCGCGACGCCGCGAGCGCTAGCAGGGCGAGGGCCGGCGCCACCGGGCGCCAGGCTGGACGGGCCGCGCCGGTATCGGGCCGCGCGCAGGCTGGGGCGATCCTCGACAGCGCGGCGAAGGCTGGTACCGCGCAGGCGCCGGCGGGCCGGCCGAGCAACGACGGGCCGGGAGATGACGACTCCGAGCGGGCCAGGCGCAACAGCACGGCCCAGGCCCAGCGGCTGCGTGAAGAGCAGGCCCGGAAGGCCGAGGAGCGCAGGCGGGCGGAAGCCGAGCAGGCGCGGCAAGCGGAGGAGCGCAGACAGGCCGACACCGCCAGACGGGCCGCCGAGCGCCAGCGCGCCGAGCAGGCTCGACTGGCCGAGGCCGCCAGGCAGGCCGAAGCGGCGAGACGGGCAGGCGCCAATCCGGCCGCCGGCGAGCCGGACGAGCAGCGCACTCACGACGGGATCGAGGACTAGACGCGCCCGCCGGTTCATAGGTAGTAGACGACGCGCGTGAGAAGCACGTAGGCACAGAACATGAGCGTGGCCAGACGTAGCGGCCGGCTGGGCGCGATCGCCGCGAGCGGCAGGAGCCACACGACATACCACGGTGTGAGCCATGCCGACGTCATGAGCGCGGCGAGCGTTGCCCAGCCCGCGCAGGCGATCCAGTTGGCTCCCCGCCAGGCGCGCAACAGCAGCCACAACACGGCCAGCACGAACGCGGCGGTGCAGGCGGCGCGGACGGGTGCGGTGAGGCCGTCCTGCCCGAGCAGCACGCCAAGCTGATTGGGGACGCTGTAAAGCGCTACCAGTTCCTGTTGTGTGAAGAGCTGCGCCACGAACTCGAATTCGTGCTTTCCGATAATCGCCAGTCCGGCAAGGCCAACCACGACGACAGCGGCGAGCGCAGCGACGAACGCGCGTGCGGGCCGGTGCGCGCCGGCGATCAGGAACGGCGCTACGAGCCCGGCTGAGGCTTTCGTGAGCGCGGCCAGAGCGATCTGTGTACCGGCGGCGCCGTCGCGCTGGTGCAGCACGGACGCGATCGCGCCGAGGACGAGCAACTGCATCAACAGGTCGTTGTGCGCCCCACCGACGCCATACACGACGAACAGTGGATTGAGGCCGACGAGTATCGCCGCGCGTCGCGGCTGCTGGCCGGTGCGCGCGGCCAGTCGCCAGACGAGCGCGACACAGCCGAGTCCCGCGACCGCAGCAAGGACCTTGTACACCCACAGCGTGACCGCGACCGACAGATGCGCGAGCGTGTAGCTCGCCAGCGTGAACAGCGGCCCGTACGGGCTTGGGATGTTGTGCCAGCGCACGAATTGCGCGACATCGTCGCCGGGCGCGCTGAGTGCGCCGTGGGTGTAGGGGTCCAGCCCATGGATCGCGCCCAGGCGGGCGTAGTCGATGTAGCCGAAGACGTCGGCTGAGAACAGTGGCGGCGCGAGGAGGAAGACGCCATGCAGCGCGACGATCGCGGCGATCACCAGGCGCGCCGGGATCTGCTCGGCGCACGCGAGCGCAACCAGATAGCCGGCAAAGAGCACCACGAGCAGGACAGCGCCGTCATGTGGGTCCAGGCGCAGGCCCAGGTGCGCCAGCGGGCCGCGCATCCAGTCCGGAAACCCCGGCCTGGCGGCGGGGACGAAGAAGTACAGGCGTTGGCCGGCGGCCCCCGCGCCCAACAAGACGCCCGCGACGAGCATCGCGGCGAGCGCGACCGCGCCCAGCGCGCGACGCGCCGCCGCCGGCGCAAGGGCCGTTGCTTGCACCGGGTGGGCCGGCACCGCGTGCTTGACAAGGCCGCTCACGCCACTTCGCAGGATAAAGACGCCGCGGCTTGCCACAGGCCAGGGGCCCGACCTGACCTGGGCAAGCGGGACGTCCCGGACTACGCCGGCGCGGGCTGCGCGACTGGGCCTTCGATCCGGTCCTTCTTGGTGATCGACAGGAACGCGACAACGCCGGCGATCGCCAGCAAGAACATCACGCTGGTGATTGTCGTACCCAGACCGAGTCCACCGTCAGCGCGAGGTTGTGAGAGATAGTCGCCCAGCGACGCCCCAAACGGCCGCGTCAGGATGTACGCCAGCCAGAACGCGAGGATCGCATTGAGGCGCACCACGCGGTGAGCGAGGAACACCAGGCCGATCGCCGCGCCGAACACGACCGCCGACTTCCAGTAGCCGAGGTTGACCTTCTCGGCGAGAAGATCGCCCGCCGCGGTACCGAGCGCGAACGTGAACAAGACCGTCAGCCAGTAGAACGCTTCGCGCCTGCGCGTCACGATCGTATGGATGGACAGAGTCTTCTCGCTGGCGTACCACGCCGCGAACGTCAGCGCGAGCGCAATCGCAAAGCCGATCGTGCTCGTGGTCAGCGCGATGCCGAAGTTGTCGACCATGTTGTCGGTGATCAATGTGCCGACCACGCTGATCAGCACGACCGCGAGCCAGTAGACCGGGGGGATGTACAGCCTGAGCCTGAACTGGAAGACCAGCACGATCGCGAGGATGGCACTCACGACGTACGTGGTGTTGGTCAAGCCGAAGTTGAGGTTCACGTTCAGATAATCGGCGGCGGTCTCGCCTACTGTCGTGCACAGGATCTTGATGATCCAGAAGTAGAGGGTGACCTCCGGAACCTTGTTGAGCATCTGCCTGATGCCGGGTTTCTTCCACGGCCGCGCTTCGCTCGGTTGCTGCGTACCGTTGTGACGAGCCGGCTGGGCTGGCGGCGATTCGCTGGGAATTGTTGTCATAGCAACCACGATGTCGAAGGTCGCCTGAACGTTTCCTGTATGCGTGTGCCAGGCCATGTAGAACCTCGCCAGGCCTCCGCGATCCCTGCCCTTCGCCGCACGGTACGTCATCCTGAAGCGGTGCAGCCGACAGTGCTCGTCGTCGAGGACGATCCCGAGCTTCGACTTCTCCTGGCGCGCGGCTTGCGAGAAGAGGGCTTCTCCGTCGTCGTGGCGGCGAACGCGGCCGCCGCGATGGGGTATGACCAGGCTGACGTCGATCTCGCGGTCATCGACGTCGGTCTTCCTGACGCGGATGGCCGCGACCTCTGCCAGGCCCTGCGTGCCCGCGGCTTCGAGGCGCCGGTGCTGTTCCTGACGGCGCGCGATGCGATAACCGACCGCGTCTCCGGGTTCACTGCCGGCGGCGACGACTACGTAACCAAGCCGTTTGCGTTCGTCGAACTGGTCATGCGCTTGCGGGCACTGCACCGTCGCACGAGTTCGAACGGGCCGCCGGAGCCGGGCGGCCAAGACGGCATTCGCCTCGATCCCTCGGCCCACGCGGTGACCGGTCCCGGCGGTAGCGTGCAGCTCACGCCGACGGAGTTTCGCCTGCTGGCCGCCCTCGCCGGGCGCCCGCAGTCAGTGGTGCGCCGCCGGGAGCTCGTCGGTGCCGCCTGGCCGGACGGGGCTGTGGTCCACGACAACACGCTGGACCAGTACGTCGTGCGGATACGGCGCAAGCTTCGCGAGGTCGCGCCTAACACTGCGATCGTCACGGTCCGCGGAGTGGGGTACCGGCTCGGCTGATGCGGCGACCGCGGACTCTCAGGACACGGGTGACGGTGCTGACCGCAATCGCGGCGGCGGCCGCTGTCGCGCTGCTCGTGGTCGCGTTCAACCTCGTGCTCGCGACCTCCCTCGACCGTGACGTGAACCGCACGCTGCGCGCGAAGGCGGCGGCGGCCGCGACGACGACGTCGGTGACGTCCGGGCGCATCGTCGTCCGCGATTCGCCCAACGACGCGGCGATCGATCGGGAGGTGTGGGTCTACGAGGGCGGCCGGGCGATCGTGCGACCTCCAAGCAGCGAAGGCTCGCAGCGGGCGGCAGACGCGCTCTCGCGCCGCCCCAACTCGTTCTCGGAGACGCCGGAACACGAAGCGCGCCTGCACAGCGTCGCACTGACCGACCACGGCCGGCAGGTGGGCTCCGTCGTGGTGGCTGAGACGCTTGAGGCATACGAGCGATCGACCGACATCGCCCTCGCTGGCTCGGTCGCGCTCGGCGGCCTGTTGCTGGTGGTCGTCGCGCTTCTCACCTGGGCGGCGACAGGCCGTGCGCTCGCCCCCATACGCGAGATGACGCACGCTGCGGCGGACTGGTCGGCTCACGACCCTGAGCGGCGCTTTGGCCGCGGTCCTCGCCCGGATGAGCTCGGCGAGCTCGCCTCGACGTTCGACGCGCTGCTCGACCGGCTGGCCGCGAGCCTGCGCCACGAGCAGCGCCTCTCCGCCGAGCTCTCGCACGAGTTGCGCACGCCGCTCGCGCGGATCGCGGCTAAGGCCGAGCTCCTGGCCCGCCGCCCTCGACCTCGCGAGGAGCTCGAGGAGGGGCTCCGGGCGATCGCCCTCAACGCCGACGAGATGCGTTCGATCCTCGACATGCTCATGACCGCGGCGCGCGCCGATGCCGGCCTCGAGCGAGGACGTTCGGCGCTCGGACCGCTGCTCGACCGCATCGCGGAACGCTGGCGCCCGCTGCTCGCAGCTCGTGGCATCGCCCTCGATGTCGTTGCGCCACCCGATGTCGACATCGGGGTCGACACTGAGGTCGCCGAGCGAATCCTCACGCCCCTGCTGCAGAACGCCGAGCGCCACGCCGTCGCGCGCGTGTCGCTCAGCGCCGAGCGGGCGGGAACGTCGGTCCTGGTCCACCTCGACGATGACGGGACCGGCATCCCCGAGGAGCTGCGCGAAGCCGTGTTCGAACCAGGACGGACGGGCACCAACGGCGACGGAGCCGGCCTCGGACTCCCGCTCGCCCGCCGGCTGGCCCGCGCGACCGGCGCGGAGGTCGAGGCTGTCGGCCATCCGGATGGGACCGGCGCGCGGTTGCGGGTGCGGCTTCCGGCGTGATGATGGAGAGGCTTGATGCAACCGTGCTCCAGGAGGTGCAAGTGAAACGTCTGGCTTTGCTCATTGCCGTTGGTGCTGTGCTGACCTACGCGGTCGTCGGCACCTCGGCCATGTCGGCGTCCAAGAAGCTGCCCAACGTCGTCGGGATGAACCATCAGGCCGCTCAGGATCGCCTGCAGGCCGCCGGCTTCTACAACCTGCGCGAGCGCGACTGCACAGGCCGCGGCCGGCTGCTGCTGTTCGACCGCAACTGGAAGGTCAGGCGGATGAGCCCGAAGGCCGGCAAGCGCGTCTCGACCTCACGAGCTATCACGCTCTGTTCCGTGAAGTACACGGACTAGCAGAATGGACGAGGGGCGAGTTCGACCGGAACACCCGATTCGGTCAGCGCAAGCTGCCGGCGGGCGCGAGCCAGCGCGTCGGCTGACCGGTTAGCTCCGCGATGCGGTCGTAGTCCTCGTCGTAGTGCAGAACCGTGACGCCGGCCGCTTCCGCGGTTGCCGCAATCAGGAGATCCGGGTGCTTGACGGAACGATGATGGGCTCCACCGCGGGCGCTGAGCTGCTGGTACACCCACAGCGCACGGCGCCACTGATCCGGCGCGATCGGGCAATCTGGAAGCGCCGCGAGCTCCTCGCGGATCTCCGCGAACTCCTCTCGGTTGCGGGCGCTGTACAGGAGCTCGAGTCGGACCATCTCGCATGTCGCGAGCGCACCGTCGACGAGCGGGGTGTCGAACGCTTGGCGCAGCTGGGGGTACGCACGCCGGCGCGATCAGATCCCGGCGCTCGTGTCGGCAAGTTCGATCAACCCGTGCGGCCAGCCGGACGGCGCATCGTCTCCAGCGACTCTGGCGTCAGTTCCTCGAAGTCGCGCAGAGCGAGTCGCGTGCGACGGGCACGAGCGATCACGTCGCGCAGCGCTTCATGGACGGTATCGGTCGTTCGCTGCGTGCCGAGCTCGTGCGCTGCCTGCTCGACGAGGTCCATGTCGAGGTTGATGTTCGTGCGCTTGATCACATCGGCAGAGTACGCCTCTGCTCCAGAACGTCATACACCTCAGCGGCGTACGGGGTCTCGTGCTGTGTGCTCCCAGTCATCGCCCGCTCGCCTGGCTGCACGGCGGTCGTTGCCTACTGCACGCCGGGGTCTTCGTAGGTGACCGACTCACCGGGCGAGACGCCGTTGTGGACCGCGCCGGTAGCCACACCTGCGTGCATCCCGTGGTCGCACAACCTCCACCACTGAGGATTCATGTGTCGACTCGCCGCTTCGCGTGAGCCATCTCTCGGCGGCCCGTTGGCGCGTCTTGCACTGGTGTCGCTCGTGGCGCGGACGCGTCGCGTGCCGGAATGGCCTTCCTACGAGCTGCCCCTACGCGCGGGGAGACGGGCGGCTACGCCGCTGGGCGCTCGGCGTCGCGGAGCAACTCGGCCACGACGTCGTGCGGGCTCTTACCGCGCGCCTCTGCAATCCGCTCAAGCCTCGCCCTCGATGCTGACGAGGATGCGCAGCGTCGCGTGGGGGTCACCCTCGTGGTGCTCGACGTGGGTCGAGTCGATCGTCGCGAGGACGGCATCGAAGGCGCCGGGCTGCGGTTCGTTGGCAGTCCATGGGTCGTTGCTCATCGCTACCTGGCGAGAAGGATACGCTTGGCGTCCGTCGAGCTCTAGCCGGTGACAATCAGCCAGGTGGTCGGGTCGATTCGACGGTGGATGCCGCCGAGCCCATTGTCGGGCGGCCGCCGCGTCGGCGGCAGAGGATGCCTTCGACGTCGTAGCCGCGTTCGGCCTCATCGGCCATCGCTTCGACCATGTCGTCGGTGATGGCGGTGCCGCTGCCTTGTGTCCGTGCGTCGCTGACATCGCCTTTAGGAGCTCTCGGGGAGAAGCGGGCGGCATGGTCATGGCGTGGGTTTCGGCGGGGCCTTGGGGGCCATGACGATCAGTTCGAGGAGCCGCCCGGCGAGGTCGGGTGCGAGAAAGCCAAGGTCGCGGGTGGGGCCTTCTGCGATCGCTTCACGACAACGGCTTTGTGCAACGCATGCATCGATCTTTCTAAGCTAAGAGCCCTCTTCCGGACTCGAACCGGAGACCCTTCCTTACCATCGGCTCCGGGTGGTGAAACGGCAGTACACGTGCGGTCATGATCGACACAAAGTAGCTGCTAATCGCTCGTTTGTCGAGCTTACTTCTGCGACGCCGTGCGACGCCTGGGCGCGCCTGACGCCGCGGCGGATGTACCCGTTCCGTACCCTTTCGCGACCGTATCTCCTAAGTTAATGCACTTCCTGTGAGCCTAATGGCTTGTCGATCGAGCCAGCACCAACGAGGCTACGCCACGTGGCCGATCTGCGCGACATCGAGTTGCGCAACGCCGCGCTCGAGCGCGTCCGCGAGCTCCAGCGCCGCTATGACGTCTGCGTCTTGGCGGTGCGGAAGTGAAAGGTGATGCGGTCGGTGGCTTCGTCGAATTCGTCGTCGTATGGCGCCGGCCGGCCGCTCTTGGGCGGGGCGGTCACGAGGCACAGCGCGGCTGGGCCCTCGAGCTTGGGCCGGAAGATGATCGGGAGAAGATGTGCGGCGCTACGCGACGAGGGAGGCGATCGTGCGGTTGCATCAGCACCGCTTCCGGACGGCCGTGCTGCGGGCGTATGCGACGCGCTGCGCCGTCTGCCGGCTGCGCGAGGCAACCCTCCTGCAAGCCGCGCACATCATCGACGACCGCGATCCCCGCGGCCTCGCGACCGTCGTCAACGGCATCTCACTGTGCGCCATCCATCACCTCGCCTACGACCGTAACCTGCTCGGCATCGACCCGGGCGGCGTCGTCCACATCGCACAGCGCCTTCTCAACGAGATCGACGGACCGATGCTGCGTAGCGGCCTGCAGGAATTCCACGGCGGCGTGATCCTGCAGCCGCGGCGCGATGACGAACGACCTGATCCCGTCCGCTTGGAACTGCGCTACGAACACTTCGCTGCGGTCGCGTGACATCTGGTCGCTCAAGGCATCCGCGCCGACCCCGTCTCGGTGCCGGTCCGACTCCAATCGCGTAGCCTCGCCGCGATTGCAGAAGACCGTTGCACCGACCAGTCGCGACTACGCCGGAGCTTCGCTACGGTCGGCGTCGTGAGCCCCCGTGCGGGAGGTGAGGCGGCGAAGTTTGGCGAGCGCTACGAGGGCCGGTGGACGGTGGGTCAGCTGCTGCGCGTGCTGCGGGGCGAGGCGACCGCGCTCATCGTCGAGGACGAGCGGGCCCTCGCCGAGGGAGCCGAGTTCACGCTTTACCGGTCTGACGGCAGCGTCGAGTTGCATCAGGTCAAGCGCCAGCCGGGGATGGCCGCGAGCTGGTCGCTGGTCGCGCTGCGCGACGCTGGCGTGCTGTCCGCCGCGGCGCTGCACGCCGAGGCGGGCCGGGAGTTTCACTTCGTCTCGACGATTCCGGCGACGTGGCTCGAGAGACTGTCGGATGCCGCGCGGCGTTCGAGGACCCCTGAGGCGTTTGTCGGCGTGCACGTCGAGGGGGTCGAGGCACGGCGTGAGCTCGCGACGCTCGAAGAGGCTTGGGGCGGCGCGGCGGCTGCGTGGAGGGTGCTACGTGCCGTGCATGTGACGTGGCCGCCGGAGAGGTACCTCCGTACGACGAACGCCGCGCTCGCCGCGGTCTACCTAGCGGGCGCCGACGCGGTGCTGATGGCGGTCGGATTGGGTGATCGATCCGGGAGAACCTCGGCCTTGAACTCGATGTGCCGGCTATTCTCGAGCGCCTCGGGGAGTACGGCTTGGCCCCCGGAACTCTCGTGGATCAGCCGACTCTCGGCGAGGCGGTCGCCGCGACGCGCAGGCGCTGGCTGAGCACCGTGGCTCCCGAGCTCCTGCAGCCGGTCATCGTGCGCCGAGAGGCAGCGGCGATCGTGCGGCGACTGCACCATGACGCGTCAGCCGTGGTGCTCGTCGCCGGAGCGGCGGGCGCGGGCAAGAGTGCCGTACTCGCCCAGGTGGTAGAGGCACTCCACGCCTGGCCCGTGCTCTCGATGCGTCGACCGACTGGGGACGTTCTCGACGCCGCGGCAGCTGGCCGGTCAGCTTGATCTCCCTGCGTCCCCCGTGCCTGCGCTCGGCGCTCTGGCGGGCGAGCGGCCGTCGCTGCTGGTCGTCGATCAGCTCGACGCAGTTAGCCTCGCATCGGGGCGGTTAACCGACCAGCTTGATCCAATCGTCGAGATGATCACCGAGGCGGGGGCGTTTCCCGGCATGCGCGTCCTGCTCGCGTGCCGGCAGTTCGACTTGGATCGCGATCCGCGCCTGCGCGCGCTTGTGGGCGCGCCCGCCGCCCTGGAGACGGTGGCGCTGCTCGACTCCAGCCAGATCGACGCGGCCGTTGACTCGCTCGGACTAGACCCGGCACGCCTGAGCAGGCGGCAGCGCGAACTGCTGGCGCTGCCGCTACATCTGGTCTTGCTCGCGGCGGTCGCCGACGAGCCAGCCGCATTGGGCTTCGGCTCCACGAGCGAACTGCTAGGCGCCTTTTTCGAGCGCAAGCGGCGCGACTGCGTGCGGCGCCGCGAAGGCGTCCGCTTCGGCGCCGTCGTCACGACGTTAGCCGAGGCGATGAGTGAGCGTGCCGAGCTGTCTGTCCCGCGCTCGGTCTTGGACATCGACGACCTCGACCTCGACGTCGAGACGCTGGCGTCTGAGGGTGTTATCGCGCGCGACGGTTCTCGTGTGGCGTTCTTCCGCGAGGCCTTCTTTGACTACGCGTTCGCGCGCGCTTGGGTCGGCCGCCGCCAGGACCTGCGGACGTGGCTGCTGGGCGGCGAGCAGGAGCTGTTTCGACGGGCGCAAGTCCGTCAGATCCTCGTGCATCTGCACGACCAAGAGCCGGCGCGGTTCCTACGCGACGTACGCGCGTGCTTGAGCGACCCGGATATCCGGTTCCACGTCAAGGCGGCGATAATCGACGTGTTCAGCGCGCTCGCCGAGCCGTCGGCGGCAGACTGGCGACTGGCAATGGAGTTGCGCGAAGGGCCGCTGGGGAACCGCATACGCGGAGCGCTGCGCTCCGAGCCCTGGTTCCGACGCGCGGACACCGAGGGCGTGCTCGAGCTGTGGCTGGACGGCGACGACGACGAGCTCTACGCGATGGCGCTCGAAATCGTGAGTGCGGGCGCGGCCGTCCACGGCGACCGCGTCGCCGAGCTCGCTGGGCGGCTGGCGCGCCGCGACGACTACGGCCGTGCCGTCTTATGGCTGGTCGCGTTCGCCGGCGAGCGTCCGGCGCGGGCGCTGTTCGATCAGGTACTGAAGGCGATGCGAGTCGGCGGGCCCGCCGTGACTGAGGAGGATGTCTTCATGCGGCTCTACCGGCTGGCCGCACACGAGCCTGCGTGGGCAGCGGAGCTCCTGGCGGTCTGGTTCGCTGAGCGCCCTGAGGCGATGGCTATGGACGGGCCGCGGGTCGCAGCGTTGCTGTCACGCGACTACGGCGTTCTCGAGATGATCGGCGCCGCTGCGGCCGCGCCGGCCGACTTCGCCCGGCTCTTGGTGCCGTACATGGTGGAAGTGATGCGAGTGGTGGCGATCAGCACCGACGATCGGCCGCTGCCCGACGAGCACTTCTCCTGGCGCGACTACGGAGCCGACGACTACGGCGTCGACCAGCGGCTGATCTCCGCGATGGGGACGGCGCTGCGGTGCGTCGGAGAGCCGCATCCTGCGCTGCTCGCTGAGCATTACGACGCCGCGCGGTGGCTTGCCTACCAGGCGTTCATCGGAGCGGGCGCGCGACATGCGGCATGGGCCGCAGACACGTTGACGGAAGCGCCGGAACGGCTGGAGTGCGGGTACCTGACAGATCCTTACTGGACGACGCGTGAGCTACTGCTGGCGATCGGCGCGCATGTGGATGACGACCGGCTCCGGTGCGTCGAGGAGGCGGTAATGGGCGTCGCCGAGCACGGCTGCTTCACGCTCCTCTCGGCGCTGCCCGAGGAGCGACTCTCCGCGCACGGGCGGGAGCGGATGGCACAGCTGCGCGAGAGCGTCGGGCTCGAGCAGCCCGAGCCGCCACGGCCGACCGTGACCGACGCGGACTACGGTTCGCCGATTCCCGAGGAAGCCGCCGAAGGCCTGAGCGACAACGAGTGGCTGAAGGCAATGGCCCGCCACGCCGAGGACGAGCGGCCCTACGGGCAGGGCGGCGCGCGCGAGCTGGCACAGATTCTGGAGTCCTTCGCGAAACGCAATCTCGCACGGTTCGCGGCGCTAGGCCTGCGGCTCGACGAGACCTACAACCCGGCGTACATCGTGGCGCTGCTGAAGCGTTGGCCGACCCAGAGGCTTCGCTGGCGCCCGACGCAGTGTTCGACCTGATACGCCACGCCGCGGGGCTACCCGACGGGGAGGTCCAGCGGTAGCTGGGCTGGCCGCTCGGCCGGCTGGCGGGGGAAGACGTTCCCGACGACATCATCAAGCTGCTGCTGCGCATCGCCCTCCACGGGAAGTCGTCGGTGACGCTCAACCCGGCGGACCTCTACTTCTCGGGCATCAACGACGCGCGCGGGCAGTCCGCAACGACCCTCGCACGGTTGCTCGCGACGGACGTCAATGGCGATCGCACCGATCTGGTCGCGAGCCCGCTTCGCGACCTGGCCGCGGTTCCGAGCCTGGCGGTGCGCGCGTGCGTGGCGCAGTTGTTGAGCACCGCAATGCGCCACGCGCGCGACGAGGTGCTCAAGGCCAGCCCCGTACTGCTGGACGCCGAAGATGCCCTACTGGCCGCGCCACCCGTGCAGCAGCTGTGCCTGTGGCTGGACGACGACGCTATTACCGCGCGCATGCTGGAGTCGGAGCGTGAGGACGTGCGCGAGATCGGCGGGCCGTCAAGCGGCGTATACCGCACTCGAGCGCGCGCGCCCACCGCTGCTCTGGACGGCGCTAGGAGACCTGGCAGCCCGCCGCGGCGCAGTCTCGGTTTGCGCGGCGCGGCTGCCGTTCGCTGGTGATGCAGCGTTGGCGGCAACGACGATCGAGGAAGCGCTGTATGACCCCGAGACGTCGGTGCGCGAGGCGGCGGCGAAGGTCGCCTCCGCTTTGCGAGACCGGACGCTGCGACCACACGCGAAGCTGCTGCTCGAACTCATCCGTTCGCCTATTTTCGACGTTGCGCTCGCGCAGCTGACCATCATGCTCAGCGAGCGACCGATTCCGTCGAGGACCTTCTCGCCGCTACCGTCAACCGCTTCCTCGAGCGGTTCGGGGGCGAGTCGAGCTCGCTGTCCACCGCGGCCGCCGGTCACGCACGGCAGCTCGGCCAGCTCGTGCTCAGCTGGTATGCGCAGGCGGACGATCCTGTAGCCCGCGCAAGGGCGCTCGACCTGCTCGACGACATGCTGGCCGCCGACAGCTTTGGCGTCGCGGGAATGGTGAGCGAGGCGGAGCGGTAGGATCCGTGGCTTCTCGCGGACGGAGGTGCGCGACTAGCGACGGCGACTGATGACCCGTCCTCGAGCAGCGACAGGCGAGGGGTCGTAGTGGCGCGGGACTGCCATTGACCGACGTCTAAGCGACACTGAGTGGTCATGACCACCTCAACCGCACAGGCTGCGACTGCGCTTTTCGACCGCTTGGCGCCCGAGGCGGACGAGCGGGTGGTTCTGTCGGCTGTCTACCAGCGTGACGATGCACATCTGACGTTGCGCCACGCATCGCTCCTCATCGGACCGGAGGCTGTGAGCCGCGTCTCATGGGCCAAGTGGAGAAGCGACAGCACGGCGCGCCTCGGCTCAAGGTTCGAAGCTCTTTTAGAGCTCCCGCCCGACATCCTCGCCACCAACGCCCGCGCCGAAGACGGAACCGAGTTCGTCGCGGCCCGTGTAGGCATGGAGGTCGACGTCGCCCGGTCCCTGCTGGCCGAGGTGATCGTCGCCGCGAAGGTGCAGCGGTCGGAGCGCTTCCCGAGGCAACCGCCCCGCTGGCAGCGCCAGCTGCCTTCCTACACGTCTTCCCGCGGCTCTGGACGCCATCTTCCCGGCTGGCTGCGTCAGCCGCGCGGCCGTTGCGTGGCTTCATGCTTCCGCGCGTCGACCTACTGGATGACGTCGTTGTCGCAGACACCTGGCAGGTCGGCGGCATCACTGTCTACGACGGTCCTTGGTCGCCGCTGGGCATCGTCATGCCACATACGGGACACGCGATGGAGCCGCCGCCTCAGGGCCTGCTCGTTGGCCGGCTGGAACGGCGTGCTTGGTTTGATGATGTGAAAGGCGACGGCGACTACAACCTGTATGAGCTACATGTCGGCCTCGAGCCCGAGCGAATCGACGTCGCAGACTTGGAGGTGGAACTGGAGGAGTGGGCAGACGGCGGAGAGCTAGCCAACTCTCGACGCCTGCTGCTCGGTGAACTCGACGTTGGCGCCCGCGCAGGCCAGCGGCGGGTGCTCGTGGCGCTACCGACGCTCGGCCGTGGCCTCGCGCACGAGGCCAGGCTGTACGACCGCAACGGTGTCCTGCTAGACCGCACTAAGCGGTCGAAGTTGGTGGAAAGCATTATCGCGACCGGCCACTTCTCGACCGAGGACGGCACTGCTGCAACGCATACCTTCTCGGCGGGCAAAAAGGTTACGCCAACTGTCGACGAGCGTCTCGACCGTCTTGACCGCCTGGAACAGGCTTACCGCGACCTCTTGGAGAAGGGGCTCGAGCGTCGTGTGGTCCGTGACCGTCAGACGGCGATCACTACCATCCGTGACCACCTGGCGGCCGCACCCACCGAAATCTGGGTGATGGACCCCTACTTCGGATTTGATCACCAGGACTGGGCCGTTTTGACGGGCCTCCGTGTGCCGATCAAGGTCCTGACGGGTCGAAACCCAAAGAAACCGCCACCTAGCATGACGAACCTGCACGTCCGCCGATGGGTCGGCAGCTCGAAGAACCCCCTCTTCCACGATCGCTACTACCTATGGAAAGGCGGAGGACTGACAGTAGGCACGTCGCCCTCAGGTTTCGGTAACCGCGACGCCCGTATCGACAGACTCCGAGGCGCGGAGCTCGGGGAGCGGCGGACGGCCTTCCTCGCCTATTGGAACAGCGGGGACTTCTCCGACCTGTGATCGTTACCGTCCACATCGTCGGCGAGTGCCCGGCCTGGCGGGCGACCTCGAGGATGTTGCAGCCCTCGGCGATCAACAGCGAGACGAACGAGTGACGCAGGTCATAGGGCCGCGCGTCGGGCACGCCGGCGGCCGAGGCGGCGTGCCCGAAGGCGCGCCGGCGCCAGTTCTTCCAGGCGGCGGCCGACCACGGCCAGCCGTCGTGGCCGGGGAACACGAGCACGCCGGCATCCGGCCGCCCGCAGTGCAGCCGCCATTCGGCCAGGTCCTGGCTGAGCGGGGCGAGCATCCGCACCGTGCGACGCAGGCGCGTCTTCGTCTCGGTGATCTGGCCGAGGCTCACCGCGGCCTCGACGAGCAGCGTGCGCTCGCGGACAAGTCCCCGCGTGAGCGCGAACGCCTGGGCCCCTGGACGCAGCCCCGCGTATGCGAGCACGGACACGAGCGTCGCGTCGCGGATGAGGTTGCGGCGCAGCAGCCAGTGGCGCATCTCCTCGACGGTCTCGGGCGCCAGCGGCGTGACGCTGCGCTTGCGCGCGCCGCTCGGGTTGCGCACCGCGCGCACAGGATTCGACGTCAGCCGCTCCCACTCGCATGCGCGCTGCAGGACGCCTGAAGGAGCGTCAGCGTCTTGGCCACCGAGCCGGGGCCGACGCCGACCGTCTCGAGGTCCAGGCG
>JAWVGJ010000035.1:0-112147 GCA_033855115.1 Solirubrobacteraceae bacterium
GCGGGATCTCCAGCGGCGAGCGGATCTGGAAGGAGTGCTTGACGACCGGCATCGTGATGCCGAGCGTGTCGGTCTCCTGGAAGCCGTCGGTCCCGATCAGGTCGGTGCGCACCTGGCCGGTGATGAACACCGTCGGCACCGAGTCCATCATCGCGTCGACGATCGGCGTGACGACGTTCGTCGCGCCCGGGCCGGAGGTCGCGAACGCGACGCCGACCTTGCCGGTCGCCTTCGCGTAGCCCTCGGCCGCGTGGCCGCCGCCGGCCTCGTGGCGGACGAGGACGTGGCGGATGCCGGCGTCGACGAACGCGTCGTAGGTGGGAAGGTTGGCGCCGCCGGGAAGGCCGAATACGACTTCGACACCCTCCGCCTTCAAGCACTCCATGATGGCTTCGACCGCACGCATGTCACGACCTCCTCTCAGCAAATGAACGGGCCGGCCCGTCTGGCCGGCGATCAACCGAGTCTACCGGGCGCCCTGCGCCGCGGACTCCGCTGCGATTGCCGACTCGGGGAACTCCAACTCGCACCCGCAGCGCACGCAGATCGCGTCGTGGAGCTTGCAGATGCGCCCGCACTGCGGGCACTCGCGTCGCAGCTCGTCGCGCTCGGAGCGGTAGGCGATCGCGGTCAGCAGCCCGATCACCGGTATCAGGCCCGAGACGATGAACCAGATGAAGAAGGAGCTGCCCTTGAGGCGGCCGACGATGCCGCCGGCGAGCGCGAAGCTCAGCGCGATGACGATATAGGCGCCCCCGGCCACAGTAGGCGGCGCCTCGTCAGAGGACGCCGATCGCCCAGATCACCGCGACGATCGCGACGATGGCGAGAAGGACTGTGCCGACGACCGCGAGGAAACCTAGGACGACCTTGAACAGGACATAGGCCGCCACGATCAGGACGAGCGCTGCGATCACCCTCTTGCCGAGGGAGGCGCCTGAAGAAGTGGAGGTGGACATCCTTCAAGCGTACTCCCCCGGCAGGCGGGCTAACGCATCGAGAGAGGAGAGTCAGTCGTAGCTTCGGCGCAGGTGCCCGAAGCGGTCCAGCGATGGGTCTGGTCGGGTGTACATGGATACGCGAGTGAGCCTGTAACGGCCCACGCGTTGAGTCTTCGGTGAGGAAGACGGCGGTCCGGCGATCGGAACGAGGACGCGACGGGTGAGATCCAGGGCGGGAGCCATGCCAAGCATGGTGGCGGGCGCCGCCACGCCTCGCATTGGACCGCTGTCGGAACTTCAGGACGGCGCCCTCGACGCGCTGTCCAACCCGCGAAGCGCCGCATCGACGGCGAGTCTCGCCGCCGCGGGCATCCGCCTGCGCAACCGCCAGCGCGCGCCGGCGAACGTGAGGTTCGCGACGGTCGCAAACCCCTGCTCGTCCGCGCGCAGCGCGAGCAGCAGGTGCGCGATGCGATCGCCGCTCGGCAGTGGCTGCGCGCTGCCCGTCGCAGCCAGGGCGTGCCCGTCGACCTTGATGCAGTAACAGAAGGCCCGGCGGCGGCGGCGCCCGTGCAGCAGCACGGCACCGGCCTCGCCGACCAGCCACGGTCCGAGCCGGCCGGGCTCGAGCACGAGCCCGGTGCGGGCGTGCAGCTCGCGAGCATCGTGCCCGACGAGATCGCCCAGCAGACCAACCGAGCGACGCTCGGGCTCGTCCGCGGCCCTGGCACGCGGGCGCAGCACGTTCGCGCCGCGCTGGGCGTAGAGCTCGGGGATGACCCACGCGTGCGCGATGCAGGCGATCGCCACCGGCAGCGCAAGTGGCTGGAGGACCATAAGCAGCGTCGCGGCGCCCAGAAACGGCACGACGTGGGCCACGGTCGTCAGCGTCCACAGACTCCCGACGCGGCGCAGCCGCGCCGCGTCCACGCGCGGGCGCCAGTGGACCGCCTCGGTCTCCGGCAGGACGTCCAGCGGCTGGGCCTGCGCGCCCACGGCGGGATGGCTAGCCGCCGGAGATCGGCAGGCGCAGGATCACGAGGTCTGCCTCCACGGGCAGCTCGCGAACCTGCTCGGCGTGCCCTGGCCCGGTGCTGACCATCGCGAGGTAGCCACGTTCGAGTTCGGCGCGGAAGGACTGCACCGCGGCCTCGACCGCCGCGGGGTCCTCGGAGGTCCACTCGGCGACCGTCGAGTGTCCGGTGTGGTCCATGCGGATGAGCTTCGACATCGCGTGCCTCCTTCGACGGGCCGGCGGGACTCGTCAGATGCTACGCCCCCGGCGGCGCGCCGATGCGCCTTTCACCCGGTCGGCGCTCAGCGCCGTCGCGGCGCGGCCGCGCCGGCCGTCAAGCGCGGGCGCTGACCCCCGTAGAACACGACCCGCGACGTCCCCCGCACGCGGATCGTGGCGCCTTCGCGCCAGCTGAAGGGCAAGCGGTAGGTGCCGGCGGGAATGCCGTTGTCGCGTACGTCAAAGCGCGCCGAGTCGCCGTCCCGGGCCAGCATGAACGCGAAGCTCACGACGCGCGCAGCACGACTCGCCTTGGCGCGACCGCTCGACCCGCGGCCATGCACCGGAAGCTTCGCGTAGGGCACGCCGCTGACCGGCGAACGCTGTATCCACAGCCGCGGCAGGGTCAGCGCGAGCCTGCCGTCCTTGACGGCGCGGTCAAGGCGCACCGAGAAGGTGATCTTCGCGCTGCTGCTTGCGGGCACCTCGGAGTCAGACAGCCGCAGCACGCCGGCCGGCAACGCAAAGCGGGTCGGGGGCGGGCCGGCGGCGGGCGCCTGCCCGCTCCACGCTGCCGCCGCAGCGCACCCGGCCCCGGCGATGAGAAATCGCGGGCGCACGCTCAGCGGCGGACCTTGATGGTCAGCTTCTTCGTCGCCTTGTTGCCGGCCGCGTCGACCGCCGTCGCCGTCATCAGCGCCTTGACGTTGCTGCGGGTGCGCTTGCTGCGCAGCGCGCGCATGATCTGGCCGCGCAGCTTCTTCGAGACCGTGAACCTGCGCTTCGCCGGCCTGCCCTTGGCCAGAACGACTTTTGCGCTCCGCAGGCTGATCTTCTTCGCCTTGCCTCGCCGCGCGCGTGCCGGCACGGTCACGGTCCCCTTCACGGTCGCACGGCAGCTCGCCTGCGGGCACGACAGCGTCACGACGATCCCAGCGCGCTTGCGCAGCGGCCGTTGCGGGCTGGCGCCCTTGAGCCAGAACACGATCGACGAGTCCACCGGCGGCGGCATCGGCGGCGCAGGCGGCGGGGTGGGCGGATCGCAGCCGGTCGGGATGCTGACCGGCACGAGCGCCGGTTCGGTTGCGGTCGTGACCTGCAGGCTCATCGTCACCGGCGAACCGCAGGGGGCGTCGGCCGCCATCGAGCCCGTGAACGCGGTGGCGTTGCCTTGTGCTGCGCCAACGGCAATATCGGGATAGGACGAGCTTGCCTGCGTGAACGTCAAGCCGGCCGTCGCCGGCGCCGTCAGCGTCGAGGTCACGCCCGTCGCCGCCGCCGTACCGCTGTTGCGCAGCAGCTTGGTCAGGCGGAAGGGCTCGGTGCGTTCCAGCACGCCGTCGCCGTCGCCGCCGACGGCACGCGAGTCGTCGAGCATCTGGGCGTCGGGGGCGAGGAACGGGCTCAGGACGGTATCGACGAAGGCCTCCCCGGCGATCCCGGCGCGCTTGTCAGACCAGACCGGAAGCGCCACGCCCTGCGTCGCATCGATGCTGGCGTAGTCGCCGTAGTCGTTGCCGAACCCGCAGCACGCGAAGGCGCTGTAGTTCGACGGCGCGCTGGAGACCCTGCGCAGCGCGCCGAGCAGGTGACCGCCTGGCCCCGGGGTCACGCTGCGCACATAGAACTGCGTCGTCTTGCGCTCGGCGTCCTCGCGCGTCGAGTAGAAGTCAGCCCACGCCTGCCCGTTGGTCTGGTCGACTGCCAGCCACGCGAACCAGTCGTCGGAGTTCGCCTGCCCGCCGGCCTCACCGTCGGTCAACAGCCGCGTGGCGACGGAAGGCGACGGATCGGCGCTGCCCGGAAGCCCGCCGCTCGCCGAGGCGACGAAGGTGTCCCAGGACAGGTGCGTGGCGGCGGGCGGCTGGGCGGGGTTGCTCGGCGGGTTGTTGCATTTCGTCGTGCCGCTGCCCGCGCGCAGGTCACCCCAGGTGACGTAGACGCGGCCGTTGTTCGACCCGCCCGAGCGGTCGACGTCGACCTGCGGCGAGGGCGAGGCCCTGCCGCCGGGCTGCGCGAGGATCGGGCACGCGAACGAGATCGGCGTCCCGCTCGTGGCGTCGAGCGTGGCGATCGTCTGTGGCGTCCCCCAGCCGGCCGCGGATGCGCAGTTCTGGCTGGCAGGCTCACATGCGTCTCCACGAATCGCGTTCGTCGCCGAGTAGTCCCACCACACGACGTAGACCTTGCCGTCGGGCCCGACCGCGACGTCGGCGTAGATGTAGCTCCCAGTGCCGGGCGTGACGTCGATCGGCGCGGTCCAGTTGTCGGCGTTGTCGCAGTTGGCGGCGTTGAGGACGCCACCCGGTCGGGTGTCGCACTGGGACATGACGATGTCGATCCCACCCAGCACCTCGTCCCAGACGACGTACAGCCGGCCGAACGCCGGACTGGAGGGCGAGTTGTCGATCGTCATCATCGGCTTGTCTTGGGCCCCCGTCCCCGTTCGCTCGCGCAGGCCGACCGTCGTTCCGAACGCCACGCCTGCCGGCGCTGCCAGCCGGGTGACGACGATGCGACTCGGATTGCCGGCGCCGTTGGCTTTGGACACGCCGCCGTACCACAGGTTGCCCGCGGCGTCGGCTGCTGACATCGGATCGCAGCACAAGTCTCCGGCCTCGGGACCCGACTCGGCCGGCGCGTCGAGGGAAGGCGACACCGGAGCCTTCGTGAACGACGTGCCGCCGTTGTTGGTGATCCACGCGTTGTAACCACCGCCGGCGTTGTTGTTGTTGACACCCACGATGAAGCGCTGGCGGTTGCCGGGCACCGCCGTCCCGAATGTCTCCGACTCGGTCACGGTGTCGTTGGTGACGTTCGTGTCACGCAGCAGGTAACGCCAATCCCGAGCGCCCGCGCCCTCGGCTTGCTCGCGCACCGGCGCATAGAAGATCGCCGTCGCCTTGCCCTCCGTCGAGTTGGCGGCGCTCCCGGCCTCGCTCCAGTGGTAGGGCAGCTCGTAGCGCCCCGCCGGGATGCCTTCGTCGGCGACCTTCAGGCTCCCCGAGGCACCCTTGACGGCGCCGCTGAAGGCGAAGCGCACGACCCGTCCGCCCCGGCCGGCCTCCACGCCCGCGCCCGATACACGGCCCGTCTCGGCCACGCGCCCGTAGCGCAGCTCGCTGACGCCCGAGCGGCCGACCCACGTGGACGGCAGGGTCAGCTCGAGCACGCCATCGGCGACATCGCGGTCGAGCGTGACCGAGAAGTCGAGATCCTGCTGGTTCGCCGCCAGGAGCTCGCTGGGCGTCAGGCGCAGGACGCCGGCGGGCAGGTCGTAGCGCGAGCGCGGGGCATCCTGGATGCCCGATTCCTCGCGCGCCTGCTCGAGCGGGGTCGGGTTGCCCGCTGCCTGCTCGCGGTCGGGATCGTCGGGCAGGGCCGCGGCCGGAGCCGCGGCTGCCAGCGCCAGCGCCAGCGTTCCGATCGCCGCCAGCGGTCGCGCCAACTTCATCGACCGACAATAGCCGCGTCGGATCGCATCCGTGAGCCGTACGTCCAGCGCGGGAACGCGCTCGAGGTGGGGGGCCGCGCGGTCAAATCGCCCTTCCGTCAGCGGCGAATTCGCACGGGCACCCGCTTCGTCTGCCGGTTGCCGGTGGCCACGACGGCGGTCGCCGTGATCGTGGCGCGGACCAGCCCGCGCGTGCGCCGGCTGCGCAGCGCACGCGAGATCTGCGCGCGTAGCAACGGTGAGAACCGCAGTGTGATGGTCACGCGCTCGCCCCCGCGCAGGGTCCTCTTCGCGGTCCGCGTGCGGACGCGCTTCGAGCTTGCGCGGCGCCGGCTCGACGGGACGGTCACCACCCCCTGCGCCGAGACGGTGCAGGGTCCGTGAGCGCAGAAGACGATCGCCTTGAGCCCGCCCTGGCGCAGTGGCCGCTGCGATGTCCGGGCGATCAGACTGAGCACGACCGAGCGGGCCGATGCCGGCGGCGCAACAGGTGGCGCTGGAGCTGGTGGCCCAGGACGAGGAGACGTCGGCGAACCGGAAGCCGGCGGCGCTGCTTGTGGACCAGGCGCAGGCGCAGCGGGAGCGGGAGCCGGCGGCGGCGGCGTGCAGGTAGCCCCCCTGGCGGTCAGCCGCCAGGAGTTCAGCGTGCCGGTGTCGGCAAGCGCGGCGTCTACGACAACCAGCGTCCAGGTGCCGTTCGCGTCCCTGCCGTCGAAGGTCGAAAGCGGCGCCTCGGGCCGGAACGACCCCGTGAACGGCGCGCTTCCCGCCGCGATCTCACTCGCGGCCTCGTCGTCGAGGTCGGTGTCGACGAGGTTGTCGCCGGTGCCGCCCCGGCGCAGGACGAGCGGGATCGTCGTACCGTCGGGCGCTCGCAGCCTGATCTCGACATCCGCGTCGAAGGTGTGCGTGATGTTCACGCGCACGTCGAGATCCTTGAGCACGCCGACGCCGCTCAGCGTGAGGTTCGAGCTCGCGCCGGTCGGGTTGTTGTCCGGGATCGCGGCGCCCGGTGTCGCGGTGAATGTCTGTACGGGGCCCAGCGAGCCTGTCGGGACGCTGACCGGGATTGTGAACGGACCCTGGGCCGTGTTCACCTGCAGGCTCATCGCCAGCGGCTGGCCGCACGTGGCCTGCGCCGCCAGCGCTCCCGCGTACGGCGTCGCATTGGCCTGCGTCGCGCCGATTGCGATGTCCGCGTAGGAAGAGGCCGTCTGCGAGAGCGAGACGTCGGGCAGCGACTCGGTCAGCGTCGCGCTCACGCCCGTCGCCTGCGCGCTGCCGCTGTTGCGCAGCCGCTGGGTGAGCGCGAATCGCTCCCCCGGCTCCAGCACGCCGTCGCTGTCACCCGCCGCGTCGTCGAGCGTCTGACTATCGGCGACGATGCCGGGCTCGAGCCCGACGAACGTGTACCCCTCCCCGTCGCCCACGTCGCGCTTGTCTGACCAGACCGGAAGCGCGACGCCTTGCGTGGCGTCGATGCCGGTGTAGTCGCCGTAGTCGTTGCCAAACGTGCAGCACGTTGCCGCGCTGTAGTCCGAGGCGGCGCTTGAGACGCGCGTCAGCGGGCCGAGCGTGTGGCCGATGGCGCCGCTCGGGGCGACGGAGCGCACGTAGAAGTTCGTCGTCTGGCGCGTGGCGGCGTCGCGCGTGGAATAGAAGTCCGCCCACGCCTGACCGGTCGTCTGGTCGACGGCGAGCCAGGCGAACCACTCGTCCGAGTTGGCCTGCCCGCTGCTCTCGCCGTCGGTCAGCAGGCGCGTCCCGACGGCGGCCGACGGGAGGGCGCCGCCGGGCAGCCCGCCGGCCGCGGAAGCGACGAACGCGTCCCACGTCAGGTGCGTCGCGCTGGGCACGGCGGCGGCACTGCACCTCGACGTGCCGCTGCCCGTGCGCAGGTCGCCCCAGGTGACGTAGACCCGGCCGTGGTTGGGGCCGCCCGAGCGGTCCACGTCGACCTGCGGCGACGTCGAGGCGCGCCCGCCCGGCTGCGCGAGGATCGGACAGGCGAATGGGATCGGCGCCCCGCCGGTGGCGTCGAGCGTCGCGATCGTCTGCGGCGTCCCCCATCCGGCCGCGGTCGCGCAGTTTGCCGCTGGTCCACAGCTGTCGCCGCGGATCGCGTTCGCCGCCGAGTAGTCCCACCACACGACGTTGACGGTCCCGTCCGGCGACGCGGCGACGTCCGCGTAGATGTAGCTGCCGGTCGACGGCGTCACCGGCACCGGCGCGCTCCAGTTGTCGGCGTTGTCGCAGTTGGCGGCATCGGGCACGCCGCCGGGTCTCGTGTCGCACTGCGAGATCACGATCGTGATGCCACCACCGCCGGCCGGCTCGTCCCAGACGACGTAGAGGCGGCCGAAGCGCGGGCTCGCGGGGGAGTTGTCGATCGTCATCATCGGCTTGTCCTGGGCCCCCGCGCCGGTGCGCTCGGGCAGCCCGACGGTGAACGTCTGAAAGCTCGTCGCGCCCGGCGCGATCCGGTTGACGACGATCCGGCTCGGCTGGCCGGCGCCGTTGGCCGTCGAGAGGCCGCCGTACCAGAGGTTGCCTTCCGCGTCGGCAGCCGAGATCGGGTCGCAGCAGAGGCTCGACGTCTCGGGGCCAGGCTCGCCCGGCGCGTCGGTCAGCACCGGCATCGACGCCTTCGTGAAGTTCTGGCCGCCGTCGTTGGTGACCCATGCGTTGTAGCCGCCGCCGTTGGCGCCGACGATAAAGCGCTTGCGGTTGCCCGGCACGACCGTCAGAAACGTCTCAGACTCGGTGGCGAGGTCGGCGGTGGCGTTCTTCTCGATGCCGGGACTGGCCAGCCGCGGCCACTGCGCGTCCGTTGCCTGCTCCTCGCGCGTGGGCGCGTAGAGGACGGCGCTGACGCTGCCGTGCGCCGGTGTGCCGCCGCGCTCGCGCCAGCGGTAGGGGAGGACATAGGTCCCCGCGGGAATGCCTGTGTCGGTCAGCTCGAAGCTCGCGACGTCTCCCGCCTTCGCACCGGAGAAGGCGAGCGTCACGACGCGGCCGCTACGGCGCCCGCTGGCGCGCGCGGTCGAGCCGCGAACGGTCGCCGGGATCTGGGCGTAGGGCAGGTCGCTGCCCCCCGCGCGAGCGCTCCACAGCTTCGGCAGCGTTACCTCGAGCGTCCCCGCCGCGACGTCGCGCTCGAGCGTCACCGACAGCTCAAACCGCTGCCGGCCGGAAGCGAGCAACTCGGACGCGGGCAGGCGCAGCACGCCGGCGGGCAGCTCGAACCGCGTGGGCGGTCGATCCTTCACCGAGGACTCCTCGCGCGCCTGCTCGAGCGCCGTGGCGGCGCCGGACCTCGTCACGGCCTCCTTGGGCAGCGCCGTCGCTGCGCCGGCCGTCAGCGTGAAAATCGCGATCGTCAGCACGAGAACCGACAGAACGCGCGCGCTCATCTCATCACGCCGTGGTTGCGGCGGCGCGCCCACGAGTTGGCGCATGCCGGGATGCTACGCGCGCCGTGTCGGCGCGGGCGTGGTGTCGTTCTGGACGAGCACGAACGCCTGCAGGCAGCGCTGCATCTCTTCCGGCAGCCGCTCGAAGCAGAGCGCATAGACGTCGTACAACTGCTGGCGCACGACGCGAGCGTGGCCGCAGAGCGCCATCTCGAAGCTCGTGAAGTCGAAGTCGACCTGCTCGTCGATCGCCAGCGGTCGAGCGCACGTGACGAGCATCCCGCCGGAGCCAAGGTTCAGCGTCCGCGCCGCTACCGGCGAGCCCTTCACGCGTCGCAGCGTACACGGCACCGCGATCTCCACCCGCGGGCAGCGGCGGTGCTTGGGCGAGATGACCACGGATGCATCCTGGCGCAGTCGCGGTCGAGCTTCAACGCCGGCGCGCCAGGACGATCCCGACGCGCAAGGCTCTCCCACCCCGCCGGCGCGTTCTTCTCGCAGTGCCAGCTCAAAAGACTGCGCCGCGTCCGCCCAGATCGAACCGCATATCCCAAGCGCACTATCGGTGAGCAAACCGATCGCGCACCGGCCGTGCGAGTATCTCGACCGTGTCGCTCCCGACCTCAAGCGGCTCGGTGGGTACATCCATGCAGAACGTCGCGTAGGCATGGCCGCGCAGAATCTCGGCGATCGCGTGCGGATTCACTCCGAGGTCAGGATGAAGGTCCATCATGACGATCGGGTCGATCTGTCCGAGTGTGCGTCCGGCACCATTAAGCACGGCGACCTCCCAGCCCTCGACATCGATCTTCAGCACGTCGACGTGGTCGACGCCGAGATCGGCGAGCAGATCGTCGAGTGTCCGTGTCTCGATCTCAAGTTCGTGGCGCACGCCAGTTCCACCCGCGAGCAGTGAGTGCCAGCCGCTGCTGGCATCCGTTCCAGCGCTGACATCTATCCGGTGCAGGATGGCCCGCCCGCTCGCGTCGCTCAAGGCCAGTTCGTGAACCTCCGCGTTATGCGCTCGGTTGCGTGCAATGCTCCTACGAAGCGCTCTCACGTTCGCGGGCTCGGGCTCGACTGCGATCACCCGCCCCAGCGGTCCGACTCGCCCGGCCGCAAAGATCGTGAAGTCACCCTTGCAGGCGCCTACGTCCACGAACGTCATGCCCGGCCGCAGCACCTGATCCAGCGTGCGGTGCTTGGCAGGCTCGTAGAGCCGCAACACACGCAGCAGCATGGTCAGCGATTCCGATACGTCGAGATACAGGCAACCCGCCCGAGTCGGATATGCACGATGGCCGGTCGGGAGGGCCCATCTGAGTGCGCGGAAGATCGCCGCCGGGTGCACCTCTCGCAGAATCGGAAGGCGCCGCAAAGCGCCGATCATGCGCTGTGCGAGGCCCGTCCGCCGGCAGCCTGACGCGGATCGCGGCATTCCTCCGGCGACGATACAACCCTGCGCGTGACGAACGCGGCGACGCAGGGCGGGCTCACGTTACCTTGCGGATATTGCCGTCTCGGCCAGGCACGCGGCGCCTTGACAGGTGCAACACATGCTGACAGGCTCCGGCCGTCTCCCGGGAAGGGATGCTGAGCACGCAGCGAAGGCTCTTCGGGGTCCGCGGTCCCGGGCCCGGGCTCCTATTCGACCTCTTATCGTAGGTTGCGCGCGACCACGGAGACGATCACATGGGTGGGGACCCCGTAACGGCCACTGCAGCACATCGACCTGCGCTGGCCCGGCGCGCCGATCCAGCGGGCTCTCCGACCTCCTACGACGACATCACGAGATGCTGAAACGCGCTGTCGACACCTGCCTCCCGACCGAGTTTGGCGAGTTCCTGCTGCGCGCGTACACCGAGAACGGTTCGACTCACCCGCATCTCGCCTTGATCCAAGGCGCGGTCGAAGGGGCTTGCGCTCCGCTCGTGCGCATCCATTCCGAGTGCATGACCGGGGATGTGTTCTCGTCGCAGCGCTGCGACTGCGGGATCCAACTCGAGGTCGCCCTGCAGATGATCGGCAGCGAGGGCTCCGGCGTGCTGATCTACCTGCGGCAGGAGGGACGAGGCATCGGGCTGCTCAACAAGCTGCGCGCCTATCGCCTGCAGGACGGCGGGCTGGACACCGTCGACGCGAACCTGCGCCTCGGGTTCGGAGCAGACGAGCGTGAGTACGGCGTCGCGGTGGCGATCCTGGAGGACCTCGGGGTCAGCACCGTCCGGCTGCTCACCAACAACCCGGCGAAGATCGCGGCCTTCGACCAGTCTTCGATTCAAGTCGTCGAGCGCATGCCGCTCGAGGTCCCCGTGACGGATCACAATCGTGGCTACCTCGCCGTCAAGCGGTTGCGAATGGGGCACTTCCCCGAGGAGATGGCGCGTTGAGGACCACCGTCAACGGCGCGCAGCCCGACGTAGCCACTTCGAGCTGCTGGCGGGCCCTCAAGCTGCTTGCCGAGCGGATACGGGACGACAGCGGCCCGGTGACGAGCTGTTCGCTGTTGATCGGAGAGGATCCGCATGTTTGCGTGGGCCCGGAGAGCCTCCCAGCCGGTGATGGCTGGCCGGTTACGGTGATCGTGGATCCTGCGACGCAGGACCATCTCCCGGCGCTGGCACCTGGCGAGACCCGCTACCTGCTCGACGAGCTCATCGTCATGCGGCGGCTTGCCGACGGCGGCCTGCCTGCGGCCGCGTCCGCGCTGATCGAGCTGTACGTGCCGTACTGCCTGGCCCCGCTGCATGCTCGTAGGATGAAACGAGCCTTCACCGTCAGTCACTTCGCACAGTCGCTCGACGGCCGCATCGCCACCCGCGCCGGAGACGCCCGGTGGATCGGTTGCGAGGAGAACCGCGTGCACGCCCATCGCATGCGCGCCTTGTGTGACGGCATCCTGATCGGCGCGCACACCCTGCGCACGGACCGTCCGGCGCTTACCGTGCGCCACGCGGAAGGGTCCGATCCGATCCGGATCGTCCTCGGAGGTGCCGGGGACATCGGGTGCCTCGAGCGCGCCGGCTCCAGCGCGATCGTCCTGATCGGGGACGACCTGGGCCCGAGCTCGGCTCAGGTGGAGCACGTCGTCCTGCCGCGAACGAATGGGCGGATCGCGACGACGGCGATCCTCGAGGAGCTCTACCGCAACGACATCCTGTCGGTGTACATCGAGGGTGGCGCCACCACGACCTCGACGTTCCTCTCGGAGGGCAACATCGATGTCCTGCAACTGCACATCTCGCCGATGATCATCGGTCCCGGGATCAACTCGTTCGCAGGCCCGTCGATCCAGTCCATCCAGGACTCGGTGCGCTTCGATCCGCATGTCTACCGCTCGGTCGGAGACGGGATGATGTTCGTCGGCAGAGTGGCTTCGTGACGAAGCGGGCGTTGCTCGTCTCCACGGCAAACCCCTACCCCGTCGTCAGGGACGGATGCCAGCGGCTCGTCGACGACTACGTCGATGCCATGTTTCCCAGTCACGAGCTGTACTTTCTGCATGTCGCCACAGATGACTGGTCGCCGCTCACACTGTTTCACGAGGGGCGCCCGGCCGACACCAATGTGGATCTGGACCGGCTGCTCCCCTACGACTTCGAGTTCGTCATGTTCGTGGGCTTCAAGGATCGCGACTTCACTCGCCGGCTGACGAGCCAGCGGCCGTCCTTCTGCTATACGGACAGGTTTCCCCATCCCGATGTTCCCGCGGGAATGTTCCGCGGGATCCTCTCCCATCGCAGCGCCGGGCGTGACGAGGACATCCTCCTCGTCGGCGGCTCGTTCGACGAGACCGTGTTCTTCCGCGACCGTAAGGACGAAGAGCTCGTGCTCGCCGTGGGGCGAATCCATCCCGACAAAAACCAGCTTGAGTTGGTAACCCGCTACCGGGAGACGATCTTCGAGCCCTACGGCCTGCCGCTGTATCTCGCGGGGGGCGTGGCCGACCTGTCGTACTACCGCGAGGTGCAGAGGTTCGTCGACGGCATCGGCGTCATCTCGAGCATCGTCGACGCATCGCAGCCGTTCGCGGACGCCAACTGGTGTACCGCCCGCCAGATCGCCGAGCTGTGCAACCGGGCGCGGCTCTACGTCTCGGCCTCGGCCAAGGAGAGCTTCAGCCTCGCGATGATCGAGGCGATCGCGTGCGGCACGACATGCGTTGTCAACGGCGACTACTGGGGTTTCGCCGAATCGCAGCTGCGGCCGAACGTGTACGGCAACATCACGGCCAAGCGCGGCTCGGTCGTCGAGCTCGCCGCCGAGGCCCTGCGCGACGAGGTGCGCATCGACGGCTCGGAATGGGCCCGGCGGTACTCGCTGCGCGAGCTGCGTGAGACCGTGTTGCGGTTCATCGATGAACGGATCTAGCTTGTACTTCATGGCGCCCCACCAGGTGGAGGTGGTGGACGAGCCGATCGGTGCACCCGCCGCAGACCAGATGCTGGTCCAGACGATCGTGTCGGCGATCAGTTCCGGCTCCGAACTGCTCGTGTACCGCGGTGAGGTGCCGGCGGATATGCCATTGGACGCGAGCATTCCCGGCTTGACGCAACGCTTCACGCTCCCGTCCAAATACGGATACTCGGCGGTCGGCAGGGTCATCGCAGCGGGCGCCGACGTAAGCCGGGAGTGGCTCGACAGGCTGGTGTTCAGCCTGCACCCGCACGAGAGCCATTTCCTGGCGTATGCGCAGGATCTGGAGCCGGTTCCGGCCGGGGTCTCACCCGAGGATGCGGCGCTGTTCTCCAACATCGAGACGGCCGTCACCTTCGTCATGGACGGCCGGCCAGTCGTCGGCGAGCACGTCGCCGTCTTCGGGCAGGGCGTCGTGGGTTTGCTCACGACCGCCCTGCTGGCGAAGTTCCCGCTGTCAAGCCTCGTCACGGTCGACCGCCATCCGCTACGCCGCCGACTGTCGACCGGGTTGGGAGCGCACGAGGTCCTCGATCCCGCTGCGGGACTCGAGCTCAAAAACAACTCGTTCGACCTCACCTTCGAGCTTTCGGGAACCCCCGCGGCACTCGATCAGGCAATCGCGGTCACCGGATTCGCCGGACGGGTGGTGATCGGATCGTGGTACGGCGACCGGCCCGCGCGCCTGCACCTGGGAGGCGCGTTTCACCGTAGCCGCATGCAGCTGCTGAGCAGCCAGGTGAGCACGATCGATCCGGCGCTGACGGGACGCTGGACGACGGACCGGCGGCGCCAGTTGAGCTGGGACATGCTGTGCGACGTAGGGCCGTCCCGGCTCGTCACCCATCGCTTTGAGTTCTCCGACGCGGCGAACGCCTACGAGCTGCTCGATCGCCACCCCGACGAAGCCGTCCAGGTCCTTCTCACATACGGCGCGTGATGCGCGTCGGCATGGTCATCTACGGCAGCCTGGAGACGCTCACCGGCGGCTACCTCTACGACCGCAAGCTTGCCGAGCACCTGACGGCACGCGGCGACGACGTCCAGGTGATCTCACTGCCCTGGCGCAACTATGGCCGCCACCTGTGTGACAACGTCTCACCATCGCTCGCTCGGCGCCTGGATGGGGGGCGATTCGACGTCCTGGTGCAGGACGAGTTGAACCACCCGTCGCTGGTCTTGACCAACCGCCGCCTGAAGAACCGCAGCGCGTGTCCGATCGTCGCCATGGTCCACGTGCTGCGCGCAAGCGAGCACGAGCAGTCGCCGCTGCGGCCGCTGTTCGCCGCCGCCGAACGCCGCTACCTGGCGGGCGTCGACGCCGCGGTGTTCTGCTGCCAGGCGACCCGCACGGCAGCCGAGGAGCTGGTCGGCACGTCCCTGGACGGGGTCGTCGTTCATCCCGCCTGCGACCACCTGGTGCTCGAATCCGACGTCGAGGTGCACCCGCAACGGCCGGGGCCGCTGCGCGTGATCAGCGTCGCCAACGTGGTTCCCCGCAAGGGCTTGCACGTGCTGATCGAAGCGCTGGCCCGGCTGCCGACCGAGCACTGGCGGTTGACCGTCGTCGGCAGCCTGAAGATGGACGAGGGGTACGTTCGCCGTGTGCGCCACCAGATCGACGACCGCGGTGTCGGCGCCAACGTCGACCTGATCGGGGCGGTGGCAAACCCGGACGTCGCCGGCTTTCTCACCCAGAGCCACGTCCTGGTCGTCCCATCGTCATACGAGGGCCTGGCCATTGCCTACCTCGAGGCGATGCGCTGCGGGTTGCCCGTCATCGCCACGACGGCGGGGGGAGCCGGCGAAGTGATCGAGCACGGCCGCGAGGGTTGGCTCATCGCTCCGGGCGACGTCGACAGCCTCACGACGCATCTGGGCCTGCTGCTGAGCGACCGGCACTTGCTGCGCCGGATGGGGTCGGCGGCCCGTCGACGGGCCGAGCGTCATCCGAGCTGGGACCAGTCGCTTGAGCGCGCCCGAGCGTTTCTGTGCTCCGTCGTGTACAACCACCGCTCGGTGCACGGGGAGGAGCCATCGTGATCACCCACGAACAGATTCCGCAATTTTACGACTGGCTGTCGCGCTACGTACAGCTTTCGAACTGGATCGCCTATCGAGACCGCTTCGCTGCATTCACCATGCATAAGTCACTGGCGGTACCGGGAGCGGCGAACGGTGGCCGTAACGGGCTTCGCGCCGGCCTGGAGTATGCCAACCAGCGCATGCTCGCGGTGGCCGGTGAGATCGGTCTGCCGAGCGCCCCGCGCGTGCTCGACGCCGGTTGCGGGTTCGGCGGAACGATCTTTCACTGGCAGCAGGTGGTGGGCGGACGCTACGACGGGCTTACTCTCAGCAAGGTCCAAGTCGAGGTCGCGGAGCGCCATGCGCGCGAGCGCGGCATCGCCGATGCCTGCAACTTTCACCTGCGCAGCTATGACGAGCCACTGCAGCGCGAGTACGACGCCGTCGTCGCCATCGAGTCCCTGATCCACGCCGCTGACCTGAAGCAGACGGTCGGCAACCTTGCAAGCGCGCTTCGCCCCGGCGGGCTACTGCTCGTCCTCGACGACATGGCGACTGGTGACCTCGACGTCGTACGGCCGGCCGATGCCGATCTCGTGCGCTCGCACTGGGGATGCCCCGACAGCTTCCCCACCGACGACGACTTTCGGACGGCAATCGAGCTCTCCGGTCTGACGGCGATCCAGGAGGAGGATTTCAGCCCGCTGATGCGCATCCGGCCTGAGGCGTTTCTTGGCCGCCAGGAGCGCGTCTACTCCTTCGTTCATCGCGTGGTGCCACTGACGCCCGCCCGCACGGTCGTCTCCGCGTTCCTCGGCGGGGTGGCGCTCGAGCGCCTCCATGGCTCTGGCGACGTCGACTACCGGCTGATCGTCGCCCGCAACGACGAGCCCGAGCAGGCGTAATGGGCGTGGCCGAGCCCGCAAGCCGGTACGACACCTGCCTCGAGGTCTGCGGCAAGCTCGAGCATCCCGGCCTGGGAACCGACATGCCGAGGTGGATCGATCACACCGATCTGGACACGACCGTCGACCAGGCCCGGATCGAGGACGCGCTCGACGCCATGAACCTGGATCGCGGCCAGCAGATCCTCCACGTCGGGGTCGGAAACTCCCGCCTGGCCCAGCGGTTCGCGCCACGCGTGCGCCTCGTCGACGGCCTCACCGTCTGGCAGCCGGAGAAGACGCTCGCCGATTCACTGCAGATCGCCAACTACACGGTGTACTTCTTGAGCAAGTACTCCCGCGAGTTCCTGATCACCATCGAGAACCGCTACGACTACATCGTCGACAACAACCTGGCGAGCTTCGCCTGCTGCAAGTACCACTTCTACCGGATGCTCGACAACTATCTCTGGTGCCTGCGTTCCGGGGGACGGATCTTGACCGACCAGCGCGGAATGGACTGGACGCTCGAAAACGATCCTCGATGGCGGCTGACCTACGACGATCTGGTCGCACTCGGCCAGATGTTCCCCGTACAAGCGGCCGCGGTGACGGACACCGTCTACGAGATCCGCAGCTCGTCTGAGTGCAGCCGACCGTGACCCACAATCCGGCACTGCGCGAGCTTGGATTCGCGCCGCAGGATCGCGTCGTCATCGTCCACGCTGACGATGTCGGCATGTGCGCCGCCACCGTCGATGCCTTCCTCGAGCTCGCGCAGGACGGTCTGACGTCGGCCGGATCGGTCATGGTCCCGTGCCCGTGGTTTCCGCAGGTGGCGGCCCGCTGCCGTGAGCGCGCCGAGCTCGACGTGGGCGTGCACCTGACCCTCACCAGCGAGTGGGACGGCTATCGCTGGGGACCGATCTCCAGCCGCGATCCGGCATCCGGCATGCTCGACGACGAGGGTTACTTCTACCGAAACCAAGACCGCTGGAGCGCGATCGATCCTGAGGCGGTCCGCACCGAGATCGGCGCCCAGGTCGACCGCGCCGTCGCCGCTGGGGTCGATGTGACCCACATCGACGCACACATGCTGGCGGTGATGCACCCCGCTCTGACAGAGGATTACGTCGATCTCGGCTTCACTCACCGCACACCCGTGCTGCTCACACGCGACGCCGGGTGGGTGGGGGCGCTGGCGGAGTCGAAGATCGCGCATTGGGAGCAACAAGGTCTGCCCGTCTTCGACCACGTCAGGATGATGCCGCTGGACGGGCCGGCGACGGACCGCCTCGAGCTCGCCAAGCGTCTGTTTGACGAGTTGCCCGCCGGGCTCAGCTACCTGGTCACCCATCCGGCCAGGGACACGCCCGAGCTGCGCGCGATAGCCGGTGACTGGCCTCAGCGGGTGGGCGACTTCGAGACGTTTGGCGACCCCGAGCTGGCCCGGCACGTCCGCAGCCTCGGCGTCCTGGTCGTGGGCTGGCGACCGTTCAGAGACCGGATGCGAACGTTTCGCAGCAGCGTGATCGGAGGTGAGGCATGACACAACATGAGCCGAGGTACAGCGTCACCGTAAAGCGGCAGCTGATCGCCCAGCACTTCCTTGTCGGCGGCGACTGGGGGCGTGAAAACGAGCGCAACTCGCATCGCTACGAGATCCAGGCTCGGTACGAAGGCTCGAGCTTGGATCGGCACGGATTCCTCGTCGACATCGACGCGATCAACGGCATGCTGGACGGCCTGGTCGATCGCTACCGCGACCGCACGCTCAACGAGCTGCCGGAGTTCGACGGACTGAATCCCAGCGTGGAGCATTTCGCCCGGATCCTGAGCGATCAGCTTGTCGTCACTGCGCCCAACGTCGATCGCCTGGAGGTGACGGTGTGGGAGGACGACGCCGCGAGCGCCGCCTACCGGCGCACGCTCGACTCCACGGCTTGAAGACGCCCGCGCACCTGCGGCCGAGCTTCTTCATCATCGGCGCCAACAAGTGCGGCACGTCGTCGCTGTACTGGTACCTCCTGATGAACCCTGCCGTCCTGCCGTGCGCGGAGAAGGAACCGAACTACTTCGGGCAGCACTCGCCGGCGTACATCGCCCGCCACATCTCCGACTACTTCGCCCTGTTTCCGACCGTCGACGATCGCGGGCCGCTGACGTTCGACTGGCACGCCTCCGACGACCCCGGCACCTCAGCGGTCACCACCACCGTCGTCGTCGAGCGTCAGCCGGGTCGGCGGTACATCACCGGCGAGGCGACCGCCAGCACGTTCCACGACGTCGCCCCCGCGCTGCTGCGCGAGCATCTCCCAGCGGCCAAGCTGATCGTGCTCGTACGGGATCCCGTCGAGCGGGCGTACTCGCACCATCGCATGTATCGCCGGTTCTGCGACGACGGATGGGAGCCCGGGTTCTCGGTCGGAGCGTTCGAGCACGACATCCGAGCCGAGCTGGCCAAGCACGAGCGCGGTGAGCGCACCGAGTACCTCGGCCCGGGGTTGTACGCGGAGTTGCTGCAACGTTGGACGTCTGTCTACGGGGAAGCCCAGCTCAAGGTGCTCGTCACGGAAGACCTGACCGATCCGCGGCGTGGCCAGCACGTCATGCGCGAGCTCGAGGAGTACCTCGACCTCCCGCCACACGACTACGGCGACAACCTGACGCGCCGATTCAACCGCGCGACGCCGGCCGAGATCCCCGCCGCCGAGCGTGCGCTGCTCGCCGACTTCTACCGCCCCCACAACGATCGCCTGCGCGAACTGCTCGGCCGCGACCTGGAGTGGAGCTGACGTGATGTCCCGCTTCGAGGCGGTGCTGCTCGACTTCGCGAACACCGTCGTGCAATTCGACCGGCCGCAGATCGAAGCGATCCACCTCGAGCTGGCCGAGTTTCTCTCGCGGACGTTCGCGCCGATCGACTCCAAGACGCTTGGCGCAGCGATGGACCGCGTGTGCGTCGAGGCGCCGCTGTCTCAGGACAAGCGCGAGCTCACGCCCGTGGACCAGATGCAGCGGGCGCTCCAGGAGGCCTACGCACGACCGTTCCGAACCACAGACGAGACCGTCATCGCCGCCAATCGCGAGTACCAGGAGCTGTTTGTCAGGTCGATCGAGGTCGACGATCTCACGCTGCGAGCCCTCGCGCGCGTGCGAGCGCGGGTGCCCGTCGGGTTGGTCTCGAACTATCCGTGTGGCGTGTCGCTGCGCCGGTCGCTGTCCGCGCTCGGGATCGCCGACCGGTTTCACCCTGTGGTCATCTCGGGCGAGGTGGGCTACGTCAAGCCGCACCCGAGGTTGTTCGAAGTCGCGCTCGAACTGCTCGCGGTCCCGGCCGAACGGGTGCTGTTCGTGGGCGACAGCTGGGCCAGCGACATGGTCGGCAGCCATCTTGCGGGCATGGCCACCTGCCATCATCTCGGCTTGGCGGCGGTCCAGGATCACGCCGAGCGCTACGCGCGATACCGGCCCGACTTCGAGATCCAGCACCTCGAAGAGCTCGATCGCATCCTCACCGTCGGATCGTTGCCGGGCACGCAGGTCAAGCGAGAGCGGCGATGAACCCCGACCACATGCGACCGAGCTCGTGCACCATCCCCGTGAGCGAGTGCGTGGCGGCGCCGTGGGACGAGCTTCGCGCATCGCTGACACTGGACCCCGACCGGCTTGCAGACCCGCTCGATGCTCCGGGGCCCAGGGACGTGCTCGTGTGCGGGTCGTCGAGGTCGGGGACGACCTTGCTGACGGCGATGCTGTTCCAGCCACCGGTTGCCGTGAGCGTGATGGAGCCGTGGGACGCGCTTCGGCTAGCGCCGGCGCCGCTCTTCGCGTCGCTGCGCGACGAGTTGCGATCGGGCGAGTTGCGCCGGGGGCATCTGGACGTCGCGGCGTTGCGATCCGACGGATCGGTGGTGACGTGCACGGAGGCCGAGCCGCGGGTTCGCGTCACGCTGGACTCCGACTATCTGCTGGCTGTGAAATGCCCGGTGCTCTGGCGGTACCTCGATCGTCTGCCCGCTACGCGGTTCGTGGTCTGTGTCCGCGACCCACGCGAGGTGATCGCGTCATACCGCAGATCTCCGGGGGAGCTCGCTGAAGGCCTGGACTACGACGTCCCGTTCAACCGCTCGATGAACCTCGGCCTGCTGCGGGCGACCAACGACGTCGCCGTGCGCCGTGTGCTGCTGTACGACCATGTGTACGAGCGCATCCTTCCTCACCTCGAGCGCCCCGAAGTATTCGTCGTCCGCTACGAGCGTTGGTTCTCCGAGCCGGATGCGCTCCTCTGCGAGCTCGGAGCATTCCTCGGGAGCGATCTTTCGCGTCCGCTCGCACAGATACGGCCGCCTCGCGATCGCGACGCCGAGCCCACGGAGCAGGATGAGGCGGAAGCGAGGATCGTGCGCGAGCATTGCCGGACCGCCGAGGCTCTTGGGTACGAGCTCAGCGATTCGGCATGCGACGCGTAGCCGGTCCGGCCGGCTGCTCCCACGCGTAGGCGCGGTTGGCCTCGCCGGCCACCGCCTCGAACGCCGCGAGGTCATCGGCGCTGAGCTCCCGGCGCCAGCGCAGGTCGGGCACGACGTCGATCGGGTGCTCTGCGTACCACGCGCGGGTGGGCTCGTCGGGGGTGATGACACCCGGGACGGCCGCGTGCGCCCGCGCGCGCCTGAGCAGCAGTAGCGGGCCGTCGTTGCCGCCGAGCGGGTGCTGCTCGCTGCTCCACGGATGGCACATCCGGGGATCGAACGCGACGCCGACGAAGTCCGCGAGCGCTCGCAGCGCGTGCTCGGGGCGCGACGTGAGCTCCTCGTAGCGCACCCGGTGCACGGGACCCGGGAACGTCGCCGCAAGCTCCTCGACGCCGCGCATCTGCTGCGCCCACAACGCCGCCAGCTCGTGCACCGGGGTGGCGTCGGCGAGCTTGCGCCGGCGCGAGCTCACGACCGCGCGTCCGTCCCGGGTGAGCACGACCAGCCGGACCGCGACAGCGCCCCCGAGAGCGTCGAGCGCCGAGCCGATCCAGTGAATCTCCTTCGTGGAATCGAACACGATCGGGCGCCCGCTGCGGCGCGAGAGCGCCTCGTAGAGATCCTCGCCGTCCGCGAGGCGCAGCCGATCCCAGATCGGGCAGCCCGGCCCGCAGGCCCGGCACACGCGCCGCTTCAGGGGGGCCGACGGGTCGTTCAGCGTCCGTGTCTTGTTTGCCTCGCCGGCGTAGAAGATCGCCGGGTGGGCGCCGAGCATCATGCCGAGCAGCGTCGAGCCGGAGTACCACGCGGCTCCCGTGAAGACGACCTGGCCGCAAGCTCGGCTCATCGCCGCCGACCTGCCGGCCGGTGCGGCGCCAGCACGTCGGGTGCCGCGCGCAGCCAGAACCGGCAATCGTGAATGATCTCGCCCAGGTTCCGCGCGCCGGGAGAGAACAGCACGTCGCTGCTCATCAGCTGCTCCGGGAGAGACCCGTGGCTGGAGAACGAGACGACGTCGAGATCCACAGCGCAGTCGCGCGCAGGAGCCGTCTGCGCCAGCACCGCCGTCGCCGACGGCACACGTGGCGCACCGCCACAGCACGGCGAATCGCGCAGCGATGGTGAGCGCTCTTCACGGCAACGGCCAGTTATATCCCTTCTGGATGTCCGAGTTGCGTCGCGATCTTCACGGACGACCGCGGGCGGCGCGCATCGCGGGATGCTTCGATGTCGTCCCTGAGCTCGCCGACCCTCAGCACTCATACATCGACGAGCTGGGGCCCCTCGTCGAGTCGCCGTTCCAGCGGGACCCTGTTCCTCGGTGAACACCGGGGGATCGCCTATCGGAACACGCCTGGCTTTCGGGCGCTCGTCGCCAACTGGATCGCGATCTTCGAATCGCAGCCGCTCGAGTACGACGACCAGCCGGCCTTCCGCGAGGCGCTGTACGCATCGGACCTGAGGTTCGCCGTGCTGACCTTCGAGTACAACCTGCGGGCGTGCTTTGCGTACTTTCTGGGAGGCAACGTCGAGGTGAAGATCATCCACGCTCGTGACCCCGTCGTCCTGCAGCGGCAGTGCATCGGTCGGGCCTGCACCCCACGCCCGGCCGAGGCCGCCGAGCTCACTGCGGCCCGTGCAGGACGACCGCGTGCGCCCGCGCGACCGCGTCGGCCAGCTCGCGCTCGGAGTACCAGACGTCGACGGACCACTCCTGCGCCCAGTCCGCGAGGACGATCTCGTGGGAGTGCCGGCCGGGCAGCGCGCGCACGACCTCCTCCCAGCGGCCTGCGTAGACGGCGTCACAGAGCGCGAAGCGCTGCGAGGCATGGCTGCGCGCGCCGAATGCGGTGAGCTCATGGCGATCCTGCGGTGCGATCCGGCTGCTGCCCGCCTCGCCGGCGTCGCAGAGCGCCGTCATGCGCCGGCGCGTGACACCGGACGCGCGGAACGGGAAATGGTGGATGAACGCCGACCACGGGGCTTCGGGCAGCGCGTCGAGGAGGTCGTAGCAGTGGAACCCCTCGCCCATCATCACGGCCGGCGCGCCGCGATCGAGCCGGACGAGCGGGTGCTTGCGGTGCGAGCAGCGCGCCTGGTTGGAGCGCTGCTCGTAGCACAGGGGCTGAAGCTCGAGCGGGTGGTAGCCCGCCAGGCAATGCGGCGGCTGCGTCGGGAAGTGGTGGAAGTAGCGCGCGCCGACGATGCGGCACGCATCGTCCAGCGACGTGAGCCAACTTGCGAGCGGCTGTCCGCGCGGACCGTGGGGAAACTCGTCGGCGTCAAACCACAGCCACCATGTGCGCTCGGCGCCCTCGCGATCGGTCACCGCGTGCATCGTCTCGTTCATCAGCGCGATCCGGGCGCGCTCGTCGTAGCCCGCGGTCCGAAACGAGCGGGCGAGCGTCGCACCGCTCGCGAGCGCGACCTCGACCGTCCGGTCCGGGCTGTCGTTGTCGACGAGAAAGACCTCCTCGCAGCCCTGGTGCAGGGCGTTGGCGACGCTCGCGCCGATGACGTCTTCCTCCATCCATGCGCCCACGATCCCGAAGAGCCGCGGGCTGCCGTCGGTGCCCGTCAAGCCGCCGGCGGCGCCGCGGCTTGCCGCGTGGCCAGCGCACCGGAGTGCGGAAACGGCACGCCCTTGGGGACAGGGACCCCGAGCAGCCCGCAGATGTCCTCCCAACCCGAGCCGGTCTCCCAGCAGACCTCGACCAGCCGGTCGCTGCCACGGAAGAACTCCCGCACGCGATCGAGGTGCTCGGCGTAGAAGCGGCGGTAGACGTCCGGGTCCTTGGCCGGCATCGCCGCGCCGTATGCCGCCGCGTGACCCCAATACTCCGGGGACCGGTTCGTGTGCGCGATCATCGACCGCAGCCAGACCTCGACGGACGAGCGCCGCGTCAGCACGAACTTCGCGTCCGGAAACGCCTCCGCGAGCTCCTCGTAGACGAGCGCCCATGGGATGTCATGCAGGAGCTGAAACGGGGCGGCGGTCGCGAGCAGCTCGTCGAGGCGCCCCTCGTGCCACGCTCGCATGAGCGCGTCGCTGCGATCAGTCCAACCGAGCCGCGGGGCGAAGCCCAGCGACTCCGCCGCCTCCCCGAACGACTTCGTGCCGGTACGGCTCAGACCGATGCAGACCGCGGCTGGCGACATGGCTCCTCCTCGCCTGAGTTGACGTCGCCGAACCTACCGGCGCCCACGGCCGCCGCGCAATCGACCAGCGGGCCCAGGCGCTGGGCCGACGCGAGCATCGCAGGGTCGGAGTACGTCAAGTGCGACTGCAGGTCACAGCAAGCGGCCGAGATCGGCGCAGCATATGGTGAGGCGCGAGTTATGGCGTCCAAACCGTGAACCGCGCCGCGTCGACGCACCGCCGAGCGCTCCTGTGGCACCCGCGCCAGCGGCTGTGGAACCAGGCACTCGTGAGCGTGATCGAGGCGACCGTGCGCTCGCCGCGAGTGGCCGCGCCGCTCGTCTGGGTCGTCATGCTCACGGACACGATCCTGCTGCTGGGCTGGGTCGCGCGACGGCGCGTCAGGCTGCTCGGCGTCCGATCGCTCGTGCCCCAGCCGCGCCGGCCGCGCGCGCCCGTCCTCTACGTCGACTGCGGCGTGCACGAGCACGGCGACGAGATCCGCCTTGTCCGGCACTGGCTCGCAGGCCGCCGCGACCTGCGCATCGTCGCCTTCGAGCCCGCAAGCCGGCAATACACCGTCGCGCGCGAGTCGCTCGCCGAGGTTCCGAACCTGGACCTGCGCCGCCAGGCCCTCGTCGGCCCCGACCACGGCGCCGCCACGGTCACACTGCACCGCTCGCCCGGCGGCTACGCGGACTCGATTCTCACCGCCGGCGGCGACGACCGCGAGGAGGTTCCCGCGGCGCGCCTGTCCAGCGTGCTGTTGACCGAGCACGCGTGCCACCACGGCCCGCTCATCCTGCGCATGAACATCGAAGGCGCCGAGCCGGCGGTGATCGAGGACCTCGTCGCGGCGGGACTCGACGACCGCATCGACGGCTGGTACGGGCTGTGGGACGACGTCGGGCGCATCGACGCGCGGCTCGAGGTCCGCTTCAGCCGGCTCCTCGCCGAGCGCAACATCAGCCCACTGACCTTCAACGGCCGCGACGTAGGCCACGCGCTGCGCCGCCTCGCGATCAGGATCGACCTCGCGACCTCGATCCGCCATGCCGACCTGCTCGGCCCGCGGTGCGTGCGGCGTGCGGCGTCGCGCTGACGTTATCCATGTTGCACCGGCGTCCCAGGCGCTCGGCGATTGCAGTTAGCGTCGGTCATAGTTACGCACGCATGCGCGACGATGGACGACGCAACAGGAAGCTGGTAGCGTCGGATTCGCAACATCGGGTGATCTACGTCAATGGGGGTAGCATATGAAGCGCGGACTGGCGGCCGTTGCCGCAATTGCCCTCGCCGCCGTATCGATGTTCGTGTTGTCGTCACCCGGCGAGGCAGGCAGCGCGCTGCAGGCAGCCCAGGCGTCCGACACGTGGACGCCGCAGCCTGGTAAGCCCTTCAAGCCGCCCGTTCAGGTCGCCCGCCCGCCCGGCGACGGCCCGAAGGTGATCGATGTCAACCTCACCGCTCACGCCGGCGAGACGGTCATCGCCGGATCGCCGGTCTGGGCGCGCACATACAACGGTGGTTTTGTGGGTCCGACCGTCCATGCTCGTCCGGGCGACACCATCAAGGTGCGGTTCACCAACGACCTCGGCGGTGTCGTTCCGACGAACATCCATTACCACGGGATGCACGTCAGCCCATTGGGAAACGGCGACAACGTCTTCGTCACCATCGAGGCCGGGAAGATCTATGAGTCCTCCATCACGCTGCCCGCCAAGCAGCCGACCGGGACTTTCTGGTACCACGCGCACTTCCACGGCATCAGCGACGGCCAGATCATGGGCGGGCTGTCCGGGCTGTTGATCGTCGAAGGCCTCAAGCCGCTGCTGCCCGCGGCCCTGCGTCACGTCCCCGAGCGCCAGATCGCGCTGCGAGACGTCCAGCTCGGCACCGCGGCGAACCAGCCGGAGGGGGTCGTCGGTCCGTACATCGCCCAGAACCCCGACATCTTGGTCGATCCGAAGGCGACGTATCGCATGGTCAATGGGATGTACAAGCCCAAGTTCGCGATGCATACCGGCAAGTACGAGCTGTGGCACCTGGCGAACATCGGCTCCGACGTCTTCTACAAGCTCGAGTTCGTCGACCAGCGCAGGAAGGTCAAGCAGAAGTTCGCGATCGTCACCACCGACGGCATCCCGGTCTGGGACGTGACCCGCCCGACGGAGCTGCTCCTGCCTCCCGGCAAGCGATTTGACGTCCTGGTCGCCGCCCAGCACCCCGGCACATATGAGCTCAAGAGCGATCCATACGTGCAGACCGGCAAGAATAACTTCGAGCCCAGGCCGGCGATACCATGCGAGATCCAACCTGACGGCAGCTGCGTCGGGTTCGCCGACACGCTGGCGACCGTTGACGTCAACGGCGCGTCCACGACGCCGCCCGCGCTGCCCGAACACGTCTCAAGCCGTAAGCGACACATAGCCCCCGGCGATCCTCCGTACCTGGAAGACCTGTCGAAGGTCCCAGATTCGGAAGTGGTCCGTCATCGCCTCCAGTTCCGCTACGAGACGGTTGAGGGAGGCAAGTTCACCCCGACGATCATGATCGACAACGACCCGAAGACAGCGGTGCCGTTCGAGCACGATGAGATGCCCGTCGTCTCACCCGTGCTGGGCCAAGTCGACGAGTGGTCGCTCGTCAACACGAGCAGGGACGATCATCCGTTCCATATCCACATCAACGGCTTTCAGGTCATGAGCGTCAGAGGCGACCCGAACTTCAAGGCGCACGGCCATCAGGACGTCGTCAACATCCCCCGCCGGCACAACGTAAAGGACGCGGACGGCAACATCATCGGACAGGTCAACGGGAAGGTGGTGATCCGCCAGCGCTACGAGAACTTCCACGGCTGGTTCGTCTTCCACTGCCACATCCTCAACCACGAGGACCTGGGCATGATGCACACGATCCAGGTCCGCGAGAAGGAGAGCGACCCCGTCACGCCTCCGCCCGAGACGGACGACCACTCGCCGCACGCTCACACCGGTTGAGCGCGCGATCCAACGGGCTGCGCGGCCGCCATAATACGGCGGCCGCGCAGCCCACCGCGCTTACGCGTGGGATAAGCCGGAAGAGTCCGCCTGATGCGCGACCGGCGCGCCGCCGTACGCGGTCGCGCGCTCCAGCGGCGAGACAAGTGCGCGCCAATCTGAGACCGTGATCCCCATCCGGCGGTCACCGGCGAAGCCCGACGCAACCCGCTCGTAACGCCCGGCATACAGATCGTCCAGCGCCCGCAAGCGCTCAAGGATTCGATCGCGTGTGAAGCCGTCGGGGCTGGTCGCATAGCGGCCGTCAGGAGTCATCGCGCGTCGAAGCTTCTCCTCGGTACGGCGGCGGGCGCGCAGCGGAAAGTGATGTGTGAGGAGCGTCGGCACCCACTCTCGCGCGCGACGTCCATCCGCCGTGCCGACCGTGTGGTGCCCTGGCATCGGGTACACGTCGCCCGCCTGGCGCACCCGGATAAGCGGATGCTTCCAGTGGCCGCGCCCGCAGAAGGCACTGCGAAACCAGCGCGCGAGAGGAAAGAACGGTAGCGGCGGTTGGCGCGGGAGATAGTCGTCCGCGCCCGCCGGCACGTGGTCCAGCACCCGGCTTCCGACGACGTCCACCCATCCGGGCGCGCGCTCGACCAGATCGCGCACGGTCGTTCCGTCGGGACCGCGAGGAAACTCGTCGGCGTCCACCACGAGCCACCACACGTCCCCGCCCGCAGCCTCGGTGTACGTCGCGATCGCATCACGGACTAGCGCCGACCGAACCGCCTCGGAGTACGTACCGTCGCTTCGGGTTCGGATCACCTCGGCGCCGGCCGCGGTGGCCTCCGCCACCGTGGCGTCGTCGCTCTCGTCGTCGACCACCACCACGCGGTCGACCCCCTGGGCGCACAGGTGCTCGACGAGCGCGTAGACGATGTCCTCCTCGTTCCAGACAGCGGTGACGGCATAGATCAGGGGACGGGGGCGCGACGTACCGAGTACAGGCCCAGCGCCGGGGCCGTCGATCTGCCAAGCCGCGGCCGACCGTCTGAGCCACACCGGCGGCGGAGGGACGCGCCGGCGCGCTCGTGCGAGCGTCACCTCCAGCATGCGCCCGGGATAATCGGTGATCGCTGGATGAACCGGATGCTGGAACACCGGCGTCGGGGTAGGAGGCGTCTCCTTGGGCTCGGCGGCGAGCCGTCGCCGAGCACCGCTCGGAGGCTTAGGCGCCGGCGCGACCCGGTAGGAACTTTGGTAGCGTCGCCACACGTCATGGATGGTAGGGGCATGACAAGAGTTCTGGCCGTCATCGGGGCCTCAGCTGCGCTGCTGCTGTGGATATTCGGCAACGTGAGCACGAACGTCGCATCTGCGCCTGCGGACTGGACGCCGATCGCCGGCATGCCCTTGAAGGAGCCCGCCCAGATTTACCGCAACCGCGCTGGTGTCCTACATGTCACGCTGACCGCCAGCGCTAAGACGATCATGGTGTCCGGAGCGCCGTTGGGAGCCAGTCCCTTCGGCGACAGCTTAAACGGGCCGACGCTCCACGTCCGTCCGGGCGACACCATCAAGGTGACCTTCGTCAACAAACTCGGGCACGGCAAACCGACGAACATCCACTACCACGGGCTGCATGTCAGCCCGCTCGGGAAGGGCGACAACGTCTTCCGCACGTTCGACGACGGGCGCACCTACCGGTCGGAGGTCAAGCTGCCGGCCAACCACCCGAGGGGTACGTACTGGTATCACGTCCACCTCCACGGCGACACCGACGAGCAGGTCATGGGCGGGCTGTCGGGCCTGCTGATCGTCGAAGGTCTGCAGCAGCTCTTGCCAAAGCGCTGGAGCGCCATCGCCGACCGTCAGCTTGCACTGCGCGACGTCCAGACCAGCGCCGGTTCGATCGTCGGCGAGAGCGACATCAACCCCAACGCGCCGTCGACCCGCCTTGTCAACGCGCTGTACCAGCCGAAGTTCTCGATGAAGTCCAACCGCTACGAGCTGTGGCGGCTGGCGAATATCGGGTCCGATGTCTTCTACGACATCCGCTTCACGAAGCACACGTTCGCCGTCATCGCCGAGGACGGCCTGCCCGTCTGGCGAGTCACCAGACGCTCAAAGCTCCTTCTGCCTCCCGGCAAACGGTTCGACGTCCTGGTGTTGGGCGGCCGCCCGGGAACCTACCAGCTGCAGAGCCTTCCCTACGCACAACACGCGAACGGTTCGCTCGTGCCTGTCCCGGTCCCGACGACGACGGAGAATCTGGCCACCGTGACCGTGAAGGCATCCTCGGGACCGATTGCGCCGGCCGGCGGGGTGCCGAAGAGGCTCGTACCCAAACACGACCTCTCGAAGGCCATTGTCGCCGCCCGGCCACCGCCATTCGTCTTTGCGTACACGGGGCCGCCGTTTGCGGCAGTGATCAACGGCGTGTCCTTCACACACGACATGACGCCTGCTGTTTCCCCGGTCCTCAACACGGTCGAGGAGTGGACGCTCCAGAACAGCACGACGGACGACCACCCGTTCCACATCCACGTCAACGACTTTCAGGTGATGAGCGTGAACGGCAAGTCGTATCACGCGACAGGTCTTCAAGACGTGGTGACCATCCCGAAGCAGTACAAGGACTCCAGCGGCGCCATCGTCAACGGTGAGGTGGTCATACGCCAGAGATACACCGACTTCACCGGCTGGTTCGTCTATCACTGCCATATCCTCGAGCACGAGGATCTTGGCATGATGGCGACAATTCAGGTTCGAGCGCACAAGGATGACCCCATCACCCCGCCGCCCGATCCGGCGGCGTCGCAAACGGGCTGATCGTCAATCGCTCCGCGGCGCGACGCGTTCGAGCGCCGCGATCACCTGCGCGACCTGATCTTCGATCGTCGACCCGTGTCCGGCGACGCGCGCCTCGGGCGCCTCGGGCACCTCGTACGGATCGGAGATGCCCGTGAACGTCTGGATCTCTCCACGTCGGGCCTGAGCGTAAAGACCCTTCGGATCGCGCCGCTCGCACACCTCCAAGGGGGTGTCGACGAAGACCTCGATGAACGGGACGTCGAGCTGCTCGTGAACGGCACGGGCGGCCGCGCGGTCGGTGGCGTACGGGCTGACCAAGCTGACGATGGCCACCGCGCCCGCGTCGGCCAAGAGGGCGGCGACGTGTGCCGTGCGCCGGACGTTCTCGGCGCGGCTGGCCACGTCGAACCCAAGGTCGCCATTGAGCCCATGACGCAAGTTGTCACCGTCCAGGCGGTAGGCCGCACGCCCGGCGGTCACCAAGCGGCGCTCGATCTCGGTTGCGAGCGTGGACTTCCCGGACGCCGGCAGCCCGGTCAGCCACAGCGTCGCGCCCGATTGGCCGAGGCTGCGCCAGCGCTCGGCGCGCGTGAGCGTCGATGGGCTCCAGACGACATTCGTGCTGCGTTCGCGCTCCCGGCCAGCCGGGTTTGGTGTCCCGGCCAGCACCATGCCGCCGGCGACGGTCTCGTTCGTCGCCTCGTCGATGACGATGAAGCTGCCGGTCGCGCGATTTCGCCGGTAGGCATCGACGGCCAGCGGCGCAGCGAGTCGCAGCCGCACACGGCCGATGTCGTTGAGGGCCAATTCGCCTACCGACTCGTCCCGGTGCAGCGTGTTCACGTCGATGCAGTACACGATCTCCGCGGTCACGACGGGGACCGTGCGCGTCGTGTGCTTGACGACGAACCGGCGGCCGTCGTTGAGCGGTTGCTGGGACATCCAGCACACCATCGCGTCGAGCTCGCCGACAACGGCGGGTCGATTGTCTACGCGGCAGATCAGGTCGCCGCGTGACACGTCGACGTCCTCCGCCAGTCGCATGGTGACGGACAGGGGCGCCGCGGCCTCCTCGAGCGACCCGTCGAAGGTCTCGATCGCGGACACCGTCGTTCGGCGACCGCCGGGCAGGACGACCACCTCGTCGCCGGGACGCAGCGCGCCACTCGCCATCCGGCCGGCATAGCCGCGGTAGTCAGAGGCGGCGTCGCGGATCACCAATTGGACCGGAAAGCGTGCGTCCAGGAGGTTGTGCTCTGCAGCGATCTGAACACGCTCGAGGTGGCAGAGCAACGGTGGTCCCGTATACCACGGCATGCGAGTCGACGGCTGAACGACGTTATCGCCTTCCAGCGCACTGATCGGGATGAAGGTGACATCGGCGATCTCGATGCGCCCTGCGAAGCGCGAGAACTCCTCGACGATGTCGTGATAGACGCGCTCAGACCAGTTGACGAGGTCCATCTTGTTGATGCAGATAACGAGGTGTGAGACGTGCAGCAATGATGCGATGAACGCATGGCGGCGGGTTTGCTCGAGCACGCCCTTGCGGGCGTCGACGAGCACGATCGATGCGTTGGCGGTCGACGCGCCGGTGACCATGTTGCGGGTGTACTGCACATGGCCGGGCGTGTCGGCCAAGACGAACCGGCGGCGTGGCGTCGCGAAATAGCGATACGCGACGTCGATGGTGTTGCCCTGTTCGCGCTCCGCGCGCAGGCCATCGGTCAGGAGCGACAGGTCCAGGCCATCGACGCCGCGCCGGCCTGACAGCGCGGCGACGTCGTCGAGTTGGTCCTGCATGATCGACTTGGTGTCGTACAGCAGGCGTCCGATGAGCGTGGACTTGCCGTCGTCGACTGACCCTGCCGTGACGATGCGTAGCAGGTCGGGGTGAGCGAGCGCGATTGCTCCGGACATGCGGCCCGGGATGCTGCCAGAGTTCTCGGGTCAGCGTTCAATTTGTCGTTGTCGCGAGATGCGCGGTAGGATCACCGCGCCGTACTCGCCCCTGCTCAAGCATCGCGTAGCGCAAAATTCATGCAGGGGAACGGACCAGATGAGCAAGCTCACCACCCGGCCAATCAAGGCCAACGAGGATCTGGTTCAGCACTTCGACCGCTTGGCGCCCGAGTATGAAGACCTTCACGGCCCGGCGGAGCACCTGCTGAGCTACCGCCTATCCATCATCAATCGCCTGCTCGGGGCCGCACAACTCGGGACGCTCCTCGAGATCGGGTGCGGCACGGCCATTCACCTGATCCCGCTCGCGGCCAGATTCAAACGCTCCTGGGGCACGGACATCTCTTCAGAGATGGTGCGGGTCGCCCGGCGAGATGCGCAAGCTTCCCGCTGGCGAGAGCGCATCCAGCTTCGAGTGGACCCCGCCGAGGAGCTCACAACAGTCCAGGATGGCTCCGTGGACGTTGTGTTGTGCGTAGGAGCACTGGAACACATGTTGGACAAGCCCCGCGTCTTGTCGCAGGTCCGGCGGGTGCTGACCTTGGGAGGGACCTTTGTCTGCCTCACGCCGAATGGTGACTACTGCTGGTATCGCCGCCTGGCTCCCGTTCTCGGGCTGGACACTCGCCACCTGTCAACCGATCGCTTTCTGACCGCTCGTGAGCTGCAGGCGCTTGTCCGGCAGGCGGGCATGGTTCCTCACCAGCTCGAGCACTGGCGGTTCATCCCGAAGGGCGACCTTCCGGTGTTTTGGGGCTACGTGCTCGACAGCCTGGACGTGGTCGGACGGGCTGCCGGCGCTGGATTCCTGCGCGGAGGATTGGCCCTGCTGGCGCGACGCACGAGCTGAGCGAGTACTGCGGCTCAGACGAACGGACGAGGGCAGACACAGCACTATCGGGGAGTAGACTCATCGTGCACGCAAGTCTGCGAAGCGCTACACGCGAGCACGGTCGGCCAGTCCTCCGAACGGCGACCTCACGGATAGTGCCGTCCCAGCGACGGAAAGAGCCGGCCCCTATAGAGCAGCTGGATGCCGCCGCTGGCGTACGGCGCTCGGGAAGGTCAGATGAAGACCAGCCGCACGAAGTCGACCGGCCGCGGGGCGGCCGGACACGTTCGCGACGAGACGGCCGATCAGCGCGGCCAAGCGGCGGAGAAACGCGACAAGCTCGCTGCGCGCGACCGCGTGCGTGCGCAGGGTGATCGCAGGCTGGCCGGGGGCGACCGCGAAATGGGAGAGAGTGAACGCGCGGAGTCCAAGCGCGACCGCGAGAGCGCCGCGATCGACGAACTGACCGGCGCGCGCCGGGCTGCCATCGGCCTGGAGGAGCTGCATGGAGAGATCGAGCGCGCGCAGAGAACGGGCGGGAGCCTGATCGCCGCGTGCATCGATGTCGACGCCCTCAAGGCCGTCAACGACAAGCATGGCCATCGCGCCGGCGACGAGCTGCTGCGGGAGGTCGCCGGGGGTCTCCGACGCCACATGCGTTCCTACGACCTGCTCGTGCGCCTTGGCGGCGACGAGTTTCTCTGCGTGCTCCCGGGCGTCACCCACGACGAAGCGCGGCGACGCTTCGAACAGCTGAGCTGCGAGCTGTTCGCAGGCCCGGCGATGAGATCGATCAGCGTCGGCCTCGGCGAGTTGCGCGACGGCGACGGGGTGCAGGAGCTGATCGACCGCGCCGATCAAGACCTGCTGGCCGGCCGCGAATGCCGTCGCGATGCGCGGTTGGGCACGATACGGCCAGTGACGGGAAGGTCCGCCACCGTCGGGCAGTTGCGGGAGGGCGATCCCTTGCCCGCCGACGGCGAGCAGCGCGCATTCAACGCGATGCGGCGCGAGGTCGAGCGGACGGCGCAGGCGCTGGCCGGTGCGCGCGAGACCCTGGCCGCCGCCGAGGAGCGGCTGGAGCGCAACCTGCGCCAGCAGGCCGGCGTCGCCGGGCTGGGGCGGCTCGCACTGGAGGGCTACGACGTGCGCGAGCTCATCGAGCAGGCCGCCGCAATCAGCGAAGCCGCCCTCGATCGGCGCGTCGAGGTGTGGATCCTGCCGTCCGCGGATCCCCGCAAGCTGCGCGCCGGCTCGTCTCCGGGAACTGGGAGCTCGATCCCGATCATCTCGCGAGAAACGCTGCTCGGCGAGCTGCGCGTCGGCCGATCGCCGGCCCCGACGACCGATGAGCGCGCCTTTCTCGAGGCCATTGCCAACATCATCGCCGACGCGATCCAGCGCCTGCACGCGGAGAAGGCGATGCGCCACCAGGCGCTGCACGACCCGCTCACGGGCCTGCCCAACCGCACGTTGCTCGGCGACCGCCTGACCCAGGCGCTACAGCGCTCCACGCGCCGCGGACCCGTCGCCGTGCTGTTCCTCGACCTCGACAACTTCAAGCTCATCAACGACAGCCGCGGACATCGGGCCGGCGACGAGCTGCTGTGTACGGTCGCAGCACGGTTGACGGGTGTCATGCGGCCCAGCGACACCGTCGCGCGCTTCGGCGGCGACGAGTTCTGCATCGTCTGCGACGACGTCAGCCACGCCCTCGAGGCGATCGGCATCGCCAAACGCGTCCTCGAGGAGTTCGCGCGCCCGTTCGCGCTCGAGTCCGGGGAGCACTTCGCCTCCGCGAGCCTCGGCATCGCGCTCGCCGATGGAGCGTCGCGGTCCGCCGAGGACCTCATCCGCGAAGCTGACGCCGCGATGTACCGCGCCAAGGACGCCGGACCCGGGCGCTGCGAGATCTTCGACGAGGTCATGCGCGAGAACGCGACCGAGCGCCTGCGCCTGGATCACGACCTGCGCCGGGCGCTCGACGCGAAGGGTGAGCTGACCGCGCACTACCAGCCGATGGTCGCGATCCCGAGCGGCGACGTGATCGGCTTCGAGGCGCTCGTGCGCTGGCGCCATCGCGAGCGCGGCCTCGTGCTTCCCGGCGAGTTCATCGCAGTGGCCGAGGACAGCGGCGTGATCGAGGCGATCGGCGACCACGTGTTGCGGCTCGCCTGCGAGCAGGCGGTCAGCTGGATCGCGGCGCTCGACCGGCGCCCGCTGAGCATGTCGGTCAACCTCTCACCGCGTGAGGTCTCCGATCCGGGGCTCGCGGCGCGCGTCGGCGCGATCCTCGAGGAGACGGGACTCGATCCCGCCCGGCTGCAGCTCGAGATCACCGAGAACGCACTCATCAAGGAGTGCGAGCTGACGGGCCGCAACCTGCGCGAGCTCAAAGCCCTGGGCGTCAGCCTCGTGCTCGACGACTTCGGAACCGGCTACTCGTCGCTGGGGTACCTGCGGCGATTTCCGATCGACGCCATCAAGATTGACCGCCGCTTCATCGGCGGGGTCGGCCGTGCCACGGAGGACCGGACGATCGTCGAGGCGATCCTGCGGATGGCGACCGGCCTGCGACTGGCCGTCATCGCCGAGGGCGTCGAGACCGCCGAGCAGGCCGCGATCCTCCAGGGCATGGGATGCCGCCGCGGGCAGGGGTTTCTGTGGTTCAAGCCGCTGGCGCCCGCCGAGGCGACCGCGCTGCTGGGACTTGCGCCGGCGCCCGCACGGGCGGCGCGGCCCTAGCAAGCTCAGACGTCGAGCTTGCTCCGCACGATCCGCGTCACCTCGGCACCGTCCGCCCGCCCCTTCGTCTCGCGCATGACGTGCCCGATGATCGCGCCGATCGCCTTCATGTTGCCCGCGCGGATCTTCGCCGCGGCGTCGGCGTTCGCTTCCAGGGCCGCCGCGACCAGGGGCTCGAGCTCGTCGTCGCCGCCGGCCATCGAACCAAGCCCTTCGGCCTCGACGATCGACCCCGGATCGCCCCCGTCGGCCACCAGCCGGTCGAGCACGAGCTTGGCGTTGTTGACCGTCACCGCCTTGGCGGCGACGAGGCCGACGAGCTTCGCCATGGCTTCGGGTGACACGTTCGACGTCGCCGGGTCCTCCTCCCCCACGCGCGCGACGAGCTCGTTGCAGACCCAGTTGGCGAGCGGCTGGGCCTCGGCGCCGTCGCATGCCAGCGCCGCCTCGAAGTAGTCGCCGAGCTCCGTGCGCCATGCGAGCTGGCGCGCGCTGGCGGCGCTGACTCCGAGCGCCTGCAAGCGCTGCTCGCGCGCCGCTGGCAGCTCGGGCATCTCGCGCTGCGCCGCCGCGAGCATCTCGGAGGAGATCGCGACCGGGACGAGGTCGGGTTCCGGGAAGTAGCGGTAGTCGTGGGCCTCCTCCTTGGAGCGCAGCGACGTGATCCGGTCGGTCACCGGATCGTAATGCAGCGTCTCCTGGACGACCTCCTCGCCGGCGCGCAGCAGCGCCTCCTGGCGCGCGATCTCGGCGTTTACGCCGCGCTCCAGATGCCGAAACGAGTTCATGTTCTTCAGCTCGGTCTTCGTCCCCAGCCGCGCCGTCCCGACCGGGCGGATCGAGATGTTCGCGTCGCAACGCAGCGAGCCCTCTTCCATGTTCACATCGCTGACGCCCAGTTGCCGGAGCGTCGTGCGCAGGAGCGTCAGCCACTCGCGCGCCTGCGCGGCCGAGCGCACGTCGGGCTCGGTGACGATCTCGGCCAGCGGCGTGCCGCCGCGGTTGAAGTCCACGACCGACGCGTCCGATCCGTGGATGCGGCCGCTGGTGCCGGCATGCACGAGCTTGGCCGCGTCCTCCTCGAGGTGCACGCGGTGGATGCGCACGTCACCCAAGCGCCCGCCCGTGCAGAGCGGTTCGTCGTACTGGCTGATCTGGTAGCCCTTGGGCAGGTCCGGATAGAAGTAGTTTTTGCGGTGGAAGATCGACCGCGGCGCGAGGTCGGAGCCCAGCGCGAGGCCGATCATCAGGCCGAAGTGGATCGCCTGGGCGTTGGCGCGCGGCAGCGTGCCGGGCAGACCAAGGCAAACGGGACAGGTCCGCGTGTTCGGAGGCTCGCCGAACGACAGCGCGCACCCGCAGAACATCTTCGTCTGCGTCCAGAGCTGGACGTGGATCTCCAGGCCGATGACGGGCTCGTACTCGACGGCGCTCATGCCGTCCGTCCGGGACGTGCGTCGAAGCCGATCGCCTGCTCCAGCGCGTGGGCCGCGTCCAGGATCCGGTTCTCGCTGAACGCGGGGCCGGCGAGCTGAAAACCGGTCGGCAGCCCCTCGCTGAGCCCGTTGGGAATCGAGATCGCGGGGATCCCGGCGAGCGACATCGGCACCGTGCAGTAATCGTTGAAGTACATCGACAGCGGGTCCCCGGTCTTCGCGCCGAGCTCGAAGGCAACCGACGGCGAGGTCGGCGTGACGACGAAGTCGAACCGCTCGAATGCGGCCCGGAAGTCCTCGGCGATCTTCGTGCGCACGCGCTGCGCGCGGCCGTAGTACGCGTCGTAGTAGCCGCTGGAGAGCGAGTACGCGCCGAGCATGATCCGCCGCTTGACCTCCTTGCCGAAGCCCTGGCTGCGCGTTTTCGTGTACATGCCCAGCAGGCCGTCGTCCTGGACTCGCAGGCCGTAGCGCACGCCGTCGTAGCGGGCGAGATTCGACGACGCCTCGGCCGGCGCGAGCACGTAGTACGCGCTCAGGGCGTGCGGCGCGTGCGGCAGATGGCAGGTTTCGATCGTCGCGCCGAGCTGCTCGGCGAGCTCCAACGTTGCGCGAAACGATGCCAGCACGCCGGGCTCGATCCCGACCCCCTGCTCGCTGCCCGTTCCGGTCAGCTCCTCGGGGACGCCGAGGCGGATGCCCGCCAGCGACTCGGCGCTCGGCAGCACGACCTCCCCGGGCGGGAAGCTCACCGAGGTCGAGTCGCGCTCGTCATAGCCGACCATGTGGCGCAGCAGCAGCGCGGCATCGGTGACGTCGCGCGTCAGCGGACCGGCCTGATCCAGCGACGAGGCGAAGGCGATCATTCCGTAGCGGCTGACCGTCCCGTAGGTCGGCTTCAGACCCACGATGCCGCACAGCGCGGCCGGTTGACGGATCGATCCGCCGGTGTCGGTGCCGAGCGCCCACGGCGCGCAGCCCGCGGCGACCGCCGCCGCGCTGCCGCCGCTCGAGCCGCCCGGAACCCGCGTCCGATCCCAGGGGTTGAGGACCGGCCCGAACGCGGAGTTCTCGTTGGACGAGCCCATCGCGAACTCGTCCTGATTGGTCTTGCCCAGCAGCGGCGCACCGGCCGCGGCGAGGCGCGCGACGACCGAGGCGGTGTAGGGCGGGCGGTACCCCTCGAGGATCTTCGAGCCCGCCTGGCTCGGCACGCCCTCCGTGCAGAACAGGTCCTTGACGGCGAGCGGGACGCCGGCCAGCGGAGCGCCGGCTGCTGGCGGCTCGGGCGCGTCCTGCGCCACCCACAGGTACGCGTTGAGATCCTCCTGCGTCGCCGCCTGACGGTAGGCCTCGAAGAGCTCGGTCGGATCGAGGTCGCCGCGCCCGATCGCCTCGACGGCCTGCGCGGCGCTGAGCGCCGTGAGATCGGTCGTGGCCACTACTCCGCCTGCGGACTGGGGACGAGGAACCCGCCGTCGGCGACCGCCGGCGCGTTCGCCAGGGCGACGTCGCGCGGCAGCGACGGCTCGACGACGTCGGCGCGCAGGGCGTTTGAGACCTCGATGACGTGCGTCGTCGGCGGGACCCCTTCGAGGTCCAGCTCGCCGATCTTCTCGATGTGATCGAGCACGTTTGAGAGCTCCTCGCTCATCTGCCCGACCTCCTCCTCGGTCAGCTCCAGACGGGCGAGGCGAGCGACGTGCAGCACCTGTTCGCGATCGATCATGGTCGCTGGTGATTCTAGGAGGGTCGTCTGGTCCGGCTCGGGTCGCGCCGCGGCGGCGCGGGCCGCGGGGCGCCGCGGACCGCCAGCACCCGCTCGGTCTGGCGCAGCGAGGCCCCGGCACCGGTGCGCTCGTCGGCCATCGACCGCCAGGCCCCGGCGACGATCCCCAGCACGAGTGCCAGCCCGATCAGGGCGGGGGGATGGACGGCGACCGCCGCGTTGCGGCCCGGCTCGTCGATGCCGACGCGGTACAGCGCATAGAGCAGCGTCAGGCTGCCGAAGCCGACCGTGATCGCGGCGGCGGAGCTCGCCATCGCAACCGAGCGCGACGTCATCGTCAGCACGACGAGCGTGAGGCCCAGCAGCGCCGTCAGCGCGAGCGCGAGGCGGCCGACCGTCAGCGACTCCCAGGCCGACGCTGCGCCGAACCAGTCGGCGAACATGACCGCCAGCAGTCCGATCGCGCTCAGGCCCGCAAGCAGCTCCCCGGTGCGCATGCGCCGCATGTCCACGTCACTCGCCTCGCTGCAGCCGCGCGGCCTTGAGGGTGTTGCGCAGCAACAACGCGACCGTCATCGGCCCGACGCCGCCCGGCACCGGCGTGATCGCGCCGGCGACCTCCTTGACCGCCTCGAAGTCGACATCGCCTCTGAGGCCGGCATCGGTCCGGTTCTGACCGACGTCGATGACCGTCGCGCCGGGCTTGACCCAGTCGCCCTTGACCATCTCGGCCCGGCCGACGGCCGCAACGAGGACGTCCGCCCGGCGGCAGACCCCGGCGAGGTCGCGGGTGCGCGAATGGCAGGTCGTCACCGTCGCGTTGGCCTCGAGCAGCAGCTGGGCCATCGGCTTGCCGAACAGGTTCGAGCGCCCGATGACGACGGCCTCGGCGCCCTGCAGCTGCGCGCCGGCCTCGGCGAGCAGCCGCATCACGCCCGACGGCGTGCAGGGCCGCAGCCCCTCGCGACCGAGCGCCAGCAAGCCGGCGCTGATCGGTGTCAGCCCGTCGACATCCTTCGACGCGTCGACGAGGCCTGTCAGCTCGACGCCGTCCAGATGCGGCGGGACCGGCAGCTGGCAGAGGATGCCGCTGACGGCCGGATCGGCGTTCAGGCGCTCGATCAACGCGACGACCTCGGCGCGCGGAACGTCGGCCGGCAGCGGGAAGTTGAATCCCTCCATGCCGACCTCCTTGCAGGCCTTCTGCTTGCCGCGAACGTAGATCGCCGATGCCGGGTCGTCGCCGATCAGGACCGTCGCCAAGCCGGGCCGGACGCCGTCGTGGGCGGCGGAGAACTCCTCGACCTCGCGCGCGACCTCGGCGCGCACCCGCGCCGCGATCGCCTTGCCGTCGATGATCTGAGCTGCCATCCGGCGATGCAGCCTATCCCGGCGCTGGACGTCGCCGATGTCCGGGCGCCGCGCAGCGCTACGGCCGGAAGACACGCTCACAGCTTCGTGATCGGCGCGTACTCCGCCATCAGCTTACGCTCGCTGCCGTCGCCGGCGAAGCGCACGACGACGATCCCGCCGGGCTCGACGCCCGTCACGACGCCTGCTCCGAACGCGGCGTGCGAGACGTCGTCGCCGAGCCGGAAGCTGACCGCGGGCGCCTCGTCGCGCACGCGCGAGGAGGACCAGGAGCCGGGCCGCTGCACGCTCGCACCGATGCCCGCGCGCACCCGCGGCTCGTCGGCGCGGTCGGTGAGGCTCGCAGGCACCTCGTCCAGGAAGCGCGAGCGCATCCCGTACTGCGTGGCGCCGAAGACCGCGCGGCGCCGCGCGCTGGTCATGTAGAGCTGGCGCATCGCCCGCGTGATGCCGACGTACGCCAGGCGCCGCTCCTCCTCAAGTCCGCCCTCGTCGAGCGCCCGCGAGTGCGGGAAGACGCCCTCCTCCATACCCGCGATGAAGACGATCGGGTACTCCAATCCCTTCGCGTTGTGGAGCGTCATGAGCGTCACGAGGCCCTCGTCGTCGCGGCGCGTGTCCGCGTCGGCCACGAGCGCGACCCCCTGCAGGAAGACGTCCAGCGTGTCCTGCTCCTCCTCCGCGGTCGCGTCGAACTCGCGCGCGACCTCGACGAGCTCGGCGAGGTTCTCCTCGCGGCCCTGCGCCTCGATCGTGCGCTCGGCCTTCAACGCCTCGATGTAGCCGGTCTCGTGCAGGAGCGACTCGAGCAGGTCGCCGATCGGCACCCGCTGCTCGACGCGCTGGCGCAGCGTCTGCATCGTCGCCATGAAGCGCCCGATCGCGCGAATCGCCGCCTTGCCGAGGCCCGGAACCGACTCGGCGTCGGCGGCGGCCTCCCACACGCTGATCCCCATCGTCTGCGCGTGGTTGACGACGCGCGCAAGCGATGTCTGGCCGATGCCGCGCCGGGGCGAGTTGACGATGCGGGTGAACGAGACGACGTCCATCGGGTTGCCGAGGACCGTGAGGTAGGCGATCGCGTCCTTGATCTCCGCGCGCTCGTAGAACTTCGTCCCGCCGATGACCTGGTAGCTGATGTCGCGACGCACGAGCGTGTCCTCGATGACCCGCGACTGCGCATTGGTGCGGTAGAAGACCGCGATCTCCGAGCGGCTCGCCCCCTCGTCGACGAGCCGCTCGATCTCGCCCACGACGTACCGCGCCTCGGCGTGTTCGTCGTCGAGCTCGCGGATCCTGATCGCCTCGCCGTCGCCCTGGTTGGTCCACAGCGACTTGGGCTTCTGCTCGCGGTTGTGCGAGATGACCGCGTTGGCGGCGCTGAGGATCGTCTGCGTCGAGCGGTAGTTCTGCTCGAGCTTGACGACGTGGGCGTCGACGAAATCGTCCTCGAAGTCCAGGATGTTGGAGATGTCCGCGCCGCGAAAGCCGTAGATCGAGTTGTGCGTGAGCAACCCGTTGGCGATGAAGTTGTGCGTCCCTTCGATGTCCAGGTCGTAGACCGCTGCGTGCAGCGCGACGGGCTGCACCTCGACGACGGTGTCGAGCGCCCCGCGCTCGTCGAGCATGACCATCCCCGGGCGAACGGATGCGGCGCTGGTGAACGGCAGCACCGCATCGCGCCCGAGTCGCGCCACCGAGCGCAGCGGCGCGCCGACGATGTCCGCGACGGCGAGCATCCGCCCGGCGTCGGAGAAGTGCCCGGTACGGCCGCCGAAGCTCAGGCTGTGGACGGGCGCGCGTCCGGCGCGCCCGGCGCGCCCGCCGCACAGCGTCGCCACGAGGGGGGGTGTTCCGGCTTTGTCGCTCATAGAGTCACTAACCCGGAACACCCCCGCCGGCGGGCCGGCAAAATGCACGTGCTCCGGCGTCGACACGATTTGGCGCCCGCTGGCCAAGGCGATCGCCACGCCGGCGCTCCGGCTGGAGCTCTCAAACGCAGCACTGACGCGGGCGGGCCGCAGCTCGCCGCCTCCGAACGACGAGCGCACGTCGTCGCCGGCGCGGACGTCCTCGATCGCCCGCGCCGACCCGTCGGCCATCGTCACGAGCGTCCCGGCGATCAGGCACTGCGCGTCGTCCCCGACCACCGCGAGGTTGCGGTGCTCGCCCGCCAGCAACTGCAGCCAGCGGTATTGGGCGTGGTTGGTGTCCTGGTACTCGTCGACGAGCACGTGGCGAAACGTCGAGCTGTAGCGGTCACGGACCTCCTGGAAGAGCTCGAGCACGTTGACCGCGCGAACGAGCAGGTCGTCGAAGTCCATCGCGTTCATGCGGTGCAGCTCGCGTTCGTAGAGGGCGAACGCGTCGGCCACGGTCTGCTCGAAGTACGAGCCGACCATCTGGCGGTAGGCCTCGGCGTCGCGCAGCTTGTTCTTCGCGTCTGAGATCTGGTGATGGACGGCGCCCGGGGTCATCCGCTTCGTGTCGACGCCGAGCTCGTCGAGCACGTGCTTGACCAGGCGGCGGGCGTCGGCCTGGTCGTAGATCGTGAACTGGCGCGTGTAGCCGAGGCGCGGGCCCTCGGCGCGCAGCATCCGCGCGCAGGCGGCGTGGAAGGTCATCACCCACATCGCGCGCGTGCGGTTGCCGACGAGCAGCTCGACGCGCTCGCGCATCTCCTGCGCGGCCTTGTTCGTAAACGTGATCGCGAGGATCTCGTTCGCCCGCGCCATCCCGGTGCGCTCGAGGTACGCGATGCGGTGCGTGAGCACCCGCGTCTTGCCCGTACCGGCGCCCGCGAGGATCAGCAGCGGCCCCTCGCCGTGGACGACCGCGTCACGCTGAGCGGGGTTGAGATCGAGCAGCAGCTCCTCGATGCGATCGCGGGATGCGGTGTCGGCCATACCTGGCCTTCAGCATAGGTCCGGGGTCGGAAGCTTCCGCGTCGGCACGCCGAATTCCTCGACGCACCAAAAAATTGCCATTGCGTCCGGCACGGAACATATACTCGCGGCCGCGAACTCTGGGGAGGGCAAGGATGACTCATCGCAAGGACGCGATCGCGGGCACGATCCTGCTGTTATTGGTGATGGCGCTCAACACGAGCGCCGCATGGGCCACCAAGCGCGTGGCGACCGACGCCTGCCCGACACCGGCCGTAGCCGACGCACGCTTCCGCGAGGCCATCACGATCCTGTGCCTCGTCAATCGTGAGCGCACGACGCGCGGGCTGACGGCCGTCCGCGTGTCCCAGCAGCTCTCGCAGTCGGCGCTCGCGCACACCAAGGACATGGTCGAGCACCGGTTCTTCGGGCACGCGGATTCCGCAGGCTTGAACTTCCGCCAGCGCGTCGCCCGCAGCGGCTACGTACGCAACAGCAGCACCTACATCGCCGAGACCCTCGCCTGGGGCAGCTTCCAATGGGCCACACCGGAGGGGCTCGTGGGCTCCCTCATGAGCAGTCCCCCTCACAAGCGCGCCATCCTCGACGGGCGCTTTCGCGACATCGGAGTTGGGCTGATCGACGCCGTGCCGTTTCCACAGCTGGCGGACGCGGGCGCCACGCTCACGCTGCAATTCGGCCGGCGCTGATCGGAGGGAGCCGCTTGGCCGGGTTGTGCGACGAGGTCCGCGCGGCATGCGCGCACGTCGCGGCCGGCGCGCGCTCGGTCTCGATCGACCTCGAGGCACTCGAACACGTCGAGGCGGGTCCGCCGCCGAAGCTCGACCCGCTGCGCCACTACCTCGAGGGCGAACCCGCGGACGTCGCGACGTACATGCTCGTCCTGGACGCCGTGAACTTCGGCTCGGGTTGGTTTCCGACGCTCGCCAAGCGCGAGGGCTGCTCTGGGTACTTCACGGTGGCGTGGGCGATCGCCGATCGCTTCCGCGCCGGCGGGCCGTGGACGAACGCCGACCTGCGCGCGATGCGCACCGAGGAGATCGCCGAGACGCTCGGTCAACGCCGCGACCACGAGCTGATGGCGCTCTACGCCCAGGCGCTGCGCTCGCTCGGTGTCTTCCTCGGCGACCGCGATGCCCTGGCGCTCGTGCGCGACGCGCGCGGCTCGGCCGAGCGCCTCGCCACGACGCTCGCCCGCGGGATGGCGCTGTTCGCCGACCGCGGCTTCTACAAGCGCGCGCAGATCGCCCCCGCGGATCTCGCGCTGGCCGGCGTCGCGCGCTTCAAGGACCTGCACCGGCTGACGATCTTCGCCGACAATCTCGTCCCCCATGTCCTGCGCTGTGACGGCGTGCTGCGATACGACCCGGCGCTTGGCGCTCACATCGACGCCGAGCGGCTGCTCCCGGCCGGGCCCTGGGAACGCGAGATCCGCGCCTGCGCCGTCCACGCCTGCGAGCTCATCGCCAGGCGCCTGAAGGTGTCAGAGCACGAACTCGACAACTGGCTGTGGAATCGCGGCCAGGCGCCGGAATTCAAGAGAACGCCGCGACATCGGACCCGCAGCGTCTATTACTGAGCCCGGGCTCCTAACCTCCGGCCGGGCTCGGCCCCTTCGCCTGGCGCAGCGGGAGCACCTCGGCGGTCGACCGCTGCTCCGCGCCCGACAGTGCGGCGACCTCACGCTCAAGCTCCGCGATCCTGGTCGACAGCGCCTTGATCGCGTCGGCGATCGGGTCGGGCAGATGGATCCAGTCGGTATCCGGCCCCTCGGGGCGCTTGCCCTCCACCCGCACGGGATGACCGGGGTTGCCGACGACCGTCGTGTTCGGCGGGACATCATGGATGACGACGGAGTTGGCGCCGATCTTCGCACCGTGTCCAACCGTGATCGCGCCGAGCAGCTTGGCGCCGGCGCCGACGGTCACGTTGTCCTGGAGCGTCGGGTGACGCTTTCCGGTCGCAAAGCCGGTGCCGCCCAGCGTGACGCCCTGGTAGAGCGTCACGTCGTCGCCGATCTCGGCCGTCTCGCCGATGACGACGCCCGTGCCGTGGTCGATGAAGAAGCCCTGGCCGATCCGGGCGGCGGGGTGGATCTCGATCCCGGTCCACGTGCGGGAGAGCATCGACATCGAGCGAGGAAGGAGCGGCACCCCCATCCCGTGCAGGCCATGCGCGACGCGATGGGCGAGCAGCGCCTGCACGCCCGGCCAGCCCGTCAGGATCTCGCCGCTCCCGGCCCCACGGGCCGCGGGGTCTCGCGCGTGTGCCGCCGCGACATCGCGGCGCACCTCGCCGATCACGCGCGAGAGGGTGCCGAAACCGGGCATCGACCAAGAGTAGCGGCCGCGAAACGCGGGCTTTCGGGCGTTTCGCTACGGCGCGAAGAAGGGCGTCGAGACGTAGCGCTCGCCGGAGTCCGGCAGCACCACGGCGATCCGCTTGCCCTGCGACTCGGGTCGCCGACCGAGCTCGATCGCGGCCCACAATGCAGCGCCGCACGAGATGCCGACGAGCGCGCCCTCGCGCCGCGCGGCCTGGCGCGCCGTCTCGATCGCTTCCTCGTCGCCGACCGGGATGACCTCGTCGATGATCTCGCGGTTGAGCACCGGCGGGACGAAGCCCGCACCGATGCCTTGGATCTTGTGCGGCCCCGGAGCACGGCCGGAGAGGACCGCCGAGCTCGCCGGCTCGACGGCAACGACGTGCAGCTTGGGATTGCGCTCCTTCAGGTGCTCGCCCGCGCCCGTGATCGTCCCGCCCGTCCCGACGCCGCAGACGAGGACGTCGATGGCGCCGTCCAGCGCGGCCCACAGCTCGGGTCCGGTCGTGCGGCGATGCGCCTCCGGGTTGGCGGGATTGGAGAACTGATCGGGCAGGAAGACGTCCGGGCTCGTCGCCATCGCGCGCGCGGCATCGACCGCCTCGTTCATCCCGCCGAGCGATTCGGTGATCTCCACGCGCGCGCCGTACAGGCGCAGCAGGCTCTCGCGCTCGCGGCTCATGCCCTGCGGCAGCGTGAGCACGAGGTCATAGCCCTTCGCCGCGCAGACGAACGCGAGCGCGATGCCGGTGTTGCCGGAGGTCGCCTCGACGATCGTGGTGCGGCCGGGCTCGATGATCCCCTCGGCCTCGGCCGCCTCGATCATCGCGACGCCGATCCGGTCCTTGACGCTGCCGCCCGGGTTGAACGACTCGAGCTTGCCGAACAGCCGTACGCCGTCGGGGGCCATCCGCGTCAGCTCGAGCATCGGCGTTGCACCGACATAGTCGGCAATGTTGACCGGAATTCCTGCCATCGCACGCAAGCGTACGCAGCAGCGCCCGCTGATGGGCGCTGGCGCGCGGGAGCGCTGCTAGCGGTGCCTCTCCGGCTGGCAGCGCACGCGGCCGGAGTTCTGGATCCGCCCGGTCGTTGAGATGAACTCGTAGGAGGCGAGACCGCGGCGCAGGCGCAGGCGCAGCGCGCCGTGGCTGTGATCGTTGGAGTACGCGAGGCGCTTGTCGCTCGCGTCCACGTCGTAGAGGGTGCGACCGCCCGCGCCGGAGACGAACTGCGTGATGCCGTCGATTGGGCGTAGCCGCTGCATGTCGTGGTCGTGGCCGTTGAGGACGATCGCCGCCTTTGCGCGCAGCGCGTCCCAGAGCGGCGCCACGTCGTCCTGGTCGCCGTGCTTGCCGGCGCTGAAGCGGGGGCGATGCCAGAACGCGAGCGTGCACGTGCCCGAGCCCGTCAGTCGGCTGCGCAGCCATCGCTCCTGCGGCGAGCCGCGGTCGTGCGCGGCCTCGGAGTTCAGACTGAGGATCTGCCAGCCGCCGGCGTAGAAGGCGTACCAGGCGGCCGTGCGGCTGCGTCCCAGCGCCAGGCGCCAGTAGCGGTCATAGCCGCTCTCGTGGTTGGGCCAGTCGTGGTTGCCGGCGGTTGGCGCCGTGATGCGCGCGAGGCGCCCGTAGCTCGGGACGTAGTTGGCGCGGAACTCGACGGCCTTGCCGTGCGGGTAGACGTCGCCGAGGTAGAGCAGGCGATCGACGCCGCTCGCGAGGATCATGTTCGCGACCCTGCGCCCGTCAGGGCTCGCATCGCCGTCGCCGACCGCCCACAGCTCGGCCTCCTGGCCGGGAACCGAGCGCACGAGGTCGAAGCCGCCGCGGCCCGGCGGCGTGTTGTGGAGCGCCCCGAAGGCGAGCAGGCCGCCGATGACGATCACGATCGCGATGAGGATTCCGCGGACCAGCGTCACGCGCCGAGATCCACCTCCTCCCATGGGACGTCCTGGAACAGCCATTCCAACGCGCGCCGGCGCTCGAGGACCACGCCCGGCGCGATCTGGTAGTCCCAGATCTCGCCGTGGTACTGCGCGCTGCGGGCGTGCCAGTGCAGGCAGTAGTAGAAGTCGAGCATCGCCGCTATCTCCTCGAGCGGGCGCAGGCGCAGGTCGGTGCGCGCCCTGGCTGGATCCAGTCCCGGGGCGAGCTTCTCATAGACCGGCTCCTTGGGGCACATCTTGTCCGGCGCCAGCTCGTCGACGATCCGCACGCTCCACAGCAGGGCCAGCAGCGCCTCCTCGCGCCAGGCGATGTCGACGAGCAGCCGCTGCAGCACCTGCTCGTCGATCTCGATCTCGTCCTCGAGGACATGCAGGAGATCGAGCTCCCGGTGGCCCATCCAGCGCTCGAGGTGGTGGTCGTCGATCGCCGCACGGACGGTCTTGACCGGCGCTCGGTGCGTGAGCGCCAGTGCCGCCGCGATGGCGTGACAGCGGCTCACGACGGCGTCCGCGTCGCGCACCCATTCGAAGTCCTCGTCGTGGTGCAGCGGCAGCGTTCCAGGGTCGGACAGCTTCCACCGGGCCAACCGATCCGCCGAGCCTTCGCGGATCGCGAGGAAGTCCATGCCGTGACCGGTGGCGCCCATCGGCGGACCGTACTCACTGGGGCCGGCCGGCTGTTGACGAGTCAGGGTCCGCAACCATGATCGCGATCCGCGAAGAGCCCTTCAGGGTCGAGAACCTCCTGCTCACCGACGTCCGTGGGACGATCCCGGTGCGGGTTCTCTCGACCCCTGGCATGATCGCGATGATGGAGCGCTGCGCCGCGAGCCTCGCGCTGGAGCACGTGCCCGAAGGTCGCGCCACGGTTGGATTCGAGGTCTGCATCAGGCACGTCGCGGCGGCGCAGGAGGGCGCCCAGTGCGTCGCACGTGCGGTTCTGCGGGAGATCGTCGACGAGCGCAAGCTGCGCTTCGACGTCGAGGTGCGCGAGGGCGAGCGCGTCCTTGGCCTGGGTACGCATGAGCGACGGACGGTGGATCGCTCGTAGCCCGCCACGACACTGGATCTTGCCAATATCTCGTACGTCCGCGAGACTCGTGGATGCGGGATACCGCCGAATGGGCCGGCTGTGGGCCGGTCGACGCGTCAGGCAGGCGCGGGCACGTAATGCTCGATCGCCAGGTACGTCGTCGGCGTAGGCTCGCCGCGTTCCTCGGCATCGCAGTGCAGCACGAAGCGGACACCGTCTTCTGCAAGCTTATGCGCGTCCTTGTAGGAGTCTCCGAAGACCCGCCACCCGGGCAGGTCTGGACTCTCGGCTGACCAGCCATGACCAGGGTGCTCCTGGTAGATGACGCGAATCCGATCCATGTCCATCCTCAACGTAGAGCCAGAGCTTCGTCGTCCGCAAGGCCCCAGGCCACATAAGCACGCATCGGTTGCCCACCTCGCGATCTCGCAATGAACGCTTGACCTCTGCGAGTTCGGACGCCGACGGCGGGAACGCCTCTCGGTGATCGATGACTTCGCCGTCTTGGTTCACGCTTGTCGTGTACGCCGAGGGCAGGAGCACTGACAGATTCGTTGCCAACGGCGTCTTCCGGGTGTCCTCAGTGCAGCCGAGTGGCGCGCCATGCGTCCGCACGCGCGGAGGTTCGCGCGGAAGGCGACTGCCGCACGGTGCGGACTACTGCCCTCGACTGTGGCCGCGATGGCCGGTGGACACTGGCATTCCTCCCTGTTGGCGGACTCGCCGCTAGATGTGGTACATCGCCACGCCCGCCTCGCGCGCCTCGCGATCGACCACATCGGCGATCGTGCGTGCCCCGAGAACGGCACGCGCGGCGGCGGCGGCCTCGCCGAAGATCCCCTCCGCGCCGGCGCCGACGGGACCGTCGAGCAACTCGACGACCTCGAGCACGGTGATGTCCGCCGGGGAACGGGCGAAGGTGTAGCCACCCTTCACGCCGCGCTGGGACTTCAGGAACCCGGCACGGCGCAAGCTCGCGAAGAGCTGCTCGAGGAACTGGACCGGGATGTCGCGCCGGCGCGCGAGCTCACCGATCGGCACCGGGCCGTCGCCGGAGCGGCCGAGCTCGGCGAGCGCCTGCAGCGCGTAGGGCGACTTCGAGGTGATCGAGATCATGGAGGCTGTCTACCCTGACTGTATGCGAATGGTCAGCCGGTATGCACCGCCGCTGGCCGTCATGGCGCTGATCTACGCGCTCTCGGCGCAGCCGGACCTCGGCACGGGTCTCGGCGTCTGGGACACGATCCTGCGCAAGCTGGCCCACATCACGATCTTCGGCGCGCTGTGGCTGGCGCTCGCTCGGACGACGGATTGGCGGCGTCCCGTGCTGGCAACCGTCATCGCCGTGCTCTACGCGATCAGCGACGAGTTTCACCAGACGTTCGTCGACGATCGCCACGGCAGCCCGTTCGATGTCGCGATCGACACGATCGGCATGGGCCTGGCGGCCCTCGCCTGGCTGCAGGCGGCGCGATGCCGCGGTGGGCGGCCGGGACCCCCCTGGCCGCTTCACGCGTAAGTGCGATCCGCGACCAGCGGCTACAGCCAGCCGCGCTCCGTAGCGATCAGGACGGCCTGGGCACGGTCGACGGCGCCCAGCTTGCCGTAGATGTTGTGCAGGTGCGTGCGCACCGTCGAGGTCGAGAGCTGGAGCTCGGCCGCGATCTGCTTGTAGACCTTGCCCTCGGCGAGGCGCTTGAGGACCTCGACCTCGCGTCCGGAAAGCGGGCAGGGATCGATCTGGCGCGGGCGTCCACTGTTCGGGTAGGGCAGGTCGTACATGACGACGCGCAGCTCGGTCGGCCCGAGGCCGACCGCGCGGGCGACTTTCAGCAGCGAGTTCGGCGACACCTGGCCGCCATGCGCGTAGTGGGCAAGCATGTCGGCCAGCCGCACGAACGCGGCCTCCCCCTGCGCGTCGTCGGAGTGATGGCGCTCGATCGCCGACGCGACCGCGCTCGGCAGGCCCCAGCGGCGGGCGAGGACGCCGCCGACCAGCGCGTGGTCGACGCCGAGCTCGCGGCGCTCGCGGTGCACGCGCTCCTCGGGCGTGCGCGCGTCACCGTGCACCTGGCCCGGGTAGCCCGGGTATGCGTGCGTGAGGACGAGCTTGCCGATGTCATGCAGCAGCGAGGTGACCATGAGGCGGTCGCGGTGCTCGTATCCCGCCTCCTGGGCCAGCCGGTCGGCCGCGCGCTGCGCGGCGACCGCGTGCAGGCGGTAACGCTCGGGCGCGGCGTCCCAGACGGACGAGCGCTCGAAGAAGTCGAAGGTGCGCGCGCGGCTGGCGAGCGCCTGCACCGATTCGGGCGAGAGGATCTCGACGGCCTTGACGATCGACTCGACGCGACCGCGGCGCGGGCCGTCGAGCCTGTTGGCGAGCCGCAGCACGCTGATGACTAGCGCGATGTCGGACTCGACGGTCGCTACGACGTCGGCCGGCGACACGCGCTCGGCGCTGACGAGCCGCAGCAGGCGGTTACGGGATTCAGCCAGGGCGGGGAACGCCTCGAGCGCCTCGAACGCCGCGGTGAGCCTGCGACCGTGGCCCTCGTTGTGATGGCGCTGGACGGGTGCGCTGCCGTGCTCAGTGCGTCGTGCTGGAGCGGACGTGATCATATGAGGGCGGTCCCTGCTTCCGGGTCGGGATCGGCGGTCACCCCTGCTATCGGCAGCTGTGGACAAATGGTTGAGGCCGAATTTCACATTCGTTATAAGCCTATGGCCCGATCGAGCCGCGCCAGCGACTCTTCGCGGCCCAGCACGGCGAGCGTCTCGAAGATCCCGGGTGAGACCGGCCTCCCGGCGAGGGCCACGCGGACGGGCTGGAAGACCTGCCTGGGCTTAGCGCCGCGCGCCGCGACAACGGCCTCGAGCGCACCCTGTACCGCCTCGACCGTGAACGGGTCGATCGGCTCCAGCGCGGCACGCGCGTCCTGTAGCACGGTGCGTCCCTCCTCGTCGAGCCACTTCTCACGCGCGGCCGGATCGTCGGCGGGGCCGTCGAAGATGAATCCCGCCAGCGGCCAGAAGTCAGCGAGCGTCTGAATCTTCTCCTTCGAGATCTCGACCGCGTCGCGCAGCCCGCTGCGCCCGGTGAACGCCTCCAGGCGCGCGGTGAGCTCCTCGACGGACAGCTCGCGCATGTAGCGGCCGTTCATCCAGCGCAGCTTCTGGTGGTCAAAGCGCGCCGGGTTCTTCGACACGCGCTCGATCGTGAAGCGCTGCACGAGCTCCTCGGTCGAGAGGATCGTCTCGTCGTCGTCGGTGCCCCAGCCCAGCAGCGCCAGGTAGTTGCGCAGCGCCTCGGGCAGGTAGCCGGCCTCGCGGAACTCCTGCACCGACGCCGCGCCGTGACGCTTGGACAGCTTCTTGCCGTCCTGGCCGTGCAGCAACGGGAGGTGCGCGTAGACCGGCGCCGGCGCCCCGAGCGCCTCGAGCACGAGCAGCTGCTTGGGCGTGTTGGACAGGTGGTCCTCGCCGCGGATGACGTGCGTGATCCCGGCATCGAGGTCGTCGATCGCGACCGCGAAGTTGTACAGGACGCTGCCGTCGGCGCGCGCGATGACCGGGTCGTCGATGTGGACGTGGGCGAAGGACGTGTCGCCGCGGATGAGGTCGTGGACGACGCTCGCCCCCTCGTCGGGCACCCGCAGCCGCACGGCGCCGCTTGCCTCGGACTCGCCGCGAAAGCCCCGCTCCGAGCCGTGTTGCGCCTTGTAGGCGTCGACCTGCTGCTTCGTCGCGTTGGAGCGATAGGCGTGGCCATCGTCGAGCAGCTGCGCCAGCACCTCCTGGTGGCGCTCGCTGCGCGACACCTGGCTGATCGGGCCCTCGTCGTAGTCGAGGCCGAGCCAGTTCAGCGCGTCGAGGATCTGCTCGACGTTCTCCGGAGTCGATCGGGCGGGGTCGGTATCTTCGATTCGCAGGACGAGCGTCCCGCCGGTGTGCCGGGCCGCAAACCAGTTGTACAGCGCTGTGCGCGCGCCGCCGACGTGCAGCGCGCCGGTCGGCGACGGAGCGAAGCGAACCCTCATGCGCAGTCACCCTACGAGATGCTGATCGGCGCCCACGTGTCGCCGGCCGGCGGCCCCGCGAAGGCCGTCCAGCGCGGCGTCGACCGCGGCGCGCGGTCGATCCAGATCTTCAACCAGAACCCGCGCGCGTGGAAGCCGCGCGACTACAGCGACGAGGAGGTCGCCGAATTCGCAGCTGCGATGGCGGCCTCGAAGGTCGACGCGCTGCTGATCCACGCCGTCTACCTGCTCAACTGCGCATCCGATGACCCGGGGATCCGAGCCAACACGCTGCGCTCGCTGATCGCATCGCTGCGGGCCGGAGCCGCTCTGGGCGCGCACGCGGTCGTCCTGCACCCGGGCTCGGCGAAGACCGGAGACGTCGGCGCAGCGATCGCGCGTGCGGGTGAGGTCATCGCCGAGGCCCTTGCCGAGTCCGAGGACTGCCCCTTGCACCTGGAGAACACGGCGGGCACCGGCGGAACGCTGGGCCGCTCCTTTCAGGAGCTGGCCGCGCTGGTGGACGCCGCCGGCGGTGACCCGCGCCTCGGCCTGTGCCTGGACTCCTGTCACCTGCTGGCGTCTGGCTTTGACATCCGCACCGAGGCGGGTCTGACCGCCGCCGTCGATGAGTGCGTCGAGCTCGTCGGCGACGACCGCCTGGGCTCGCTGCACCTCAACGACTCGCAGACGCCGCTGGGCTCCAACCGCGATCGCCACGCGAACGTCGGCGAGGGCGAGCTCGGCCGCGAGGGCTGTGCGGTATTCCTGTCCGAGCCGCGGTTCGAGGGCCTGCCGCTCGTGCTCGAAACGCCGGGCCCCGACCGTTCGGGCCCGACGAAGGCGGAGCTCGCCCTGGCGCGGAAGCTTCGGACGCGTGGACTGAAGGCGCGCGCAGGCTAAGCGTGTTCGCCGTACGCGCTGCGGGTAAGCGTGACCCATGGATTCAGTTCGCGAGACCTACGAGCTTCCCAAGCGCCCGCCCACGCCGTTTCGTCAGTGGGCCGTCATGCTGGTCGTCCCTGCCCTCGCGCTGGGCCTCTGGCTGGCACTGCCCGATTCGCCGATCACGGTGGCCCTGCTGGCGATCGCCGTGCTCGCCGCGGTGTTCGTCGGCGTCGCGATGGTCCTGCGTTCGCGCGAGCTGGAGGAGAAGCCGGGGCGCCAGCCGGTGACGCCGCCGAGCGTCGACCGCTCCTGAGCGAGGCTGCGACGGCGCGCCGGCGACGGCTTGCGTCGGTGCCGGGGTGACCAACCTGCGCGCGGGAAGCCCGGCGAACGCCGGATTCACGGCCATGTCATCGCTGCGCGAGATCTACGAGCTGCCCGAGCACCCGCCGGCCCCGTGATCGTGAGCTTGGCCGTGCGGTCGGCCTGTGGCCCGTTCTTCACGACCGGGACCTTGAGGAATCGCCGCAGTGTGACTCCGTACCGCCGCCGAGCCTGCGCTCGCCGGAGTAGCGGCGAAGGTTTTTCGTCGGATCGGTAGGGTCGGAGCCGACCTACTTGCGCGGGGACGGTTGGAAGTGGGTGCTGTACGGGTCTGGGAGCGCCACAGCGAGGGGGGATCATGTTGAGAACGACACGACCGGCCGCACGCCGGCTTTCACCGGCGATGCTGACAGCCGTCGCGGCGCTGCTGGCGATAGGGCCCGCGGTCGCACTCGCTTCCACGATCACCCCGGACAGCTACACCGCCGACCCGGGCGAAGCCAACAACCTCACGGTGACAGACAGCGGTGGGACGCTGACGTTCGCCGACCCGAGCGTCCCGATGACCGCAACCTCCGGCTGCGAGCCCGCGGGTCCCAATCCCGCGGGGACATCGGTGATGTGTCCGCAAGCCAGCGTCAATCCCATCCTGGTCATCGATCTCGACGATCTCGACGACCAGACGACCTTCGTGGGTCAGGTCAACAGCGCGATCAGCCAGTTCGGGGGACCGGGCGCCGACATTCTTCGCGGCAGTTCCGCAAGCCTCTCCAACAGGATCGAGGGTGAAGGCGGGGCAGACGACCTCGTAGGCGGTAGCGACAACCACGACCAGGTCGACTACGGCGCCCGTCTCGCACCGATCACGGTATCGCTCGACGGTCAGGCCAATGACGGCGAGGCGGGCGAGGGCGACAACGTCCGCAACTCGGTCGAAGACGTGGGCACGGCCCGCGCCAACGACATCGTCACCGGCAACGGGTTGCCCAACACGATCCGCGCCGCCGCCGGCGACGACACCGTCCGCGCGGGTGCTGGCAACGATGTCGTCGTCGGAGATACGGGCAACGACTCCGTCGACGGCGAGACGGGCAACGATACGGTCGACGGCGGCCCCGGCAAGGACCTGGTCCTCGGCGGTGACGGGGACGACTCCCTAATCGCGGGCGACATCCTCAACGGCGTCGCCGACGGCGGCGCCGACACCCTCAGCGGCGGTCCCGGCATCGACGAGGCCAGCGTCACCGCTTCTGGTTCCGCCCCTACGGCCGGTGTCGCGGTGTCGATCTCGCTTGACGACATCGGCAACGACGGCGTCGCCGGCGAGGGCGACAACTATCGCAGCGACATCGAGAACGTCGTCGGCAACGGCGCCGCCAACTACACGCTCATAGGTAGCGCAGCCATCAACGTCCTGACCACGGCGGGCGGCAGCGACTCGATCACGGGCGGTCCGGGAAACGACATCCTCACCTCGAAGGACGGCAACGACACGATCCAGTCGCGGGATGGCTACGCGGATCGTGTCGCCTGCGGGGCAGGAGCCGACACCGCGATCGTCGACACGCTCGATCAGGTGTCGGACTGCGAAAACGTGCAGGTTGCCGACGTCGGCAACGCCGCCGCCTCCGCTGACGACAGCCCGCCGACGGTCGCGTTCACTTCGCCGGCCCAGAACGCGTTGATCCGAGGCGGCCCCTCGACCGTGACGGTCAATGCCAGCGACGACAAGGGCGTCGCCCGCGTCCTGCTGATCGACGACGGTCGCGTCGTCGGCAACGACGACACGGCACCGTACTCGTTCGTCTACCGGCCACATGCGGACGACATCGGCCGCGACACGCTGGTCGCGCAGGCAGTCGACGGCGCCAACCAGACGGCCACGGCGATCAGGGCCGTGCGGGTCGACCGCTTCGTGCCGCGGCTGTCGGCGACGGTCACGCCAAGACGCGACCGGACGCTGCCATTCCGCTTCCGGACCCGAGGCACGCTGACGCTGCCGCAGGGCGTGTCGCGCGCGCGCGGCTGCTCCGGCGGGACGGTGTCGGTCCAGGTCAGGCGCGGCTCCAGGACGATCGCGACGCGGCGGACGAAGTTGCGCAAGCGCTGCAGCTACTCGACGACCGTCACACTCACCGACTGGCGCCGTGTGGGCAACGGCCGCCTGAAGATCAGGGCACGCTTCAGCGGCAACAAGGTGCTGAAGGCACGCCGCTCCCCCTCGCGCAGCGTCCGCGCCGGCTGACAGGAAGCTCAGACCGCCAGCGCTGCGGGCCCGAGCACCTGCTCGAGCTCGGCCCGCAGCGTCGGCGTCGGCGCGACCTTGTAGGACGGGCCGAGGCGAAGCTTGAGCTCGTCGCCGGCGCGCAGCTGGACCTCGAGCACGACCTCACAGTCGCCCGGGTAGTTCGCGATGAGGCTCTTGAGGTCGTCGATGATCGACGCCGGCAGCCTGGCGGCGTCGTGGATCCGCAGGTGCAGCGGCAACGGCCCGACCTTGCGCGTCGCGGCGGCTGCCTTCGCGCGCTGCACCTCCTCGGGGGTCGGCTCAAACGGCTCGGCCGTCTGCACGACCAGGCAGGTCTTGTCGGCGTCCTTGTGATCGACGCGCCCGCGCACGAGCACGACCGAATCGACGCCGAGGGCGCCCTCGTACTCCGCCAGCGCCTTGCCGAAGACGAGGATCTCGACGGAGCCCTCGAGGTCGTCGAGCGTCGCGAACATCATCGGCTCGCCGTTGCGCGTGCGGATCTTCTTGGCCGCGGTGATGATGCCGCCGGCATTGACCCAATCCTTGTCCTTGCGCCCGGCGAGCTCGGCCAGCGGGCAGTCGACGCGCTCGCGCAGCGCCTCGCGCACCTGCTTGAGCGGGTGCGCGGAGATGAACAGCCCGATCGACTCCTTCTCGATCGCCAGCAGCTCGGGCTGCTCGAACTCCTCGGTCGGGATCGGCGGATGCGCCGGCGCCGCGAACGCGGCCGCCGCGCCGTTGCCGTTGGCCGCGCCGCCGCCGAAGTCGAACGCGTCGAAGATCGAGCCCTGGCCGATCTCGATGTCCTGCTGGGTCTTCTGGCCCGCCGCCTGGGCCTGCTCGAGCACGGCGAGCATGCCCTTGCGCGTCGCGCCCGTCGAGCCGAACGCGCCGCACTTGACGAGCGCCTCGATCGCCTTCTTGTTGACCGCGCGAGCGTCGACGCGAGCACAGAAGTCCCACAGCGATGTAAACGACCCGCCATCGCTACGGGCGGTCTTGATCGCCTCGACCGCGGCGTAGCCGACGCCCTTGACGGCATCCAGCCCGAAGCGGATGTTCCCGTCCGAGACGACGAAGTCGTGGTCGGAGACGTTGACGTCGGGCGGCAGGATCTCGATTCCCATCTGCTCGGCCTGCGTCGCGAAGAACGGGACCTTGTCCTTGGTAGACATGACCGAGCTGATCAGCGCGGCCATGTACTCCGCCGGATAGTTCGCCTTCAGCCACGCGGTGCGGTAGGCGATCAGCGCGTAGCAGGCTGCGTGGGAGCGGTTGAAGGAGTAGTCGGCGGACTTGACGTTCGTCGCCCACAGCTGCTCGATGACCTGCTCGCTCGTGCCCGACGCGCGGCAGCCCTCGCGGAACTCGGGCTCGAGCTTCGCCATCGCCTCGCGGTTCTTCTTGCCGATCGCCTTGCGCAGGTCGTCCGCGCGCGCGCCCGAGAAGCCCGCGAGCGTCTTTGCGATCTGCATCGATTGCTCTTGGTAGAGGATCACGCCCTTCGTCGTCTGCGTGATCGGCCGCAGCCGCTCGTCCGCGAACTCGACGGTCTCGGGCTGGCGCTTGCCGCGGGCGTAGGTCGGGATCTGGTCCATCGCGCCGGGGCGATACAGGGCGTTGAGCGCGACGAGGTCGTCGAACTCCGACGGCCTGACGTTGCGCAGCGCCTTCTGCATGCCCTCGGACTCGAACTGGAACACGCCGATCGAGTCGCCCGCGGAGAGCATCTCGTAGGTGCGCTCGTCGTCAAGCGGCAGCGTCGTCATGTCCGGCCGCACGCCGGTCGAGCGCTCGATGATGTCCAGCGCGTCCTCGATGACGTCGAGGTTGCGCAGGCCCAAAAAGTCCATCTTCAGCAGGCCGAGCTGCTCGACGGGCTTCATCGAGAACTGCGTGACGATCTTGAAGATCTTGTTGCCGTCGGCGTCGACCTGGCTTGAGTCGGCGAGCTGCAGCGGGACGATGTCGGTCAGCGGCCCCTCGGCGATGACGACCGCCGCAGCGTGGATCGAGGAGTTGCGCACGATCCCTTCAAGGCCCTGGGCGACGTCGACAATCTGCTTGGCGGTGGGGTCGGAGTCGTAGGCGAGCCTGAGCGGCTCGCCGGGCTTCAGGCAGTCCTCGAAGGACGGCGAGCGGCCCATGATCGGGTCCGGGATCAGCTTCGCGAGGCGGTCGCCGACGCCGTAGTCGTGCTCGAGCACGCGGGCCGCGTCGCGGGTCGCCGCGCGCGGGAACATCTTGCCGAAGGTCACGATCTGCGCCACCGACTCGCGGCCGTACTTCTCGACGACGTAGCGCATGACCTGCTCGCGCCCGCGCACGGAGAAGTCGATGTCGATGTCCGGCATCGAAACGCGCTCGGGGTTGAGGAACCGCTCGAAGAGCAGGTCGTAGCGCAGCGGGTCGACGTCGGTGATCTGCAGGCAGTAGGCGACGATCGATCCGGCCGCCGAGCCGCGGCCGGGGCCGACGGCGATGCCGTTCTCCTTTGCGTAGCGGATGAAGTCCCAGACGATGAGGAAGTACGCGTCGAAGCCCATCCGGTTGACGACCTCGAGCTCCATCTCCACGCGCTCGCGGGCCGCGGTGGGCGCCGGATCGCCATAACGCCTGGCGAGACCGTCCTCGACACGAGCTCTGAGGTAGTCGCGCTCGGCGCTGCCGTCGGGCGTCGGGTAGGCCGGGATCAGCTGCTTGCCGAGTTCGATCTCGACGTTGCAGCGCCCGGCGATCTCCACCGTCGAGGCGATCGCCTCCGGCCACTGCGCGAACGCGTCGGCCATCTCGTCGTTGGACTTCAGAAAGAACTCGTTCGTGTCGAAGGTCATCTTCGGCGCGTTGAGCGTCGACTTCGTCTGCACGCACAGCAGCGCGGTGTGGTGGTGGTAGTCCTCCTTGCGCAGGTAGTGCACGTCGGCGGTGCCGACCAGCGGGCGCCCGAGCTCGCGGGCGATCCTCACGATCCCCTCGTTGGCCTTGTCCTGCTCGGGCAGGCCGTTTCGCTGTAGCTCGAAGTAGACGTCCTCCGGGCCGAAGACCTGCAGCAGATCGTCGGCGTGGGCACGAGCCTCGTCCTCCTGGTCGCTGACCAGGCGCTGGCAGAAGCGGGAGGCCAGGCATCCCGTGAGGGCGATGATGCCCTCGCTGTGGCGTTCGACGACGGCGAGGTCGACGGTCGGCTTGCCGCGGTTCAGACCGGCGAGGAACCCGGCACTCGAGAGCTTGACGAGATTGCGGTAGCCGGTGTCGGTCGCCGCGATCAGCGTCAGGTGGTTGTGCTCGTGACGGCCGCGGGCGGTCTGGTCGTCGACGAGGTAGATCTCACAGCCGAGGATCGGCTTGATCCCGTGCTTGCGGGCCGCCTGGTAGTGCTCGATCGCGCCGTTCATCACGCCGTGGTCGGTGAGCCCGAGCGCCGGCTGGTCGAAGCTCGCCGCCCGCTGCGCGAGCGCGTCGATCTTGCACGCGCCGTCGAGCAGGGAGTACTCGGAGTGGACGTGCAGATGGGCGCAGGAGGGTGCGGTCACGGGCGGTCCAGGATAGGTGGAGCGGCGGACGTGCCGGGCACAGCGGGCAGCGTCAGCTGACGCCGTTCCCGCACATTGCGGGCGGCGATCCGAGTCCGCGCCCGGCCGCTACGAGTCGTTGCCGCGATGCGCCGCGGCGACCGCGAGGCCGCCTACGACGCTCACGACGAGCGCCCCGGTCAGCACGCGACGCGACGGTATGAGCCGGCCGTAGCGCTTGCGCAGATAGCGCTTGCCGCCCTGCCAGACCACGAAGCCAAGAAGCCTGTATCCCATCCGTGCAGCGTACCCATGCGCGCGATCTTTCAATGCGTTCGCGAGCGGCATCTCTAAGGCGGAGGCCGGATACACCAGCGCGATGCCCTACGGGTGGGTAACGCGACTTCCTAGGACGGAGTAGCGATACGGGTAGCGAAACTCATGTCCGGGACGCATGATCTAACTTGACGAGGCTAGATCCGTAGGTCGCCCCCCGGTAGGCACTACAGCACGTTGTCAGAGTCGCGCTGCCTACCGGGGGGCCGCTCCCGCCATTCTCGCGGCGTCGAACGCCCAGCGAGACACCGGGAGTGAATCATGAGCGCAGGACGAAACCGACGAGGGTTACGTCACGAGCGGTACAGCGCGTACCCGCGCCAGCGCCGACGCCAGCTCTTGCGAGGATCGGTCGGGTCGGCTTGCAGCCGTACTAGGTCCAATCAACGCACGCTGGAGCAGGTACAGGGACCATTGGTGTTAGGGCGTCCGAACTCGCGCGACCGCGCCACCGCTGCTGCAGAGCTTCGGATCTCGCTCGGACTCGCGTGGAATGACCGTCGACCATGACCCACACCGAGACCGGCTTTGCACTCACCGGTAGGGAGCGCCATTTCGTCGTCCGCGTGGACCCCGGCTAACGTCCGCTTGTCGTGCTCCCGCACGGCGCGTTGTGATCGTCATGGACGACGCCAGCGGCCGGCGAAGTGGGGTCACAGGGCAGAATCAGGTTCGTGCCCCTCATGGATTGGCCATTCTGTAGCGCTGTCCATGTCGCCGTCTTGACCGCGACGCCGCTCTTGCGGTGTTTGCGTGTCCATGAGGTCAAGCGCTGCAGTCTCGACCTGTGCTGCGAGGGGAGTCCGGTAGTGCCGCAAAACGGCAGGAGCGTAAACCCTTGAACCCGTAGTGCGCTGCGGCCCTTACGTGTCGGGACGGAACGGTGGCCCCACGACGCGTCAGAATCGGAGAACCGGTTGCGCTCCGGGCGGTTCTTGGACACTTAGCGCCGACGCTCGCATAGGTCGGAACATCGGAACTGTCGATGGCGAGGTCGCGTCGTATGTCCGAGTCGCGGCGTGAACCCCGCCGTACACGATCAAGGCAGGCGTCCAGCAGCGGCTTGACATGCGCAGCGTGGCCGTGAAGCGGCATCAGGCGTACACGGCGGCACGTCGCCGTCGGGGAGCGATCCAGCCGCGAGCGTTGTGTTTCACGCGCAGCGCCGTACGGTCCACGTTTCGGATGGTGCAGACGGGACTTGGCGGGAGCCATGGCGAGAGCCATGCCGACCATCGCGCAGATCGGGGTACCTCGGCCGCCGGTCCAGGGTGTCGCCTCAGGCTCACGGACGAAAGCCGTAACATCTGGGAATCGAATAGTTGGGTAGCCGCCGAGGCGGCGAAGTGGGGCCACGAGCCCTCTCTGTGTCCCAATCCCGGAGGTTGCACCCTGGCGCAACGTCATCCTTTGGCAGTTCTTGGGGTTCGATGTACCGTTCGCGTCGGACGGCATAACTGCCGTCCGACCCTCCATGCAGGGTCGTAGCTCAACAAGTGGGGCAGCCGAGGCTCGAACTCGGATGGCTGAAGCCGGGGAGGTGAAACCTCCCTGCGTATACCAATTCCGCCACTGCCCCAAGTTGGGAAGTGCCCCCGGCCCAGCTCCCTAATAAGCTCCGGCCGGGGGCGCTCTCATCTCATAGGCCCATCGCCCCTTGTTCGTCCTCGCCGATAGCGCTCACGCTGAGCACCGGAAACTCGTAGACACCGTTGCCGGAGGCGTGGAGGATGCCGTCCTTGGCCAGCTTCCACATGATGTTCTTGACCGGCGTGCCCGCGTGCGGGTCGATACCGCGCTGTGCGAGCGCGGCGCGCATCTCGCTGTTCTGCCAGCGGCCAGGGTTCTCACGGAGGATTGCGAGAACCGTGTCTCGCTTGCGGGTCAGCGGCGCATGGTCGCCGCCGTTGCCGTTCGCCGGACCGGAACTCTCGATGGACTGTGCCGCCGTACCAGCGCTAGCCGCTGCTGATCCGCCGCATTCGTGGCCGTTGCAGTTGTGGCGGTCAATCAGGCGCAGCAGGGCTTCGCAGTCCTCAAGCTGCTCCCGTAATTCGTCCCGCTCACGCGCGATGGTTTCGCGGTCGAGCGGTGCGAGAAGTTGACTGAGCGTTGCGTGCATCGGGGGTCCTCCCTGGGGTTGCTCGCGTCGTATTCAACGCCTCAGGTCGGACAGAACCCTCATGCAGGAACGAGTAACGGTCCTTTGGAACCTCTAGCTCTCGCTGCAGTCCGGTACGCAGGAGGAAAAGCTGGGTTCGCCGCGTAAAGCTGCGGTCGGAATGCCCGATGGACACTGGCCCTATCGCTGTGACGCTACTCGCCGGGATCCGCCGGTTCCCGCGGCGGCGCGCCGCCGCCGTCGTCGTCGTCCGGGTTCATCCGCAGCCTGTGCGCCATGCGCGACTGCAGCGACCACAGCTCGATGAACCCCGGCGACGCCTGCTGGGAGAACAGGCCGCCCGACTCGCCAAAGGACGCGAGCGCCTGGTCGTAGACGGCGTTGGGCGACTCGCGCGTCACGACCCGCGCCGAGCCCTTGTACAGCTTCACGCCGATCGTCCCGGTCACCTGCTCGTTGACGCGGTCCATGAACGCGTCGAGGTCCGCGCGCAGCGGCTCCCACCACAGGCCGGCGTACACGAGGTAGGCCCACTGGCGCTCGAGTCCCGGCTTGAACTGGTTCTGGTGGATCGTGCCGACGAGCTTCTCCAGCTCGCCGTGGGCGAGCAGGATGATCGCGGCAGCCGGGACCTCGTAGATGTCGCGCACCTTCAGGCCGACGATCCGGTCCTCGATGTGGTCGACGATCCCGACTCCGTGGCGCATCCCGACCTCGGCCGCGCGCCCCAACAGCTCCACGAGCCCGAGCCGCTCGCCGTCGAACGCCACCGGCACGCCGCGCTCGAAGGTCACCGAGATCACCTGCGGCTCGTCGGGCGCCTGCTCCGGCGGCGTGACGAGCTGGAAGACGTCGTCCTCGGGAGCGTGCGCGAGATCCTCGATCCAGCGGCCCTCCGATGAGCGCCCCCAGAGGTTGTCGTCGATCGAGTAGGGCGTCACCTCGGTGCCGCCCTTGACCGGGATCCCGTGCTTGCGGGCGTACTCGATCTCCTCGTCGCGTCCCATCTGCCAGCCGCGCACCGGCGCGATGACCTTGAGTTCCGGCGCCAGCGTCGCGATCGTGGCCTCGATCCGCACCTGGTCGTTGCCCTTGCCGGTGCAGCCGTGGGCGATCGTGTCGCAGCCGGTCGCGCGCGCCACATCAACGGCGAGCTTGGCGATCAGGGGCCGTCCGAGTGCCGTGAACAGCGGATAGCCGCCGCCGTAGAGCGCGTTTGCCTTGATCGCCGGCAGGACGAAGTCGCGGGCGAACTCCTCGCGCGCGTCGATCGTGTGACATTCGACCGCGCCGATGCGGCGCGCCTTGCCCTCGATGACCTCGTAGTCCTCGCCGGGCTGGCCGAGGTTGACCGTCAGCGTCACGACCTCGGCCTCGTATTCGTCGGCGATCCACTTGAGCATGACGCTCGTGTCGAGGCCACCGGAGTACAGCAGCAGGACGCGGCCGACCTCGCCTGGCTCGGCGAGATAGGAGGCGGTGCGGGTATGCGGGGTCTGGGTCGTCGTCTGGGCCATGTCGCAGGAAGCCTACGAGGCGCCGCTGCTTGGCGACCGCAGGCCGCATAACCAATACAAACGGCTGGGAATGGCCGTCGGACGATCGACGAGGTTCGCTGCCCCGCTTGCGCGCCAGGGGGACGTGCGGGATGGATCCGGGTCGTCGCGGGCAACAGGTACGTCGTCGACAGAGCGCGACGAAGCCGGTCACAGCAGCGCCCGCAGGCGTCGCAGCGCCTCCTGCGCCTCGGCGTCGCCGATCGTCAGCGGTGGCAGCAGGCGCAGCGTCGCCGGCCCCGTCGCGTTGACGACGAGCCGCTGCTCGAGCAGGGCGCGACGCGCGAGCTCGGGCGCGCCGCCGTCCGCGAAGTCGCAAGCAAGCATGAGCCCGCGACCGCGCACGTCCACGACCCCCGGCAGCTCGGCCAGCCCGGCGGCGAGCTGCGCGCCAAGCGCGCGGACCTTCGCCAGCAGCGCCGGATCGCAGACGACGTCGAGCACCGCGTGCGCGGCGGCGCACTGGACCGGGCCTGCTGCGAACGTCGAGCCGTGGTCGCCGGGCTCGAAGACGTCCTGCAGGCGCGGGCCGCAAATCAAGGCCCCCAGCGGCAGCCCACCGCCCAGGGCCTTGGCGGCGGTCATGAGGTCGGGCACGACGCCGGAGTCCTCGTAGGCCCACAGCGTCCCGGTGCGCCCGAGCCCACATTGCACCTCGTCAAAGATCAGCGCCGCGCCATGCTCGTCGCAGGCCGCCCGCGCGGCCCGCAGCAGATCGTCGTCGAGGACGTACACGCCGCTCTCTCCCTGCACCGGTTCGAGCAGCACCGCCGCCGTGCGCTCGTCGACGGCCGCCGCGATTGCCTGCGCGGTCGGCTCGACGGCGAAGAAGCCGGGAACCAGGGGCGCGAAGGGCGCCTGCTTGGACTCCTGCGGCGTGGCTGACAGCGAGCCGTAGGTGCGCCCGTGAAAGCCGCGATGGACCGACACGATCGTGCCCGCCGGCTTGGCCTTGCGCGCAAGCTTCAGCGCCGCCTCGTTGGCCTCGGTGCCCGAGTTCGCGAAATGGACCTTTCCGCCCAGCGAGCTCTCGGCCAGCCGCTGCGCCAGGCGCACTCCCGGCTCGGTGTAGAAGAGGTTGCCGACGTGGATGAGCCGTGCCGCCTGCTCGCGGATCGCCGCGACGACGGCCGGGTGGCTGTGGCCGAGCGACGTCACCGCCAGCCCGGTCTGGAAGTCCAGGTACTCGTCGCCCTCGTCGTCCCATAGGCGCGCGCCCTCGCCGCGGACGAACTGCACCGGTAGGCGCGCGTAGGCCGGGACGAGGTGCTCGCGCTCGAGCGTCTGCAAGTCCGACAGGCGCATGCTCACTCCGCCGGGCGGATCTTCGTGCCGCTGCCGGCGTCGGTGAACAGCTCGAGCAGCAGCGAGTGCGCGACGCGGCCGTCGATGATGTGCGCGGCGCCGACGCCGCCATGGATCGCGTCGATGCAGGCCTGCAGCTTGGGCCTCATGCCGCCCTCGACGTTCGGCAGCGCCTGGATCACCTCGTCGGCGTGGGCCGACGTGATCCGCGAGCTCGGGTCCGACGGGTCGGCGAGCCAGCCGGCGACGTCGGTCAGGAAGACGACCTTGTAGGCGTTGATCGCCTTCGCGATCGCGCCCGCCGCTTCGTCGGCGTTCACGTTGTAGGAGTGCCCGTCGGCGTCGGCGCCGACGGAGGCGATGACCGGGATGTAGTCCAGCGCGATGTGCTCCAGCACGCCGGCGTCGACGCGGTCGATCTTTCCGACGAAGCCGATGTCCTCCCCGCCGGGCGCGCTCTGGCGCGACACGCGCAGCAGCGAGCCGTCGTCGCCACAGAGCCCGACGGCCGGCTGGCCGTGGCGGTTCAGGCGCAGGACGATGTCCTTGTTGACCTTTCCTACGAGGACCATCTTGACGACCTCGACCGTCGCCTCGTCGCTCACGCGCAGGCCGCTGACGAATGCGACGTCCATCCCGAGCCGCTCCATGTAGGACGTGATCTCCGGACCGCCGCCGTGGACGACGACCGGGTTCATGCCGACGTACTTCAGCAGCACGACATCGCGTGCGAACTCCTCGCGCAGCTGCGGATCGTTCATCGCGGCGCCGCCGTACTTGATGACGACCGTCCGGCGGTGAAACTCCCGGATGTACGGCAGCGCCTCGAGCAGGGTGCCAATGTCTCTCATGTCGTGTACTCCGCGTTGATCGTCACGTATTCGTGGCTGAGGTCGGAGAAGAAGACCTCGGTCTCCGCGCCGGCGCCGGGCAAAGCGACCTCGTACTCGATCTCGACCCCCGCGGCCGCCGCGCGCAGGGCGTCCTCGTCGTGCGGCGCCGCGGCACCGTCGCGGCAGACGGTGATGCCCTCGATCGCGATCTCGAGCGCCAGCGGCGCGGTTCCCGGCATCGCGGCGCCGACGGCCTGCGCGATACGACCCCAGTTCGGATCGGCCCCGTGCAGTGCGGTCTTGACGAGCGGCGAGTTGGCCACCGCGCGGGCGCAGCGCTCCACACTGTCGACCTTCCCGCCGCGAACGACGACGCGCCCGATCCGCTTCGCCCCCTCCCCATCGCGGACGATCATGATCGCGAGCATCCGCAGCAGCGCGTCCAGCGCCTCGCCGAGACGCAGCTCGTCCTCGGATTCGGGCTCCACGCGCACGCCGCTGGCCCCGGAGCAGATGAGGATCGCGGTGTCGTTGGTCGACAGCTGCCCGTCGACGGAAATGCGGTCGAACGAGCGCTTGACGCAGACGCCGAGCAGCAGGTCGGCGGTCTCGGGCGCGAGCTGCGCGTCGGTCTGGACGAAGCAGAGCATCGTCGCAAAGCTCGGCTCGATCATGCCCGCGCCCTTGGCCTGGGCACAGAGGCGCACGGTTCCCGAGGGCAGCCTGACCGCCAGCGACGCGCGCTTGGGAAACGCATCGGTCGTCATGATCGCCTCGGTCAACTCGTCGGCGCCCGCGCCGTGGAGCTTCGCCGCAGCGCGCGCGAGGCCCGCCCCCACGAGCCCGGAATCCAGCGGTACGCCGATAACGCCGGTCGAGGCGACCGCGACCTGGTCGGGCTGGATGCCCGCCGCCCGCGCGGCGGCGGCCTGCATCGCGATCGCCACCTCGAGGCCTGGCGCGCCGGTCGCCGCGTTCGCGTTGCCCGAGTTCGCGGCGACGGCCCGCAGCCCATCCGTGCGCGTGCGCTCCCGCGTGACGATCACCGGCGCCGCGAGCACGCCCGAGCGGGTGAAGCGCACCGCGCTGACCGCGTCCTGCGCATCGCAGACGAGCAGGCCGACGTCGAGCACGCCGTCGTACTTCAGCCCCGCGGCGGCCGCGCCCGCGCGGAAGCCGGCGGGCAGCGCGGCGCCATCCTCGTCGGCGATCTCGACGTGCGGCGGGCACGGCACCCAGCGCGAGGCGAAGAAGGAGCTCACGGCTCGATCCCAGCCGTCTCCGGCAGGCCGAACATGAGATTGAGGTTCTGGACGGCCTGCGAGGCCGCGCCCTTCCACAGGTTGTCGATCGCGGCGAAGACGAACACCTTTCCGGTCCGGGCATCGGCGCGCGCGCAGATCGCGCAGACGTTGCAGTCGCGCACGTCGCGCACGCCCGGCGGCGACGCGACGACCTCGACGAACGGGCGCTCCTGCGCCCACTGCGCGTACGCGTCGTCGAGCCGCTCCTGGCTCCACGGCTCGCTTGTCGTGACATAGCAGGAGACGAGCTCGCCCTGGTCCAGCGGCATGAGGTGGGGGGTGAACGTCGTCGTGACCGGCGCGCCGAGCGCGGCGAGCTCCTGGTCGATCTCCGGCATGTGGCGATGCGCGCCGACCCCGTAGGGGACGACGTTCTCGTCGACCGCGACAAAGTGCGTCTTCTGCGACGGCGCGCGGCCGGCGCCCGAGACGCCGGACTTCGCATCGACGACGACATCGCTCACGGTGCCCGAGCGCGCGAGCGGCGCGAGCGCGAGCAGCGTCGCGGTCGGGTAGCAGCCCGGGTTCGCGACGATGTCCGCCGCGGCGATGAGCTCGCCGTACACCTCCGGCAACCCGTATACGCCGCGGCCGAACAGCTCGGGCGCTCCGTGCGCGCCGTACCAACGCTCGTAGATGTCGCGGTCGCGCAAGCGGAAGTCCGCGCTGAGGTCGACGACGCGCACGCCGCGCTCGCGCAGCGCGGCGACGACCGGCGCCGCCGCTCCGTGCGGGTAGGCGACGATCGCCGCGTCGACGTCGCCGTCGCGTTCGAGGTCGAGCTCGCGCAGGACCGCATCCACGCGGTGGTGGGGGTAGAGCTCATTCAGCGGGCGGCCGGCGTCGCTGCGGCTGGTGACGCCCGACAGCTCGAACGAGGGGTGGCGGTCGATCAGCCGCGCGGCGAGGGCGCCCGCGTATCCCGAGCCGCCGGCGACGAGCACGCGCAACGCGTCAGCCACGAAGCTCACCGCCCAGCTCGCCGGCCAACCGCGCGACGATCCGCTTGCGCACGGGCGCGACGTCGGCGTCGGTCAGGGTCCGATCAGGCGCCCGGAAGGTCAGCGCGATCGCCAGCGACGTCCGGCCCTGCGCGATCTGCTCGCCGCGGTAGACGTCGAAGATCTCGGCTCGCGCGAGCAGCTCGCCTCCGGCGTCACGGACCGTGGCGAGCACGGTCGCAGCCGGTACACCCGCGTCGACGACGATCGCGATGTCCTCGCGCAGCTCGGGGAACGAGGTGAGGTCCTCGTAGGTCGGCAGCGTCAGCGCGTGCGCGCAGATAGCGTCGAGGTCCACCTCGAAGGCGGCGACCGCGTCGAGGTCCCACTCGCGCGCGACGAGCGGATGTACGTCGCCGACCCAGCCGGCGATCTCACCGCCGGCGCTGACCGACGCGCTGCGCCCGGGGTGCAAGAACGGCTGCGGGGCGCTCGCGAACTGCACGTCCTGTACCCGCAGCGCCCGCAGCACCGCCTCGAGAAAGCCCTTTGCAGCGAAGACGTCGCCGGGCACGAGCGCGCCGAGCGCATGGTGCTCGTGCGGCAGCTGCTCGGCCCCGGCGATATACACGCGGCCGGACTCGAAGATCCCGCGAACGCCCTGCCCGCGGGCCACGTTGTGGCGCGCGACGTCGAGCATCGAGCCGAGCAGGGTCGTTCGCATGACCGATTGCTCCTCGCTCATCGGGTTCTCGATGACGACGTTGCGACGGCGCGAGTCATCGTCGGGCAGCAGCAGCCGGTCACCGCGCTCGGGCGACTCGAAGCTCCAGCCGACGATCTCCAGCAGGCCGCGGCCGACGAGCGCGTCCTCGGCGCGGCGGCGCAGGCGCTGAGGTGGTGCGAGCACGCCGACCGCCCCGCGCCTGCTGGGCAGCGTCGCGGGCAGCTGGTCGTTGACGCCGTGCAGCCGCGCGACCTCTTCGATCAGATCGGCCTCGCGCGTGACGTCGTTGCGCCGAAACGGCGGGACGGTGACGTCGAGGCCATCCGGGCGCTCCGCCGTCTCGAAGCCCAGGCGCTTGAGATGCAGCGCGCTCTCCGAGCGCGTGATGTGCACGCCCAGCAAGCCGGAGACGCGCTGGTCGCGCAGCCGGATCGTCTGCGGCTCCGAACCTGGCCCACCGACGTCGATCGTTCCCGGGCGCAGCGTCGCGCCGGTCAGATCCAGCATCAGCCGCGTCGCCACGGCCTGCGCCTCGAGCGCCTGCTCGGGCGCGAGGCCCTTCTCGAAGCGCGCGCTCGCCTCGCTGCGCAGGTTGAGCTTGAGCGCGGTCTGGTGGATGTTCGCGCCGTCCCAGTTGGCGACCTCCATCAGGACCCGCGTCGTGTCGTCCTGCACCTCCGAGCGGCTGCCGCCCATGACGCCGGCGATCGAGGTCGGACCCTCGTCGTCGGCGATCAGGCAGACGTCGGCGTCCAGCGTGCGGGCCTGGCCGTCGAGCGTGACGACCTTCTCCCCGGCGCCGGCCCGGCGCACGACGAGCCGGCCACCGCCGATGCGGTCCATGTCGAACGCGTGCAGCGGCTGCCCGGTCAGCAGCATGACGTAGTTGGTGATGTCGACGACGTTGTTGATCGGGCGCTGGCCGGCTGCCATCAGGCGCGCCTTCAGCCACGGCGGCGACGCGCCGATCTGCACATTCTCGAACGCGCGCGCGGTGAAGCGTGGGCACAGGTCGGTGGCCTCGACGACGATTTCGATCCCCTCGACCTGCGAGGGCTCGCCCCTGCCGGGATCGTCGTCCCACGGCGGCGGCGCGAGCGCGGCGCCCGTGGCGGCATGCGCCTCGCGAGCGACGCCGTAGACGCCAAGACAGTCCGGGCGGTTGGGCGTGATCTCGAGCTCGAGCACGTCGGTGGCGATCGGCAGCACGCCTTGCAGCGGCTGGCCCGGCAGCAGGCCGTCGTCGTCGGCGAGCACGAGCGTCTCGTCATGGGCTGGGCCGATCGCGAGCTCGTCCTCGGCGAGGATCATCCCCTCCGACGCGACGCCGCGCAGCGTGGCCCGTCCGAGCTCCGTCCCATCCGGCATCACGGCTCCGGGCCGGCCGACGGCGACGAGCTGCCCGGCCGCGACGTTCGGCGCGCCGCAGACGATCTGCGCCTCGACGCCGTCGCCGACGTCCACTACGCAGACCGTCAGGCGGTCGGCGTCGGGATGGCGCTGTGCCTGCAGCACGCGACCGACGACGAAGTGGTCGAGGCCGCCGACGCCGTGGTGCTCGACGCGATCGACCTCGGTGCCCGTCATCGCCAGGCGCGTCGCGAGCTCCTCGACGGGGAGGCCCGTCGCGACGTACTCCTTCAGCCACTCGACGGGGACCCTCATCGCGGGAACCAGCCTCGCGTTGTCGAACAACGACGCGCGATCATCCGAACTGCTCCAAAAAGCGCGCGTCGTTGTCGTAGAGCAGCCGCAGGTCGGGGACCCGGTGCTTGAGCATCGCGATCCGCTCGATCCCCATCCCGAAAGCGAAGCCCTGGATCTTCTCGGGGTCGTACCCGTGCTCGGCGACATAGGCGAAGACGTTGGGGTCGACCATGCCCGCGCCGAGGATCTCGACCCAGCCGGTGTCCTTGCAGACGCGACAGCGCCGGCCGGCGGTGTGCTCCACGAAGCACGAGACGTCGATCTCGACCGACGGCTCGGTGAAGGGGAAGAAATGCGGGCGCAGGCGGACCTCGCGGTCGGGGCCGAAGATCGCGCGGGCGAAGGCGAGCAGCGTGCCCTTCAGGTCGGCGAGCGTGATGTCCTCGTCGACCGCCAGGCCCTCGATCTGATGAAACTGCGGCGTGTGCGTCGCGTCGGAGTCGCGCCGGTACACGCGGCCGGGAATGATGATGTACAGCGGCGGCGGCTCGGCCTCCATCGCGCGCGGCTGCATTGGCGAGGTGTGCGTGCGCAGGACGACGTCGTCGTTGACGTAGAACGTGTCGAGGCGGTCGCGCGCCGGGTGCGTCGGGGAGTGGTTGAGCGCGTCGAAGTTGTAGTAGACGGTCTCGACCTCCGGCCCTTCGGCGATCCTGAAGCCAAGCCCGAGGAACACGTCCTCGATCTCACGGCGCGTCGCGGTGAGCAGGTGATGGCGACCGACGGGCTGCGGCGGCCGGCCGGGCAGCGTGACGTCGACGGTGTCGGTCCTCAGGCGATCCTCGAGCTCGCCGCGCTGAAGCTCCTCGGCGCGCTGGGCGATCAGGGCCTCGAGCGCCTGGCGCGCCTGATTGGCCGCCTTTCCGGTCGGGCCGCGCTCCGGCGGCGGCAGCTCGGAGATCCCGCGCAGGACGTTGGGCAGCTCGGCCTTGCGGCCCAGGTAGCGCACCCGCAGCTCCTCCAGCTCGGCGCTCGCGCCGGCGGCGGCGATCGCGGCCTGCGCCTCCTGCCTCAGTTCAGCGATGCGGTCGATCATGCGCGCGCCATCCTAAGCCGAGGGATCCTCAGCCAGGGGTGTTCCGTGTTTGTCGCCATATGAGCGACGGACCCGGAACACCCCCTCAGGCTCCGGCCGACATGGTCAAGCATTTCCGACCACCCCGCGCGTGAGCTCGTACAACGCGACCGTCGCGGCCATCGCCACGTTCAGCGACTCGCTGCCGATCGGGATGTGGGCGACGCGATCGCACGCGGCGACGACGTCGGTCGGCAGCCCGGCACGCTCTGCGCCGACGACGAGCGTCACGTCGCCGGCCGCCGGACCCGCGAGCTCGCCACCCTCCCGCGCCACGAGCGCGACCCGCTCCCCGGGCAGCTCGTCGACGCTCGAGACGCGCGCAACGGGGACCTCGAACAGCGCGCCCATCGACGCCCGCACCGCCTTCGGGCCGAACGGATCGGCGCAGCCTGGCCCGAGCACAACGGACGTCGCGCCGAACGCGCGCGCGGAGCGCAGGACCGTTCCGACGTTGCCGGGGTCCCCCACGCCCCACAGCGCGACGCACAGCGGGCCCGCCGGCACAGCCCAGCGCGACTCGTAGACGGCGAGCTGCCGCGTACCGGAGCCGAGCGCAGAGACGGACGCCAGCAGCGACCCCTCCACCTCCTCGCCCTCCAGCCCGCTGTCGGCAGCCGCCAGCAACACGAGCGGACTCCAGCCCGCCGACGCCGCAGCCGCAACGAGATCCTCGCCCTCGGCGACGAACCGCGACGCATCCTCACGCGACCGGCGGCGCGTGAGCTTGCGGATCTCCTTGAGCTTGTCGTTGTGTGAGCTGGTGATGGTCATGAGCGAAAAAAAGGGCGCCGTCCTTGAGAGGAAGCGGCGCCCGGAGGTCGGTGTGTGTCGGCTGGTGCGGTCAGGCAGCCGACGCCTCGCGGGCGGCGTCGACGAATCGGCGGAAGGTCTCGGGATCGCGCACGGCGATGTCGGCCAGCACCTTGCGGTCCAGCTCGATGCCGGCCAGCTGCAGGCCGTGGATGAACGTCCCGTAGGTCATGCCCTCCTGGCGCGCGGCAGCGTTGATGCGCGTGATCCACAGGCGGCGAAAGTCACGCTTGCGGTTGCGGCGATCACGGTACTGGTACGCCTCCGCCTTCATGACGGCTTCCTTGGCGCGCTTGTAGTTCGAGTTCGCCTCGCCGCGGAAGCCCTTCGCCCGCTCCAGCGTGGCGCGGCGCTTCTTCTTGGCGTGGACGGAGCGCTTGACGCGGGTCATCTACTTGCTCCCCGTCCGCAGCAGCTTCTTGACCCGCGGGGCATCGTCGGCGGAGAGGATCGCCGGCCGGCCGAGCTGGCGCTTGCGCTTGGGCGACTTCTTCTCGAGGATGTGGGTCGTGAAGGCGTGACGGCCGCGCACCTTGCCGCCGGCGGTGATCTTGAAGCGCTTCTTGGCGCCCGAATGGGTCTTCATCTTCGGCATCGGAGCGGGTCAGTATGGCAGACGGCCGAGGGCTGCTCCGTCGACCGGCGACCGACCGGCGCTAGATCTGAGCCGGGTCGTCCTCGGGCGCGGGGGCGCCGCCGGCGGCCGCGGCGCCGTCCGATCCAGGCTCGCGGTCCGCTGCGGGCGCGCGCTCGGCCGCGACGACGCCGTTGTCGTTCGCGTCGTCGCCGGCCGGCTCGGAAGCCGCGATCTCGCCGCTCAGCACGGCTTTGGACGGGCCGAGCATCATCGTCATGTTGCGGCCGTCCTGCAGCGGGCGCTGCTCGACGACGCCGACCTCCGACAGCTCCTCGGCGAGGCGGTCGAGGATCATCACACCGCGCTCGGGGTGCGTCACCTCGCGGCCGCGGAACATGATCGTGACCTTGACCTTGTCCTTGTGGCGCAGAAAGCGCTCGACGTGGCCCTTCTTGGTCTTGTAGTCGTTCTCCGCGATCTTCGGGCGGAACTTGATCTCGCGGATCGTGATCTGCTGCTGGTGCTTGCGCGCCTGCTTGACCTTCTGCGCCTGCTCGTACTTGTACTTGGAGTAGTCGAGCACGCGGCAGACGGGCGGGCGCGCCTCGGGTGCAACCTCGACGAGGTCAAGATCGCGCTCCTGAGCATAGCGCAGCGCCTCGGTCGTACGCATGACGCCGACCTGGTTGCCGTTCTCGTCGATCAACCGCACCTCCGGAACGCGAATGCGTTCGTTGGTCCGGGTCGAGTCGCGCTCGGGCGGCCGCCGGTCGAACCTGCGGGGGACCGGCACTAGCTGTGGGCGGCGCGCGTCAAGCGGTGAGCGTGCGCGGCGAGGAGGTCTTCGTGTTGGTCAACGCTGCGAGTATAGCTCGGACTAGCCCGCGCGACGAGCGGATTTGTCAGACAGGGCCGCGACGAACTCCGCGACGGGGACGCTGCCGCTGTCTCCGACGCGGTGCTCACGGACGGCCACGGTGCCGGCCTCGGCCTCTCGATCGCCGACGACCAGCATGTACGGGATCTTTCGCAGCTCGGCGTCACGGATCTTGCGCCCGATCGACTCCGTGCGCTCGTCGAGCTCCCCGCGCAGGCCCGCGTCGCTGAGCGCGGCGAGCACGTCGCCGGCCGCCGCGGCATGGCGGTCGGCGATCGGCAGCACGATCGCCTGCACGGGTGCCAGCCAGACGGGGAACTCGCCCGCATAGTGCTCGACCAGGATCCCGATGAAGCGCTCGAAGGAGCCCAGCAGCGCGCGGTGGATCATCACCGGGCGATGCTCGGCGTCGTCGGTGCCGGTGTAGACGAGGTCGAAGCGCTCCGGCATCGAGTAGTCCAGCTGCACCGTTCCGAGCTGCCACGATCGGCCGATCGAGTCGGTCATGTGCAGGTCGATCTTCGGTCCGTAGAACGCGCCGTCGCCCTCGTTGATCTCGTATGTGAGATCACGCGAGTCCAGCGCATCCTGCAGCACCGCCTCGGCCCGGTCCCACATCTCCTCTGAGCCGATGCGCTTCTCGGGCCGCGTCGAGAGCTCCAGCCGCGGCTCGAAGCCGAACAGGTCATAGAGGAAGAAGCCGAAGTCCAGCGCGGCGACGACCTCGTCGCGAATCTGATCCTCGGTGCAGAAGATGTGGGCGTCGTCCTGGGTGATATGACGCACGCGCATGAGCCCGTGCAGCGTGCCCGAGGGCTCGTGGCGGTGTACGAGGCCCTGCTCGGAGTAGCGGATCGGCAGGTCGCGGTAGGAGCGCCGCTCCTCCTTGAAGAGCTGCACGTGCGCCGGGCAGTTCATCGGCTTGAGGCCCATCGGCCGGTCCTCGACGTCGGTGAAGTACATGTTCTCGTGGTAGACGTGCCAGTGCCCGGACTGCTTCCACAGCTCGACGTCGTAGAGGATCGGCGTCTTGACCTCGCGGTAGCCGCGGCGCGCGTTCTCGGTGCGCCAGAGTTCCGACAGGGCATTCCAGATCGCCATCCCCGCCGGCTGCCAGAACGGCGAGCCGGGCGACAGCTCGCTGAACATAAACAGGTCAAGCTCCTTGCCGAGCTTGCGGTGGTCGCGGGCACGAGCCTGCTCGAGGCGCTCGAGGTACTCGGCGAGGTCCTGCTTGGAGAAGAACGCGGTGCCGTAGATGCGCGTGAGCTGCTGGCGGTTGGCATCGCCGCGCCAGTACGCGCCCGCGACGGACTGCAGCTTGAAGGCCTTGATGCGCTTCGTGGACGGCGCGTGCGGCCCGCGACAGAGATCGGTGAACGGCCCGTTGGTGTAGAGCGAGACGGTCTCGAGCGGCTGGTTGGAATCCGCATCTCGGACCAGGTCCTCGATCAGCTCGACCTTGTAGTCCTGGCCGTCGGCACGAAAGCGCTCCAGGGCCTGCGCCACCGACACGTCCTCGCGTACGAACTCCTCATCGGCGGCGATGTGCTCGCGCATCTTCGCCTCGATGCGCTCGAAGTCCGCGTCGGAGACCGTGACCCCCGGCGGGAACTCGAAGTCGTAGTAGAAGCCGTTCTCGATCGGCGGTCCGATCGAGATCTTCACCCCGGGATAGAGCTCCATCACGGCTGCCGCGAGCACGTGGGCCGTGTCGTGCCGGATGACGTCCAGGGCGCCGTCGGTCTTCGCGGTGAGGATCTGCACCGGCTCGCCCGGCACGAGCGGCCGCGCGAGGTCGCGCACCTCGCCGTTCTGGCGCACCGCGAGCGCCGCTCGCGCGAGCCCGGGGCCGATCGCGGCGGCTGCGTCGGCGCCGGTCGCGCCGTCAGGCAGCTCGAGCTCGGTGCCATCGGGGAGCGTGACGTTCACGGCTCGCATGCTACGGATCTCCGGGCGCGCTCCGCGCGGGGACTCCAACCGCCTGCTGCATGATGCCGGCGCGCCAACTGACGCTTGCGCTGGGCGGCCCGAGCCTATCCCGTGCTGAAGGCCGTGCGGTGAGCGCGGTGCGCTAGCCATCCCCACACCGAGGAGTGACCATGGCGAACGAACTGGACAATCGCAGGATCGCGATCCTTGCCACGGACGGCGTCGAGCAGGTCGAGCTCGAGCAGCCGCGCAAGGCCGTCGAGGACGCAGGCGCGCAGACCGAGCTGCTCTCGATTAAGACGGGCGAGATCCAGGCGATGAACTCGGACATCAACCCCGCCGACAGGTTCAGCGTCGACCGGCAGGTCAGCGAGACGTCCGTCGACGAGTTCGACGGGCTGCTGCTTCCGGGCGGCACATGCAACCCCGATCGCCTACGCATGGACCAGACCGCAGTGAGCTTCGTGCGCGAGTTCGTCAAGGCCGGCAAGCCGGTCGGCGTCATCTGCCATGGGCCCTGGTCGCTCGTCGAGGCCGACGTCGTGCGCGGCCGGCGGATCACGTCCTGGCCGAGCGTGCGCACCGACCTGCGCAATGCGGGCGCCGAGGTGCTCGACGAAGAGGTCGTGATCGACGCAAACATCACCTCGAGCCGCTCGCCCGACGACCTGCAGGCCTTCTGCTCGGCGATCGTCGAGCAGTTCGCCCAAGGGCGCCGTACCGCCGGGGTCGCCTGAGCGCCAGCGCCCCGCGACGAAGCCGTAGTTCCGCCACCGGCGGGCGCCCAGGGCGCCCGCCGGTGCGCGTCTGCGTTCGCTGAAGGTTCGGGTCCGAAGCGAACAGAGGTTCCCTGACGGCTGCTACTGTTGCGCCGGACGCGGGTGATCTGCGGGCGTCTTGACGCCTCCGCCCGCCTCTAAACGACCGGCCATCTGCGCCGCGCGCACGTCGCGTGTCGCCCTGGGCCGTGGAAGGACAACGAACTGTATGCGCTTAAGAACCCTGGGCGCTGCCTGCGCTCTATGCGCTGCCGCGGTGCCCTCCTCCGCCGCTGGACAGGCTCCGGCCGACGCTGGAGCTCCCGCCCAGCCCCAGCCCCAGCCGCCGCCGACACCGCCTGCACTCGCGCCTGCTCAGGTGCCTGTGCCGGGCGATATGCGACAAGTGGCTACGCGCCAGCTCCTCGACCGTCACATCGGCCTGTCCAAGCGCCACGAGCGCCTCCTCGGCGACCGTCTATCGCTCGCCGAGCGGCGCGAGATCCGCACGACCGTGGGCCAGCTCCCGCCGCCGGGGATCCGTGCCGAGACGCGCCAGTTGCTCATCGACATCCGCCGGCTCCGCCAGCGCCTCGAGCAGAGGTATGGCGGCGCGCCGGACGTTCCCATCCCGCCCGTGCTCGAGTCGATCGCCGAATGCGAATCGCACGGCGACCCGCGTGCGATCTCCTCCGGAGGCACCTATCGCGGCAAGTACCAGTTCTCGTACTCGACGTGGGCGACCGTCGGCGGCGACGGCGATCCCGCTGCGGCGTCCGAAACCGAGCAGGATCGCCGCGCCGCGATGCTCTACCGCAATGGCGGCCCGGGCCACTGGCCGGTCTGCGGGCGCTGAGCCTGCCAGAGCTTGCGCCACGGGTCCGGCGCCCTATCGCCGTACCCGTGGCGCGCTGGCTCAGAAGTTGGCCCCCGCTCGTCTGGCTGCTGGTCTACACGAGCAGCCTGTTCGTGCTCATGGGCGGCCAGAAGGCCAACCTGCTGCAGATCGGCCTCACCCTGCTGCTGATCGCGTTCGGCATCGCCGTCTACCTCGCGATCCGCCCGGAGCCGGGCCGGCCCCCGCCGCGTGGCTACGCGCCGCTGATGGCAGGGCTCGTGGTCTTCTACCTCATCTCGGCCGCGGCGGCGGCCAAGCTCGGTCCCGATTACGCCGCGATTGCGCTGCTTGCCGGAACGGTCCCGATGACCGCGGCAACTCTCACGTACGCCACCGCGCGGCGCAAGACCCGCGTGACCGAGGACGGAAGGCTCGTCGACGAGTCCGTCGAGGACGCCAGCCCGATCCCAGGCGTCGGCTTCGACGACACAACCCCGCTCGGCGACTCCCCCGAGCTCCATGACGACATCGATCCGCACGATCTGCCGCCCGGTCATCCCGGCCGCCGCGTGCTCGAGGGCAAGGCACCGGTGGGCCGCAACCGCGACGGCAGGATGACCTAGCCGCAGGCCCGCGGCAGCCCGATCACTAGCCTGGCGGCCATGGATGTCGCCGGCCTGCGCGCCGAGTTCCCCGTCTTCGAGCAGATCGCCTATCTCAACGCCGGGTCGTGCGGGCCCGTTCCGGCGGCGTCGGTGCGGGTGACGACCGAGGCGCTCGAGATCGCCGCGAGGCAGGGGCGCGCGCACGCGTACTTCGAGCTGATGATCGAGTCGCGCGCGCGGCTGCGGGCAGCGTACGCCGGCCTGCTCGGCGCGCAGCCCGACGACGTCGCCCTGACGACCTGCGCGAGCGAGGGCATTGCCCGCGTGCTCACCGCGCTGGACCTGCGCCCGGGAGACGAGGTGCTGACGTCCGACGAGGAGCACGCTGGTCTGAACGGGCCGCTCACAGCCGCCCGTGCGCTGCGCGGCATCGCGATTCGCGTCGTGCCGTTGCAACAGCTTGCGGATGCGGTGGACGAGCACACCAAGCTTGTCGCGTGCTCGCACGTGAGCTGGATCAGCGGGCGCGTCGTGCCGGATCTCAGCGGCCTCGACGTTGCGGTGCTGCTCGACGGCGCACAGGGCATCGGCGCGGTGGCGGTGGACGTGGCAGCGCTCGGCTGCGCGTTCTACGCGGGATCGGGGCAAAAATGGCTCTGCGGACCGGTTGGAACGGGGATGCTCTGGGTGTCCCCCGCCTGGAGCGACCGGTTGCCGGCACCAGCACCGACGTACATGAACCTCGCCGATGCCGGTGCCGGCTTGGATGCCGTCGCGCACGCGACCGCGGCCCGCCACGACACGTCGGCACAGAGCCTCGAGACGACAAGCGCCGCGCTGGCCGCACTGGAGCTGCTCGGCGCGCCGGGTTGGGTTGCCGTACAGGAACGCGCGCTGACGCTCGCCTCCCGGTTCGCGACGGCTCTCGAGGAAACCGGCCGCCGCGTCGCCCCGCGCGACCGCACGACGCTCGTCGCCTGGGAGGACCCGGATCCAGCAGCGACGCGCGTACGCCTCGCCGAGGCCGGCGTCATCATCCGCGACCTGCCTGGCACCGGTCTGCTGCGCGCCTCGGTTGGCGCTTGGAACGACGACACGGACCTCGACCGCCTGCTGGCGGCGCTCGCCGCGGGGTGAGCGCAGAGATACCCGACCACACGGCGACGCTCGTCGCCGGCATGCGTGGCCGCGCCGGCGCGCTCGAGCGCGCCGGCCGCTCGCGGCTGTGCGTCGAGCTCATGCGCGGCGCCGCCGCGAACGCCGAGAGCGGCGGAATCGTCGCAACGATGTTCGACGGCGACCGGCAGCTGCCGGGATCCGTCCCTGAGCTGCGCCTGCTGAGCGCGCTGCATCACCTCGTCCTGAGCGGTCACGCGCCGCAGCTCGCAGACCATTACCCGAGTGTCGGTGGCACCGCGCCGCCTGCCGGAGCCTGGGCCGCGGCCGAACACGCGCTGGCCGACGACGCCGACCTCGTCGCCGCACGGCTCGACCGCACCGTCCAGACCAACGAGCCGGGCCGCTGCGTGTCGCTCTTCGGTGGGCTGCTGTGGCTCGCCGAGCGCCACCGGATGCCGATCCGCCTGCTGGAGATCGGCGCCAGCGCGGGCCTGAACCTCAACGCCGACCGCTACCGCTACGTCGTCGGCGGCGCGGCGCTCGGCGACCCGGCGTGCGAGCTGGCGTTCGCGCCGCGACGATCCCGCTCGCCTGGCTCGCGCTCGAACCCGGCGCCGACGGCTTTGAGCTGCGCTGTTGGGAGGCACCGCTCGGAGACCCGCGACTGCTGGCGATCGGCGGGTACCACGGTCCGCCGGTGCACTGGAGCGCAGAGCTGGCGTAGGAGGGCCGCCCCCGCGGGCGAGACGCCGGGCACGCGATGCGCCGTCGACGTCTCCCCCGCGCTGAAGCGCAGCCAGCGGCTCCGGGTCAGGTGACCTTGCTCTTGACCTTGTCGACGATGCCCTTGCCGTTGCCGCTGCTCGCGAGTTCGCCGAGCGGCTCGTCGGGCAGGCCCGCCTTCTTGCGCAGCTTCTGCGCGATCTCCTTGATCTCCTCCGGCGCGTAGTCAGGGGCGAAGACCGCCGGCTGCGACGGCAGGTCGTGCATCGGGAAGCCCTCCGGCGCCTCGTCGACCACCTCGAGCTGCTCGCCGGTCTCCGGGTGCGGTCCGGTGAAGACGGCCACGATCTCCTTGTAATCGTTCGGCGAGAAGCGATAGAGCTTCAGGTGCGATCCCGCGTCGAGGTGCTTCTTGCTCTCCGGGATCTTGTCCGTCGGGATCCGCGGCGTGGGGAACATCTTCGTCAGGTCGGCGCCGGTCAGCAGCTCGACCGCGCGCGCATAGGCGACCTGATGCACACCTCCGCGGACCAGCAGGTAGCCCGTCAGCGCCCGCGCCGCCGGGTGGTCGCACATCTCGTAGACCTTCAGCTTGTTGTTGCGCGCGCCGGTCTCGAGGAAGAAGTTGTGTGTCAGATCCTCGACGAGATCGCCCGAGGAGAAGATGTTGTCGCCTGTCCACGGGGCACCGCGCGAGTCCTGGCACAGCGTGCCCTGGCCGCCGGCGATGAAGTGATGCGGGTTGATCGCCTCGTCTTTGAGGTGCGTCAGGGCATTGCCGGGGGGCTTGCCGTTCGCCGGCGGCGTTGCGCCGGTCAGCATCGTGTTGATCGCAACCGAGACGAGCTCGATGTGGCCGAACTCCTCGGCGGCGATGTTGGCGATGAGATCGAAGAAGGGCCGCGCCCCCGTCTTGTTGCGGAAGTTAAAGGACTGGTAGGTGTAGTTCATGAACGTCGACATCTCGCCGAAGCGCCCGCCCATGAGCTCCTGCACGCGCGCCGCCCCGGCTGGATCGGGATCGGACGGCGGTGGCATCTCCGTCTGAATGCGGTCGATGCGAAGGATCATCGGGATCGCTCCTCTCCTCGGGTGAGTGGATTGGCTCCCTTACCCGCCCGGGTCGCGGACGACGCGCGGATCTGATCCGTGCCCGAGCCGGCCGAGGCCGAGCCGGCGCTAGCCGCTGGATCTTGAGCGTGGTGTGCCGGTCCCCCCTGCCCGACGCTGGGCTCGAGCTGCACCGATACGCTGAGCGCTTGCACCGCGAGATCCGCCGGCGAACCGACGTCGCCGGCATCTTCCCCTGACGACCTGGCCGTCATCCGGCTTGTGTCGATGATCGCGACCGCAGTCCAACGACGGGGCTCGTCGGTCGGCATTCACCCTGGCCCACGACTCATGCAACGAACCGCGAGCGGTCTGTCGTGGCGGCCCCGCGCAGCCTGGCGCTCATTCACATCTCACTAACACGACATACGTTTGCTCCCGCGAGCAGAGAACCGACGTAATCGCAGGTTCACAGGCCGCTAACACGAAGCGCCGCAGACATGCATTCGCACCTCCTGCTCCTCACACCTAACCCGATCGCCGCAATCCGCGCCCTGCCGGCCTATGGCGCGCTGCTGTTGCGCTTGCTCGCCGACCTCGGCGCGCTGGCCATCAGTCTCTACGCCTTGTACTTTCGCCGCCACGGGCGCCGCGACATGGTGATGGTCTACGGCTCCTTCAACGTCGGGCTGTTCGCGGTGCTCTCGGTTATTACTGTTCAAGGTATCGGTGTGGGTGCCGGCTTTGGCTTGTTCGCGATCCTCTCGATCATTCGGTTGCGCTCCGAGCCGTTCAGCAACCAGGAGATCGGCTACTTCTTCATCGCGTTGGTGCTAGGGCTGATCAACGGCATCGACAGTGCCAACATCGTCTACACCCTGGTCCTCAACGCGATTGTCGTGGGCGGCGTGTTTTTCGCTGACCTTCCCGGCCTGCTGCCCAACGTGCAGCAGCGACGCTTGACGCTCGACGAGACGTGGGCCGATGAGGACGCTCTGAAGACCGTGCTGAGCGAGCGTCTGGGCCTGAAGATCCGGGACGTCTCGATCATCGAGATCGACTACGTGCGCGACGTCACGCTCGTCGACGTGCGCTACACGCCACGCGCAGCCAACCCCGAGCTTGCAGACATTCCCCATGAGGTCTTGCGCAGTTGACGCGCTGGCGGCGCAGTTCGCGCCGACGACGCTGGATGAGCTCGAGCACACGTCGGCGTTGCGCGAGCGCGTGGAGTCTAAGTACATCGTGACGTGGGAGACCTTTGAGGCGCTGGCCGGCGAGTTGCTCGACAGTCACCGCGTCCTGGAGATCGACGATCTCCGCGTCTTCACCTATGAAACACTGTACTTCGATTCCGGTTCGCTGAAGACCTATCGCGACCACGTCATGCAGCGGCGCAAGCGCTTCAGAATTCGCTCGCGTCGCTACGTGGAGAGCGACAGCTACGTCTTCGAGGTCAAGCTCAAAGGGCCGCGGGGCCAGACGATCAAGCATCGCCTCGAACGCGTGCCCGAACTGCACCGGGCGATCGACCCGCGCGCCGAAGAGTTCCTGGATAAGGTGTTGATCGATCAGTACCACAGGGGTGTGATCGAGCCGCTGGAGCCGACACTAAACACAAAGTATCGACGGCTGACGCTCGCCAGCGCCGAAGGGTCAGAGAAACTCACCTGTGACTTTGACCTGCGGCTGTCGGCCACCAGCGGCCGCGCCGCCGGCCTGGCGGGCAACCACGTGATGATCGAAAGCAAGTCCGAACGCGGCGGCCTGCCAGCCGACCGTGTGTTGCGCTCGATGGGAGCGCGCCCAGTCAGCTGCAGCAAGTACTGCGTCGGCATCGCGATGACCCACCACGCCGTCAAGACCAACGGGTTCAGGCGTCTGATGAGCAGGTACTTCATAGCCGAGCCGGAGCCCGCGGCGGCGCTGGACTTGCCGGTGTGGAGCGGGAACGATCCGCAGGGCTCGGTCGGCGCACTCCGCGAGAGGTGCCGATAGCAGCGCCGTCGCGACCGCGGCGTTCTCCGCCGATCCTTTCCACAGCACACGGGGCCGATACAGGGACCGGCCTGCTGGTCGGGCGAGCTCCGCGGCTCAGATCTCCAGCCGCGACTCTTCGAGGTCGAGCTCGCGCAGGATTCGGTTCATCGTCTCGTTCGACAGCTCGCGGTCGCTTCGCATCCGCAACAGCGCTTCGCGCTGCGCCCGCAGGACGGCGTGGAGCGTCTGCTGATAGGTGAGCGTCCGGGTCTCGTAGCCGTCGTCCTCGATCTTGCCGGCGCGGGCGGCGAACCGACGCTTGCGGTACTCGTAGAACCGGCGCAGCCGCTCGACCGTCTCCTCGCGGGTCCAGTCCTCGCTGGCCAGAGCGTCGAGCTCGGCGAGCGCGGCCTTGGTCGCGACGAGCCGCGCGCGGATCTCCTCGTCTGCGTCGGCGCCGCCGTCGCTCACGCCCAGGCGGCGGATGAGCGCCGCCAGAGACAGCCCCTGGACGACGAGGGTGAAGAAGATGACCGCGAACGTGAGAAAGATGATGAGGTCGCGCTGCGGGAACTCTTCGCCGGCGTCGGTGGTGAGCGGAAGCGCCAGCGCCACGGCGAGCGACACGGCGCCGCGCATCCCGCTCCAGGCGACGACGAATCGGTCCGCCGCGCCGACACGTCGCGCGCGTTGAGCGGGGCGCCGGTCGATCGCCCGGATCAGGTACGGGACCGTGAAGAACCAGATGATTCGCGTCACCACGACCGCTGCGCTCATCGCCAGGGCGTATGCGATCAGCGTGCTCGCCGAGTAGCCCGACAGTCCGTCGACGACGGCGTGCAGTTGCAGCCCGATCAGCACGAACAGGATCGCGTTGATGAGAAAGCCGAGGATGTCCCAGACGAAGCCGCTCTGCAGGCGGGTACGGGCTGGGAGGATCCGCGGGGCGCGAATGCCCAGGTAGATGCCCGCCGTGACAGTTGCCAGGACCCCGGAGGCGCCCACGGCGTCTGCGGGAACGAAGGCTGCATAGCCGGTGAGCAGCGAGATCGTCACATTCACCTGGGTGTCGGTGGTGCGCTTGCGGATCTCGGCGATGACCCACCCGACCGCGATGCCGATCGCGACGCCGGCGGCGGCACCGAGGACGAACTTCAGGCCGGCGTCGGCGAGTGAGAAGCTCCCGGCGACGACGGCTCCGACGGCGACGCGGTAGGCCACCAGGGCGGTCGCGTCGTTGAAGAGGCCCTCGCCTTCGATGCTTGAGACCAGGCGCCTCGGGGCGTCGAGGCGGCGCATGATGGTCGTCGCGGCCAGCGGGTCGGTCGGCGAGACGATCGCGCCGAGGACGAACGCGGCTTCCCAGGCAATGCCTGGGATCAGCGCGTGCGCGGCCCACGCCACCACGCACATCGTCACGAGCACCAGCGCGACGGCGTTGAGCGTCAGCCCTCGGAGGTTTGCTCGCAGGTCGTCCGAGTTCGCGTAGATCGACGCGCCGTAGAGCAGCGGCGGCAGGAAGACGACCAAGACGACCTCGGAGTCGAGCTTGACTTCAGGCAGGCCCGGGACGAATCCGAGCACGGCGCCGCCGAGGACGAGCACGATCGGATACGGCACGGAGAGCCAGCGGGCGAGCGCGCTCAGACCCGCGACGGCCACCAGCAGGCCGGCGATCAGGATTTCGGCTTTACCCATCGGCTGATGTTTGCCCAGTCAGGTGCGGACGAGACCGTGATCGGCTACGCCCGGAGTTGGCGTTCTGGGTCCCGCGCCCGCCCGTCGGCGATGTCTGCGGACGGGCGGGGCCGGACGATCAGAGCGATCACGAGGGCGAGGGCGAGCATCGCCGCGCCTACCGTCAGCGCCGCCCCGATGCGGTGAGCCAGGAGCTCCGAGCCGTGCAGCGTCTCCGAGTCGGCCGCGGCGAACACTGCGACGAGGATGCCGAGGCCGAGCGAGCCGCCGAGCTGATGAGCGGCGTTGGTGACGCCGCCGGCGGCTCCGGCGTCGCCGGGCGCCACGGCGGCGATGCCTGCGGCGGTGAGCGGACCGAGAGCGCCGCCCTGCCCGGCGCCGATGAGGATCATCGGCAGCGCGATCCCCGTGAGGTACGGGGTATCGGCAGAGAGGCGGCTCAGCCAGGCCATTCCGATCACGGAGATCGCGAGCGAACCGGCCAGCAGCGTCGCGTTGCCGAACCGGCGCGTGAGCCTTGGGACCGCCATGGCGGCGGCGAAGTTGACTACGGTGGTCGGCAGAAAGGCGACGCCGGCCTGCACGGGGCTGTAACCGGCGACGCTCTGGAGGAACTGGGTGGTGAAGAACCAGAACGGGGCCATGGCGCCGAGGAAGAGCAGGCGCCCGGCGTAGGCGCCGGCGCGCTCGCGGCTCGAGAACAAGCGCAGCGGCATGATCGGCTGCGGCGCGCGTCGCTCGCTGACCACGAACAGTGCGAGCAGCAGCACGCCGCTCGCTCTCGGGGAGGTAGCGCGGCGCGGCGAGCATCATTGCGATCCCGATCGGCGCGTTGATGAAGAACCCCACGCGCCAGGACAGCCAACCGGCGAAGATGCCGCCCACGACAAGGCCGACGGTGGCTGCCACACCCGCGACCGCGGCGTAGTAGGCCACCGCGCGAGTGCGTTCGGGGCCCTCGGTGAAGCTCGTTTGCAGCAGGGCGAGGGTCGAGGCCGCAAGGATGGCCGCGCCGACGCCCTGCAGTGCACGGGCAGCGATCAGCCAGGCCTCGGACTGCGCCGTGCCCACGGCGACCGACGCGACCGTGAACAGCGCGAGCCCAGCGACGAACATGCGCCGGCGGCCAATCAGGTCCCCGGCGCGCGCGCCGAGCAGCAGCAGCCCGCCGAAGGCCAACAGGTACGCGTTCTGAACCCACGACAGCGCGGTGGCCGAGAACCCCAGCGCGTGGTGGATCTTCGGCAGCGCCGTGATGACGATCGAGATGTCCAGCACGATCATCGTGTAGCTCGCGAGGATGATCACGAGCAGCGGTGCGCGGCGGACGTCCATCAGAGCGACTGTCCCGTGGGCCGGACGAGGATCTCGCTGAGCGTCATGCGGCGCGGCCGCCCGACGGCGAGGGCGATGACCTCGCGGCGCTATGGACGGACAGTCGATGCTCCAGCGTTCGCAACGCCGGCCATCGCGAGGGCGAGCGCCGCGACTGCGGTCAAACCCGCCAGCACGGTGCCGATCTTGCCGCGAATACATTGCATATTGCCTCCCTTGGTTTGAGAAGTTCGCTTGGTAGCAGAGCGTTGCCACGACTGCTGGCTGATGTAGCCGCGCCCGACGAGCCATCCATCGTTCGCTTCGATCGCGAGCAACGCGCCGACGCTTGCAGGTGCCTGGCGGCGTCGCCGGCGCCCGTGCGCTTCGCCGGCGTCGGCGGCGGCGAAGAGCTGACGGGACAGCTCGCCGAGGAGGTCCGCGGCCGCGATACCTCGCCACTCGTTTTAACCGCGCGATCGGCGCGCGGGCGGCGCCTCGCCGACCCTCACCGCCGCTCCCAGGCCCCCGGCTCCTCGGTCAGCTCCGTGACATGGCTCGGCACGTTGCCGGACGCCACGTCGGCAATCGAGACCTCCTCCAGCACACGCCGCACGCTCACGCGCACGGCGATCCAGATCGCGCGCAGCGGCTCGGCGGTGCCCGAGTAGGACAGCTCCTCCGGCCGCCGGCCACCGACGCCGGCGAGCGGCCCGTCGATCGCGCGGATGATGTCCGCGATCGCGATCTCGGAGGCCGGACGGGCCAGCAGGTGGCCGCCTTCGGGTCCACGGCGGCTCTCGATCAGGCCGGACTGACGCAGGCCCTGCAGGATGTTCTCGAGGAACTTGACCGGGATGTCCTGGGCGCGGGCGAGCGCTTCGGCCTTCACCGGCCTGGGCGGATCGGGCCCGTTCTGCGCCGCCGCCAGCTCGATGCTGGCGCGGACGGCGTAATCGACCTTCGCTGAGACGCGCACCGGGCAATCATGCCGCGAACTCGCGCGCGCCGTGCACGCGAAGCCACACGATCTGGCCGGCTCGCAGCTCCATCTGGTCGGCGAGATCGCGCGTCACGAGGATCGGGACCGGCGAGCCGTCGCCGAGGACGGCCTCGATCCGGACCTCGAATCCGACGCGCGCGACGCGCTCGATCAGCGCCTGGACCGCGCCGTCGTCCTCGTCCTCGACGACCTCGATGTCGTGCGGGCGCACCCAGCGCTCGCCGAAGCGGCTGACCGGCCCGACGAAGCCCATCACGAACGCGTTGGCCGGCCGCTCGTAGAGGTCGTCCGGCGAGCCGGTCTGCTCGATCCGCCCGCCGTTGATGACCGCCACCTGCTCGGCCACCTCGAGCGCCTCCTCCTGGTCGTGCGTGACGAAGATCGTCGTGACGTGAACCTCGTCGTGCAGCCGCCGCAGCCAATCGCGCAGCTCCTTGCGAACGGTCGCGTCCAGCGCGCCGAACGGCTCGTCGAGCAGCAGCACGCGCGGCTGCACCGCCAGCGCCCGCGCGAGCGCCATGCGCTGGCGCTGGCCACCGGACAGCTGCGACGGGTACCGCTCGGCGAAGCCCTGCAGGTGCACCAGGGCCAGGAGCTCGTCGACGCGCTCGCGCACCTCGTCCTTGGCGCGCTTGCGGATCTTCAAACCGAAGGCGATGTTGTCACGGACGGTCATGTGCTTGAAGGCGGCGTAGTGCTGGAAGACGAAGCCGACCTCGCGCTGCTGCGGCGGCAGCCGCGTGACCGGCTCCTTGGAGAAGAGCACGTCGCCGCCGTCAGGTGTCTCCAGGCCGGCGATCACCCGCAGCAGCGTCGACTTGCCGCCTCCCGAAGGGCCCAGGAGCGCGGTCAACGAGCCGTCGGGAACGCTCAGCGAGACGTCGTCCAGCGCGGTGAAGTCGCCAAAGCGCTTGGTGACGTTGCGGACGTCGATGGCCATCGTCAGGTCTCGTTGCGACGGTCGAGCAGGGTCATGCCGGCGATCACGGCAAGTGCGAGCAACGCGAGGACGACGGCGGCCGCGTAGGCGCCGGCGAGGTCGAAGGCCTGGTAGCGCTGCTCGACGAACAGCGTCATCGTCTCGGTCTGGCCTTCGATCTTGCCCGAGACGACCGCGACCGCGCCGAACTCGCCAAGCGACCGCGCCGTCGTGAGGATGACGCCGTAGGCGACGCCCCAGCGGATCGCCGGCAGCGTGATGCGCCAGAAGGTCTGCAGCGGTCCCGCGCCGAGCACGTGCGCCGCCTCCTCCTGGTCGGTACCGATCTCCCGAAGCACGGGCACGACCTCACGGACGACGAACGGCAGCGACACGAAGATCGTCGCGAGCACCATCCCCGGCGTCGAGAAGATGATCCGCATGCCGTTGTCCGCGAACCAGCCGCCGATCCAGCCGCTGTTGCCGTAGACGAGGATCAGCGCGAGACCGACGACGACCGGCGAGACCGCGAACGGCAGGTCGACGATCGCCGACACGAGCGTCTTGCCGCGCCATCTCCCGCGCACGAGCGCGAGCGCGAGCCCGACGCCGAAGAGCGTGTTCAGCGGCACGGCGATCACGACCATCAGGCACGTGAGGTAGAAGGCGTGCTGGGCGGGCGGCGTCGTGACGGCCTCCCAGGCCGAGCCAAATCCGTGCTCGAAGGTGCGGTAGAAGACCATCGCGACCGGGATCGCGAGCAGCAGCGCGAGGTAGCCCAGCGCGATGACGCGCAGCGTGATTCGCGAGCGGCGTGAGCTAGCCACCACCACGGCGCACCCCCCGCGTCGAGATCCAGCTGACGAACAGCAGCAGGACGAACGAGAGCACGAGCAGGACGACGCTCACCGATGCGGCGCCGGCAGTGTTGTCCGACTCGATCTGTCCGAACAGAAAGACGGACGCCACCTCGGTCTTGAAAGGAATGTTCCCGGAGATGAGGACCACCGATCCGAATTCGCCCAGCGCGCGGGCGAAGGCGAGCCCGGCCCCGGCGGCGATCGCGGGGACGAGGTTGGGCAGCACGATCCGCCGGAAGACCGTCGCCGGCTTCGCGCCCAGCGATGCCGCCGCCTCCTCCATCTCGCGATCGAGCTCCATCAGCACCGGCTGCACCGAGCGCACGACGAAGGGAAGCGTCACGAACGCCAGCGCCAGCGCGACCGCGATCCGGGTGAAGCCGATGTCGAACGGCGCTGGCCCCTTCGGCCCGTACAGCGCCAGCAGCACGAGCCCGGCGACGATCGTCGGCAGCGCGAACGGCAGGTCGATGAGCGCGTTGATCGCGCGCTTGCCGGGGAACCGGTCGCGAACGAGGACCCATGCGATCAGCGTGCCGGTGAGGATGTTCACCGCGACGACCGCGAGCGAGACGACGACCGTGAAGCGCATCGCTGCGAACGCCTGTGCGCCGGTGATCGCCGACCAGAAGGCCGACATCCCGCCGGCCGTCGACTCCACGACGACGGCCGCCAGCGGAATCAGCACGATCAGGCTGATGTAGGCGGTGGCCAGCGCTCCGCCGACGGCCGGGCCGGCGGCGCACGCCAGCCCGCCGCGCACCGGGCGGGCCGGCAGGGCTGCCGCGTCAGCCCGTACTGACACCGAGGTTCTTCTCGATTCGCTGCATGACGGAGTCCTTGGGGTCGAAGAACTTCTTCATGACGGCGTCCCAGCCACCGAACTTCGTGATGTCGAACTGCTTGCGCGGGGTGGGGTACTTGGTCGCGTCGACGAGCGCGGGGATGACGGAGCGGTAGCCCTTGGCCGCAAAGACCTTCTGCGCAGGCTCGGACGTCGCGTACGTCACGAACGCCTGGGCCTTCGGACCGGCGCTCGCCGTGACCGCGATCGGGTTCTCGATCAGGATCGACTCGTCGGGGATGACGTAATCGAGCTTCTCGCCCTTCTGCTTGGCGGTGATCGCCTCGTTCTCGTAGGAGACGATCGCGTCGCCCTTGCCGCTGGTGAAGTTCTGCAACGATTCGCGAGCCGACTTGTCCTGCACGGCGACGTTCTTGAAGAGCTTGCCGAGGTAGTCGATCGCCTTCGCCTCGCTCTTGCCCTGCTCGATCTGCGCGCCGTAGGCGGCCATGATGTTCCAGCGCGCACCACCGGATGTGAACGGATTGGGCGTCAGAACCTCGACGCCGGGTTTGACGAGGTCCGCCCAGCCCTTGATCTGCTTTGGGTTGCCGGGACGCACGCCGATGACGACGATCGAGTGGCTGACGATGCCCTTCGTCGGGCTCGAACTCCAGTTGGCGCCGACGAGCTTCTCCTTGACGAGCTTGGAGATATCCGGCTCCAACGACAGCGCCGCGACGTCCGTCGGCAGGCCCGCGATGACGGCGCGGGCCTGATCGCCGGACGCTCCGTAGGACTGGCTGAAGCTCACGCCCTTGCCCTCCGGCGTCTTGGTGAACGCCGGGATGATCTCCTCGTAGGCCTCCTTCGGCGTCGAATAGGCCACGAGCGAGAGCTTCGCCGAGCCGCCTGCGCTCGACGAGCTGCCGCTGTCGCTACCGCCACAGGACGCGAGCGCGACGCCGAGGATGAGCACGATGACGGCGGGGATGGATGTCCTTGTCCGGTTCATGGCGGTGGCAAACTACCATAAACCCGATAGGGTTTACATAGATTCGTCCGTTTCTCGCCCTCCGGCGCTGGCGCGATCGCTTGAGCTCTGGCCTTCGCTCGGACTTGGCGTAGGCGTATACGGCGGTCGCGTGGGCGACGCCGTCCGCGAGCAGGCCGGGCGCGGCGACGTTGATGTTGGCGAGCGTGTCGCACACCTTGTGGTAGCAGTGGTCGTAGGCCTCACCGGCGAGGCCACCGAATAGCTGCGCCTGCTCGGCGGTCTTCGATGCCTCCCGCGCCGCTGAACAGGCCGCCGGCCAGGATGCCGACCGCAATGAAGGGCCCGTAGCCCGAGCGACCGTCAACGCGGTCGGGCGGTCGCGAGACCTTGCGAGGCGACAAGTAGACAACCCGCGACTGCGGGCACCCCGGCAATCCACCGCGGCGGGCCTACAACCTCGGGGCATGCCGTCTCCAGCCGACCTGCCTCCGACGACGCCAGGTTTTGCGCACATGTTCGCGCGCGACAAGCTGACGTTCGGCGCCTTCTTGGCAATCGAGTCATATCGGCGACACCCCGACCATGCAGGGACAGATCGATCCCGCCTGGGCGGCCGAGGCCGGCGGCTTCGCTGGGCCGTGGGTGCGTGACGTTCCGCTGTGCGATCCGACGTTCGGCGATGCGCTGATAACGCAGTTGCTGGCTTGGGCGGCAGCTGCGCCGCTGAGCAGGCCGATGGCGATAGCCACAGTGCCGGTGGGCACCGCGCTGGAGATTCGGTGGCGATGAAGATGATTCATGTGTCTCCCCTGGAGGGGCGCTGGAGTTGTCAGAACGTTCTGGAGCGCCCGGACAAGGAACTTCCGCACGCTGCTTGAGGAAGATGTGACGCGAAGCGTCGATGGCGGTGTGGCTAGCGCCGAGCGCGTCGCGCGTGACGGCTCACGACTGGCGGGCAGCTCGGCGCGATCGAGCAGGCAACAGCGCGTGTGGCGCCGCTGATGCCGAAGAGGGTGCCGGTGGCGATGCCTACGACGGAGTCGACGAGACCGCCGACGATGAGAATTCCGCTGCCGGAACTGGCGATGCTCACGGCGCTGGGGGCCGCGGGCGCAGGCCGCGTCGCGGCACTCGCAAGCGGCACGCTGGTCAGCATCAGCACGCCGATCGCCGTAGCGACAAGCAGGCTACGACGAACGATGTCGAGTCGGCGGACTGGATGGGTCACGACATCTCTTCGTGTTACTCCTTTCTGGAGCAATAGAGACCCTAAGGGGAGAAATGCCTGAAGAACATCCCTGAACTCAGCCATATTGGCCACCGAGATGAGGATCGCGCGAGGGGGCGCCCGCAAGGACGGAAGCTCGACCGGGGCGCTGATCGAAGCTGGCGGCAGCCCTGACGTGACCGCGCCCTTCGGATAGAAGTCCGAGGTCAGCCGGGCGCCCGCCTAGGCGATGGCCATTGCGCATCGTTGCGGGACCTCACACCAACGGACAAGTAGGGATCGTCAAAGATCGCTGAGTTCAGCGATGTTCTTTGTCCAGCGTCTCCCTACGGTTGTTGGTCTAGAAGTCGTGGCGATGGCGTTGCTCAGATCTGCCACAAACTCTCGTCCAGCACCTAAGAAAGAGATGTAATTCCATGGTTCCCGTCCCTCAGATTCCCGGTGGCCTCGCGGTCTCTATCGTCGGCATCGTCAACGGTGCCATAAACGGCATCTTCCCCCAAGTGCTCGTCCTCCTGCGCTCGCTCGGTATCCCTGTCTGACGTCACGGCGTCGCCGATCACCGCGGCTCGTGCGCACGTGAAGCGCGGCCGTCTGCATCGGCTTCAAGCAGGGCGCCCATAGCGGTGCTGCCACGCTGGATCGTCGAGCGCATGTCGGGGTTGAGGTGAAACGCGGCGCTGTCGTAGTCGGCGGGCAGCGTGCCGCGCAGGTGCAGGTCCAGAGCCAGCAGGCGGGGATAGTAGCCGCCGCCCATGCAGAAGATCGCGTCATACATCTCGCCGACGACGACGTGTGAGTCACGCGTCGTCGCATGCTGTAGCTCGAGCGTCGCCGTTGCGTCCTGATCTCCCGGCCACAGACGCAGCTCGATCTCGTCCGCGCCGCCATCGAGCGAGAGCTTGAGCAGGTGCGGCGCGTCGCACACCACGATCGTGCCCGACCCCATGTTCACCTGCTGGAAGCTGCCGCCTACGCGCAGGTCACCGGTGACGGGTACGTACCAACGCCGCAGGCGCTCGGGATCGGTGCAGGCATCCCAGAGGTCCTCGACGGTCGTCTGGTAGGTGCGCGTGAAGACGGCGACCCGAGCGTCACCGGCCGGGATCGTCCGGTGCCGTAGTTCGGGGTCAGGCTCGTGGTACGTCGTGGTGTCGGTCGTCATGTCTGCTCGCCTTCGGTGTCGCGATTGGATGTGGATGTGGAGGCTCGTCGGGTGCGCTTGCCGCGTGCGATCTCGACGCTGAGCGCGTCGAGGCGCTGGTTCCAGAAGCGCCGGTACGGCTGCAGCCATTGATCGACCTGTTGCAGCGGAGCGGCGTCGACTGCGTACAGCCGCCGCGCGCCTGACGCGCGCACTGTCGCGAAGCCGTTCTGGCGCAGCACGCGCAGGTGTTGTGACACCGCGGGCTGCGAGATGGCGAACTCGCGCTGGATCACGGCGCCGATCTCCCCCGCGGCCTGCTCGCCATCGGCGAGCAGTTCCACGATGCGCCGGCGTACCGGGTCGCCCAGGATCTCGAACGCGTGCATGGCAAGGTAATGTATCAGTGCACGCTTATATAAGTCAAGGCTGATCTCTCGATGCGCCGTTCGGCCAACCGTGGATCAGGACGCGATCGCGGAGAGCAGCTGCGGCGTCGGGCCGTCTCGGAGCAGGGCCGGGCGAGGGGTGTTCCGGCTTTGTCGCTGTGAGAGCGACAAAGCCGGAGCACCCCCCAGGTGAACCAGACTGGGCGCGAGCGGGATGTCGAACCCGCAGGTCGAGCGCGCCGGCGTCAGCCCGTGCCGCGCACCCCGAATAACAGGAGTGCATGGATCGAGCGACGCGAAAGCCCAAGTCGTCGATCTGGAAGGTCGGGTGGCTGCGGCGCCGCACCGAAGCGCGGCAGCTCCAGTGCTCGTCACTCCACCCGCCGCCGCGCAGCACCCGGTAGGAGCCATAGACCTCGCGGTCATAGACGTCCCAGCACCATTCCCAGACATTGCCGAGCATGTCGTGAAATCCCCACGCGTTGGGCTCCTTGCCGCCCACCTCGTGAACCGCCCCGCCGGCGTTGTCGCGATACCACGCGATATCAGCAAGCTCGCCGTAGCGAGCGCCGAAGCTCCCTGCACGGCATGCGTATTCCCATTCGGCCTCCGTCGGCAGGCGATAGCCGTCAGCAGACAGGTCCCAGTAGACCTCCTCGTCGTCTGCTGACATCGCGTAGACCACTGTCAGACCCGCGCGCTGCGACAGCCCATTGCAATACCCAATGGCCGCGAGCCACGACACGCATTCGACCGGGAGATCATCGCCGCGAGCGACACTCGGTGACTGACCCGTGACCTCGCCATAGCGCGCCTGCGTGACCGGCACCACCCCAAGCAGGTACGGCGCCAACTCGACCGTCCAACTGCGCTGGGTTCGACGATCGCTCAAGGCCACCTTCCCCGGCCCGACCGCGATCATCTGTTCATGCCGGGCGTCAGCGTTCATCGTCGATCATGCTCAGAACACGGGGGTCTTCCGGGCGCGGGAAGCGAACTTGATTCTCCGCCTCAACGCGCGAAAGCGATGCGGTCAGCGGTCATCCTCCGGACTCCCGGTGGGGGTCACGACAACGGCCTCGCCGGCACCGATGGTGATCCGCAGGCGCCCGCCGTCGATCTGGCCGACCGTCGCGTCGAAGCCGGGCCAGTTCCCATCGGCCGAGACCTCGCGGTCGTCGATGCGCACCTGCGGTGCGTCGAGCGTGCGCCCTGCGCCGGACGGATCGTGCGGGGCCATGCGGTGCAGTGCATAGGAGGAGCCGCGGACCGCGACGTCGAGCGTCGCCGGCAGAGCGCCGTTGTTGATGACAAACAGCCGCTGCGGCGTTCCGGCGCCGCCGCTGCGCCACGCCTTGATGGCAGCCGTGTCGGGGTGTGCCGCCCGGACCGGCGTGGGCCGCAGTCCAGAGGTGCCCTGCGCGAAGCGCGAGAACAGCAGCAGGGCGTAGTACTCGGGCGCGGCCGCCGGTGCGCCGGCGGCCGGGGTCGGGTCGTAGGTGATCGCGTTGTAGTAGGCGTTGCCTTCCTCGGGAGCGAAGAACTCGCGCACCTCGGCGTTGTGGAAGTTGACGCCGATCGCACCGGTCGCGCAATCGCTGTTGGTGCCCGGTGCGTCAGGTGGTTGCGGGCAGGCGGCATTGAACATCGCCTCGAGCGCCCAGACGGCGCTGGCCGCGACGTTGCTCACGCCGTCGACGCCACGCCCTGCGGCCGTGTTGAGCTCTCCGAGGCGGTAGGCCAGGCTGCGGCGCGCCGCCTCGCGTGCGTGCGTGTGGACTTGGAAGGCGAAGTTCGCCATCCGCTCGTCGGAAAGGATGCGCTCGATCGATGCGCAGCGGTATTCGTCGGTCGCGCATCCGCGCGCCACCGGATAGAAATGATCGGTGGTGGCGAGACCGAGCGACGCTCGAATCGCTTTGGTCGCCGGCGCGATGGCGTCGAGGATGGCGGGCCAGTCCCAGAAGAAGCGCGTGCGCACCGATCGGGCGACGATGCTCTGCCAGGGCGCGATCGGCTCGCTCGTGCTCGGCGCGTCGATCGCGAACGGCTGTGGCACGCCGGCGTCCTGGTAGGCCTTGAAGTCCGCCAGGTATCGAGGGAGGTCGTAGCCGTAGCTGAGATCGGGCTCGTTGCCCAGACCGATGCTGACGACGTAGCGCTGCGCTGCGCCGGAGAACGCCTGCTGCACTCCGCGCGTGAAGGCCCGAGCGTGGTCGGGCCCGACCCACGGCCGCTGCGGCTCGGGAGGCGCCAGCGCAGTTCCAAGGATCACGCCCCAGCCCGGAGCACCGTCAGGACTGTCGCCGCGCCTGTCGCGGGCGTCGATGGTCTCGAGCGTCTCGCGAATCGACGCGAGATCCTCGGGGGTGATCACCCGATTGGTGTTGCTCGTCGCCGGATCGAACTGCATGAGGTCCTGCGACGAGCCGCCGATGCGCAGTACGCCCGAGCCGAGGTTGGCGAGCAGGTTTGCGAACGCCGGGCGGGCGGCCGTGCCCATGTAGCGCTCGATCAGCGACCACTCGATGCTGAAGCCGACGAAGTGCCCCGGGATCTCGCCGCCGCCCGCGGACGAGGGATCGAGTTCGAGCGACGCGTCGGCAGCGCCGCTCGTGATCGCGATGCCCGCGGGCGCAACGATCATCAGGCCAAGCCACGCGAGCACCCAGACCAGGGCAACCGCCCGGCCAACGCCCCCAACGACCCTCGTGTTCCATACTGCGCGACCCACTGCGCGAGCATCCTGGCAGGCTCGGCCCCGATGATGCGCTGTCAGTGACGCAGACCCCCGATGCCCGGCGGGAGGAGCAGCCCTGGTGAGCGTGAACGAGGCCACCGCGATCAGGGCGCCGATCATCGTCACTGCCAGGGCGACGACCATCGAGAAGCCGGCCTCGTTGCGCCACGAGCGGCTCACGTGCATTGCGGCGCCGGCCGGGGGCTTGTCGAGCGCGACCTTGTAGCTCCCTCCCGAGGCGGCGGTCGACGTATTCAGCGCCGTGATGACCGCGCTGACGACGATCAGCAGGATCAGCGCGCTCCAGAGCACCTCGACGATGATCCAGCCGTCCTCGCGACGGCCGCCCGGCCTCTGATAAGCACCCGCGTGCAATGCGCAGCGGTCAGCGGCGGGCGCCTGTCAACGACGCAATCGGCGCCGCGGATGTTCGAGTCGCAAGGTCCCCCGCACCGATTTCGAGCAGGCCATGCGCCGCTGCGCCCCGGCCGGCTGCACGGCCGGAAGTACGATGGCGGGACGTGATCGAGCGCTATGACCTCGCCGGACCGGTGGCGCTCGGCGTCACCGAAAGCGTCGAGGAGAGCAGCTGGCGCTTCGTCGCCAGCCAGATGGATCCCTTCCCCGGCGCCCCGAGCACCGCCGATCCCGACGTGCTCATCGAGGCCGGGCCGTCGCCCGCGATCACCGAAATCCAGAACCCGGCCAACGACGGGCTCGTCACCGGCAGCGACGGTGACGCGCTGTACGTGCGCGCTGGCGACGGCTGGTGCCGGCTGCCGGCGACCGGCCGCGCCGGCGGCCCGGCTCGCTTCGTCCTCAGCGGCGGATTTCCGCTCTGGCGCGTGTTCAAGACCGTGATGCGGCCCGCGATACAGCTCGCGCTGCTCCCGGCGGGTGCTGTCGCCGTGCATTCGGCGAGCGTCGAGCTCGAAGGCGCCGGGATTGTCGTCGCCGGCTGGTCGGAGAGCGGCAAGACCGAGACCGCGCTCGCGCTGATGGAGAGCGGCGCGTCGTTTCTGTCGGACAAGTGGACGGTCTGGGACGCCGGCGCGCAGCTGTCGGCGTTTCCGATCGGCGTCGGCATCCGCCGCTGGGTGCTGCCGTACCTTCCGCGCCTACGCAGCTCGTTGACGCGCGCCGCACGCGCGCAGTTCGCCGCCGCCGGCGCGGCCGACCGCGCCTCCCGCCCACTGCGGGGAGGGCGCCGCGGCGGACGCCTCGCGGGACTTGCCGGCGAGGCGATGGACCGCGCAGTCGCGCTCGCCGACCGCGCCGCGCTGACGCCCACCGAGCTGCGTGCGGCCTACGGTCAGACCGACGACCCCGCCCGCCGCGTGCGCGCGGGCTGCATCGTCCTGCTCGCGAACGTCGCGACCGACGAGGTCTCGGTGCAGGAGACCGACCCCGCCGTCGCGGCGGCGCGTCTCGCGCGGTCGGGCGCCTACGAGCGGCGAGTCTGGTTCGCGCTGCAGGAGCGCGCTCGCTTTGCGCTGCCGGCCACAGCGGCCGGTCCAACGATGGAGGAGGTCGTCGAGCGCGAGCGCGCCTTACTCGGTCCGCTGCTCGCCAGCACGCGGATCTTGACCGTACGAGCGCCGTTTCCGACCGATCCGCGCCGCGTCGCGTCGGCCATCCGCGACCGGTTGTAGGCGTGGGCACCGCCGCGCGCTTCGCGTTCCCGACCGGCGTCGACCTGCGTCTGGCCGGCGACCGCGCCGCGCAGCAGCATTTCGCGGCCGAGTACGCGGGAGCGGGCGCACCCGACGACGACTCCGTGCCATCGCTCGACGTGCGGTTCGTGCGCGCGCCGCCGGCCGGACCGCGGATCGAGGGCGGGCACAAGACCGCACGCTGGAGCGTCGTCGCGCCGGCCGCGGAGGCCGGTTCGCTGCGCGCCGCGATCGCGCTCCGCGGCCGCCCGCGATCTTTCGGCCTGTCGCTCGTGCAGGGCTACTTCGTCGAGCCGCTGCTGTCGGTCGCGGTCGCTCGCGCCGGCGCGGTCCTGCTGCCAAGCGCCGCGATCGGCGAGGACGGCGGCGCGCTGGTCATCATGGGCAGCTCGGGCACCGGCAAGAGCTCGCTGAGCGCCCGCGCGCTGGCGGCCGGACGGCCGGTTCTCGGCGACGATCAGATCCTGCTCGACGGCGACGGCCGCTGCTGGCGCTTTCCGCGCCGCATGCGCTTCTACTCCGATCTTCCGCAGACCGCGCCGGCGGCCTACGCTCGCCTCCCCGCGAGCGCGCGACGTCAGCTGCAGGCGCGCAAGCTGGCGAAGCTGCTCAGCCGCGGCTTCGTGCGCCCGTCGTATGCCATCCAGGCGACGGAGATCGCCGCGGGCGCGGCCACCGGCCCGCTGGCGCTACGGCGCGTCGTCCTGCTCGAACGCTCGGACGCGACCGCGCAGCTCACCGAGGAGCCGGTCGGCGCCCAGGTCGCCGTCGCGCACGGGCTCAAGCTGCTCGCCGAGCAACGGGCGCGACTCGCTGCAGGAGGAGATCCAGGCTGGCCGGCGGCCCTGGAGAGCGCGGCGGCGCTCGAACGCCAGACGCTGAGCGCAGCGCTCGGCGGCACGCCGGTCACGCGGATCTGCGTCCCGCGTGGCTGGAGCGCGCCACGAGCGATCACGGCACTGGCCGCGCACCTCGGGACGGAGCGCTGAGCGGTCGTGGTCGTCGCCCAGCGTGGCGGGCGTCAGGAAGAGCGCGCCGGCGCGCTCAGCCCAACCCGGCTGAGCCGCCACCACGCCCACAGGCCCGCGAGCACCTGCACGGCGAGCCATGTGAGCGCCATCGCGGTCAGCCCCTCGGCCGCCCCGGCCGCAGCGGCGGCGCTGATCGACACGGCGCCGGTGATCCAGCCGGCGACGATCGCTTCGTTGAGCCGGCCGACGCCGCGGCAGGCGGCGTAGTAGATCTGGACGAACGTCAGCGGGACGATCGCCACCACGAGGATCCTCAGCGGCGTCACGCCGGCGTCCGCGTATTCGGGCCCGAGGATCGAGAGCAGCGGGTGCGCGGCCAGCGCCAGCACGAGCGCCGCGGGAACGCCGATCCCCAGCGACGCGCGCACCCCGCGCCGGATCGACAGCCGCAGCGAGCCGGGGTCGTGCGCGACCTCGGCGAACGTCGTCAGCTCGACCTGGATCGCGACGATGTACACGATCCAGGCCATCATCCAGGCCGCGTACCACGTCGCGTTGGCCTCCGGCGACAGCAACTCGACCACGACGACCGGCAGGATCAACCCGGGGGCGCGTTGCGAGAGCGTCAGCGCATAGTTGGGCAGGCCGCTGAGGACGAGCTCGCGCGCGATCGGCCGCTCGATTCGCGGGCGCAGGCGGTACCCCTCGAGCGTGCGCCGCAACTGGACCATCCCGATCAAAAACGCGCCTGCTCCGGCGAGCACCCACGGCACGAGCAGCGCCTGCGCGCTCTGCGCGTCGGTGAGCGCCGCGATCAGCCCGAGCGAGCCCGCGGCGATCGCGCCGAACGCGAGCCCCCGCAGCAGCGCATGGTCACCGCGGCGCAGCGTCGTCGAAACCTGGTCGAGCAGGATCCCGATGGTCCCGAACGCCGTCGCAGCGAGGAACAGCAGCGCGTAGCTCAGCTCATGCGATACGGCATCCAGCTCGGTGAACACGCCCGACGCGAGCAGGAGAAAGAGCCCGCCGCCGATCGCCGCCGTCACCGCGACGAGCGTGAACGCCGTGTCCAGCAGCGCGGCGGGGCGATCCTGGTGACGCGGGAAGCGCGCGATGACGGCGTTGCCAAGCCCAAGCAGCGCGAGTTGCGTGCAGAGCATCATCGCCGAGACGACGCCGGCCGCGAGCCCGACCTGATGCTGGGAGAACAACCGCGCGGCGAGCACCCAGAACAGGAAGCCCAGCCCCATCGCCGCGACTTTCGACCCGATCAGCGTGATCGAGTTGGAGAACATCGACAGGTGGCGCCGCGGCGCCTGCGAGGCCGCGCCCGGAGTGATCGGCTCTACGGTATGGGCGGTTGGGACGGTGGCCACTGAAAACGAGCTGCGCCGTGGAGCCTTATGCGACCGAGGGGGCAGTCGAGATGCTGCGCCGTTGAAGCCGGTTCAAGATCTCGCCGAACATGCCCACGTAGTTGTAGATGCAGTAGCAGGCGTAGTACGGCAGCCAGCGCGGCTGCAGCCGCAGCAGGCTCAATCCCGATCCGCGCACGGCCGCCGCCAGCGGGAGCGCCAGCAGCATCAGCGAGCGCGCTCCGTGGACTCCGGTCATCCGCCCGAGCCCGTGCCCGTCCATGAGCCACTGGCCCTTGGCGAACTCCCACGTGTCGTCGAAGCGGTGCTCGACGATCGTCTCGCGCGAGACACCGAGCTTCGCGCCGGCCTGCTGGAGGCGCCAGCGCAGATCGATGTCCTCGCCAGACTCGAAGCTGGCGTCGAGGCCGTACGCGAGCAGCTGCTCGCGCTCGAAGATCGTCGCGACCACGCCGAACCACTGCTTGCTGCGGCCCGAGCGGTGGTGGTGCGCGAGTGCCTGGCCCCAGTAGCCCTTGCCCGACACGCTGTGCAATCCCGCCTGGAGCGCGATGTAGTCGTCGCGGTTGAACTCCTGCAGCAGCGATTGCAATGCCCCGTCGTGCAGGACGACATCGACGTCGATGAGCGCGACGAACCGCGTGCGCGCCGCCTCGGCGCCCATCACGCGGGCCATCGCAACGCCCTTGCCCTCATCGGAGATGATCCTCGCGCCGTGGGCTCGCGCGAACTCGACGGTGCGGTCGGTTGAGAGCCCGTCGACGACGATGATCTCGGCCGGCTGCGCATCCGCGATCGATTGCAGACAGCGTTCGATCCAGTGCTCTCCGTTGCGCACCGGCACGATTACGGTGAGTTGCTCGAGTCCAGACATCATGCCCCCCCTCCATCCTTGCGGGTACTCCAACGCCCGGCGGCGTAGCCCACGATCGTAATCCCCAGGCCGGCAACGATAGCCCCCGCGCGCGCGATACCGGCAAGGTCGCCCAGGGTCAGTGTGTCGCGCACGCCGCGCAAGACGCCGAGCGGCAGCGCGTGCAGCGCGTACGTGCGCTCGGACGCCAGGCCGTCGCGGCTGCCGGTGTGCGAAGCCACCATCACCTTCGACAATCCCTCGGCGTAACAGCGCGCGCGGAAGTAGCTCCAGCGGATCCGCTCGGGCGTCACGCGGTGCCGCACGCGGGCACTGGGCTCGAAGAGGATCGTCGCCTCCGGCCACCGCTGGCGGGCGCGGATGCACAGCTCGGTCTCCTCGCAGCCGAGCGGGCGCTTGCCGATGCGGCCGATGCCGGTGCGAAATCCGCCGATCTCCGCGAACAGGTCGCGCCGCAGCGACATGTTCGCGCCGATCATGTTGCGCACGGGGCTCGTCGTCTCGGGCATGCCGCGGTACGTGCAGCCCACGACCCAGTCGAACTCCGCCGGGAACGCACGCGGGCGATCGGTAGGCCATAGCGGCGCGACGGAGCCGCCGACGCCGATGACCGAGGGGTCGGCATAGCCCCGCCCCAGGCGCTCGAGCCAGTCGGGGTCGGCGATCGCGTCGTCGTCGAGGAACGCCACGACCTCTCCACGGGCAGTATGGATGCCGCTGTTGCGCGCGCCCGACAGCCCTTGGGCCTCGTGGTTCTCGATCGCGACGATCCCCTGCACCGTCGATCGCAGCCGCTGCAGCAGCGCCGGGTTGTGGTCGACGACGACGATCGTCTCAAGCGGAGCAGTGCTCTGCTCGTGGCAGGACTCGATCGCCGCCGCGATGTCGTGCCAGCGCTCCTCGGTGTAGGCGCAGACGACGACCGAGATCGACGGAGACGCCGGCTTGGAGTGAGCATGCTGGTCTCGCAGGTGCCCTTGCGCCCAGCGCGAGCGCGACATCCGGCCCGGCTCGCGGCAACGGTTGTCGTTCATCGCTGCGTCACCGCCACATCATGGACGACCCGGTACCTCCGGCTGCTTGCCGTGCGCTGCGCAGCATCCGTGCTGCGGTTGTCTGTCATCTATCCGGTCATCTCGATTGCGGCCTCGGGCGTCACCATGACGACGGGCTCTGGCGCGGCCACGAACGCCGGCGTGGGATCGCGACGCATCACCCGATGCTGCAACAACGTGCGCAGCACGCGTGTACCGTCACGCCAGGTGTTCAGGTTGGACTCGCCGTAGGCGCGAGGCGACTCAAAGCTCGGGACCTCGCCGATACGCAAATCCGCCTTGATCGCGCGTACGACAAGCTCGGTCTCGATCTCAAAGCCGTCAGAGCGCAGCGCCAAGTCCTCCAGGCGATTGCGCCGAAACGCAAAAAAGCCGTAGCACAGGTCGGTGAAGTCCGTCCGAAACAGGCCGTTGACAAGACCGCGCAACACACCGTTGCCAAACTTACGGATCAGCTCCATGTCCGTCGTGCCGCCGCCGTCCATGAAGCGCGACCCCTTGACCAGGTCATGGCCCTGATCAAGCAGATCCAGATAGCGCTGAATCTCTACGGGATCCATGCTGCGATCCGCGTCGATCATCACGATGTAGTCCCCGCGCGCGGCCGCGAAGCCCGCGCGCAACGCAGCGCCCTTGCCAGGGCGCTCCTGTCCCACCACGCGGATGTCCGGCCGGATCTGCCGACTGACGGCCACCGTCTCGTCCTTGGAGTTGCCATCGACCAGGATGACCTCGTCGACGTTCTCGGGCATCCGCTCCAGCACCCAACCGATATTGCGCTCCTCATTCATCGCCGGAATCACGACCGACACGCGAACCTGCGCAGGCCGCGGCCAGCGCGTACGCTCAAAACGCTTGGTCCGATGTACGGCGAGATCATCCGAAAGGTCGGGTGACCGATCCGTGTCGAACGTCCTTTGCTCGCTGGAGTTCATCGCTGTCCTTGCCCCCGAATCCCTTCGTGTGACCGCTCGTCCGTGAGGCCACCCCCCCTAAGAGAAGCCCTGTCTGGCGATCCTTGATTTCCGAGAGCCGCACGGTACCTCCACAGCGTTGGATTACGATCTCCAGGCCGGTTAGATGAGGATTAGGCGCGGTTCCGCACGACGCGTTGCACGATATCGCTCCGTTTTGCGGACTCTCAAGCCCCCGCAGGGGCTCTGGTACGCGCTAATGTCCAGCTAGTGAGGAGTGAGCCCGCGGACGCGAGATCACGCGAGGGATTCGCTTCTCACCCCGTGTTGGACGCCCTACCCTACGGCATCCTGACGTTGACTCCTGATGGCGCGGTGATGGGCGCAAACGCCCAGGCGCACGTGCTGCTGCCGGGCGTCGGCACACCGGCGATGGCGCGCTGTTACGACCTCTTCGCCTGCCGGGCGCCAGGTGGACCCTGCGAGCACCAATGCCTCACCGCGCGGGCGGCGAGGTCGACCGAGGCGCTCCCGGAGATCCGGATCGATACCGCGAGCGGGACCTCGACGAGTGCGGTGTGGGTCACGTTCGCGCCGCTGCGCCAGGAGCCTGGAGTGATCCTGCACCTGCGGCCGGGCCATGCCGGCGACCGCCGGCGCCGCAGCGAGCCGCACTGGCTGTTCGGTCCTGAGCTGCAGATCCGCGCCTTCGGCAGGACGCTCATCGAGGCGCGCGGTGACGTCCTCAACGGCGACTGGGTCGGCCAGCGGCCCGGACAGGTCCTCAAGTACCTCGTGACGGTCCGCAAGCGCGTCGCGATGGCCGACGAGATCGCCGAGTCGATCTGGCCGGGCAGCGGACAGCGGTCGCTCAGCAACACCCGGCACGTCATCCACCGGCTGCGGGAGAAGCTCGAGCCACGCCGCCCGCCGCACGCCAAAGCGTCGTTCGTGGTCGCCATCGCCGGCGGTTACGCCCTGGACACCCATAGCGTCTGGATCGACGTCGACGAGTTCGAGCGCTCGGTGCAGGACGGATCGGCCGCCATGGAGCGGCTGGAGCCCGCGATTGCGACGCGCCATCTCGAGCACGCGATCGAGCTGTACCGCGGCGACTTCCTCGCCGACGAGCCGTACGCCGACTGGGCCTACGACGAGCGCACGCGGCTCGCGTCGCTGGCGACGTACGCCCTGCGCATCCTGACCGTTCTGGCCCAGCAGCGCGGAGACCAAGTGGCTGTGATCAAGCATCTCGAGCGCCTGTCCGAGCTCGAGCCCTTCGACTCGACGGTCTGCCGGGAGCTCATCAGCGCACTCCTGGTCAACGGCCACCACAGCGAGGCAAAGCGCCGCTACACCGGGTTCGCGCGGCGGCTGCGCCGCGAATTCGGCGAGGAGCCCGGGTTCGACCTGAAGTCCTTGCGGGTCGTGCCACAGCCGGCAGACGAGCGAGGAGCCGGCTGAGCTTCAGCTTCGACGGCTCCCACCGGCGCGTGTCGCGGCAGCTGCTCAGAAACTGGGCACGCAGGCGTCCGCACGCGGCCTCGAGCTCGCACAGCGGATCGCCCGTCAGCGAGCCGCGTGCGGCCATAAAGCGGAAGAAGACCGCGGCGCAGTCCGGCACGTCGCGCCGCAGATCCTCGTCGACGCAGACCGTCCGCGGAAACCAGCCGAGCATGAACTCGCGCACGTCGGCCACGGTCCAGTTGTCGGGGCGCCCGTCGCCGTGGCGACCCTTGAACTCCAGCAGCGCGCCGGCCGCAAAGTCCCCCGAGCGCCAGCTCGCGCTGTCGTACCCGTGGTACTCGCGGACGAAATCCTCCATCTCGGCAAGCAGTTCGTCCATGTGTGCGTAGAGCTTCACCATGCCTCATGAGGGTGCTGTGAGGTGCGAGGCGGCGAGTAATCAGGCTGTGAACCGCAAAGCAGCATTTTGGTGCAGCCATTCCAGCCATCCACCCGCCAAAACGAGCTGCGCAAGAGCCGCGTACCCCGCGGCACGCGGGTGGACTCCGTCGCCGCCGGCGACGTCGCGGGCCCAATCCGAGGACTCGCACAGCGCCTCGAAGACGGCCACGAAGGGCACGCCGCGGTCGGCCGCGAGGCGTTCAAACGACGCCGACAGGGCCCCGATGCGCGCGTCGTGCGCAGCCTCGCCGGCGGGCGCCGGCCCGACGAGGAACGCGCGCAGGTCAAGCGCCGCAGCCTCGTCCAGCACGCTGCCCAAGCTGTCGAGCGCCAGTCGGGGCGCCACCCGCACGCGCCCGTCCTGCAGCATCGTGTCGTTGACGCCGAAGCTGAAGACGACCCCGTAGCCGGCGGGAGCGAGCATGCGCGGGCGCGCCTCGGCTCGCCAGCGTGCGGCGACTTGGACGGACGTCTCTCCGCGAACACCGAGGCTGTACGCAGTCAGCCCGGCACCCGCCGCGTACGAGGACGCGACGACGCGGCCGACCCAGCCAAGCCCCTCCGGGTCGCCGGTGCCGGCGACGAACGAGTCGCCGAAGAACAGGACGCGCCGGTCGGCCTGGTCCGCTGGAGCGTCGCGTGCATCCGCCATCGCCGCTACATCCGAAAGACCGGGCGCTGGACCGGCCCAAGCGGCGCATTGGCGCATGCCGACAGCGCCAGCCCGACGATGTCGCGGGTCCTCAGCGGGTCGATGACGCCGTCGTCCCACAGGCGCGCCGTCGCGTAGTACGGATGCCCCTGCGTCTCGTACTGGGCACGCGTGCGGGCGCGCACCGCCTCGATCTCGGCGGGATCGCGGTCCGACGCGACGGCGCTCAGCACCGTCGCCGCCTGCTCGCCGCCCATGACCGAGATGCGCGCGTTCGGCCACGTCCACAAGAACCGGGGGCCGAACGCGCGCCCGCACATGCCGTATTTGCCGGCGCCGTAGGAGCCGCCGACGATGACGGTCAGCTTCGGGACGCGCGCGCACGAGACGGCGGCGACCATCTTCGCGCCGTCGCGCGCGATCCCACCGGCCTCCGCCTCGCGTCCGACCATGAAGCCGGTGACGTTCTGCAAAAACAGCAGCGGGATCCGGCGTTGGTCACAGAGCTCGACGAAATGCGTCGCCTTCAATGCACTGTCGGAGAAGAGCACGCCGTTGTTGGCAAGGATCCCGACGGGGTGGCCGTGGATGTGCGCGAACCCGCACACGATCGTCGTTCCGTACAGCGCCTTGAACTCGTGCAGACGCGATCCGTCGGCGATGCGGGCGACGATCTCGCGCGGGTCATAGCCGGCGCGCCGGTCGACCGGCACGGCGCCGTACAGCCCGCGGGGGTCGACGGCGGGCTCCTCCACGTCCGCCCGCTGCGCGGGCGCGGGCGCGCGCGGAGCGAGCGTCGCGACGATCGAGCGCACGATCTGCAGCGCCTCGAGGTCATCGCCCGCGAGGTGGTCGGTGACGCCCGAGCGGCGGCTGTGCAGGTCGCCGCCGCCGAGCTCCTCGGCTGAGACGTCCTCCCCGGTCGCCGCCTTCACGAGCGGTGGCCCGCCGAGGAAGATCGTCCCCTGCTCGCGCACGATGACGGTCTCGTCGCTCATCGCCGGCACGTATGCCCCGCCTGCGGTGCAGGAGCCCATGACCGCGGCGATCTGCGCGATGCCGGCCGCCGACATCGTCGCCTGGTTGAAGAAGATCCGGCCGAAGTGCTCGCGGTCGGGGAAGATCTCGTCCTGCAGCGGCAGGAACGCGCCGCCGGAGTCGACGAGGTAGACACACGGCAGCCGGTTCTGCAACGCGATCTCCTGCGCGCGCAGGTGCTTCTTGACCGTCATCGGGAAGTACGTCCCGCCCTTGACCGTCGCGTCGTTGGCGACGATGACGACCTCGCGCCCGCTCACGCGCCCGATCCCGGTGACGATCCCCGCGCCCGGCGCAGCGCCGTCGTAGAGGCCGTGCGCCGCCAGCGGCGAGAGCTCGAGGAACGGGGAGCCGCGATCCAGCAGCCGCTCGACGCGCTCGCGCGGAAGCAGCTTGCCGCGCGCGACGTGGCGCGCGGCGGCGCGCTCTCCCCCGCCCGCGCGCGAACGCGCGAGCTGCTCGTGCAGATCCTCGACGAGCGCGCGGTGCGCGGCTTCGTTGGCTGCGAAGGCATCGCCACGGCGGCGCGCGCTCGTGGTCAACACGGCGCTCACCGCGACGACCGACCTTCCGGCTCGGCGCCGGCCACGCCCGAGAGACGACGGCGCACCGTCATCCGCCGTCGCCTCCGACCGCGACGAGCAGCTGGCCGCCGCTGACGCGGTCGCCGGCAGCGACCGCAAGCCCGTGCACCGTCCCGGCCGCCGGTGACACAACCTCGAGCTCCATCTTCATCGACTCGAGAACGACGAGCACGTCGCCGGCGCGCACCGCGTCGCCATCGCGGACGCGGACGGCGAGCACGCTGCCGGGCATCGGCGCCTCGAGCGCGGCGCCGCCGTCATGCCGGTCGCGGCGCAGCTCGGCGACCTGTTCGCCAAACGCCCACGCGCGCCCGTCGATGCCCAGGCGCGTGAGCTCGCCGTCGCGTGCGTGCGTCCACACGCGGCGCTCGCCGTCCAGCGTCACGGTGAGCGTGTCACCGTGCAGCTGCGCGCCTGCTTGACGCGGCGGTCCGTCGTCGACGCGCACGTGATCGCGTGCGACCAGCACCTCGAATGCCGCGCCGCGGCGTTCGGGCGCCAGGCGCCAGCGCAGCGGCGCAATGCCGTCGATGCGCCAGCCGGCGAGCCGCTCCCACGGATCATCGCCCGCGCCGAGCTCGAGCGTGCGCGCGAGCGCGGCGGCGATCGCCGCCTGCTCGCCGGCCTGGGGGTCCGGCGCGCAGGCCGGCAGGCGCTCGACGAGGCCCGTGTCGAGCTCGCCCGCGCGGACGCGCGGGTCGGCCAGCAGGCGGCGCAGAAACGCGCCGTTGGTCGCCGGACCAAGAATCGCGGTGTGGGCAAGCGCGCCGTCGAGTCGCTCGAGCGCCTGCTCGCGCGCCGGCGCGTGTGCGATGACCTTCGCCAGCAGCGAGTCGTAATGCGCGCTGACCTCGCTGCCGCACTCGACGCCGCTGTCGACGCGGATCCCAGGTCCGGACGGCTCGCGGTAGGCGACGATCCGGCCCGCCCGCGGCAGAAACCCGCGCTCCGCGTCCTCCGCGCAGATGCGCGCCTCGATCGCATGCCCGGCCGCCACGACATCCTCCTGGGAGAGCCACAGCGGCTCGCCCGCCGCGACGCGCAGCTGCGCCTCGACGAGATCCACGCCGTAGACGAGCTCGGTGACGGGGTGCTCGACCTGCAGGCGAGCGTTGACCTCCAAGAAGAAAAACGACTCCGCGTCACCGGCGGGGACGAGGAACTCGCACGTGCCCGCGCCGGCGTAGCCGGCCGCACGGGCCAGTGCGACCGCGGCCGCTCCCATCCGCGCCCGCAGGCCGGCGCTGACCGCGGGCGACGGGCACTCCTCGACGAGCTTCTGGTGGCGGCGCTGGAGGCTGCACTCGCGCTCGCCGAGGTGGATCGCGCCACCGTGAGCGTCGGCGAGGAGCTGAACCTCGACGTGGCGAGCGCGCTGCATGTAGCGCTCCGCGAGCACCGTGTCGTCGCCGAAGCCCGCGAGCGCCTCCCGGCGTGCGGCCACCAGCGCGGCCGGGAGGTCGTCGAGCGTGTCGACGACGCGCATCCCGCGCCCGCCGCCGCCGGCCGCGGCCTTGATGACGAGCGGCAGGCGCGCGGTCGGATCTTCCTGCGCCCAGGCGAGGATCTCGTCGTCGCGCAGGCCGGGGCGCTCGATCCCGGGTACGAGCGGCACGCCCGCCGCGGCAGCAAGGCGCTTGGCGGCGACCTTGTCTCCGAGCCGCTGGATCGCCTCCGGCGCAGGCCCGACGAACACAAGTCCCGCCTGCGCGCACGCACGAGCGAATTGGGCGCGCTCGGAGAGGAAGCCGTAGCCGGGGTGGACTGCCTCCGCGCCGGTGCGCAGCGCCGCCTCGACGATCGCCTCCACACGCAGATAGGACTCGTCCGGCGGCGCCGGCCCGATCGTGATCGCCGCATCGGCGAGCCGCACGTGCGGCGCGTCGGCGTCCGCCTGCGAGCAGACGGCAATCGCACGGATCCCGAGCCGCCGCAGCGTCGTGATGATGCGCACGGCGATCTCTCCGCGGTTGGCGACGAGCACGCTGGAGAACATGTCAGCCTCCCGCGGCGCCCCGCCAGAGGACCGGCCCGGCCACGAGCGTGTGCGAGCCCAGCGGGCGTCCGAGGACGCGCCGCACGGCGCGCGCGGCATCGAGCAGGGCATCGAGGTCGACGCCGGTCTCGATGCCCATCTCGTGCAGCATCGAGACGAGATCCTCGCTGGCGACGTTGCCCGTCGCGCCGGGCGGGACAGGGCAGCCGCCAAGCTCGCCGAAGCTCGACTCGAACGACGTGCAGCCCGCCTGCAGCGCGGCGAGGACGTTCGCGAGACCCTGCCCGCGCGTGTTGTGGAAGTGCGCGGTCAGCTCGACGTCGCTGCCGAGCGCGGCGCCGGCAGCCTGGAAGTGAGCGCGCACCTGACGGGGATTCGCCATGCCGGTCGTATCGCCGAAGGCGATCTCCTGCGCGCCAAGCCGGGCGAGCCGGAGCGCGATCGCCAGCACCCGATCGCGGTCGACAGCGCCCTCGTACGGGCATCCGAAGCTCGTCGAGATGACGGCCTCGACTCGCAGACCGGCCTCGCGCGCCCGTGCGACGACGCTCTCGAGGCCGCTCAAGGATTCCTCGATCGAGCGATTGACGTTGCGCCGGTTATGGGTCTCGCTGGCGGACAGGAAGACGCCGATCTCGTCGAAGCGGTCGCGCAGCTTCAGCGCGTTGTCGAGCCCGCGCCCGTTGGGGATCAGGACGCTGCGCGCGACGCCCTGCGGGACATCGATCGCGGCGAGCACCTCGGGCGCGTCGGAGAGCTGCGGGATGACGTCCGATCGCACGAAGCTCGTTACCTCCAGGCGCCTGACCCCCGTTCGCGCGAGCTGGTCGATCAGCGCGACCTTGTCGGCCGTCGCGATTGTCTCGGGCTCGTTCTGAAAGCCGTCGCGCGGGCCGACCTCGCGGATCGACACCGTGTCGGGCAGCGACGTGTCTCGTTCCGCGCTGCTCGCAAGCTCGGAGGGCCCGACGACGCTGCTCATGCCCCCAGAGCCCGCGCGATGACCATCTGCTGGATCTCGTCGGTGCCCTCGCCGATCGTGAGGATCTTCGCGTCGCGGTACATGCGGCAGACCGGATACTCCTCGATGTAGCCGTAGCCGCCGTGGATCTGGACGGCCTCCTCGGCGCAGCGCACCGCCAATCGGCCCGTCTTGAGCTTGGCCTGCGCGGCGGCGAGGTTGAAGTCGCGCCCGGCGTCCTTCAGCAGCGCGGCGCGGTAGACGAGCAGCCGCGCTGCCTCGATCTCCGTCGCCATGTCGGCGAGCTTGATCTGGATCGCCTGGAAGGTCGAGATCGCCCGCCCGAACGCGCGGCGCTGCTTGGCGTACGCGAGCGCCTGGTCAAGCGCGCCCTGAGCGAGGCCGAGGCCCATCGCCGCGACGCCGATGCGACCGATCGCCAGCACGCGCAGGAACTGCTTGAAGCCGTTGCCGCGGGGGCCGAGCAGGTTCTCCTCTGGGACGCGGCAGTCGGTGAAGGTCAGCGGTCGAGTATCGGACGCGTTCCAGCCCATCTTGCGGTACGGCTCGCCCTGCTCGTAGCCGGGCGTGCCGTTGGCGACGAGCAGGTTTGAGATCTCGCGCTCCTCACCCGTCAGCGCCGTGATCGTCACGACGCCGGAGATGGCGGTGCCGGCGTTGGTGATGAACTGCTTGGCGCCGTCGATGACCCACTCGCCGTCCTCGAGCCGGGCGCGGGTCTTCGTGTTGGCGGCGTCCGAGCCGGCCTCGGCCTCCGTCAGGCCAAAGGCGCCGAGAATCGTGCCGCTGCAGAGGCTGGGCATCCAATCCTGCTTCTGCTCCTCGCTGCCGAACATGTAGATCGGCTGCGTGCCCAGCGAGGTGTGCGCGCAGAGCGTGATCGCGACGGAGGAGTCCACGCGCGTGAGCTCCTCGACGGCGAGCGCGTAGGCGAGCGTGTCGCCGCCACCGCCGCCGTACTCCTCCGGGAACGGGATCCCCATGAGGTTCAGCGCGCCGAGCTTGGCGATGATGTCGTAGGGGATCGACTTCGTGCGGTCGAGCTCCTCCGCGACCGGCGCGACCTCGTTCTCGGCGAAGTCGCGGACGGTGCGGCGCAGCAGCTCATGGTCGTCCGAGAGATCGAAGTTCATCGTTACGCCAGTATGAACGCTCGTTCACTCAGACGCAAGAATCCTTGTGTCATAGCGTAGGATCCCGTGACGTGGCAGTGAACGTACGATCACCTGGGCCTGAAACGCGCGAGCGCATCCACGATGCGGGCCTGACGCTCTTCAACGAGCGCGGCTACACCGGCACGACCGTCCGCGAGCTCGCCGACGCCTGCGATCTCACGCCGGGTGCGATCTACAACCACTACGCCTCCAAGGAGGCGCTGCTGTTCGCGATCGTCGACCGCGTCCACGACGAGGCCGACGCCGTGCTGAGCGAGACGCTGCGCGGCGCCGGCAGCGACCCAGCGGCCCAACTCGAGGCGCTCGCCGCCGCGTTCACCGCGTTTCACATCGCGCGCCCTCGCGAGACGCGCGTCGCCAACCGCGACTACATCTACCTGCCCGGCGGCGAGCGCGAGAGCGTCGTGCGCCGCCGCCGCCGCGTTCGCGCGCTGTTCGCCGACGTCCTGCGCGACGGGGAGCGCCGGGGCACCTTCTCGCTGCGCGAGCTCGGCAGCGAAGACGCCGTCCAGGCGGCGAGCATGGCAATCCTGAACATGGTCGTGCTCGTCGCCGAGTGGTTCGATCCCGCCGGTCCGCGCAGCGCCGGCGACACGGCCGCGCTGCACGGGCGCCTGGCGCTGCGGATCGCGGGCGGGGGGGACCGCGCCGGCACCGCTGCCGTCTGAACCGCGTTCGTGTGGGTCGTGTGCCGGGCATACTGATCGCCGGAATGTCAGTCAGAACGGTCCTGCGCCATGGGGTACCGCACGCGGCCGCTCGCATCCCGGGGCTGAAGCGACTGCCCGTGCTCAAGCTGCTGGCCATCGCCGAGCTGGCATTGGTCGCGCGCCAGCATCTACAGCACCTCAACCCCGACGAGCGCCGGCGCTTGGCGGAGCTCGTGCGTCACAGGCGCGGACTATCGGCTCCCGCGCGCGAGGAGCTGCGAGGTCTGGTCGCGAAGCTGGATGCACGGGCGTTTGCGGGGTCGGCCGTCGACCGGCTGTCCCCGGTGCCGCTGCCCAAGCGCCTGACCGGCGCTCGCTACTAGCACGCGCCCGGCCCGCCCAGGCGCCTCGAACCGGCGGTGTCTGCCCGTTGCTGCCGCGATCACCATCACTTGACGCCAGGATACTGCGTATGCATACTGCGTAGGTATGTGGTCACTAAGGCTCCCGTAGCGCTACGCAACCGGGGTCCGTGATCACACCTTTCATGTACGACACGACGAAGGAGACACATATGGGTCGCACTCGACTCGCACTCGCAGGGGGCATCGCCGCCATCGCCACCTCGGCGTTGATCGCCACGACTGGATTGGCTCAGGGTCCGGACCGGACCTCGCTGCACCTCGTCGCGACTGTCCAGGAGGGCGCCGGTTTTCAACCCAAACACGAATTGCGGCGGGGCGACCAGTTCGGTTTCGGCGAGACGATCACCGGCGACGACACCGGAATCGACCGCGGAGCCTGCACCGTCATCGCCAACACCGAGTCCCTGTGCACCGTCGGCCTGCGGCTCTCCAAAGGCACGCTGAGCGCCCAGAGCGTCGTGAGCTTGAACGGTCGGCCGGGGAGCAAGACGCTGTGGGCGATCACCGGCGGCACCGGCGCCTACGACGGCGCGCGCGGGACCGCCGTGGTCACCGATGTCCCGGGGAA
>JAWVGJ010000036.1:0-14100 GCA_033855115.1 Solirubrobacteraceae bacterium
ACGCTGGTCGCGCTCGGTGGCGGCGCCGCGGGCGCCGCGTTCGGGCGCGCCGTCGGATACGGATTCGGCGCGCTGATCGCCGTCCTGCTGGTCCGCCGCCTCTACGGCGCCGGCGCCTTCCGGCTGAGGCGTTCGCCAAGCGGTCGAGCCCGTGAACTGCTCACGTACGCCGGGCCGCTGTTCGTCACCAACAGCGCGTACACGCTCTACTCGAGCGTCGACGTGCTGCTGATCGGAGCGCTGCTCAACGCCGCCGCGGTCGGCCTGTTCTCGGCGCCGATGCGTCTCGTGGTCCTGCTCGGGCTGGTCGGCATCGCGGTGTCCAACGCAGTGTCGCCGCGGCTCGCGCTCAGCGAGCGCGGGCACCGCGACGTCGCGTCGTTCCGGACCAGCCTGCGCTGGTTGACCGTCTTCCAGGCTGCGCTGCTGGCGCCCGTGGTCATCTGGGCCGAGCCGATCGTCAAGCTGCTGCTGGGGTCCGACTACGGCGAATCGGCGAACGTCCTGCGCCTGCTCGCGCCGTTCGTCTTCCTGCTCGGCCTCAGTCCCCTGATCTCCAACGGCGTCAACTACCTGGGGCGCGCCGGCAGCCGGATCCCGATCGTGTTCGGCGCACTGGCGATCAACGCCCTCATCGACGCCACGCTGATTCCCAGCATGGGCGTCGAGGCGGCGGCGATCGGAACGAGCGTCGCGTACATGGTCTACGTGCCCGGCCACATGTGGCTGTGCCGTCAGGTCATCGACGTGCCGCTTCGGCCTCTGGGCGCGACCCTCGCGCGTGCTCTCGTGGCGGCGGCGGCGATGGCGGCGGTGCTGCTGGCAATCGGCAGCAGCGACATCTCCGCGAGCGACTGGATCATCGGCGCGCTCGGGGGGACGGCGGCGTTCTGCATCGTGCTCGTGGCATTACGCGAGGTGTCTCCCGCCGAGCTGCGCGCGTTCGCCGCCCGCCTGCGAGCACGCGGGCTGACAGCCCGCGCCGCCACCGGCGATTGAGCCGCGCTGACGCCGCGGCGACAGCCGGATCGCCGTCGCGGACGGACTGCGCTCAAACGGAGCGGACGCCGCGCACCCGCCGCCGCGGCTTCAGTCGAGGCTGTTGGCGCTGCGGCGCATCCTCAGCATGAACTCGCTCCTCAGCATGTACGCGCACGCCCGGTTGCCGAGTAGCGCCTGCCCGGGCGCTCGCAGCGTATTGAAGGTCGTCCAGCGCACGGTCGGGGCTTCGAAGCCGACGTCGCAGAGCAGCCGCGCCCACAGCCTCGGTGACTGGTGCTTCTCCCATTCGATCGTCGGCGCCAGCGGATTGCGCACGCCGAGTAGCGCGAACAGGTTGCGCCGGTCGCCGTCGGTCACTATCAGGGCGGCACCTGGGGCGGCGACCTGCGCGAGGCGACGGAGGTGCTCGCGGTAGATCTGGCGCGCCTGCTCGTCGTTGTGCAGACGCGTGCAGGCATCCTCGTCGAGATGGTTGATCGACGCGGTCAGCAGCACGATGTCGAAGCGCTCGTGCCCGGCGTCGTAGTCCTGTAGCCGCGCCGTGACGAGCTCCATCGTGTCCTCGAGCCCGATCTGGCGCGCGGTGCGGCGGAAGGCCTCCTGCATGCCCGCCCTCGAACCGTCCACCTCCGGCTCGAGCCCGACCACGCGCCGCGCACCGTGCGCTGCCGCCCATAGTCCCATGCGGCCGTCTCCGCAGCCGATGTCGAGCATCGTCTTGCCCTCGAGGTCGACGCCGGCGAAGAGCTTGCGGCGCAGGGCCCAGTCGAAGTTCGCTGCGGATCTCGCACCATGCACGCCCGCGTAGTGGCGCAGCAGGGCTCGGACGGCGTCGGGGTTCACGCGACTCTCATCTTAGACAAGGACGATGCCGCGGACCGCCAACCGGATAGGTTGCGGTCGCGCTGCTCTTGACCATGCGTCACGACGTTGCCATCTACGCGCCGTTCGCGGCCGAGCAGTACGACCGCGGGGGAAAACGGGGCGGCGGCGCCGAGCGCCAGACCTACCTCCTGGGCCAGGCGCTCTCCGAGACGGGAATCCGCGTCGCGCACATCGTCAACCCCGTCACCGCCCCGCTGCCGCTGCCCAATCCGCATCTGACGCTTGTCGAGCGAGGGGAGTACAGCGGCCACCGGCGCTTCGGCAGGATCCACGAGGCGGTCCGGATCTGGCGCGGGCTGAAGCTGGCCGATGCTCCCGTCTACATCGTCCGCACCGGCTCGCCCGCCCTCGGTGTCGTCGCCGCGTTCTGTCGCCTGCGGCGCCGCCGCCTGATCTTCGCCAGCTCCACGGATGCCGACTTCACGCTCGTGAGGCTGCGGGAGCGCATCAGGGCGGCGATGTACCGCGCCGGCTTGCGCTACACCGACGCCGTCGTGGTGCAGACCGTCCAGCAGCTAGCGCTCGTGCGCGAGGCGTTCCCGCGCATCCCGCGGACCGCCCACATCCCGAGCTTCGCCGAGCGCATGAGCCCTGCCGAGCGCCCCGGGAAGGCGTTTCTCTGGATCGGACGGCTCGTCGACTACAAGCGCCCGCTGAGGTACGTGGAACTCGCTCTGGCGCTGCCCGAAGCGAGCTTTCGAATGGTGGCGACGCCGATCCCCTACGCACAGGACGCATACACCGATCTCATGCGCGAAGCCGCCGCGGTTGCGAACCTCGAGATCCTCAGCCCGCGTCCGCATGGCGAGCTGATGCGGCTCGTGGGTGAGGCCGTCGCGGTCGTCAGCACGTCGCGCCAGGAGGGGATGCCGAACATCTTCCTCGAAGGCTGGGCGCGCGGCGTACCTGCGCTGACGCTCGACTTCGACCCCGACGACACGATCGCGCGCCGCGGCCTCGGTGTCGCGGCCGCGGGATCGTGGGATTCCTTCGTCGACGGGGCGCGCCGGCTATGGGAGGCCCGCGACGGCGACCACAAGATCGCTCATGCCAGCCGTTCCTATATCGACGAAGTCCACGGCATCCCGTCGGTCGGGCGCCGCTGGTCGGCCCTCATCGAGGAGTTGCGCGACGCGGGCTGAGCGAAGCTAAGGAGTCTTCGCGTTCCTCGAACGAAATTCCGCTCGAGCGGCCATCACCGACTGGCGCAGGCGCGATGTCTTCAGCATGAACCGTAGCCAGCCGTCAGCGCGGTATATGCCCACCCTCGGTACGGCCCACGGCTCGAAGGCGCCCGCCGGTGGTTCCAGCGTGAACGCGGCGGTGTATCCGGCGGCGCGGCACGCCGCGTCCACGCGCGCGTCGTGGTGTCCATACGGATAGGCAAGGAACCGGCAGGGTCGACCGAGCTCATCTTCTATGCGCTCGCGGGATTGGCGAAGCTCCGCGAGCAGCTCATCCTCACCGAGCTCGGGCAGGTGCGCATGCGAGATCGTGTGGGAGCCGATCTCGACACCGCGCTCGGCCAGCTCGCGCAACGTCTGCCAGGTCATCGTCAGCAGCTCGTCCTCGTCTGGCGGAACACGGTGGCGCATTTCGGACACGCGGAAGTGTGCGCCGTCCTCCGCAAAGCGCGCGCAGGCGAATATCGTCACAGGCACGCGAAGGCGTTCCAGCGCGCCGAGCACGCTTGCGACGCTGCGGAAGGCGTCGTCGAACGTGACGTGCAGCGTCCGCGAGCGGTTGGCCAGTGCTTCCTCGGCGCCCACGGCGGTGTAGCCACGTGCCAGCAACTGCTTGACATGGCCCTCGAGCGTGTTCGGGGCTATGGCGAGCGGGTCGTTCCAGGCGTCGGTAACGGCGTGGTAGCACAGCACGAGGGAACCCGGCCACATCGAGTGCCCTTATGTCGACGAGCGGCAGGTCACGAGCGGAGAGGGAGGGTAACGGGCACGACGGCTGTAGAACCCGCGGTCCTTTCGACGCGAAGCCGCGAGCGAATAGCTACTCTCGCTTGGTTCCACATCCCGCGCCCGTCGGCTGGAACGAAAGGAATGAGCTTGAGCGTGAGCACCGAGTCGCGTGAGCAGCGAGGCAGCGCGGAGGGGCCTAGCTGGATCAATCCAACGGCCGAGGCCGGAGGCATCTCCCAATACCTCGAGGCCCTGCGGGGTGCGTGGTGGCTCATCGTCGCCACCGTCATCGGCTGTGTCGGCGCCAATCTCGTCATTCTGGCTGTCTCCGACAAGGTCTACGAGGCGACCGCGTACGTCGTGGTCAGCCCCGTCGCCGACCGCGACGGCACGCTGGCCGGACTGAGCCTCCTGCGCGAGACGAATGATCCGGCGCGCAACCTCGAGACCCTTGCGAGGGTCATCACCACGCCCGCTGTTGCGGATCGGGTCAAGGCCAAGGTCAATGTTGCGGAGACCGCTCGCTCACTGCGCAACGGCGTAACGGCGGTTCCCGTGGCGCAAAGCGATCTCGTCGCGATCAGGGCTCAGGGGGCCAGCCCGGAGTTCGCGCAACAGCTTGCCAACGCGTTCGCCGAGGCGACGATCGATTATCGGACCACCCAGTTGCATCGTCAGGTCGATCAGTTGGTCGCCGGTCTCAAGCCGCTGGTGGGTGCCGGCGCAGGCAATCCCCAGGGCGACAACCAGCAGCTCCTGGCTGACCGCCTGGCACAGCTGGAGGCCCTCGGCGCTGGGCCGGATCCGACCGTTCGGCTCGAAACCCGCGCCGAGCTTCCGCGCGACCCGATAGCGCCCAAGCCGGTGCTCAGCAGTCTGGTGGCATTGGTCGCCGGGCTCTTGATCGGAGTCGGCGGCGTCTTTGGGCTGCAGCTGATCGATCCGCGCATACGGTCGGAGAGACAGCTGCGAGAGCTCTATCGACTCCCCATCCTGGCGCGCGTTCCCAAGCTGAAGGGGCGCGCCTCGGGGCGCATGCAGAACAGCTACCAGGCGCTGCGGGCGGCCCTCATGGGTGCCGGCAGCGCGCTGGGGCCGGGCAGAACGGTCCTGTTGACGGGTCCGTCCGGACGCGACGGCAAGACGACGACCGCCGTCGGGCTCGCCCGGGCATTGGCAGAATCCGGACAGCGCACGACGCTCGTGGAAGCGGACGCCCGCCGCCCGTCGATCGGCAACGTGATGGGCGTCTCACCGAACACGGGTCTGCACGGCGTGTTGATGAGTCCGGCGCTCCTGCCCGCCGCGCTCGTCGCACCGGAGGACGAGTCAAGCAACCTGAAGGTCCTGCTTGCCGAGGACAGCGGCGACTGGCTGTCCGATGTCCTGACACCGGCGACGGCCGACCGGCTGCTCACCGACCTGGAGGGTGTGTCGGACTGGGTCGTCATCGACTCGCCACCGCTCGGCCAGGTCGTCGACGCGCTCGCACTGGCGATCCTGGCGGGGCAACTGCTGCTCGTCGTGCGGTTGGGCAAGAGCCAGCTCGGCGAGCTGAGGCAGCTGGCGGAGACGCTCTCGCAGTACGGCATACGACCGACCGGCTTCGTCGTCATCGCGTAGCCGCCCGCAAAGCGACCTGCCACGGCTGAGCACTCTCACTCCGGCGACCGATGAACGCGACGCGACCGCTGCGCTTGCTGCCGTCCTGGCCACTGCTGGTCGCCGTCGCCGCAATCGCTGCGGCGGTCGGCGCAGTGGCCGCGAGTTCACCCGCGCTCGGGCTGCTCGTCGTCCTCGGGGCGGCCTTTGCGCTGCTCATGCTGGCGGATCTCACAGCCGGCTTGCTCCTGTTCGTCGGGGTTTCATTTCTCGAGGCGCTCCCGCCGCTGGTCCCGGCGGCCACGGTCAAAGCGACGGGGTTGCTGCTCGTGCTGTCCTGGTTGGCGACCCTGGCCATGCGCAAGCGCGGCGTCCCGAGCCTCGTCGCGGCCCGGCCCGTGTTGGTGGCCTTGCTGGCGCTGTTTTTGTTTTGGACGGGTTCAAGCCTGCTGTGGGCTCGCGAATCCGCCGCCGTCTACACGGACCTGACGCGGTTTCTGCCGCTGTTCGCGCTCTTTCTGATCATGCATGCGGCCGTGCGAACCCGCCGTCACGTGATCACCCTCGTGCTGGTCGTGATCGGCGGCGCGATCGTAGCCGCCATTGCGGGCATCCTGGTTCCACCGCCCCCGGACGCGGACGCTGCCGGAAGGCTCGCCGGCGCCGAGGCGAACGCGCTCGCGCCCGTGCTCGTCGCCGGGGCGGTGCTCGCCGCAGCCTTCGCCGGGATGACGCAACGTGCGCTCGCCGTGCGGCTCGCGGCAGTCGCCGTCAGCGGCTTCTGCATCGTCGGCGTCGTTCTCACCGGCTCGCGCGGAGGGCTCATAGGCCTCGCGGTCGCGCTGCTGGTCGGCCTCGCATTCGCCGGGCGGGCGCGTCGCGCCCGCGTTGTTCCCGTGGTGGCGATCGCCACTGCGCTGACCGTCCTCTACGTCATCGCGCTTGCGCCGCCGGACTTGCGCGCCCGTATCACCGAGACGGGCGATGGCTCTGGACGCAGCGACATCTGGCGGGTGGGCGCCGAGATCGTGAAGGCCAATCCCGTGCTGGGCGTGGGCGCCGGCAACTATGAGGCGCGATCACCGGAATACGTGCTCCAGGCGGGGCTGATCCGTCGCAGCGATCTGATCGTCGATCGTCCACTTGGCCCCCATAACATCTATCTCCAGGTTCTGTCCGAGCTCGGGGTCGTCGGACTGTTGCTGTTCTTGGGCATCATCGGCTCAGCGCTCACGACCGCTGCGATGGCCGCGCAAGCGTTTGCGCGGCAGAAGGACGAGCAACTGGAGCTCGTGGCGCGGGCGTTGTTCGTCACGCTCTGCGGCATGTTGACCGCGGGCTTCTTCGGATCGTGGTTGTTTCACAAGCAGCTATGGATCTTGATGGCCCTGGGTCCGGCGATGCTCACCTTGGCGCACCAGCGGTCAGCGGAGGCGTCGCCGGCCGCTGAGCTGCGTTGAAGTGCCGAGCCCCCTCGGTACGCTCGTGGACGATGAGGACAAGGCTCATCAGCAAGCAGTTCCAACTCGTCTGCGTGGGCATCGTGGCGATCGCGCTGGCAGTTCTCGCGCCGCCGCGTCTGGCCTCTACGCCGAGCAATCCACGTGTCGCAGCGTCAGCTGCGGTTCCCACGAGGGCGGCGTCTGAGTACATGCTGATCGACTCTGCGCGTCTGGCATTGCTGCCGACGTCCGGGGCTCCGTACACGGCCATGAAGCGGGCGGCTGATGATGCTATGGCGACAATGAGCCTCGCGACCCCCAACTCGACAAGCCCATGGCTGCCCAACTACGGCGACGAGACGACGGGGGTCGGGAAGGGCGCGGCAACGCTCGCGGCCGCGCTCGTCTACGCCCGCACGGGCGACTCGACCTACCGCGACTTCGTGATTCGCGTCAATCGCTTCGTGATCGGCAGCGAGGACAGCGCGAGCACCAACGGGACGGGCGCTGCCGACAAGTTGCTGGCCACGATGCGCCAGATCAGCGCGTATGTCATGGCTGCCGATCTTGTCGGAATGGATCCCGAGGTGACCGGCTCGCGATCGGGCTACACATCGACGGCCTGGAAGGCATGGCTGGACGCGCTGCGCACGAAGTCGATCGGATCTGGCAACTGCTCTTCGATCGTCGACTGCAACCTGAAGGCCACCAACTGGGGGGCCTGGGCGTCGGCGTCGCGGACGGCGATCGACGTCTACCTCGACGACAGCGCCGACTTGGCGGTCGCGGTCAACCGCCTGAAGCTCTACCTGGGCGAATCGACGTCCGGCACACCGTGGGTCAAGAGCGAAAGCTATGACCCAAGCTGGGTGTGCGGCCCGTCGGTGCGATTCACGGCGGTCAACGGCAGCTCGTGCGGATCGGGCAAGGACGGCATCATCGTCGAGGACGCATCGCGCTCGGCGGCGCCGTTCCCGGCATGGGACAGAGCGGGGATCGACTACTCGTTTCACGCCTACGGCGCGCAGCTCGTCGCCGCGCTGCTGCTCGATCGCAAGGGCTATGACGTCTGGAACTGGGGCGATCGGGCGCTCAAGCGCATCATGGATCGGCTCGATCGCCTTGGCGTAGCGACCGGCAACGGCAGGTTCACGGCCACGCACGTCTCTTGGATCGCCCGCTACTTCTACAACACCGACTACCCCACCGTCCGAGCGAGGCCCGGCGACACGCTCGGCTTCACCGATTGGCTGTACGGATCCGCGGGGATCAGGATCGGCAAACTGACCCGAGACAGCCGAAACGGCACAGCCGTGCTCGAAGTCGATGTTCCTGGAACGGGCACGCTCGCCGTCGTCGGCAGCGGGCTGCGGAAGGTCACGCGGACGGGGCTGCAGGCAGGCTGGATCAAGCTGTCGATCACTCCGACGGCCAGGACCCGCAAGAGGCTCGACAAGACCGGTCGCGTCGAGCTGCGGGCCAAGATCCGCTTTTCGCCATCAGCGGGCAGGCCCCAGGCCCAGCGGATCACCATCAAGCTGCTCAAGAAGCGTTTCTAGGCCTTCGCCCGGGTCCGTCGATCGCGACGCGCCGTGTGAGCGTCGAGAAACGCCAGCAGGCGAGTTGCCTCTGCTTCGAGCGTGATCGTGCCGGCGAACTCAAGCCCAGCGCGGATCGCGGCCGCACGTCTCGGCGCGTGCTCGGCGAACCCACGCAGCTCTCGAACGGCCGCGTCGGCGACTCCGGGCGCAACGAGGCGGGCACGTCCCTTCGCGACCGCCGCCACACCGCCGACCGCCGTCGCGACGACGGGTAGACCGGCGGCGAAGGCCTCGACCAGCACCTGGGGAAAGCCTTCGGTCCAGGAGACGTGGACGAACGCCGTGCTGGCGCGATACACCTGTAGAAGGCCGTCGTCGATCGGCACGTATCCCATCAGCCGTGCGGCATCCGCCACACCCAGCTCCTCGAGACGCGTCTCCAGCTCAGCGCGCATCGGGCCGTCGCCGCAGATCGTGAGCCGCCAGCGCGGATCGTCCCGGCGCAATCCCGCGAGGATCTCGGCCAGGAGCAGCGGGTTCTTCTCCGCGTCGAGCCGTCCGACGCTCAAGACCTCGATCGTCGCCTGCCAATCTCGCGCCAGAGCCGTCGACTCCGCCACGATGTCGGCGTCTCGGATGAGGGAGACGGTCGTGACGTGCAGGTGGCGCGCGCGCCGGTAGTTGCGGGCCAGCTGTGGCCCGACCACGACAACCGGACACAGGCGCGAGAGGTTCCGGAACGTCGATTCGAGCGCCCACGCCGCCGCGAGCACCGAGCGGCGGCCGGGGTGCCGGCTGCGCGTGTACGCCGGGAGGTCCTGCCGGACGCCGAGGATCGGGCGCCGACCCTTGCACAGAGCGATTCCGGCGAACGCGATCGCCAGTGGGTGCGGACCCAGCAGCCAGACCGCGTCCAGATCGCGCAGCTCGCGCCGGAACCGGCCGAGCGCCGAGAGCCACGTCCGGACCTGGCGGCGATCGGTCAGCGACGCGTAATGGGGTAGCCCGACGAAGCGCACGCCGTCGGGAACGCGGTAGTTCCACGTGCCCGGCTCCGGATCGAGCCGGCCGAAGAGCACCAGCTCATCCAGGCCGTGACTCAGCTCTGCGAGGAAGAGCGCGAACGCGCGCTCCGCGTAGACGACGCCCTCGGCGCGCCTGTAGACGTAGTCCGTGTAGACGCCGAGCCGCATCGGGGGCGCCCATCGTAGCTTCGCTCTCGCCGGGCTCGATTCGCCGATCCAGTGGCTGCCGCGCTGGCCGTCCGCTGCGCAGTGCCTGGCCGCAAGGCTACCCGCAGGAACGTACAGCGCCCCCGCAGCCTGGTCGCACGAACGTCCAATCGGCTGCGTAGCGATCCAGGCTCCGCAAGCGCTGGTCGAGCACTGGGCGTAGGCCGCCGTTACACGCCAGCCGCCTCCGAGGGCGGGACGCAAGCCACCGGCTGTTCGCATTCGCCGGGACTCCCCAGGGAGCGCGTTCGTCGACGGCAGAGCAATCCTGCTCCGAGGACTGGAGAGTCCATGCTTGGATCCACCCGTCGTACGTTGCTGCGCGCGTGTGCGTGCACCGGTGCCGCCCTCGCCGTGTCGTTTGGGGCTGCCCCCGCCGCCAACGCGGCGACCGATTACATGCTGATCGATTCGGCGCGGCTCGCGTCGCTGCCGACGTCCGGGGCCGCGTACACGGCCATGAAGAAGACGGCTGATAACGCGATGGCGACGATGAGTCTTACGGCGCCGACGTCGAAAAGCCCGTGGCTGCCCAACTACGGCGATTCCTCGACCGGGGTCGGCAATGGCGCGGCGACGCTCGCGGCCGCACTCGTCTACGCCCGCACGGGCGACGCGCGCTATCGCGATTTCGTCATCCGCGTGAATCGCTTCGTGATCGGCAGCGAGGACAGCTCCAGCACCAATGGGACGGGCGCTGCCGACAGGTTGCTGGGCACGATGCGCCAGATCAGCGGGTATGTGCTGGCTGCCGACCTTGTCCGCATGGATCCCAGCGTGACAGGCTCGCGGTCGGGCTATACGTCGACGGTGTGGAAGACCTGGCTGGGCGCGCTGCGTACGAAGTCGATCGGATCGGGCAACAAGTCATCGATCGTCATGACCGACAACAACAGCGCGACGAACTGGGGCGCCTGGGCATCGGCGTCGCGGACGGCGATCGACGTCTACCTCAACGACACCGCCGACCTGGCCGCAGCGGTGGCTCGCCTGAAGCTGTACCTGGGCGAGTCGACGACCGGCACGCCGTGGATCAAGAGCACAAGCTATGACGCAAGCTGGGTCTGCACCGCGGCGGGCGCGGTGCAGTTCACGGCCGTCAACGGCAGCTCGTGCGGATCGGGCAAGGACGGCATCATCGTCGAGGACGCATCGCGCTCCGCCGCGCCGTTCCCGGCCTGGGGCAAATCGGGCATCGACTACTCCTTTCACGCCTACGGCGCGCAGCTCGTCGCCGCGCTGCTGCTCGATCGCAAGGGCTATGACGTCTGGAACTGGGGCGATCGGGCGCTCAAGCGCATCATGGATCGGCTCGATCGCCTCGGCGTAGCGACCGGCAACGGCAGGGCGACCGCCACGCACGTCTCCTGGATCCCACGTCACTTCTACAACACCAGCTACCCCACCGTCCCAGCGCGGCCCAGCGATACGCTCGGCTACACCGACTGGCTGTACGGCGCCGCTGCCTCACCCGCACCAGCTCCGGTTCCCTCACCCGCTCCCTCACCCGTTCCCTCACCCGCGCCCCCGGTGTCGTCCAAGCTGATCATGGGCTCACAAGTTGCAGGAACGGTCTGGACCGGGATGACGGTGAACGCAAAGCGCGCGTCGAGGCTTTCCTTCTCGGCTCCCGCCACGGCGAATGTCACAGCCATCAAGGCCTACGTCGATGGTGGCGGGGCAACGACCGGAAGCCAGCCGCTGCGTGGCCTGATTTACTCCGACGGTCCCACAGGGCCAAGCAAGCCGGTGGCCACGAGCAGCGAGGTGGCCGTTTCCGCCCGCCAGGCGGCAGGCTGGGTCACCCTGAGCTTCGCCTCACCCGTGCGCCTGCCGGCGGGGTCTTACTGGCTGGCACTTCATTCGGGCGGTACCAGCAAGGTCGCACGCTACGCCGCCACCACGGCGACCGGCGCGCTGCGCTACGACACCGCCGGGGACGCCTACTCCGACGGGGCCACGTCGCCGTTTGGCAGCACGAGCATCGACAACAAGCAGCTATCGATCGTCGCGATCGGCACTTAGCCTGGATCCACCGAATCTCGCGGCGTCTCGCCGCCGGGAGCCGTCGTCAGCGCGGATCGGCCTCACTCCGAGGGGGTTGCCCTACGGATGTTCGGCCGATCCACGCTGACTCGCCTCCCGACGCCGAGCCATCCACGATCTTCGGTGGATCCAGGCTTAGGCGCGCGCTCCGTCGAGCGTCTCGGCCCTCTACCGCGCCCGGTGCCACTTCATCTGCTCGGCCAGGCCTCGCTCCACGTCCCACGACGGTTCGTAGCCGAAGTGGTCGTGGGCGAGGCTGACGTCGGCGGCTGTGTCGCGGGCATCGCCCTGTTGGGCGGCATCGTGGCGCACGTGGAGGTCGGGCAACTCGCGGCGGATGATCCCCAGCACATCGAGCATCGAGATGCGTGAGCCTCCGCCGATGTTGTAGACCCGGCCGAGATGGCCGCCGTCGGCAGCGCGGATCGTGCCTTCGACCGCGTCCTCGACGAAGGTGAAGTCGCGGGTCTGCAGACCATCGCCGTAGAGGACGAAATCACGCCGGTGCAACGCCGCCTCGATCGCTCTATGAAACGCCATGTCGGGGCGCTGGCGCGGGCCGTAGACGCTGAAGTAGCGCAGCATGACCACCGGCAGTCCATAGTTACGGTAATACAAGTAACAGAGGTGCTCGCCCAGCGCCTTGGTCGCGCCGTACGGAGAGACCGGGCGCAGGATCTGGTCCTCGGACGTTGGCAGTGCTTCTGCGTCACCGTAGACCGACGAGGAGGACACGAAGACGAACCTGCTCAGCGCGTTGGCGTGGCGCGCGGCCTCCAGCGTCCGCTGCAGCACCGTGACGTTCAGTTGCGTGTAGACGTCGAAGGACTGCCCCCAGCTTGCGCGCACCCCGGCCTGCGCGGCGAGGTGAAAGATGATGTTGGCATCGGCAAGCAACGTGGGCAGGTCGAGGTCGAGCAGATCTTGCTCGAGGTACGTGCAGCGGTGGTGCGCGTGGAAGCCTCGCGCGTTGCGCACTTTGGCGGTCGGCGAGTAGTAGGTGGTGAGCGAGTCGATCGCCACCACGTCCCAGCCGAGCGCCAGGCATCGCTCCGTGAGGTGGGAACCGATGAAGCCGGCCGCCCCCGTGATGACGACTCTCACGTGCGCCACTGTACCCGCGGGTCGCTCGGGAGCGCTCACGCCGACGGGCGATCGCGGTCGCGTGGGGAGTTGCCATGATGAATGGACGTGTACGGAGAAGCCGCATGAGCGTCCGCGACGAGCACGTCGACGTCTCTGTGCTCATACCGACCTACAACGAGCGGCGCTTTATCGCCGAGTGCGCCGAGCGGATGCGGGCCCAGAGCTTCGAGGGAAGCGTCGAATGGCTGTTCGTCGACGGACGTTCTGACGACGGCACCCGCGAATTCCTCGACGATCTCGCTCGTCGCGACGACCGCGTTCGCGTCCTCGACAATCCGGCGCGACGGACACCGAACGGGCTCAACGTCGGCCTGGCGGCCGCACGCGGCGAGTTCGTCGCGCGCATGGACGCGCACACGTTCTATCCCCCCGGCTACCTGGCAGCCGGCGTGGCGCGATTGCTCCGGGGCGACGTCGCGTGGGTCAGCGGCCCGGCGCTGCCGCAGGGCGCGGGCCGGTGGTCGCAACGGGTGGCGCTGGGGATGCAGTCGCCGATCGGGATCGGCGCGGCAGCGTTTCGCACGCTGCGCGAGACCGAGATCGAGGTCGACACGGGATTCACCGGCCTATTGCGACGCGAGACGCTGCAGGCGCTCGGCGGTTGGGACGAGGACTGGCCGGTGAATCAGGACGGCGAGCTCGCCGGACGGGTCCGCGCTGCCGGCGGCAAGATCGTCTGCCTGCCCGAGATGGCGGCCGGCCTGGTCACGCGGGACTCACCTCGTGCGCTCGCGCGACAGTACTGGCGCTACGGCTTCTACCGCGTGAAGACGAGCCGGCGCCACCCAGCGACGCTGCGGCGCACGCATCTGCTGCCACCGATGCTCGTCGCAGGATTGATGATCGCGGCGAGCGGACGCGGTCCGGCACGGACGTCGCGGCTGGTGGCCGGCGTCTACGTGCTGGCGCTGCTGGCCGCTGCCGCGCGCATGCACCGACAGGGCGATCGGCTCGACGTCGCTGCCCTGCCGCTGGTGTGGGGCACCATGCACCTCGCCTGGGGAGCCGGATTCATCGCCGGCTGTGCTCGTATGGGTTTCCCACTCGCCGCGGTTCGCTTGTCTCTGCGACCGGCGCCAGGCCGCGCCCCGCAGCCCGCAGTGCCTACAGGACGATCGATTCGGGGATGACTTCTTGGCCGGCGGTTTCGAGGGATCGGGTGATGAATGGGGCGTCTCTGAGGGGGCTGGTGCGGCGGTGGGGGGTGAGGATCGCGAGGGTGCGCAGCAGGATGCTGATGTCGTAGGCGAGCGATTGGTGTTTGAGGTAGTACAGGTCGTGGCTGAGTTTC
>JAWVGJ010000037.1:0-63862 GCA_033855115.1 Solirubrobacteraceae bacterium
GCTGCTCAACGTGCTCTACCGCGTCGGCGTCTCCGGCGACGCCGAGCGCGACCGCGAGGAGCAGGCACGCACGTACTTCGACGACCACGGGCGCTGGCCCGACGAGGAGGGTTGACCTCAGCTCAGCCTGGATCCACCGAAGATCGTGGATGGCTCGCCGCCGGGAGCCACCCACGATCTTCGGTGGATCCAGGCTAGGTTCAGCGGTCTACCATTTCCCACTCGTTCGCAGCCGACTCAGGGGACGCCTGCCGCATGACTCTTCGCCGTACGAGACTCGCCGTGCTTGGAGTGGCCATCCTCGCGGCGTCCGGCTGTGGCGGCAGCGACTCCCCATGCGTCGCCACCCCCGGTGCGGCGCCCGGCGCCGTGGAGGCGCCTGAGGGCTGTCCGGTGAGCTCGGTCATCGCGGTCGACGCCACAGGCGCGATTCGCGACCGCGCGCTGGCACGGCAGGTCAGCTCGGCGGCATTGCGCGCGGCCGAACACACGATCACGGCCGGCGGCCACCTGCGGATGGTCGTTTTCGCGGGCGACGCGAACGCCGTCGAGGTCATCTATGACGACGAGGTTCCGACGCTCGAGCAGAGCGACGAGACGCGCCGAGGTCCGATGGAGCAGGATCTGCGCATAGCGCTCGGCTCGACCCTCGACGGCGCGCTGGGCGTCACCGGGTTCGATCGGCGGCTGGCCGTCCGGGTGCGAATGCTTGCCCGGGGCGGCACGTCGGACATCGCGCGGGCTGCGCGTAATGCGCTGCGGATCCTGCGGCAGCAATCTGGGGCGCAGGCGATGACGCTCGTCTCCGACGGCGCGCAGGCCAGCGACCAACTTGAGCTCGCCCGGCGCCTGGAGGCCGGGGATTCGAGCGTGAGGCTCTCGAGGCAGCTGGGCGATCTGCTCGGCAACGCCGACGGCGTCGACGTACTGCAAGCTATCGGGCTCGGGCGCCTGCCAGACCGCGTCAACCAGAGCGCGCGACGCACGGATGAGCTCGTTCAGATCTGGAAGACGGCCTGCGAGATGACCGGCGCGGCGAGCTGCGCGACGACGACGGAGCTGTGAGGCGGCGATGAGCGAGGAGCACAGGATGAACCCAGACGACCGCCCGGAGGAGCACCCGCCCGACCTGCCCCTTCCCCTGCTGGAGATCCCCGCGCTCGGTGAGCCGACGGATGCGTCGGCCCAGCGCGAGCTTCCGATCACCGCCGGCACGCTGCCCGCGCCCGATCTCGATGACGGAAGGCGCACAGAGACCGGCTCTCCGCGCGACGACGCCGACCGCGTCCGCGGAACGATCGTCTCGGAGACCATCGCCCAGCACGCCGACCATGTGATCGGCGCGCGCCTTGGCCCGTTGCTCGAGCGCGCGGTTCGCGTGCGGACGCTCGATGACGACCTCATCCGGGCTGATATCGCCGCCGACAAGATCTCGCCGGGCGCGGCGCCGCCGGACCCGCCGCCAACGACGAGGCTCGGGCGCATGTCGGCGCGCATGGCGGCCGGCGGTGGACTGCTGGCGCTGTTCTTCGCCGTCGGCATCGCCGAGGCATTGTTCGCCTACGACGGCTTCCGCGAGCTTGCGCGCTTCCGCGCGACCGACCCGGTGCTGCTGCGCGAGGGCGCGCCTGCGCTGTCGGCGATTGTGATCGCGTTGCTGATCGCCATCGGCCAGAAGGCAGCCGGCAAGAACCTCCGCCTCGCCCACACGCGCGAACCGCAGCCCAACAGCGACGGCCGACGGCCGCTGTTTGACCGTGACCTGCCGAGCGGCGCCCGCTACGCCGTCTCGCTGGCGATCATCGTCACTGGTCTCGCCCTGTGGTACGGCGTGCAGAGCGCACGCACGACCGCGAACAATGCGGCCGCCGCTCGACAGCAGGCCCACCAGGCCGCCGGCGCTCGCGGTGCGGCTGCCCAGCGGCTCGCGCAGAACACCGAGCTCTCGGCCAGCGCGCCCGGTGTGTACTTTCTCGTGTCGTCCGCGGTCTTCCTGCTCGGCATCGGCGTTGGCTACCTGCTCGTTGAGCCGCTGCGCGAGGCTCGCGAACGTCAGCGCCGCCGCGACGCGGACACGCTCGCGCATCGGGACAGCGTCCGCTCTGAGCTGGCCGGGGAGGTCGGCGCGCTCGTCGCCCAGCGCGCGGAGATCGCGACCACAGTGGCAAACGCCAAGCGCCAGATGGAGCAGGAGGGCGTGCTGCATCCGGAGGTTGCGTTCCTCCAGCGCGCCGATCAGTTTCCGCATCTCTACGGGACGTGGAGCCCGCGCTCGCAGGCACCTACGAACCGCATGCCAGCCGTAGGCGAGGCGCATCACGCGCAAGCTGAACTGGCGGGCGACGGCGGGCTGGCCGTCCCCGACAAACTCGCCGACGTCGATGCCCTGATCGCAGAGTTGCTCAACCGCAACGTCGCGTCTCCCAAGAGCCAACCGGGGTGAGCGGGCCGCGGCAGCCCTCGGGGCCGCGTGCTGGCTCGGGCAGCCGGACTCCCGGGGGCGCCCGCACGGCGTCGACTGGCGCCAGACCCGTGACCCACACGTGCTTGCCTGCGCGCGCGGCGCTGAAGCCGTCCACCACCGCCATCGCCACACCACATCCCGAGGAGCGACCGCTTGAGGCGGCGGCCGGCCTGTCGAGCTGGCGGCTGCTGCTTGCGGAGCTCAACAGGCTGCTGCGAGATCCAAGGCTCACCCGCGCACTGAAGGCGCTGGTCGCCGACTTCAAACTGGGTGTCCGCACCCTCTTCGGCGGGGCCATCGACGCGGTCAGGGAGGCGGTGCAGGATGTGATGCGACTCCTCGGGCTGAAGCGGCTGCGTCGCATCCTGCTCGCGCTGCTGGCGCTGCTGATGCCGCTCGCGCTGCTGAGCCTGCTGGGTTCCTCAGACGACAAGCGGCCGACGGGCAGCGCGGGCGGGCAGCCGACGCGAGCGGCGACCGGCCTCGGAGGACCTTCGCTTGGCGGCATCGCGATGCCGAACCTGCGATCCGCTCCGGACAAGGTGCGCCCGGTGAGCGTCGCGCTCGTCCTGGATCGCAGCTACCGCCCGGCGACGCTGCGTCGTGAGCTGCGGGCGCTTGGCACATGGCTGTCGACGAACCATGCGCCCGGCACACGGGTCTCCGTGATCGACGTGCGCAGCGGGCGCGCCAGCGGCCGACTTCGTCCGGCGGATCTGACGCGTGGCCAGCCGACGCGCCCTCGCGCGAACACGAAGGCGGCCGTCCGCTCGGCGTTCGGAGGCCAGAAAGGCCGACGCCTGCTCGTGACCGTCGGCGCCGCGGCGGCACCGGCAGGCACAGCCAGGACGCTGCGCGTCGTGAAGCGCCGCGCTGCCGGCGCCGAATCGATCGCTCGCGAGCCGGAAACGACACGAGCACGCGTGACGATCGCCGACCAGCGCCCGAATGCGCTCGCCGCCAGCGTCGCCCGGGCGATTATGTCGATCTCCGGCCAGCGCGAGCAGCGCTGACACTTAGCAGCAGACGGCGTAAACGACGCCGATCGCGTCGCGCGTCCTGAAGCTCTCGACCTATACGAGGCGATGGTCGACATAGGTCTGCCGGCCCGGCGGCGGCGCGGTCCTCAGCAGCGACGGCGCGGATGTACGCCGCGAATGCACCGTCACGCGAGCGAACGGTCCCATCGAGCGGTAGTTGCCGTACGCGAGGTCAAACGCCTCGAATGTGTCGTCGACCCGCGCGCTGTGGGCGCCGTCGCTCGCGGCCGGGCTGGAATCGAGCGCCGTGGCGAGCAGCACGCTGGCGCCGAAGATGAACGCGATCGCGGCGATCACGCCGACGACGCGTGGCGGCAGGCCGCCGTGAATGCCCGTTTGGTGGACGACGGCGTGGCCTTTGCCGCGGGCGATCAGCCAGCGGTTGACGGGGACGGCGAACGCGCCGGCGACGGCGAGCGAGAACGCGAGGCTGCCCCAGAACAGCAGCTGGCCGAGGCCGGCGTTCATCGCGCCCGGGACGGCGAGCACGATCGTGTTGTCGACGATCTCCATCGTCGCGATGCTCAAGGTGTCTGATGCGAGCGCGATCGGGATGACCGCCCCAAGCGCCAGTCCCGCGCGCAAGAGCGGCAGGCTCGTCAGGCCGTAGCCGAAGACGAACGCCAGCAGCACCGACAGGACGATCGTTGCGAGGTTCGAGAACCCCAAGGCGGTGCCGATCAGCATCCCGGCGATTTCGCCGATCGCGCAGCCCGTCAGGCAGTGCAACGTCGCGCTGATCGCGATGCGCGTGAGCGCGCCGCCCGACGTCGGCATCGCGTGGTGGTCATGTGGGTGAGCTGAAGCGGTCGCCATCTCAACCTCCTGCATACTCCCCCCGGGGGTATCCGAACAGCGAAACCGTAGCACATATCACGGTACCCCTAGGGGGTATACTCCGGGCGGCCAAGTGGTCGCTGCACTATATGGACCGGGGTGGGCGCCAACGAAGGCGGGGCGGCGTGACCGAGTTGGTAGCGTCAGCGTCGTGAGCGCCCTTGCGATCCGGGCGGCAGTGCGCCGCCAACATCGTCGCTTGGCCGTGCTGTTGGCTGTGGTCATGGTCGCGGCTGCGATCACGGCGCATCACAGCGGCATGCTGATGGACATCCAGCACGACACGGGCATGAGCTCGATCGTCGAGATGTGCCTGGGTGTCTTCACCGCGGTCGGCGCCGTGCTGCTGGGCGTGGGCATGGCGGTACTCGCGCTCGGCCGCCGGCGGCCCGGGCGGATGCTCGGTGCGCCGGTGATGCGTCGTCTCGCGATCGTGCCGATCGCGCGTGCGCGCGACGGACCGTTCGTGGTCTGCGTCTTGTGTGTCAGTCGGCGGTGATCTGCAGGTAGCCAGCCGGCGCGTTCGCGCGCGCCGGTGTCATGCGACCTGCCAGTTCCCGTAGCGACACAGCACAAGGAGAAAACGATCGTGATGCAGTCCCCTCGCAAGTTCCTGGCGGCGTTCGTCGTGCTCGGCGCCGTGCTGATCGCCGGCTGCGGCGACAGCTCCAGCAGCACGTCCAAGACACCGGTCGGTAACGCCGTTGACCGTGCGTTCGTCGCGCAGATGGTCCCGCACCATAAGTCTGCGGTCGCGATGGCGAAGATCGCCAAGCGCCGCGGCTCGAGCGCGTTCGTCAAGCAGCTCGCCGACGACATCGTGCGCACGCAAACCGTCGAGATCTCGACGATGCGCAGCGCCGATCAACGGCTGCAGAGCGCCGGCGTCGCGACGGGATCGCTCGGCGTGCCCGACCACATGATGGGCATGGACGGCGACGTCGCGAGCCTCGGCACCGCGATGCCGTTTGACGCTGCGTTCATGCGCATGATGATTCCCCACCACCAAGGCGCGGTCACGATGGCCAAGGCCGAGCTGAAGAGGGGCAAGGACCTCGCGCTGACGGCGCTGGCGAAGAACATCGTCGCCGCGCAGCAGCGCGAGATCCGCCAGATGCGCGAGCACCTCGGCAGCGCCGCGTCGGGCAGCTCGATGAAGATGCACGGCGCCCGGCACTCCGGCTGAGACGCCTGGGCAGCGGTGCCGCCCCGGCACCGCTGCCCGCGTGGCACGACAGGCGTCCGGCATGGGCGGTCATCAATATCGGGATCGACCCGGACATCCACCTCGGGCCGCTGACACTGGCTGGCACGCCATCACGATCGCGCCGGGGATCGTCATCGGCGCTATCGCAGCCGCGCGCTGGCTGGACCGACACGACCGGCCCACCGAACCGATGTACACCTTCGCGGCGCTCGCCGCGGTCCCGCGACCGACCCTATTTGTCGCTGCGGCGGAAGCCGGCTAACCCGCCGCGTCGACACGTTTAGTCGCCGCCCACCGCTTGCGAGCGGCCACTGAGAAGCATTAGCCGCGGCCGGCGTCAGGCCTCAAAAATCGCGAGCTGCCGGTCGCGCAGCGGTCCTCGCCGACGCAAGCCGTGTCGTCGAAGCCGATCGGGGCGCAGCAGTCATCGCCTGTACCGCGCCAGAGGTCGACGCACTCGCGCACGGCGATAGCGGAGATGACCAGCGCGGCGATCGGATCGAGGATCAGCAGGCCGGCGCCGGCGCCTACCAGCGCGATCAGCGCGGCTGTGGCTTGGGCGGCACAGAGCAAGTTCTGGATGCCCTCACCGGCGGTGGCGTGGGAGTCCAGGCGACGCGCGAGACGCAGCTTGGCCCAGCCAAGCAGCGGCATGAAGACGATCGCCGACGCGGTCACCGCGATTCCTGCTGTGTTCGCGTGGGCGTCGCTGCCGCTGAGCAGCTTGCTGAACGACTCGTAGAGGAAGTACGGGACCAACAACAAGAACGAACCCGCGATCCAGCGCTGCGCCCTGCGCTCACTGGTCTCAGAATGGGTCCGCGAGCCGGTGAAGCGCCAGATGATGGTCACCGACGCTAGGCCCTCCACGAACGACGAGGCGCCCCAGATCAGCAAGCTCAGCGAGTTGGCTTCAAAGCCGGCAGCCAAGCCGACGATGCCCTCAATGCTCATCCAGACCAGCGATGCCCACGACAATTGCCGCGCCCGCTTGGCCGCCGTCAGCCACGCCGCGTCGCGCGCAGGCGCCGATGGCGTCGGTGCCTGCGCCATCGGCAGCTCGGTCGTGCTCACGCGATCAACCGCTCAAGAGCACCCACCACAGCGCCGCCGCGCTCGGTCAGCGAGGCGAAGACGACTTTGCCGTCACGACGGCTCCCGACCAGACCCTCGCGGCGCAGGCGGCTGAGGTGATGGGAGACGACCTTGTCGCTCTGTCCCGTGATCCACCCGAGATCGCAGCCGCACAGCTCGTGCTCGAACAGCGCTTGCGCGATCAGCAGCCGCGTCGGATCACCGAACGTTTTGAACGTCGCGGCCAGCTCGGCCGCCCGCGCCGGCTGCAGACGGCCACGGATCGCCTCGGCCGTTTCCAAATCCAGACAGAGCAGATCGCACGAACCCACCGCGATCACTCTAACGCACATTAGATTGATCGGCAGCAAGCGACAGACCGCCACCCACCTGGTCAACGGCGACAAACCCGCTGGTCAGCGCGGCTCAGCCAGCCGCCGCGCGCGAAACAGGCGCAGCTCGCCCTCCAGCCCCTTGATCCGCCGGACGCCCGCGAACGACCACGCCGCCTGGCGGCCGACGGCGTCGTGCACGCGATCGTCCGTCAGCACGCTGCCCGGCCGCGCGATCGCCGTCAGCCGCGACGCGACGTTGACCGCGTTGCCGTAGACGTCGCCGTCGCGCTCGTGCGCCTCGCCGAGCACGATCCCGGCTCGCAGCCGCGGGAAGCCGTCGCCCTCGGCCGCGGCCGCCTCGACGAGCGACAGCGCCGAGAACAGCAGCGGCGCCGGGTCCGGTGAGACGAGCATGACCGCATCGCCGACGAGCTTGACGAGCCGCACGGGCGGCTCGATGACCTGCCGCGCGAGCTCGTCCTGGCGGCGGGCCACGCGCCCAAGCTCCTCGGCCGGGACCCGGCCGCCGAGCCACGTGAAGCCGACGAGGTCGGCGAACGCGACAGCGAGCTCCCGCCCGGCGATCGCTACGCCGCAGCATGCCGCGGCGTCGATCGCGTCGCCGCGCACGAGCTCGCGCATCTGCACAGCCAGCGCATGCTCCAGCGTCGGCCCGACGGTCGGCAACAGCACCTGCGCCGCCGCCTCGTAGCGCGCCGCCACCACGTCCTCCGTGTCGCCTGCGTGCAGCAAGAACGTCTCGCCGACCAGCGAGCGCATCGCGGCGGCGACCTGCGCCATCGCGCGTCCGATCACTCGGTTGAGGTCGACGATCCGGTCGGCCGGCAGCCCGTTGTCGATCGCGACGCGCAACCGCTCCGACGCGGCGCGATCGGCCTCGGTCAGACGTCGCTCGCCCGGCTGGACGGGCGGCAGGCCGGCAGCCGCCAGCGCGTCGACGAGCACGCCCGTCGGAACGCCCGTCTGCTCGGCGACCTCGCGCGCGCTGTAGCGCGGCTCGCCGCCGAGCACGCGCTCGACCGGCAGCAAGGCGAGCCGGCTCTCCGTGACCGCGTCGCGCAGTTCGTTCGGCGACACCCCGGCGTCCAGCAGCTTGCGCAGCAGCGCCGCGCGCCCGTCGCGGGCCGGACCCTCAAGCTCGCCGAGCAGACACTCGGCGGCGAAGTCGACGTCGTCGATCACCGCCAGCGCCTTTGCGGTCAGGCCCGGATCCGGCGAGAGATGATGAGGTCGCCGATCAGCGACCCGGGTGGCCCGAGGGTGACGACGACAAGCGCCGGAAACCACCAATCCCACAGCTTCTCGACCGCGCCCATGCCGACGAGATAGACGAGCAGCAGGAAGCCGACGCCGTGAATCGGGCCGAGGATCTCTTTGTGAACGTCGCTGCCGGTGACGAAGCCGTACACGAGCGGGACGAGCAGGAAAGCGTCCAGGATCGCCACGATCCGGACGACGAGCAGGCGTTTTTTGATGCGTTCGGTGTCCACGAGGGCGCGAAGCGTAGAGGACATCCGACGGTGGGCGCAGAATCACTCCCAATGATCGTTCTCGGCATCGATCCGGGCACCGCGAACACCGGCTTCGGCGTGGTCGAGCGCCGCGGCTCGAAGCTCATCGCGCTCGACGGCGGCGTCATCACCACGCGCCCGGAGTCGCCGCCCCAGATCCGCCTGTCGAACATCTTTCGCCGCGTCTGCGAGTTGCTCGACGAGCACCGAGTCTCCGTCCTCTCGATGGAGGCCATCTTCTTCGGCCGCAACGCCCAGAGCGCGTTCGCTGTGGGTCAGGCGCGCGGGGTGGTGATGCTCGCCGCGGGCCAGCGCCGGCTGGACTGCCATTCCTACACGCCCCAGCAGATCAAGCACTCCGTCTGTGGCTCGGGTCGCGCGGAGAAGGACCAGGTCGCGCGCATGGTGCAGATGCTTCTGAGCCTCGACGGGCCGCCACGACCGGATCACGCCGCCGACGCGCTCGCGATCGCGATCTGCCACGCCAACGGCGCGCCGCACGCCGCGGCCGTCGCCGAGACCCGCGTGCCCGGCAACCGCGACCTCGAGGAGCTCGGCGTCTACAGGCGGCCCGCGTGATCGCACTCGTCCGAGGCGAGGTCGCAGTCCGGCGCGCGGACCACGTCGTGGTGCTCACCGGAGGGGTCGGGTACCGGCTCGCCGTCTCCGCCGAGACGCTGCGCAAGGTCCCCGCCGTCGGCGGGACCGTCGCGCTGCACAGCCATCTCGTCGTGCGCGACGACGCGCTGGCGCTGTACGGCTTCGCCACGGAGGAGGAGCGCGACCTGTTTCTTGCGCTGATCGCGGTGCAGTCGGTCGGGCCCAAGGTCGCGCTCGCGGTCCTCAGCGGCGGCACGCCGCGCGAGCTCGTCGCGGCGCTCGCGTCCGCCGACGTCGCCCGCCTGCAGGCCGTGCCCGGAATCGGCAAGCGGACCGCGGAGCGGATCATCGTCGAGCTGCGCGAGAAGGTCACCGGCACGCTCGGCGCGGCGGACCAGCAGATCGTCATCACGCGTGGCGACGACGGGCGGCGGCTCGCCCGCGACGGCCTCGTCGAGCTGGGCTTCACGATCGTCGAGGCCGACGAGCTGTTGCGCGACGCGCCGCAGGACACACCCGAGGCGCTCATCGCCCACGCGCTGCGGGCGGCGCGGCGATGACGGCGAGCCACCTCCGTATCCAGACCCCGCAGCGCCTCGAGGACGACGACGAGCTGGAGCTCGATCGCTCGCTGCGCCCGCGACGGCTTGAGGACTTCATCGGTCAGCCGTCGCTGAAGGAACAGCTCGCGATCTCGATCGAGGCGGCCCGAGCCCGCGGCGAGGCGCTCGACCACGTCCTGCTCGCCGGCCCACCGGGCCTGGGGAAGACGACGCTCGCCCAGATCGTCGCCGCCGAGCTCGACGCGCCGTTTGTTCAGACCGCCGGCCCGGCGCTCGAGCGCAAGGCCGACATCGCGGCGTTCCTCACGGCGCTCGAGCCCCGCAGCGTCTTCTTCGTCGACGAGATCCACCGCCTGCAACGTGCGCTGGAGGAGACCTTCTATCCCGCGATGGAGGATCGCCAGCTGCCGATCACGGTCGGCGTCGGCGCCGGGGCGCGGGTCGTGACGCTCGAGCTGCCGCCGTTCACGCTGATCGGCGCCACGACGCGGACGGGCCTGTTGACGGCGCCGCTGCGCGATCGGTTCGGTCTGCAGCACCGCTTGGAGCACTACGACCTCGGCGACCTCACGACGATCGTCGTGCGCTCCGCGCGGATCCTCGGGGTCGCGCTCGAACCCGGCGGCGCCGTCGCGATCGCGGCGCGCAGCCGCGGCACGCCGCGGGTCGCCAACCGCTTGCTCAAGCGCGTTCGCGACTACGCGGAGGTGCGCTCGGGGGGCATCGTCACCGCCGCGACTGCGGACGCGGCGCTGGCTCTGCTGGAGATCGACGACCTCGGCTTGGACCGGCTCGACCGCGAGCTCCTGCGCGCGCTGTGCGAGAAGTTCGAGGGACTCCCCGTCGGCCTCTCGACGCTCGCCGTGACCGTGGGGGAGGAGCAGGACACGATCGAGGACGTCTACGAGCCCTACCTCCTGCAGTGCGGCCTGCTCAAGCGCACCCCGCGGGGTCGCGCCGCAACGCGCCGCGCGTTCGAGCACCTGGGGCTCCAGCCGCCGCCGAACGCCGCCGAGAGCCTGTTCTGAGCCTGGCACCATCCACAACACAAAAGGTGGTCAACTGACGGACCTGTTTCTGGATACCTGGCAGAATGGCGGCGACGCCGGCGACGAGAGGGGTAAGTGTGCGTGGATGGAGAAGCAGCCTGATTGCACTGTCGGGGATTGCAGTGATGGCCATTTGGTCTGCGAGCGCGCTCTCCCATCCGTCTCAGCGGTCCAGCAGGCGGCAAAGGTCGGCAAGTATCTGCCCCCGTACCTCCAGGCCCCCAGCGGCTTCTGCGCCGGCCGCAACGTCGCCCGAGCGTACGCGCGCGCTGACAAGCGCAAGTTCGTCGTGAACGAGACGGCGGGCGACGCCCGGGGTCCGCACATCTTCACGGCCAGCTTCTCGAGCAGCGGCTTCGACTGCGCTGATGGACGCAGCCAGGTGAACTGGGCGTTCTACTGGGACATGCGCTTCATCCACTCCACGACGATCATCGGCCAGGTGCAGGCGATTCGCGAGAACGGAACTCGCCGCGCGTCGAAGATCTTCGAACTCAAGCCGGGGTCGGCGTGGCGATGCTGTGACGTGGCGCGGTATCTGCCGACCCTGACGTTCGCGGGGCCGGCGAGTCGCTTGAAGAGCCTCAGGGTCGTGCCGCTGTTCAACAAGAGTCCCAGCCTTGGCTCGGTCGCCGACACCAAGGGCGGGCTCAAAGCGGACTACGCGTACTCGCCGAACCCCCATTGAACGCCGCCCCGGACTGCGAGCTTGAACGGCCCCTCACCAGGTGATCGCGTGCGGGGTCGCAGGCGGATGCTCGCGTTCGCCGCAATCGCCTTGACCCTGCTTGGCGTCCTCTGGTCGGGTTGCGGTGAACCATCCGGCGGCGACGGCCGACTCACGGCGGCGAAGGACCGTCCCCGCTCCGACCCACGGATCCACGCCGGACCGCCGCTGCTGGACCCCGACGTGGTCGGCCCACGTCTGGTGCAAGAGTCGTTCGGGCCACAGTTGCTGTTCTGGCTGCGCACATACCGCGGCCGCGAAGGCGGTCGCGTGCGCCGGTCGTGGTCATCGGCCGCGCGCGGCACCGTCGTGATCGTGCGTATGAGCGCCAAGCGTGGAAGGCGGCCGCCTTGGCGACTTGAGGCCCGCTGGAAGATCGCTGTGGCACTGGACCGCCAGCTCACACGACGGCAGCTCACGATCCTCGGCGGCCGGCGCGGCATCGTCCCGGACAATGACGCCGCGCGGCGCCTATCGTCGTTTCCCCGCATCGATCCCAGTCGCGGTCCACGCTCGCGCCCGCTCGCGCTGGTCGCGCAGGTCCGCAGCGTCGATCCCCGTGGCCGTCGGATCGGGGCGAGCGTCCTGCCGGCGGAGTCGATGGTCGATGGCCTCGTCACCCGAAACGGTCGCGACTTCGCGCTGCTGGCTGGACTCACGCTGATCAAGCACACGCGGCCGGCGGCGTTCACATCACACGTACTTGCTGCTGCGGCGCGGATCACGGCCGGGTCCGAACGCATCACAGCTCGGCGGCTCGCCGCCCTCGCCGGCAGGCGAAGCGACGCGTTGGTCATCCTGAGCTGGCGCCATGCGGGCCGGCTTTCGCTGGCCCGGCTGCTCGCGCGGCCAGTCGACGGGATCGAGCTGATCGGCGTCCAGTGACCCGATGGGTGCGACGTGCACCTCTCTAGGCTTACCTCAGCCATGGCTCATCAGTTCATCTGCCCCAGTTGCGGGTACCGCAGCTCCGAAACTGACCGCACTGCCGGCTTCTCGCGCCAGCCGAAGGGCTGCTCGAAGTGCGGCGGCGGCTTTCTGTTCGAGCTCCTCGACGATTACTACCCCGCGCCCAACGCCGCCTTCTTCGTCTGCGACGGGCAGGGGCGTGTCATCGGCTGCGGCCGCGGCTCCTTCGAGCTGACCGGACTGGACGACGAGCGCGTGATCGGCCGCGACGTCAACGACGTCCTCGGCCTGCGCTTCAAGAGCGGCCACGACCATGTCAAGACCGTCCTGGAGTGGGGTGTGCGCGCACTGGGCAAGCCGGTGCAGGTCAACGCCGAGGGCGATCTGCCCGCATCCGCGACAGCGGACCTGTTCCCGGGTTATGACGACGACGGCGGCCTGCTCCTTGTCCTGACGCCCGCGAAGTAACCTCTTGAACAGACCCCCGTGAGTGAACGACGCCGCAACCTCTTCGTCCTGCTGCTGGTCTTCGGACTGCTGATCGCGTCCGCCGTCGTCGTCCAGACGACGAAGACGAAGCTCGGATTGGACCTGAAGGGCGGCGTCGAGCTCGTCTACGAGGCCAAGCCGACGCGTGCGATGCCCGTCCCGACCGACGAGGCGATCGCGCGGGCGATCGACGTCATGCGCGAGCGCACCAACTCGATCGGCGTCGCGGAAACGGAGATCCAGCGCTCCGGCGCCCGCCAGATCAATGTCGCGCTCCCGAGCGTCACCGATCTCAAGAAGGCGATCGACACCGTCGGCACGACAGCCCAGCTGGCGTTCTATGACTGGGAGGTCAACGTCATCGGTCCGAGCGGCAAGCCGGAGCCTGAGAACACCGCCGTCACCGGCGGCCGCTATGCAGGCTCGGTCGGCGCGCTGTCGCTCTACGACGCGATCCTCCGCGCGAAGGATCGCCCGGCCAAGGTCGAGGCCAACAACTCGCGCGACGACCCGATCTACTACGCCGTCGACACGAAGTCGAAGCAGGTCTACGGCGGCGGCACCGACAAGACCATTGCCTCGGCCTCCGAAGCCGAGGCGCTGACACACGTCCCGAAGCCCAAACAGGGCAGCAAGGACGTCAAGGTCTACGCGATCCAGCCCAACACCGTCATCGTGCGCGCCGAGCAGGACGACAAGGCCAAGAACAAGACCGACCAGTGGTACGTCCTCCAAGACGACGTCGCGCTGCAGGGCAAGGAGATCAAGAGCCCCGAGCAGGACTTCGACCGTAGCTCGGGCGCCGCCGGCGAGCCGGTCGTGAGCTTCAAGTTCACCGACAAGGGCCGCAAGATCTGGGAGAACGTCACGCGCCAGATCGCCGAGCGCGGGAGCCGCAGCGTCGGCATCCTGTCCGGCGGCGCCAACGCCAACCAGCACTTCGCGATCGTGCTCGACAACGAGCTCGTCTCCTCGCCGTCGATCGACTTCCAGAAGTATCCCGATGGCATCCCCAGCGGAAACGGGTCGCAGATCACCGGCGGCTTCACGATCCAGACCGCGCAGTCGCTGGCCAACATCCTGAAGACCGGCGCGCTGCCGTTGAAACTCGAGCTGATCTCAAACTCGCTGGTCTCCGCGACGCTCGGCCAGCAGGCGCTCGACCAGGGTCTGCTTGCCGGCATCGCCGGCTTCGTCATCGTGGCGCTGTTCCTGCTCGTCTTCTACCGCGTGCTCGGCGTCATCGCGGTCGTCGCCCTGGCGATCTACGGGGTCTACTTCTTCGCGCTGATCAAGCTCATCCCCGTCACGCTCACGCTGCCGGGCATCGCCGGCCTGATCCTCACGCTGGGGGTGGCCGCTGACGCGAACATCGTCATCTTCGAGCGCGTCAAGGAGGAGATCCGCGGCGGGCGGTCGATCATGGCCGGCATCGCGACGGGCTACAAGAAGGGGCTCACTGCGATCATCGACGCGAACGTCGTCACGATCATGGTCGCGTTCATCCTGTTCGTCCTGGCGACCGCGGGCGTCAAGGGCTTCGCGCTGACCCTGGGCCTGGGCGTCATCGTCTCGCTCTTCACCGCGGTGGTCGCGACGCAGGCGATCCTCGGCACGATGGGCAAGTCGCGCGTGCTCAACTCGCCCTCCGCGCTCGGGGCCGGCGGGGAGAAGAGCGGCCGCTTCCGCCTGGACTACATGGGCTACTCGAAGTGGTTCTTCAGCGCATCCGGAGTGATCCTCCTCGTCTGCGCGCTGGCGCTCGGCGCGAAGGGCATCAACTTCGGGATCGACTTCGAGTCTGGTACGCGCATCAACATCGCGCTCAAGCAGAACGTCGACGAAGGCGCCGTCCGCAAGGTCCTCGCGCAGCAGGGTCTCGGCGCAGCGAAGATCCAGAAGGTCCAGGACAACAAGCGGCCAGGCGCGTCGAAGTTCCAGATCTCGACGGACAACCTTAGGCCGAACAAGGTGGCCGACGTCACCGAGTCGCTGAAGAAGCAGTTTCCCTTCGCCGACAATCCGAGCTCGACGTCGATCGGGCCGACGTTCGGCAAGACCGTCGCCAATTCGGCCGTCATCGCGATCATCGCGTCGCTGTTCGTGATCTCGGCGTACATCGCGCTGCGCTTCGAGCCGAAGTACGCAGTGCCCGTGCTGATCGCCGTGATGCACGACATCCTCATCACCGCGGGCGTCTACGCCCTTGTCGGAGCGGAGGTCTCGACCGCGACGGTCGCCGCCTTGCTCACGATCTTAGGTTTCTCCCTCTACGACACGATCATCGTGTTCGACCGCATTCGCGAGAACGTGCCGCGCATGCCGCGGGCGGCGTTCTCGCAGATCGTCAACCGCTCGATGTCCGATGTCATCGTGCGCTCGCTGGCGACGAGCTTCTGCTCCGCGCTGCCGGTTCTCGCGCTGCTGCTGTTCGGCGGCGAGACGCTGCGCGCGTTCGCATTCGCCCTGCTCGTCGGCACGATCTCCGGCACGTACTCGTCGGTCTTCATCGCCGGTCCGGTGCTCACGCACTGGAAGGAGCGCGAGCCGCTGTACCGCCGTCGCCGCGCGAGCATCGCCGCCGAGAACAACGGCCTCGTGCCGGCGTTCGCCACCGGCTCGGCGAGCGAGCAGGTGGATGTCGGTCCTGGCCGGCGCCTGCGTGGTGGCGAGCGTCTGACGGCTCCGGATGCTCCTGAGCTGGGCGTGTCGCGCGGGGAGTTCGACGACATGGTCCGAGACTTGCATGTCGAGCCGGGCTCGCCGCGGCGCGCCGCGGTTGCGGAGCCGGCCGCGCCGAAGGTCTCCAAGCCTGAGCTCGATCCGACCGCAGACGCGCTGCCGGAGGACGTCGTGATGGACGATCGTCGCGAGCCGGGCACGAACGCCAAGAAGCGCCCGTCGTCGGCCGCCAAACGCAAGCATCGCCGTCACGGCAGGAGCCGCTAGGCATGGGCGCTCTCGCGTGGACGATGATGGGCCTGGCCCTCTGGCACTTCACGATCTTCATCCCGGACCACTTTTGGGGCGGGATCGTCGGCGCGTTCCTCGGCTCGGTATTCGGCGCGATCCTCTTCGGCCTCGTGATCAACGGCTTCTCCGTGCCCGGCCAGAACGACACGACGATCCTCACCTCGACGGAGGCGATTCCGGGCTCGATCCTCGGCGTCGCGTTCATCTACTGGCTCGGCCTGCGCAAGGAGTCCGAGGAGGACGCGGTCGGAGGGTTGACGGCCGGATAGCGGTGCCGGCGCAGGGATTTGCGTTCGCCGCACGTATCACTGAGGCATGGCTGCAAAAGGACACGGAACATCGCGCATCGTCCTCGTCCAGAGGCCGCGCGAGGTGCGCCCGCCGCAGATGACCGCACCACAGACTGACGAGACGCCGCCGCCGCGTGTTGCCGCCGGCCGCACGGGCTGGACGCTTCACCGCCTCATGGTCGGCGCGTCCCTCGGAGGCGTCGCGACGCTCCTCGGCGGCATCCTCTTCAAGCAGAACTTCACGCTGCTGACCGGCAGCCGCGGCCCGATTCTTGCGATCGCCTTCGGACTGTTCGTCATCGGGCTCATCGTCTTCTTCGGATGCCTGATCGGACTTGCCGCGGCCGGTATCCGTACCGTCGCAACCGGTCACGGCTGGGTCGTCACATCGCTTGGCCTGCTCGCGCCGGCGTGCCTCGTGTTCGCGCTCTGGGGCGCCGGCGCCTACGGCTTCATGTACCCGGCGCTGTTCACGCTGCTCGTGACGGGCGGGATCTTGATCGCCATCACCAGGTAGCGCTCGCTCCCGCTGCGGCTTTGGTCATCACGACGAAGTCGGTGAGTAGAGGTCGCCGCCCGCGGATGCGCCTGTGCGATTGACGTCGCTACGAGCGGGTAGGCCATGAGAGAAGTCCCTACATGAGGAGAGCCTCTACATGGCAACGCAGCTGAAAGAGTCGTTCAAGGTTTCCAACCCGGACCAGGCATGGGACGTCATCTCCGACGTCAACAAGCTGATTCCGTGCGTGCCCGGTGCCAAGGTCGTCTCTGCCGACAGCCCCACGAAGGGTAAAGCCGAGATCGATGTCCAGATGGGGTCGATGGGCATGAAGTTCAGCGGTCCGGTCGAGATCGTGGAGCAGGATGCGGGATCCCGCCGCGCGGTGATCAAGGCCAACGCCAAGGAGGCCGGCGGCCAGAGCAACGCCGACGGCACAGTGACGATCACGATCGCCGGGGACGGCGGAACGGTCGATGCGACCGCGAATGTCAGCGGCAAGGCGGCATCGATGGGCGAGGGCACTGTCCAGGCAGTCCTCCAGCAGCTGATCAAGCAGTTCACCGGGAACCTCGCGAAAGCGTAGGTCTCACTTGGGAGTGCGCGTCGGCTTGCGTCGCAAGCTGCGCTCGGACGGCGCCTGGACCATCCAGGCGCCGTCGTTACGTCTGGCCGCGATGTGCTTGATTGGGCTGCCCGGCGCGCGGTTGTCGTTGTGGTCAAGGCAGCGCGGAACGTAGGCACGCAGCCACGGCGTCCGGCTCGTCGGCCGACACGAGCAGTCGCTGAAATGGCGCGCCGCGCAGCCGCACGATCAGGCCCGGCTTGCCGCGGTAGATCGCGACGAAGTCCTTGCCGCCTCGATAGCGCCAGGTGCCGAGGGCGATCTGCCCTGGGAGCCCGGTGCCAGGAGCGCGGATCCCGCGTAGCTCGCGAAACGGGTTTTGGACCGCATCGATGGCTTGAACCGCGCTGAGCGCGACGCGGACATCGCCGTGGAGCGCGCCGAGCTTCTCAAGCGTCGAGAGCCGCAGCAGGAGACTGTCGTCGTCTGGCGTGAGCGTCGCCATGCCGACACGATGGCAGAGCTGCACTCATAGCCGCTCCTGGAACTCAAGAGCCCATCTGCGACGGGGTGTGTCGGTCTGGTGTTCGTATAGGCGCCCAGAACGACACACCCCCCGCCCGCGCACAGTGCCGGCGCGCGCGCCTGCGTGGACGGGGCTTTCGGCGCACCACGTCCCTGCTCGTCGTTGACGACCGCTCACGCTCTGTGCCGGGCCGTTGCTCGTACACCGGCGTCCCGGCGGCCGCGACGGTTCCGTCCAGCGCCATCCGTACCGTCCGACGCGTGCAGCAGCAGATCCCGCGCCTTCAGATCGAGCCGTGCGCCGTCGCCGCGATCCTCGCGCTCGAGCGCGAACTCAAGATCAGCCACGCGTTCGCGCAGGTGCTCGTGCGCCGCGGGCTCGGCAATCCGGACACGGCGCGTGCGTTCCTCGAAGCGGGCGAACGTCACGACCCGTCTGACTTCGCCGGGATCGACAACGCGTGCGCGCTCATACTCCGCCACGCCGAGGCGGGAACGCGGATCACCGTGCACGGCGACTACGACGTCGACGGCGTCAGCGCGACCGCGATCCTCGTCGGGGTCCTGCGCGCACTCGGTGCCGACGTGGACTGGTTTCTGCCCAGCCGCAGCGAGGACGGCTACGGCCTCTCGGCCGCGACCGTCGCGCGCCTGATGCAGCGCGGCACGCGCTTGTTGATCACGGCCGACTGCGCGATCACCGCCGTCGACGAGGTGGCAGCCGCGCGCGTCGCCGGCCTCGACGTCGTGGTCACCGACCACCACAGCCCGCGCGCCGACGGCCGGTTGCCAGACGCGCACATCGTCCACCCGGCCGTGTGCGGCTATCCCTGCCCCGACCTGTGCGCCGCCGGGGTCGCGTACAAGCTCGCGGCCGCCCTGCTCGCGGCGTCCGGCCGCGATCCCGCCGGCGCCGATGCGGATCTCGATCTCGTCGCGCTGGCCACCGTCGCCGATTGTGTCCCGCTGCGCGGAGAGAATCGCCGGCTTGTCCGCGCGGGCCTGCGCGCGCTCGCCACCACCACGCGCCCCGGCCTGCGCGCGCTGATGCGGGTCGCGCGCGTCGACCCGTCGCGGATCGATGCGCGCGCCGTCGGGTTCCGTCTGGCTCCACGGATCAATGCCGCCGGCCGGCTGGAACGCGCCGACGCGGGGCTCGAACTGCTGTTGACCACGGACGACGAACGCGCCACCCAGATCGCCGGCGAGCTCGACCGCCTCAACGCCGAGCGCCGCCATACCGAGACACGGATCCTCTTCGAGGCCGAGGCGCACGTCGCCCAAGCCGGCGATCGCCCCGCGTATGTGCTCGCGGGGGCCGAGTGGCACAAGGGTGTGATCGGGATCGTCGCCTCTCGTATCGCCGAGCGACATCACCGCCCGACGGTGCTTATCGCGCTCGACGGTGATCGCGGGACCGGTTCTGGCCGATCGATCCCCGCCTACGACCTGCTCGCCGGCTTCGACGCCGCCTCGGCGCACCTGCTGCGCCACGGCGGCCATCGTGCCGCGGCGGGCTGTGAGGTGCAGGTGGACCAGATCGACGCATTCCGCGCCGCGTTCGAGGCCCATGCCGCCGCAACGCTAGGTCCCGAGGACCTGACGCCGGTGCGGCGAGTCGACGCGGTCGTGGCAGGCGACGAGCTCGGCGTGGGCCTCGCCCAGGAGCTCGAACGGCTGGCGCCGTTCGGGATCGCCAACCCCGAGGTGTCGCTGCTCGTACCCGCCGCGCGCCTCAGCGACCCGCGCACGATGGGGGAGGGCAAGCACGTGCGCTTCACCGTCGGGTCGGGCGGCGTACGGGCCCGAGCCGTCGCTTTCGGAATGTCGAAGGTCGACTGCGAGGAGCCAGTGGATGCGACCTTCTCGCTCGAGCTCAACGAGTACCACGGCAGTGTAGAGCCGCGTCTCGTGTTACGCGAGGCGCGGCCGTGCCACCCGCCGCCGATCACGGTCGTGGGAGAGCCCGAGCACTACCTCGACGCGGTTCTCGACGACGTGGCCCGCCCCCTCGACGAGGTCGCGCGGGCTTCGTCCCTCGCGCCGGTTCGGCCGGCCATCCGCGACCGCCGCGGCGGCGGCATCGCAGGCACCGTCGCCGCGCTCGTCGCCACGGGTGAGCCGGTGCTCATCGTAGGTGCCGATGCCGCGTTGCGCGCGCGCCACCTCGCCCCGATCCTGGGCGGCTTTCAGCTGTGCTCGCACGACGCGCTCGAGCGCGACCCGTCGCTCGCGCGGCCGGACGCCCATGTCGTCCTGCTCGACCCGCCGGCCGGACCTGTGCGTGCTTACGGGCGCGTGACCCATCTCGCCTGGGGACCGGCCGAGCTGCGCCTTGCCGAACAGATCCACGAGCGCGACTACGCGCTGCGTGGCGCGTTGACGGTGACCTACCGCGCGTTGCGGGCAACCGGCGGCGCCACGGGCAGTGAGCTCGAGGAGTTGCTGCGCGGCGACGCGCCCACACCGCGCCCGGCACGACTGGCCGCGCGCGTGCTGCGCGTCCTCGCCGAGCTGGATCTCGTACGCCTCGATGCCGGCGCCCGCAGCGTCATCGTTCCGCCCGCCGAGCGCACCGCGCTCGAACGGTCGGTCGCGTTTCGCCACTACGCACGCAAGCACGAGGAGGGGCGCCCGTACTTCACGGACGCCGCGGCGCGCGCGGCGTAGCCAGACGGCCGAAACCTGACCAGCGACCCGACGGGGCTGAGGTACCCTTGGTCGCCCAGATCGGGCGACCAGAGGACGGACCAGATTCCTGACCGTAGTGACAGTAAAGGCGGCGTGAGGGCGCCCGCACGGCAGCGTCCAGGCACGCGCCGCGCGCCGGTCGACGAGGTCAGCTCCAACCGCCATCCTGCCGTCGATCGGGCGGATCTCACCGAGCTCGAGCGCAGCCTCCTGTCGGACATCTTCGCGATCGTCGAGGAGCACGCCGACGCGTCGGCCGTCCAGGTCGACCGACACAAGGTGGAAGCCGCGTTCGTCTTCGCCTGCGAGCACCACGCCGACCAGCGCCGCCTGTCCGGTGAGGACTTCATCGTCCATCCCGTCGGCGTCGCCAAGATCTGCGCGGGCATGCGGCTTGACACCGAGACGCTGTGCGCCGCGCTGCTGCACGACACCGTCGAGGACACGTCGGCGTCGCTGGCGGAGGTCCGGGTCAGCTTCGGCGACGAGATCGCCAACCTCGTCGACGGCGTCACCAAGCTCACGGGAATCGTCTTTCAGTCGCGCGACGAGGCGCAGGCCGAGAACTACCGCAAGATGATGGTCGCGATGGCCAACGACGTGCGGGTCATCCTCATCAAGCTGGCCGATCGCCTGCACAACATGCGCACGATCGGCGCGATGCCCAAGCAGAAGCAGATCGACAAGGCGAAGGAGACGCTGGAGATCTACGCGCCGATCGCGCACCGCCTCGGCATCCACGCGATCAAGTGGGAGCTCGAGGATCTCGCCTTCGCCGCGCTGCACCCGCGCAAGTACCAGGAGATCAAGGGCCTGGTCAACCAACAGCGCGAGGAGCGCGAGCGGTACGTCGAGAATGCCGGCGCGTACCTGCAGCGCGAGCTGCAGGCGCTCGGCATCGAGGCGAACATCTCCGGCCGCGCCAAGCACTTCTATTCGATCTATTCCAAGATGACGAAGAAGGGGCGCGAGTTCAACGAGATCTACGACCTCACCGCGATGCGCGTGATCGTCGATTCGGTGAAGGACTGCTACGGCGCCGTCGGCGTCGTGCACTCGCTGTGGAAGCCCCTGCCGGGACGCTTCAAGGACTTCATCGCGATGCCGAAGTTCAACATGTACCAGTCGCTGCACACGACGGTGATCGGGCCCGAGGGGCTTCCGCTGGAGATCCAGATCCGCACAAAGCAGATGCAGGACATGGCCGAGTTCGGCGTCGCCGCGCACTGGATCTACAAGGTCGACGGCGACGGCAAGGCGGGCCCCGCCGCCGACGGGGACGCGAAGCTCAAGTGGCTGCGCTCGATGCTGGAATGGCAGCAGGAGACGTCCGATCCCAAGGAGTTCATGGACGCCCTGCGGATCGACCTGATCGAGGACGAGGTCTACGTCTTCACGCCCAAGGGCGAGGTCAAGAACCTCGCGGCCGGAGCGACGCCGCTGGACTTCGCCTACGAGGTCCACACCGATGTCGGCCACCGCTGTGTCGGCGCGAAGGTGAACGGCAAGATGGTGCCGCTGCACTACGAGCTGAACTCCGGCGACATCGTCGAGGTCATGACCTCCAACCGCGACCGCGGCCCGTCGCGCGACTGGCTGGCGGTCGTGCGCACGACGCGGGCGCGCAACAAGATCAAGCAGTGGTTCAAGGCCGAGTCGCGCGACGACACCGAGCATGCCGGGCGCGACATCCTCCAAGAGCAGCTCAAAAAGCACGGCCTGCCGGCGCAGAAGATCGTCTCCTCGCCGCTGCTGGCAGACGTCATCCGCGAGATGGGCTTCAAGAAGGCCGACGACTTCTACATTGCCCTTGGCGGAGCGAAGATCTCCGCCAAGGTCGTCGTCAACAAGATCATGCAGCGTCTCAAGCAGGGCGAGGCGGCCGAGCGCGAGACGCGCACGATGGCCGACGACCTCCTGTCGACGCGACGCCAGCGCCGCCAGCCGACGAGCACGTCGACGCAGTACGGCATCTCCGTCGAGGGCGTCGACGATGTCATGCTGCGCCTGGCCAAGTGCTGCCGGCCGGTGCCCGGCGACCCGATCGTCGGCTACATCTCGCTTGGCCGTGGCATCACGATCCACCGCGAGGATTGCCCCAACGCCGTTCAGCTGCGCAAGGACCCCGACCGCTTCACGCCCGTGCACTGGGAGGGCGGCCACGAGACGTCCTTCAAGGTCGAGCTGCAGGTCGATGCCTGGGACCGCCACCGCCTCCTGGAGGATCTCTCGCGCACGTTCGCAGAGGCGGGCATCAACATCGTCGAGGCCCGTTGCGTCGTCTCGCACCCGATGGTCCAGAACTGGTTCGTCGTCGAGGTCGCCGACCTGCAGGTGCTCAAGCACGCGATCAACCGGCTGCGCAACATCGACTCGGTCTTCGACGCCTACCGCGTCACGCCGGGCAGCGGCTGAGCGGGGCCGCGGGGCGCAGCCGGCGCGCCGCTTTGCCACACTCAACGGTCGATGTCGAGTACTGGCCGACACTCATCCGGCCCCGTCCCGTGGCCCAGGTACGGGAGCTTCGTCGCCTGGCTGGCGATCGGCGCGGGCGCGTGCCTGGCGCTGCTGACACCGCTGACGATTGGGCTGTTCGTGCTCGTCGTGGTCATCGTCGGGCTAGCGGTGCTGGTCCGGCGGGGCGGCGGCATCGACGCGGGCGTGACCGGGTTGCTAGCGGGGGCGGGCATGCTGGCGCTGTACATCGCCTACCTCAACCGCCACGGACCAGGCGAGATCTGCGGGCACTCAGCGACCGAGCACCATTGCACGACCGAGTGGAGCCCATGGCCGTGGCTGTTCGTCGGGCTCCTACTCGTGGCGGCGGGCGTCGTGCTGTTCCGCGTGCTGGCGCGCGGCGGCGACGATCGCGATCAGGGTGTCCGCGCGGCCGGATCCTCGCCGTAGCGGCCCGCCGTGCGCGGCAGGCGGTAGCTGACCTGCCAGCGCCGGGCTGGCCCGAGCGTCATGACCACGCGGAACATCGGATCGTCGCTGTGCGGATCGCGGTTGGTGATGCAGTCCCGGGATGACCGGGTGACGGGCTTGGCGCCATGGCTGCTGTACAGCGTGCCGGTCAAGATCGTCGCGGCCGACGTTCCATGGACGCTGGATGAGCCGACTAAGCGCGCCGCCCGCTGCCAGGTGCGCGCGCGGCGGCGCGTGCCGGGCAGTCCTGACCGGTAGATCACGACACCCAGCCGTAGCCGTCCCACTCGCTGTGGTGGACGAGGTTCGAGCACGCACCGCTCTTCGAGTCGTTCCATGATCGCCCGCGGTTGCCGTTGCGGTAGCCGCGAGGCGGTCACGTCGTGGTGGAAGTGAGCCGTCGTCGAGAAGTGGAAGCCACACGCGGCCCAGCCGGCGGGGCCGAAGAGGAAGTACACCAGCGCCGCGAAGTCCTTGTTCGTAAAGCTGTCGGTCTCGCGCATCCACCACCCGGCGTCGCCGGGAAGCGACGGGAACGTGATCTTCGAGGGCCCGGTGCTCGACCAGCCGTCGTACTTGAACTGGTAGGGGTTGACCCGGCCGGTGAGCGTCCCGCCTGTCCCGTGAAGCGGCCAGTTGAGGTTCGCCGCCAGCGACGTGATCGTGATGTTCACGGTGTCGATCCAGGCCGTCTTGGTGTGCGCGGTGGAATATGCCGTCGCGGCCCGGCCCACGACGCTGCGGCTCGTCGAGGCAGCGTTGGCGTGCCTCGCGCGGGTCGAAGCGGCAACGCCGGCCGGGGCCCCGGCCGGACTTGGGCCGCTCGACGCCGCCGCGAGCTTTACGACGTCGTCGGTGCTGAGCGTGCCCCGACAGGATCCGCTCCTGGCAGGTCGACGGGTTGAAGCCCTCCTCCTCCTGATAGGTGTCCGGGGACCGGGGGCCAAATGTCCCGCTGCCGGAGCTGTGGCACGTACCGTCAGCATCCATCCTTCCGGCGACGGTGGTCGTCCTCGCGGCGCCCAGCGTCAGCGACGAGGCCATCGGGCGCGTGTACGTCAGCCAGCCGTCAGGCCTGCGCAACGACCCCGAGCGCCGCACTCGCGTCCTGGCTGGCGGTCGTGGATGCGGGGTCCTGCGCGGTCGCCGGGGCCTGCGCGGTCGCCGGCGCGGCCAGCGCGAGCAAACCCGCAGCAACGAACGCAGCGCCAACCGCACGCCGTAGTGCATGAGATCCAGTCACATGAACCCCTTCACAGATTGGCGCCGCTCGTGTACGCGATTGGGGTGATCCGATTGACAGATTACCGGAAGAACATCTGCGCTTCGCACATCCGGTCGGGCCTGGCGCGGCCGGCACGTACGCCGACGCGATTGCCGAGTCGGGCGCGCCGTCCGCTACGCCACCACCGCGAGCGCCCCCGCCCGGATCCCATAGACGACCTCCGTGACGTCGCCGATGTGGTCGCCGTCGACGTGCAACGGGATCGGGCGGCCATCGGCGGAGACGCAGCGCAGCTCCGTCACGTCGCGGAAGTCGAAGATCTTGCGGTGGCCGACGACCGAGCGCTTGGAGGAGAGCAGTCGCAGCGCGACCGTGGGGATATCCGGCGGACTGACCCCGCGCAGCGCGACGCCGGCGAGCGTCCCGCTGTCAAGCGTCGCACCCTCGGCGACGTGGAGCGGCTTGTCGTCGAGGTAGGTGTACGGGTCGCCGTTCTGGACCAGCGTCGTGATCGCGCGAGCCGTCTCGGCGCCGACGTGCACGTCCATCCGCGGCGGATCGCGCACGTAGTGGCGCAGGACGGTCTCGACCGCCGCGTAGACGAAGAAGTACTCGCGAAACCGGTGGCGCTTTAGCTTCGGGCTCTCGTCGATGCGCTTGACGACCCCCGCGTCCAACCCGTAGCCGCTCGAGTACGTGAACGCGCGCCCGTTCGCGATCCCGAGGTCGATCCGGCGCGGGCGCCAGTCGTCGGCCATCGCCAGCAGGTGCTCGGTCGCGTCGACGATGTCGCCGGGAATGCCGAGCATCTTGCACAGGACATTCGTCGCTCCCCCGGGCAGGCATGTCAGCGGCGTGTCGCACCCGGCGAGCCCGTTGGCGACCTCGTTGACCGTGCCGTCGCCGCCGAAGGACACCACGACGTCGTAGCCCTCCCGTGCGGCCTCGCGGCACAGCTCGGTGGCATGGTTGGGGCTGCGGGTGTCGACCGCCTCGACCTCATACCGGCCGTGCAGGGCGGCGATGACGAGGTTGCGCAGGCGCGCCGAGACGGTCGTCGCGTGCGGGTTGACGATCACCAGCATGCGCTTGCGCTGCGCGGGCGCGCCGATCGCGACGGCTTCGGCCAGCCGTTCGAGCGTCTCCAGTCCCATCGCGTCAGAGCCAGCCGCGGCGGCGGAAGAACCAGAGCATCCCGACGAGCAGCACGAACATCGAGCCGACCACGATCCAGAACGCGTGAATCGAGCCCTCGCCGGGGACGCCGACGTTCATGCCCCAGATGCTCGCCACGAGCGTCAGCGGCAAGACGACGACGCTGATCGCCGTCAGCGCCTTGAGGATGTCGTTGACGCGGTGCGAGAGGACCGACTCGTTCGTGGACTCGAGACCCTCGACGACCTCCTTGAAGTTCTCGAGCATGTCCCAGATCCGCTCTGACGCGTCGTTGATGTCGTCGAAGTAGATGTCCAGGCCCTCGGGGATGTAGCGCTTCGTGCGCTCGAGATCCTGCAGCGCAGCGCGCTGCGGACGGACGATCTTGCGGAAGTTGATGATCTCCTGCATGACGTTCGAGATGTCGCGCACGATCTCGGCCGAGCGGCCTTCGAAGATCTCGTCTTCAAGCACCTCCAGCTTGTTGCCCATCTTCGCGAGCATCGGAAACGACGCGTCGACGCAGTCGTCGACGATCTTGTAGAGCAGGTAGCCGGGACCCTTCGCGAACAGCGCCTCGCGGATGTCCTCACGCGTGCGGCAGCGCTCGAAGAGGTACTCCAGCGGCTGGATCGGCTCGTTGGGCAGCGTGATCACGAAGTCGGGTCCGACGAAGATGTCGAGCTCGGCGGCGTTCAGACGCCCGACGGACTTGTCGAAGCGCGGGAAGTGCAGGACGACGAACAGGTAGTCGTCGTACTCGTCGACCTTCGGTCGCTGGTTGCGCGAGTAGACGTCCTCGTAGTCCAGCGGGTGGAAGGCGAAATGCTCCTCCAGCCACGTGCGGTCGGCCGGACGGGGACGCTCGATGTGGATCCAGCGCAGCCCCTCGGTCTCGACGATCTCGATGTTCGGGGTCTCGGTTTCGACCTCGGGTGCGCCAACCCGGCGCCCGCGGCCACGCACCGGGCGTCCGAATCGTGGCTTTGGGAGGTTGGGCATGCTGATATTGTGCCGTTCCGAAGCTGAACACATCCAGAGGGGTGGAGGGACAGGCCCTGTGAAGCCCCGGCAACCAACCCGCTATTCGCGGGAAACGGTGCCAATTCCTGTCAGATGTGGCATGGGCCGCAGCGCCTTCGCCACAAGATCCAACGGCGGAGGGTCATATGGCGGCAACGCGTCTCAAGTGCAGAGAGTGTGCGACGGAGTACCCATTGGAAGCACGATACGTGTGCTCGCAGTGCTTCGGCCCGCTGGAGGTCGGCTACGAGCACGAGCGTTACACCGACGTCGGCGCATTGCGCCGGCGCATCCAAGGTGGTCCGCAGAACATCTGGCGCTACCACGACTTCCTGCCGCTGGAGGGTCCGCAGCCCCGCACGCGTACCGGGCTGCCCGCCGGCTGCACGCCACTGATCCGCGCCGACCGGCTCGCCGAGCGCCTGGGGCTGGGGGAGGTGTGGGTCAAGAACGACGCCGCCAACCCGACGCATTCGTTTAAGGACCGAGTCGTCTCGGTCGCCGCCACGCGCGCACGGGAACTCGGCTTCGACACGCTCGCCTGTGCCTCGACGGGCAACCTCGCAAACTCCGTCGCCGCCCACGGCGCCGCCCTGGGCATGGCTTCGTACGTGCTGATTCCAGCGGACCTCGAGGAGCAGAAGATCCTCGCGACCGGGGTGTACGGCACGAACCTCGTCAAGGTCCGCGGCAACTACGACGACGTCAACCGCCTGTGCACGGAGCTGTCGGGCGATCGCGAGAACTGGGCGTTCGTGAACATCAACATGCGTCCCTACTACGCCGAGGGCTCGAAGACCCTCGCCTTCGAGATCGCCGAGCAGCTCGGATGGGAGCTGCCCGACCGCTGCGTCGTGCCGATCGCCTCCGGCTCGCTGTTCACGAAGATCGCGAAGGGCTTTGGAGAGTTCATCGACATCGGCCTGATCGACGGCGAGCTGCCGACGATGAACGGCGCCCAGGCCACCGGCTGCTCGCCGGTCGCGACGGCCTTCGCCGCCGGCCACGACTTCTGCCGTCCGGTCAAGCCGCGGACGATCGCCAAGTCGCTGGCGATCGGCAACCCGGCCGACGGGCCTTACGCGCTGGACCTCGCGCGCGCCACCGGTGGCTCGATCGACGCGGTCTCAGACCAGCAGATCAGAGACGGCATCCGGCTGCTCGCGGAGACCACGGGCGTCTTCACGGAAACCGCCGGGGGCGTGACGACCGCCGTGCTGCAACAGCTCGCCGAGCGCGGCGACATCGGACCCGACGAGCGCGTCGTGCTCGTCATCACGGGCGAGGGGCTGAAGACGCTCGACGCGGTCCGAAACTCGTTCGAGGACTACGAGGTCGACCCGACGATCGAGTCCTTCGAGGAAGCCTTCGCGGAGTCCGTGCACGTCTGATGGCGATCACGGTCAAGCTCCCAACGCAGTTGCGAGACGCCGCCGGCGGAGTCACCTCGGTGCAGGCCGAGGGGACCACGGTGGGCGAGGCCCTGGAATCGGTGTTCGCCCAGCACAGCGGGCTGCGAGATCGCCTGTACCAGGACGGCGGCCTGCGTCGCTTCGTCAACGTGTACCTCGGTGGCGAGGACATCCGCTTCCTCGACGGGCTCGACACGGCGGTTCCTGCCGGCGGAGAGCTGACGATCCTGCCTGCGGTCGCCGGCGGCTGAGGCGTGCAGGCACCAGCGCGGAGGTAGCTTGCGCTGCATGGAGGCGACCGGTCAGACGCGACCGCCCCGGCCGCGCTCGACCGTGTTCGGCTTGGATGCCTGGCAGGCATGTCTTCTTCCCGTGGTAGTGAGCGCCGCGGTGCCCCTCGCGACGGACGGAGTGCACGACGCCTGGGACTGGTTCTTCGCGGTCGCGTTTGTCGGCTACGTGGTGGCGGCGATTGCGACCGTGCTGCTGGGACGACGTCAGCAGCAGGCACCACGTGACGCCCAGAGCACGCGTCAGATTGGCTGCTGACGTCGCTGCTGGTCTCACTGACGGCGATCCTCCGTCTGCCGGACGGCACACGCGACGGAACGCTCTGGCCGTGGGTTCTCCTCGCGGCGTTGCTCGTCAGCGGACTGGCGCTCGGTCTGCGCGAGTGGCGCCGGCGGTAGAGACCGTCAGACTCTGGCTGTGGCTCACACCGCCGACCAGCTCAGCGAGTACCGCCGAAAGCGCGACCCGGCGATTACGCCCGAGCCCACGGGCGACACGGGGGGCGGCGAAGGCGGGCACGAGGGCGAGGCCAACCGCTTCGTCGTCCAGGAGCACCACGCCACGCGCCTGCACTGGGATCTGCGCCTGGAACACGACGGCGTCGCTGCTTCGTGGGCGATCCCCAACGGCATCCCGGAGGACCCCAAGGAGAACCGCCTCGCTGTGCGCACCGAGGACCACCCGCTCGAGTACCTCGAGTTCGAGGGCGACATCCCCAAGGGCGAGTACGGCGCGGGCAAGATGCGCATCTGGGACCGCGGCACCTACGAGCCGCACAAGTTCGACGACGAGAAGGTCGAGGTGACCTTCCACGGCGAGCGCCTGCGCGGCCGCTACGGGCTGTTTCCGCTTAAGCGCCGCAAGGGCGAACCGCCCGGCAAGGACTGGATGATCCATCGGATGGATCCTCCCGAGGACCCGGGCCGCGAGCCGATGCCCGAGCGGATCGCGCCGATGCTCGCCAAGCCGAGCAAGGACCTGCCGCCCGACGACAAGCGTTGGGCCTACGAGATCAAGTGGGACGGCGTGCGCGCGATCGCCTACTCAGAGCCTGGGCGGATGCGCTTCGAGAGCCGCAACCGCAACGACATCAGCGCCTCGTATCCTGAGCTGCGCGCGCTCAACCGGGCTCTGAGCTCGCACCGCGCGATCCTCGACGGCGAGATCGTCGCCTTCGACGAGGACGGGCGACCGAGCTTCGGGCGCCTGCAAAGCCGCATGCACGTCAGCTCCGAGACCGCCGCGCGCCGGCGCGCCAAGGCGTGCCCGGTCGCCTACATCGTCTTCGACCTGTTGTGGCTCGACGGCCACTCGCTGATGGAGCTTGAGTACGCCGAGCGACGCGAGCGCCTCAAGGAGCTTGGATTGCAGGGTCCGCACTGGCAGACACCGGACCACGTCATCGGTGACGGTGCGGCGGTGCTCGAGGCCAGCCGCGCCAGCGGCTTGGAAGGCGTCGTCGCCAAGCGGCTGGACAGTCCGTACCTGCCGGGCCGGCGCTCACCGTGCTGGCTGAAGGTCAAGAACGTGCGGCGCGAGGACGTCGTCGTCGGCGGCTGGCTGCCGGGCGAGGGCAAGCGCCGCGATCGGATCGGAGCGCTGCTCGTCGGCGTGCCGGAGGACGGGCGCCTTCGCTACGGCGGGCGCGTCGGCACGGGGTTCTCCGACGCCGAGCTCGATCGGCTTGCGGCGACGCTCGAAGAGCGCCCGGACTCGCCGTTCGGCGGTGAGCCGCTGCCGCCGCGCGGGGCGGTCTTCGTGCAACCCACCCGCGTCGCTGAGGTCGAGTTCACGGAATGGACATCGGACGGCATGCTGCGCCACCCGTCGTACAAGGGGCTGCGCGAGGAGGCGCCGACGTCGGCGTTCCTCGATGCCGGCAAGCCGGTACGCGACGGAATCGAGGTGCGCGTCGGCGGCCGCACGCTCAAGCTGACGAACCTCGACAAGGTCCTCTATCCGAAGGTCGGCTTCACCAAGCGCGACGTCATCGAGTACTACGTCGGGGTGGCCGCAGCGATCCTGCCGCACCTCGAGGGCCGGCCGCTGACCCGCGTGCGGTTCCCGGACGGCGTCGAGGGCAAGAGCTTCTTCGAGAAGCAGTGCCCGAGCCACCGGCCCGACTGGGTCGCCACTGCGCCGGTGCCGTTATCGAAGAAGATCGTCGAATTCTGCGTCGCCAACGACCTGCCCACGCTCGTCTGGCTCGGCAATCTCGCCGCGCTGGAGCTGCACACCTCGATGCACCGCGCCGAGGCGCTCGATCGCCCGACGATGATGGTCTTCGACCTCGATCCTGGGCCGCCGGCGACGATCGTCGAGTGCTGCCGCGTCGGGCTGTGGCTACAGGGGATGTTCGAGAACCTCGGGATCCAGGCGTTCCCGAAGACGTCGGGCTCCAAGGGGTTGCAGGTCTACGTCCCGCTCAACGTGCCCGACGCGACCTACGCGCAGACCAAGGGCTTCAGCAAGGCCGTCGCGGAGCTGCTCGAGTCCTCCGAGCCCGATCTCGTCGTGTCGCGGATGACGAAGTCGGCTCGCACGGGAAAGGTCTTCGTGGACTGGAGCCAGAACGACGAGCACAAGACGACCGTCTGCGTCTACTCGCTGCGCGCGCGAGAGCGACCGACGGTCTCGACCCCGCTGACGTGGGATGACGTGCGCGCCTGCCGGGACAGCGGCGATGCGCAGCAGCTCGTCTTCGACGCGGCACAGGTGCTCGCGCGCGTCGCCGAGCACGGCGATCTGTTCGCGCCGGTGCTATCGCTCGTGCAGGACATGCCCGCACTCGGTTAGATTCGTCGCGTGTGCCGCGCCGAGCTCCAGGAGCATCCATGGACACCGACCAGCTAAAGGACATTCCCGTCTTCGCCTCGCTGGACGACGAGACGCTGAATGCAGTCGCGGCGTTCGCGACGGAGACATCCGTGCGCGCGGGCAAGCACCTGGTCAAGGAGGGCGACTACGCCTACGAGTTCATGGCGATCGTCGACGGCGAGGCGGACGTGATCCGGGGCGGCGAGTACGTCGCGACCCTCGGTGCGGGCGAGTTCTTCGGTGAGATGGCCCTACTCGAGAAGACGCTGCGCACGGCGTCGGTCGTGGCCAAGACGCCGATGCGGCTCGTGACGCTGTCGCACTGGGACCTCAAGCGCGTCGGCGGCGCGATGAGCCACATCCGCGAAACGCTCGACGAGCGAAAGCGCAGCAACCAGCAGGTCCCGCGCCGGTAGCCAACGGCCTTCACTGCGCGACTTCCTCGCCTCGCGCACCGCTGCCGAAGGCGAATGTTGCGCGGAGTCGCATGAAGCGTCGTCAGAGCGCGCAAATTGGCCAGCCTGGGACGTTACTACGACTAGGATGGACACTATGGGCGATCATCTTCGACCGCGGCGGGTCATGCGGAGCGCGAGCTTCTCATTCCCGGGCACGGTCGCTGTCGGATCGCCGGATCGACAGGTGGCCGGGACGATATGACAAGCAAGGATCGCGCAAGTATCGGAATCGTGGTGACCGTTGCCGCGCTGGCGGTGACCGTCCCGCTCGTGGCAAAGGAGCCCGCGTCGCAGCCGGGTCCGACGCAGGCGTCCGTCACGGTCACGACGCCCGTCAAAGTCGTCGCGCCGCCGCCGAAGCCTGCGGTCGCGCCCCAGCCTTCCAAGTCCAGCCAACCTCGTGCGAGCGCCGGCGCTAAGGCCCGCGCCCGTCGGGCTTCCCGTGCGAAGCGAGCGAAGGCTACCCGCGCAGCTCAAGCGAGGCAGCGGGCGAATGCCGCCCGGGCACAATCCCGCGCGCGCCGCGCGCGTGCCCGGCGCGTGATCGTGCGGCCTGCACCCGCGCCGGTCTACCGCCGTCCGGTGATCCAGCGCCCGCCGCCGCCCCCGCCCCCGCCGCCGGTGTACCGCCCGCGACCGGTGACGCCGCCGCCGCCTCCGCCGCCGCCCCCTCCGCCGCCCAGCCAGGCGTTCGACGACTCCGGCTGAGTTGGCGTGCACGGCTCGGCGTTGGGAGTCGTCGACCCACGAAGCATCGAACATCCCATCCGCTGTCGTCGATCGACGGAGCCTGCGCTCCCGCCGTGCCGGTCAGCCGGGGCAGCCCACTGGGATCAGCGTCAGGCCCGTGATGCAGCCGTCACGCCGCAGCGGCGTCTTGCGCAGCTGGATCTTGAAGCTCGTGTACTTGCCCGTCCGCCCAGCTTTGACGACGTATAGCTGAAGCACGACGCCGGCACGGAACGAGCGCTCGAAGCCATTGACGTGGATCGTGCGCGTTCCCACGGCGCCGGCCACACCCACGACTCGCTGCGAGTACGGGCAGCGCCGTTTGTTCTTCGCGACGCACTTGCTGATGATCGTCGCGCCGACCGGCGCCCGGACGGAGAGCCGCGTGATCCTGGCGCCGACCCTGGTCGTTCGTCCGACGATGCGCACGAGGGGCGGCGGGCTGAGCTGCGGAAGTGGACTCGGCAGCGGGTACTCCTGCCCTGCGGCCGGGCCGGCGACGAGCCCGAAGGTCATGAGAGCTGCCAGGAGCGACATGCTGATCGGCCGCGCTGAGCCATCCGTGCTCCTGCCGCCGATATCGAAATGATCTCTTTCCATGATTACTGTCCTAAGCGAACTTCCTGAACGCCGATTCGCCCACGATGCTACTCGTCAAGGTGGCATACGCGGGCCAATCGCGCCTCCCCCGATGGGCTAGAAAGGCGGACATCGCTACCGCCAAAGCCGCTCCCGGCTCGAGCGTTCGACGAACTTGACTTCGTGGCGCATGCGAGGAAGCTGTTCTCACGCGATGGGGAGTGACTCGGTCTGACCGGCCGTGGTCGCGCCCAGGAAGGGGTTCCGCTGATCCCCGCCACACAAGCATTCGTCCGTGCGTGCTTTCACCAGGCGTGCGTGCCGTTCTTCCTCGACTCCACCACGCCTCAGGTGACCGGGGCGAGAGCAGAGCGGTGAGCGCGCGGGACCTAGCTGCTGAATTGGCCGCGGTCGATGACGACCAGGTGATGGCGAACCTCAAGGCAGGATCTGTGGCGGCGTTCGCCGTCCTGTATGACCGTTACTACGACCGGGCGTACCGGATCGCGCAGTCGGTCTGTCGCGACGATGGTCGCGCCGAGGAGGCGGTCCAGGAGGCGTTCATCTCGATCTGGAAGACGCGCCGGACGTACGAGATGCAGGCAGGTAAGGTCGCGCCGTGGGTGCTGACCGTGGCCCGCTACCGAGCGATCGACGTCACACGCCGTAACGGCCTGCACGCCGTACACCGAGCCAGCGACGACAGCCTCCACGCCGTCCGCGCGCCGAGCGGAGTGGCCGAGCAGGTCGTGGCGCGCGCCCAGGCTCGCGATCTGCGAAACCTGCTCTCTCGGCTCCCCGACGTTCAGCGAGAAGTGATCACGCTTGCGTTCTACGGCCAGCTGACCCACAGCGAGATCGCCGCGCATCTGGACCTCCCTCCCGGCACCGTCAAGGGCCGCATGCGCCTGGGTTTGCAGCGACTCCGCGGCGACATCGATAGCGTCGTCTAGCACGCCCGTCGCGAGCGCGAAGTCAGGATAAACTGACGGAGAGCCGACCGATCTCGGGGCGACTCTGAGTCTCGATAGTGTCGTTGTCATGGCCGAGACGACGAAGTTCCTGCTCTCCGAGGATGCGATTCCCACCCACTGGGTGAACCTCCTCCCTGACCTGCCAGGCGAGCCGCTGCCACCGCTGAACCCGCAGACGATGGCCCCCGCCGGCCCCCCGGACCTCACCCCGATCTTCCCGATGGAGCTCATCGGTCAGGAGGTCTCGGGCGAGCCGGACATCGAGATTCCCGAGGAGGTGCGCAACGTCTACCGGCTGTGGCGCCCCTCACCGCTGTTTCGAGCACGACGCCTGGAGCGGCTCCTGAAGACGCCCGCGCACATCTACTACAAGTACGAAGGCGTCTCGCCGGCCGGCTCGCACAAGCCCAACACGGCGGTGCCGCAGGCCTTCGCCAACTCGCAGGCCGGTGTCAAGAAGCTCGCGACCGAGACCGGCGCGGGCCAGTGGGGTTCCTCGCTGGCCTTTGCGTGCTCGCTGTTCGGCTTGGAGTGCGAGGTCTTCATGGTCGGCTCCAGCTATGACCAGAAGCCCTACCGGCGCTCGATGATGCAGACGTGGGGCGCAACGGTGCACCGCTCGCCGTCGAAGCTCACGCAGTCGGGCATCGCCAACCAGGAGCACTTGACCGGTTCGCTTGGCATCGCGATCTCCGAAGCCGTCGAGGTTGCCGCGCAGGACCCGGATTCCAACTACGCCCTCGGCTCGGTGCTCAATCATGTGCTGCTGCACCAGACGATCATCGGTCAAGAGGCGATCGCGCAGATGGAGATGGCCGGCGAGGAGCCGGACGTCATCATCGGCTGCGTCGGCGGCGGCTCGAACTTCGCCGGATTGGCGTTTCCATGGCTGCGGCGCAAGCTGCGCTCAAGTGACGGATCGGGGCCGCGGTTCGTCGCGGCGGAGCCCGCTGCGTGCCCGACGCTCACCAAGGGCGTCTACGCCTATGACTTCGGCGACACCGCCGGGCTGACGCCGTTGATGGCGATGTACACGCTCGGCCACGGCTTCGTACCGCCGCCGGTGCACGCGGGCGGCCTGCGCTATCACGGCGACGCACCGATGGTCTGCGCGCTACTGAAGGCGGGATTGCTCGAAGCCCGGGCCTACCGCCAGAACGAGACGTTTGCCGCGGCGCTGCAGTTCGCCCGCAGCGAGGGCATCATCCCCGCGCCCGAGCCGGCACACGCGATCCTCGCCGCGATCGAGGAGGCCCAGGCGGCCACGGAGGCCGGCGACGAGCGCGTCATCTTGTTCGGGCTGTGCGGCCACGGGAACTTCGATCTCGCCGCATACGACGCCTACCTTGGCGGCACGTTGGAGGATCCCGAGTTCTCGCAGGAGGACCTCGATGCTGCCCTGGCCGGGCTGCCGGAAGGGACGCCGAGCCTGGCGTGAACGCTGCTCAGCGCGGCGGCAACCCGGTGCGTGCCCCTCGCTTATCCGTTTTCACGAACCTGGCCGCCGTCGGCGGGCGAGGACGACGGCCGTGTCGCCGCGAACCTCGCCCGTCTGCTTCAGCGCTCCGCGCTCGTAGCGCCCTCCTCACCTGGAGCGGATCGCCGTCTGTCGACCGGCGTGCGGACGCGCTACCGGCGCAACAGGATCGTGCCGTGTCCCACCGGCCCCGACGGCGCGATCGGGGCAGCGGCCGCCGGTGACGGTGACGGTGACGGTGCGGGTGCCGCGGCCGGCGCCACATCGCGACCGCGCAGGCGGATTGTCCCGTGTCCGTGCAATGCCGCCGGCGCGACCTGGGGAGCGGGCGCGGGCGCCGCGACGGTCGCCTCGCCGAATCCACGCAGGCGGATCCTCCCGTGACCGACCGTGCTGGAAGTGGCGGTGAGTTCAGGCATGTGTTCCCCTTCGCTGCGGCAGACGGATCTGCCGGTTATTGGCACGAGCTCAAGCGGTGACGCGGTACACGGGACAGACCGACGTACCTCGCACACAGTCGCGATCCGTGCGCGAGCAGATACGGCCCCACCGCAGGCAGTCCGCCCGGTTAGAGCGGGGGCACTACACAGCGGCTCCCACGCGTGAGCCTAGCGCCGTCTCAGCGCGCCGACAACCGAATGTTGCGGAAGGGCGAGGGGCGATCGGGCGCGGTGCGCCCCCTCGGTGCCCTGCCGCAATCTGCGCGCCGAACGGTTTTGGCAGCGGCGGCGATGCCCGCGAGCGCAAGCCGCGCGGGCGCCGCGTCGGTGGCGCGAACCGCGGACGGCGAGAACCCGAAGTCACCGACCAACCGACGACCCTGTGAGGCGTTCTAACAGTCAGACAGGACGATTCTGACCAGCGGCCAGGGAAGGCCACGTTGCATATCGGCACCCGCGATTGGAGTAACCATTGTTCCGCCGGAACGCTGTCCATTTTCGAAAGAGCGATCCGCTCTGTGCTCCTCCGCAACTCACCATGCGCTCAACGCGTCACGGGCATGCGCACGTGGTCCAGCTCATCGGAGAGCTCGACATGAACACCTCCACGGCGTTCGAGCACGAGCTGAAGCGCGTGGAGGCGACTGCGGTCCGTGAGATCATCGTCGACCTCAGCGGCTTGACGTTCATCGGCGCCGACGGCCTGAAGGTCCTCATCCAGGCCAATGCTCGGTCCCGCGGCGGTGGCAAGCAGCTCGTGCTGGTGCGTGGTCCCGACCAGGTCCAGGCGACCTTCGAGACGACCGGACTGCTGTCGCAGATGCCGTTCGCCGACTATGGCCAGCTGAGATCCCTCCTGCACAGCCATCGGCCGCCGATGTGCATGGCTGCTTGACGGACCCGCTCCAGTTACGCGTGCGCCAGGCTGCGCTTGTGTGCCAGCCAGGCGAGGGTGAGCACTGGCAGTGCGAGCGGCAGGTAGCCATAGCCCTCGCCGTAGTGTGACCACACGGTCTGATCGGCGAACGCGCTCGGTCGCACCAGCGTGGCGCTGCCCACTGCGAGCACCCCGGCGAGCTCGGCCGAGCAGGCGACCAGCACGAACCTTCGCCAGCGACGCGAGGGCTGTCGCAGCGCGAGGGCAATCAGCAGGTAGATAGCGGCGGCCACGGCGGACAGGCCGTACGCGAGCGGCGCTTCGTGCAGACGCGTAGCGATCTGCGTGAGGCTGCGCGCGCCGGCGGCGAGCGCGAGAAGGCTGTAGGTGACGGCCAGCAGCCCGCGCGGCCCGGTCATTGCCAGGTCGCGGCCATGCGGAGCACCACCACGACGGTCGCGACGCTCGCGATCGCCAGCGCGCCGGCGTCCCAGGCGCTCGGGGTGGTCGGCGAACGGCCGTCGAGCAGAGGTACCACAGAGCCGGCGACGAGCGGGAGCACGAGCACGCTGGCGATCAGGTAGCCGACCGCGACAGCGGGGTCGGGCGGCCGCACGGAGCCGGTGAGGGTCGCTAGGCGCGCGAGCGCATGGAGCGCCAGCCCGGCTTGCAGCACGAGCGCGGCCGCGGCATGGTGAGGCGTCGGTGCGCTCCCACGCATGGCGTAGCCGGCGCTGAACGCCGCGAGCGCGCCGGCGTAGACGCCGAGGGTGAGCAGCAGCCCATCGATCACAGCTGCTCAGACGGCCGGCAGCGGCGTCTTTGCTCGACGCTTGCGGCGTCGCATCAGCCAGGTTGTCATCCCGGTGATGGCCAGCAGCAGCGGCGCGAGCCCGAACAGCAGCCACGGCGTGCGCAGCGTCCCGTTGATCGCGGTGCCGGCATGGATCGGGAACTTCCACGCTTCCCACAAGCTCTGGGAGATCGGCCGATCGACGGACGGATCGCCGCGGGTGATCTGCGCGCGGCCGGAGTACTGATCGACGCAGACCTGGACATCGCCGCGTCTCGACGCATACTGGCGGGGGTCGGTGCCTTCCGAGAACGAGATCGAGTAGGCGGAGTCCTTCGTTTCTGGATCGGGCATCGAGACAGACGTCAGTTGCCCGGTCGGGACCATCGCGCGCGCGCTCCGCTCGGCCTGCGCGGGGGAGACAGACCGGCCCTCGATCGGCGTTGATTTGAACTCCTCGCGCTCCGCCGGTTTGGAGCCGGGGAGGACCGCGTACCAGGCGTCCTCGACCTGCTTGAACTCGAAGCTCACACCCGTGATCGCCCACATCAGCAGGAACGGAATCGCGGCCATTCCGGCGAGCTTGTGCAGATCGTAGTTGACGGCATAGCGGCCCTTGTGGCGGCGCAGGACGAATGCGCGCGCCATCCGTCTGACCCCCGGCCACCACAGCACCAGGCCGCTAAGCGCGAGTCCGAACAGGACGAGTCCGAGCAGGATCTGCAGCAGCGTGCCGACCATCAGCTCGTTGCCGAGGACGTTGAACTCGTAGGCCATCGCCCCCCAGTAGCCGGCGTATTTGTCGCACGTCAGCGCGCACATGTGCAGGTTCTTCAGCACGCCAAGCACCCCGCCGTTGGCGTTGCCGATACCCAGCACGTGGCCTGTTCCGGGGTCGACGTGGATTTGGCGGTACGGCCCTTCGCCGTTGGCCAGCTGGCCGCGGATCTCCCACGCGCCGCGGTTGTTGACGACATTGTCGACCTTGAAATCCGGGACTTCGCGCAGCGCCGCCGCCAGAGCCCGATCCGCCGAGATCGTCTGCGGGCTACGCGTAGTGTCATACAGCGACGGATGCAGCAGCTTCTGGAGATCCGGTTCGTAGAGCAGCGTGGCGCCGCTGAGTACGAAGGTCAGCAAAAACACGCCGGTGACCATCGCCGCCCACCGGTGTCCGCGCGCGGCGACCCGGCGCCACCGCCCGGCGCCACCGACGCGACGGCTGGCCCGCTGTCGCGCAGGCGCCGCTGGCTGCGGTCGCGTCGCGAGATCCTCGACCGGCGCGTCGATGACCGAGGCCAAGCTCGCACTCGTCCTCGCTGCCGGTCCCCCAAGAGATTTCACCGCAGTTGCCCCTTCCACGACGAACGCAGTATTAGGCGCACCTTATTAGGTACGCCTAACTGCGGTCAACTCGGTCTCGGGCGAGCCGCGGCGCCTGCTCGACGAGCCACTGAGCGCCGCTGCGCTCGGAACCGTCCGCGACAGCCACAGCGGAAGCATCGACGCGCTGGCGTGGCGGCGCCGGCCCCAACGGCCCGGCTAACGATCGTGACGCCTGTGTGCGCGGTGTCGCAGGCGCCTGGGACCGCGCTCAGTAACGTGGGTTCGTCACGTTTGGCACAACTGCGCGGAGGTGCAGAGGTCATGTCCTGCTCTACGAAGCTGCTCGCCGTTGCCAACCGATCCATCGAGCCCAGTGAGATCCGCGCCGCGATCGGCAAGCGCACGGCCGCACGTTCGGTGCAGGTCACGTTGATCGCGCCCGCATCCCGGGCGCCGGCTCGATGAGCGCCCGGCGCACCGATCTGACCCGCCGCATCCAGCGCCTCTCTGCGGCGCGCGTTGCGCACATCGTCGCCGCGGCCTGAGCGGTCGCGCACGGTCAGACACATGTCCTGGACACCAAGCGGACGCGCAGATGCGATCGGCGCGCGAGGCGGCGGGTCGCAGTCTTCGAAGGTCCGGATCCCCGGACCACCGGTGAAGCTGTGGACGGCCCTCGCCGCGGTCCTGTCCTGTGGCTTGCTCGTGCTGGCGGCGCTGGTCGGGACGCGCCCTGACACGAAAGGACGGTTCGACATGTTTCCCCTGGTCGGTGACCCGATCGAGGCGACGATGCACCAGCCCGCGGTGGCGGCGTTTCTGGCTGCCATGCTGCTGGTCCTGCTGATCGGCGCGGTCCGTGGTGCCCGGCTGCGCTGGCTGGCGTACGCGCCGGGGCCCGTCGACGTCGCGGACCTCAAGGTCGCGGGTTCGGTCCCCGACGGAGTCGCCGAGCGCCTCACCTTGCACTTTCGTCAGCGCCTCGCTGATCTGCACCTCGCGACGCCCGGACCGCAGCCCGGGATGGCTCCCGCGACCGGCTTCGTGGACCTGATCGGCAGCGCCACCCGGGACTCGAAGAACCTCTTGGCCACTGTCGCAGGTCTGCTGCGTACGGCCTGGCCGAGCCAGGCCTATCAAGTGCAGGCGACGCTCGTGCACGATGTTCAGCGGGGTTGTGGCGTCAGCGTACAGGTCGTCATGTTGCCCGCGACGACAACGCCGCCGACGACCTGCTGGGCTGTTTCGTGGGAGATGGCGATCGACTGTGCGGCCAACCGCGCGGCCGCGTTCATCCTCCCGCGCACGCGTGTGTGCCGCGACTCGCGGTGGGCGGCGTGGTACGGGTACGTCCTTCCGCCGCAGCTGCTGGAGGCCTATGAGCATGCGGCGGTGTGCACGCACGAGCGCCGGTACGACGAGGCTCTGCGCGAGTACTACCGCGCGCTGCAGCTCGACCCCAAGAATCTCGAGGTGAGGCTTCGCATCGGGTTCATCCAGGAGAAGCTCGGGCTCGCACTTGACGCGCTGACGACGTACCAGGCGACCGTCGACATGACCTGCGACTGTCCAACACCGGGCGCCTCACGCTCGACCGCGCAGGCCTTGCTGAGCGCACGACGGCGCAGCCAGACGATCGCCTCATATCGCCGGGCAGTGCTGCTGGGCTCCGCCGCAGGCGTAAGCATGCAGTGGTGCGCGCCCGACCAGACCGGCACGCCCACCCGCCGTGACGAGCAGCGACGCGCGTACCGTGAGCGCCTGCGACCCACGCTGACGAAGCTGTGCCAAGAGCAGTGGCACAAGACGAAGGCCAAGAGCCGTGGCCTGACGCCCGAGCAGCTCCTGGCCGAGGACGCGCCGATGGGTGATCGCGAGCAGCTGCTATGCGAGGTCTTTCAGTGCGTTTCACTGGAGGCGCTGGACGAACTGCATCGCAAACTTCCCCAGGAGCTTATGGGCGAGGACCAGCGCAGCCTCACGCCGAAGGCGATCGCCCTGAGCAAGCGCTGCGTACATCTGCGCCTGGGCTCCACCCGCCGAGCGCTGAGCGCCACCCCGACGCCGAAGCCTGCGCTCGCAGAACTGAAGAAGTGGCTGGACGAAGCGCGCCTTGCAGCTAACGCGCCCTGGTCAGAGCGCTACAGCGCCGCGTCGATGTATGCGCTCGCCATCTCCCGGGCCGACGACGACGCTGCCCGCACGGACGACTTGGCCGAAGAGGCGGTCATCCAGCTTGAGCGCGCGATCGAGAGCGCTGACAGCGGCTATGTTGCCAGCCGTCGCGCCTGGCTGGTCAGCGAAGACCCCGACTTCGACGAGCTGCGCTTGACCGGCCGGTTCCGCCGCTTCGAGGCGACCTACTTCCCCTCGCACAACCCCACGATCCTGCGACCCCCCAGCGCGCACCAATGGGAAGTCGTCGAGCACGTGCTGCAGTTGGTCGCAGAATCCGCCCAACGTCGTCAGGACCTATGGCGCGCACAGCTCGTGGCCGTAACGAGCGACGGCGAGTCCGACGGGCTCTCGACGCTGTGGCGCCAGGAGCTCCAAGCCTGGGAGCTCGTCTCGGACGTCGCGTCGCAGTGCGATCACTGGCAGACGCGCCTGAAGCTCGTGGAGGCCCTCGAGACGTGGACGGCACAGACGGGCGGTGGAGCGCCGCTCGGGTATCCCGATTACGCGGACGTCGCGCCCAACCGCGACTCGATGGGCCACGCGCACGACGCGAGCGACGCTGTCCACAAGCGACTGGCGCCGGTCCACGCGCATGCAGCGCGCCAGCGCGCCGGGCTCACCGCACGCGCCGGCGGCGCGCTTACCGCCCGTGGCCAGATCTTGCCGTCTGAGTCGCGCGCGGGGCGCTCGCGCATCGTGGCTCGCTGCCGCGAGCGCATCAAGGCGTGGCAGACGCTCAGCGACACGCTCAAAGCTCCCTCGCCCAACCACGCCGCTTCAGCGGCACACTCTTCAGACGCCGTGCACGCCGTCCCAAGCGGCCGTGATCGACGGCCGCGCTGGCGCTTGCGCGCCGGTGCTTACCGCATTGACCGATCGCCAGGCTCCAGGCCTCCCGAGGATCGCTGACGACACCAGGAAACCGTGGGGTCGATCAGCTGTTCAGCCGTGCGTCGGCGAGCGCTCGAGCGCGGCTGCGATGCGCTGGCGCTCACGGCTCGCGTCGCGGTCCGCTTGCGGCTTGAGCAGTGTGATCGCCCGGGTGACGGCGTGGTCGATCTCCGCGCCCCACAGCGGATCCTCGACCTGTCTGGCCAGCCGGCCGAGAGTGCCTCCGATGCCCTTCCAGCTCAATCCCAGACTCGTGAGGATGGCACCGGCCCCGGCCGCGGCCGTCGCGGCGCTGTGGGTCGCCGCCATCGCGACGATGCCGCCGATGAACAGGATCAGCACGGCGGCGACGAGGACCGGGAACGAACGCAGCAACCGCCCGGCGATGCTGCGCATCCGCACGAAGAGGCGCTGCGCGGCGTCGAGGTAGTCGGCGACCTCGAGCATCTCCGTGGCAGACTTGTCACCGGACAGCAATGCTCGCCACAGCTGGCCTTGACGTCGCAGCATCGCCCACGTGCGCGCGTTGTCCGGGGCGACGGCATCCTGGACCTCCTTCGCGGTGCCGTCGCCTTCGACTGACCCGTTCCACTCCACGAGTGAGGCGCGCACCGCGTGGCCGGCATGCGGTGGCAAGGCGGAGCTCAGGTCGTCGAGCGCGGCGACGATCGGCGCGACCGCCCTATCCGAGAGGCGGTCCTTCAGCTTCTCGGTGCCGGCGGGCCGCCCGGTGAGGCCGAGCATGTCACTTCCCAGGCGATATGCCCGACCCAGTCGGAAGTCGACGGCGCTGAGGATCGAGACGGCTTCGAGGTGGAGCCTGTGAGCAGGCGCGGATCGGTCGGTCTCGGCGGCGGTTCGGATCGCGGCGGCGAGCTCCGCAGCGTCAAAGGGTCTCTGGCCTGTCGTTTCGACGGTCTTGGCGAGCTTTGTGCAGTCGACCTGCACATAGCGGAGGCAGACGTTGATGCTCTCGGTCTCGTCGACGCCGGCGAACTCGCCCGCGAGCGTGTCCATGACGGAGTGTTCGCCGCACAGGATTCCCAAATACCAGCCCAGCGAGAATGCGGCCGCAACGAGCCCGTGGGTCGTGTCGGCCGACTGGCCGGCGACACCCGACACGAACCCCGAGACGAGATCGTCAGCGCTGCCGGCGCCGCTCGGGGGCTGGCCAGGCGTGGTGACTGCTGGGCTCACGGATCCCTCCAGGATCGTTACGGGCCCTGCATAAGACCGCCCGCGCAACACTGCGTCAAGGACGTCTGTGACCATTCGCACGGACCCGGCTGCACGCACCGATATCTGTTGGCCACGAAGCCGTCGGCGCGCCGTGACGCGTTCCGTCACGGCGCCGCCGAGCCTCCGTTTGCCGTACCTGTCAGCCGCTCAGGCGGACGCCCCGTCAAGCAGGCGATTCAGCACGGCGATCGGGCGTTCCAGCGCCGCGGGGACCCCGCCCTCAAGCGCCACCACGGTCTTGTTGCGGTACGTCAGGGTGTACGTGAACCCATCCGAAAGGGGAAATGGCGGCCGGTACAGGGGCTTCAGCGAGGGGAAGTCCGCAGCCTCGAGCACGCGTTCGAGCTCGGTCAGATCGGCGGCCGACAGGAAGAACTCTTCCGGCACGCCGTCCCTGCCCGTGCGGATCGCCAGCCCGTTGCGCGCGACCGAGAGCTGGTCGTCCAACCCCAGGAAGCCGCCGGTGCGGTGGTAGGTGACCAGACGGGAGCGGTTGATGGGCGGCGAGTCAACCGGCCCTGAAGTGAGTGGTGCTCGGGCCGTTGCGCTCGACGCGCCCGGGCTCAGCAGGAGAGCCGCCGCCGCGGCCAGTGCCACGGCGAACATGCTGAAGGTCAACCGGCGCGCCGGAGCTGCTACCGGCCAAGTGCGTTGTGCAGGTGTCATGAATGTAGGAAACATGGTCGCCACGGTAGGCTCGGGTCCACAGGCGCGCATGAGTAGCCGCCTACTCAATTTCTGGGCGGGTGACTACTTACTCGGCCCCTGACGCGAAGCGCACGCCTCAGCGGGCTGTCAGCGCTCACGAAGACGGCGGTGAACGGCGGCGCGCTCGGGGAACTGCTCGGCGTGTCGGTGGTCGTTGCCACGCCGTCGGGCGAGGAGCGCTGCCCGGTCGTTGCGCAGGCGCGCGAGCCACGGCTTGGCGTCGAGCGACGCGTACGTCTGTTCGGCGGCGGCGAACCGCGCATCGGCTTCGTCGGGACGGTCCAAGGTTGCGGCGAGGAGGCCGAGATAGTGGCTGGTCACGCCGAACCAGGATGCCCCCGTGCTGACGAGCCGGTCGCTGTGCGGCTCGAGGATCGCATGCAACCGCGCCGCCCTACGGGTATCGCCGAGCCGCGCGCAGGCGACGCTCGCGTATACGGGGATCGTGAGCGCCAGGTAGTCGGGCGGCAGCTCATCCAGACCGTTGCTCATGACGAACTCGAAGTGCCGGCGGGCATCGTCGAGCCGGCCGACCTCGCACAGCACGGCGCTCGCCGCGGCACCGACAAGCAGCGGCATCGCCTGGCTCGGGGTGATCTCGGGGCTGGTCGGAAGCGACGCTCCCGGGGTTCGGATGAGGTCTGGCAGGTGCGGATCGCGTCGGTGCAGTGCGCCCTGCAGGAAGCGGGCAGCGAGGAGCTGGCCCAGAAACCACAGGTTGCTGTCGGGCTGTCCGCCCCGGCGCCCGATCTCCAAGGCAGCGAAGGCCAGACGCTCGGCCTCCTCCCCGGACCCGCTGATCGAGCAGCGCTTGGCGCGAGCAAGCCCGTCGCACCAGAGCATGAACGGCTGCGCGAGCTGCTCCGCAACGGCAGTCAGACGTGTCAGCAGCTGGTCGGCCTCCTGGAGGTCGCCGGCATTCATCGCGGCATGCGCACCGAGATAGGCGACGTGGCCGGCAAGCAGCGGATCCTGCAGTCGATCGGCCAGCTCACCAGCTTCGCGGAGATTTGCCCGACGCTCGGCCGGCGTCTGCGTCGGCGTCCATTGCGCCACCGAGCGCTGGGTGAGCACGAGCGCGAGCGTCCGCTGATCGCCGACGCGCCGTGCCATGGCGAGAGCCTCGTCGTTGAGCTTGTCGCGCAGGCGGCAGTCGCTGTCCGTCAGGAGCTCGAGAGCGAGTAGCGCGAGCAGCGCCGCGCGCGTGGGGCTGTCGGTGATGTCGTAGGCGTCAAGCGCCGCGTGCAGCACCGCGACGCGCTCGCGATCGACGCCCTGGCCGGAGCTGAATACGCCGCGGTTGTTGGCGAGCGCGGCGCGCGCGAGGCGCTCGGGATCGCGCAGCTCCAGCGCCAGACCGGAGCCGTCCAAGAGCGTTTGGCGGTAGGCGGGATCCCCCGCCTGACGCTCGGCCTCACCTTGGGCGATGACGAGGTCGCAGCGCTGGCGCTGCAGCCGGGCGGGATCCGCCGCGTCGACAAGCTCGACCGCCCGGCGGAAGTGGGCCGCGGCCTGCTCATAGGCAAGCTGTGATATCGCGTGGTCACCGGCGCGCGAGCCGTACTCGATCGCCTTGTCGAGGTCGCCGCTGGAGCCCGCCTGGGCGAAGTGGTGAGCGAGCTCCGCCAGGTACGGCTCGAGCCGACCGCCGTGCGCCTGTTCGAGCGCAGCGCCTGCGCGGCGATGCAGCATCGCGCAGCGGGTAGCGGAGAGCCCGCCGTACAGGGTTTCGCGGATCAGCGCGTGCGAAAACCTGAAGCGGCCGGCGGCGCCGGCGACCTCCTCGACCACGCGCGCGCGTACCGCGGAGTCCAGCCCGTCGACGAGCTGGTCCTCGTCGAGCTCGCTCAGGCGCAGCAGCAGCTCGAGCTCGAATTCCCCACCAAGGACGGAGGCCATCGTCAAGAGGCGATTGGTCTCGCGGCCGAGGCGCGCGATGCGCTGGCCGATGACCTCCTTGACGCCCTCGGGCACCGAGAGCCGCCCCGTCGCGGGCCCGAGCTCCGCGCCCGCGACGCCCAACGCGCCCGACTCCGCGAGGTGGCGCAGCACCTCCACGACGAAGAACGCGTTGCCTTCGGTTCCCTCGTAGACGAGTCTGCGTAACTCGGGCGACGCCTCGTCGCCGACGTGGACGCCGACGAGCTGCGAGACGGCTCCCTCGTCCAGCGGTGTGAGCGCGTGCCGCTCGAGCAGGCGCTCGCGACCGAGCTGTGCGAGTGTCGCGGAAAGCAGATGGTCGGCGTCAAGCTCGGTCTCGCGATACGTGCCGAGCACCATCAGCCGTGCCTGGCGTGGGTAGCGCGCCAGGTACTTCAGCAGCAGCAGGGTCGCCTGGTCGGCCCAGTGCAGATCGTCGAGCACGAGCACCACCGGAGTGCTCTGCGCGGCCTCGCACAACAGCGAGCTCACCGCCTCGAAGAGGCGCGAGCGGGCACCTTCCGGGTCGCCTGCCAGCGGCTCAGCCAGATCGGGAATCCGCTCTGCGAGCTCTGGCACGATCCGTCGCAGCTCACCGCTGAGCGTCTGCAACCGTCCGGCGAGCTCCTGGACCGGGCACGCACTGACGTAATGACGCAGCGCCTCGACGAACGGCTGCTGCGCAAGCAGCCTCTCCTCGTCACAGCGCCCGTAGAGCACGATCGCCCCCTCCTCGTGCGCGCGCAACGCAAACTCCGCCGCCAGCCGTGTCTTGCCGATGCCCGGCTCGCCGCTCAGCAGCACCAGCCGGCGACTGCCACCGGCAGCCTGGGCGTAGACGTCGGCCAGCGTCTCGAGATCCGCGGTACGGCCGACGAAGATGTCGTCCGGGCCGGGGACGAGGACTGATGGCACGGGGGAGGGTTGCTCGGCATCGCCCTGGCTGGACACCACTCCGCCGGCCGCGGGAGTCTGGAGCTCAAGCGAAGCAGCCTGCTCGAGGATCGCGCGCTGCAGCCCCTTCAGCGCCGGCCCAGGCTCGAGGCCCAGTTCGCCGGACAGGAACGCGCGCGCCCGCGCGTACACCTCGAGCGCATCGCCTTGACGCCCGCAGCGATACAACGCCAGCATGAGCTGTCCGACAAGCCGCTCGCGCGCCGGATTGGCGCTCACCAGCTGCCGCAACTCTCCCACGAGCGCCGCGTGCTGGTGCTGGCGCAGATCGGCCTCGACACGCCCCTCGAGCGCGGCCAGCCGCTGCTCCTCCAACCGCGCGATCGCTGCCTGCGCGAACGGCTCGAAGGCGAGATCTGCCAGCGGCGGACCCCGCGACAGCTGCAACGCTTCACGGAGCACCGCAGCGGCATGCCCGGCGTCGCCGTCTGCCAGCGCGCGGTGACCGTCCTGCAAAAGCCGCGCAAACAGCTCGGCGTCAAGCTCGCCGGGAAGTACCCGCAGTCGATATCCCGCGGGCGTGGTGGTCAGGATCTTGGGGCGCCCGAGCGCCTTGCGCAGCCGCGAGACGTGGACCTGGATTCGCTTGATCGCACTCGGCGGGGCGTCCTCGCCCCACAGCGCGAGCGCTAGCCGTTCCGCGCTCACCGACTCGTTTGCGTGCAACAACAGCACCGCCAGGAGCGCGCGCGGCTTGGCTCCTCCGAGCGCCAACGCGCCGCACTCGCCGTGGACCTCTAGAGGTCCGAGGATCCGAAACTCCATGGTCGCTGCGTAGACGCTACTCCGTTGACTCGGTTACAGGCGCTGTGCGCGTTTTGCAATCGCGCTGAAAGCGGTGACTTGAAAGCTCCACGCCTTCAGGAGCCGGCCAGGTCGATCCCGAGGAGCAGTGCCATGCAAACGCCGATGAAGGTTCGCACCACTCTTGGTACTTACCCACGCCGCGGCGATTCTTGGCTGCGCGGGATCGGCCCTGATCTAGCGGATCGTTGGCGCCGCGCCCTTCAACGACATCTTCCGATCGAGCGCACGGGTCACGGTGTCCTGGGGTGGACCTCTCAAGCGACGCGCGTGGGTTTTGTGCCGTTTCGGGGAGAAGGCCATCAACGATGGCGCCTACGTGTCGAGCGTCACGGACAGCGAGACGCGCGGCGAGCAGCTCCCGTTCCTCCGGCGCCTTCGCCCCAGGCCCGACTCCTCGGCATCGTGGCCGTGACCGTCACCGAGGCCCTATCCATCTACGTCTGGCTGCGGCTGGATGAACATGGACACCCGTGGTGGGGGCTCGCCAGCCTGGTCGCCGGCGAGATGTTGGAGACGCACGTATTCAAGACCTTCGTCGACCGTGAAGCCCTCAAGCGTTGGGGTCCGCTAGACCAAGGGGCGACGGCCGGCACGCACCTGCGCAAGGTGCAGTCGATACTCGGATGGGCCGGGAACGCGGAGATCGGCATCTGGGTGCTCTGGTTGGCGCTGGCCCACGGGCTGGGACAGCCCGTTGCGGCAGCCGTCCTACTCGGGCTGATGCATGTCAAACATCACGTAGAGACTGTGACGGTTCGCGACATGCCATTTAGCCTCGGTCTCTTCTCCATAAAGGGGACGTTCTCGAGCGCCATGGAAGTCGGGGGCGCCGTGGCGTGCCTGGCCTTGATCCGTGACGGCCACCCGGCGTGGGGCGCGGTCGCGCTGGGTCTTGGCCTCCTGATCGAGCACGCGATCCTGATCGACGTGCTGCACTGGGAGCTGACCAGCCGGGACATCCGTCTGCCTAGAGACGCTCGCTGGAAGCCCCCGGCGCGTCCCTCGCGGCTGGCGGCGTACGCAAGCTCGCACTTCCCCGCGGTATGGACGCTGGTCCAGCGCATCAAGCCGCTGCAGCGCCTCATCAATCGCATGGCCATCAACTCGGCGATCGCTCGCGTGGAGCCGCGCCCGAACCCGCTAAGCACGATGGCGCCCTACACGTCCTGGGCGTCGCTCACCGATCGCACGTTCAGCGGGCGCCATCTCCCACCGGTTCCTGCCGGAGCGAAGCGGCCCGCCGCGCCCGCGATCAACGAGGTCGCAGAGCTGTTCGCGCGCGAAGACGGCGAGATGATCGAAAGCCCGAAGTCCACGGTGCTGTTCAGTTTCTTCGCACAGTGGTTCACCGATGGCTTTCTGCGCACGGACCGCGGCGGTCCACCAGGGCAGCCGCGGAACACGCGAAAGAACGAGTCCAACCACGAGCTCGACCTAGCCCAGCTCTACGGGCTGAACAAGCGGATGACCGACCAGCTGCGCATAGGCCACGGCCTGCTGAACAGTCAGGTGATCAACGGCGAGGAGTATCCGCAGTTCTACTGCCGCGACGGCGAGCCTAAGGCGGAGTTCAACGCTCTGCTTCCCCCGTTCGGGTTCGCGGGCCTGCCGCCGGATCACAGGAACGCGCTCTTCGCGATGGGCACCGACACCCGCAACCTCGGGTTCATGACCTTCAACGTGCTCTTCCTGCGCGAGCACAACCGGATCGCGCGACGGTTGGGCGGCGAGTACCCGGGGTGGGACAGCGATCGCGTGTTCGAGACGGCTCGCAACACCCTCACGGTGGTGCTGCTCAAGATCGTCGTGGAGGAGTACATCAATCACATCAGCTCCAGCCAGTTCCAGGTCCGCCTGGCGCCGGCCAGCTTCCCCAACGAGCCGTGGTACCGGCCCAACTGGATGGCGATCGAGTTCAACCTGCTCTACCGGTGGCACAGCCTCGTGCCGTCGACGTTTGAGCTGAACGGCAGGCAGCTCAAGGTTGCGGACACGCTGTCTCACTCCGATCTGATGACGTCCACGGGTCTGGGTCAGCTGATGGCGTCGGCGTCGAACCATCCCGCGGGGCGTATCGGCCTGTTCAACACCGACCGCTTCCTCGTCGACATGGCCGAGAAGCCGAGCATCGAACAGGCCCGAGTTGCGCAGCTGAGCTCGTACAACGATTACCGCAGACTCTGTCGTCTGCCTCCGCTGGCGCGATTCGACGAGGTCTCCTCCGACCCAAGAGTCCAACGGGGGCTGGCCGCGATGTACGACAGCGTCGAGGACATCGAGTTCTACGTCGGGCTGTTCGCCGAGGAGGCCGGGCCGGAAAACGTGCTGCCGCCCCTCATGTCGACGATGGTGGCCTTCGACGCGTTCTCCCAAGCGCTCACGAACCCGCTGCTCGCACCGCGGACTTTCAACGAGCAGACGTTCTCCGCAGTCGGCATGGAGATCATCGAACAGACCAAGAGCATCTCGGACATCGTCCAGCGCAATGTGCCCGACCGGCCGGAGCCGTACTTCGTGAGCCTCACGCGGCGGGATTACAAGCCGGCGTAGGCCGTCGCCGACGCGGTCAGCAGATCGGCGAGCGCGCCGGTTACGGGCGCCGCGCCGGTGCGCCGCTCGATCGCGGCGAGCATCGGCGGTGGATTGCACTCCAACAGGACGATGCCGCCGTCTGGGCGGCGGCGGATGTCGATCCCGGTGAAGACCATGCCACACGCATCGGCGGCCGAGCGGCAGGCCTGCCGCTCGGCGTCGCTGATCCCGATCGGGTGTACGGCTGTCTCGGCGCCGCGGTAGTCGAGCGCGTCAGCGACGATCTCAATAGCTGGCCACGACGTCGCCGCCGACGACGTAGACGGGCGCGAGTGGAGACCGCTTGGCGGCTTGCAGGCCGGCCAGGAAATCCTCGACGCGAGCGACCCAGCAGCTCGTCCGCGGGGGCCATGGCCAGACCGTACCTAGATTTGCTGCTAGTAGTTATGCAGCAAATCGTGTGGGATCAGCGCGGGGTGGAGCAGGTGGCGGCCCGGCTGTCGTTTTGGGGAACGCGAAGCCGCGGACCGCAGGGCCCGCGGCTCGTCGATTCAAGCCGTCTTCTCGGGGGACCGCTAGAAGGGGTCACACTCGGTGAGGACGTCCTGGTGGGCGGCCAGCAGTCCGTCTGACTGACAGGCGTCCGTCCCTGCGCCACCGTTGACCGTGTCCGACGAGTCATCGCCAGGAGGACCGGTCAGGCTGTCGTTATCGGCGTCGCCGCGGATGATGTCCACGCCGGTGCCGCCGTTGAGGTCGTCGTCGCCGACGCCGCCGTTGAGGGTGTCATTGTCGGCGTCGCCGTTGAGCGTGTCGTTGCCCTCGCTGCCGGTCATCGTGTCGCGTCCGTTGCCGCCGGTCAGCGAGTCGTTTCCGGCGCTGCCGGTCATCGTGTCGTCGCCGAGGTTGCCGATCAGGGTGTCGCGGCCGATCGCGCCGGTCAGGGTGTCGTTGCCGTCGTTGCCGTCGATCGTGTCGTCGAACGCCGAGCCGGTGACGGAGTCGTTTCCGCCGGCGCCATTGATCGTCCTGGCGCTTGTCACGCGACCGCAGTCGATGGTGTCGTTCGCGCCGGTTCCGGTCACCGTCGTAGCGGTCTGCGTCACGCCGGGGCTGGCGACGCACGTGTCGCTTGGCAGCGCCGCTGACGCGCTGTTGACGCCGACGGCGATAGCCACGGTACCGGCGAGAATTGCGCCGCCGACAAGCAGGCGACGACGCGCCGCGCTGCGTGGGCGGGAAGAATGGGACATGAGATCTCCTCTGAGCCAGCGGTAGTCCCGCTGTGCTCGCGTGCATCGAATGGATCAGGTCCGTTGAGGGCCAGATCGGAGCGTGGATCGGAACGGTTCGCGTGCGTCGGCCGACGCGTTGTGCTGCTTCCGTGCGCCGTGCGCGAACTTGAGCATTCGCCGCCGAGGGTTAGAGCGGAGCGAAGATCAGACCATACACTACTCACCAAGATCCAGTTCAACGATGACCCACGATCCAGTCCAAAGACGCACTCGGAAAGCTATGATCGCCCTGGCTGGAGTTCGTCGGCAAAGACGCACGCATCGAGCCGCAACCGCTCGCCGACGAGGAGCGCCCCGATCTGGCGTGCCCGCTCAAATGACGCGTGGGCAAAGCCCGCGTCGCCGCTGAAGGTCGCCCCGTCCAAGTCGGCGGTTGCCGCTGAAGGTCGCCCGACGAAGGTGGCGACGGAAACGACCGAGCCGTCCTTGAGCGGTTCCAGGAGCGCATGGAGCCGCTCGGTGCCGATCGTCGTAGCGCGTGCGTCAAGCCGATCGCCGTCGCGTAGCCGTACGACCGCAGCGTCGAACTCGTTGACGGTCGCGTGCTCAAGACCAACCACAGCCAAGCCAGAAGCACGGTTCTAAAGAAGCACCATAGTTCTAGTAATATCTAACCTTCTATTGGATTCTCGCAATACGTTGCTTGTTTTCTGTTGCTGCTGTAGGTTCGTTATGAGGCCCGATACCCAACCTTCCCTACTCGGCGCCCTTCAGAAAGCGAAGTGTTCTCATGGGCTTGCTTGACTCTGTCACCGGCATCATCCTCGGCGCCATCAACGGCATCGCACCCCAGGTGCTCGCGCTCCTCGCCTCGCTCGGGATCGTTCCCCCCGTCTGACCACAGGAGTTCGTCGGCGGCTAGCTGAGAACGCGGCTCGCCGAGTCCTGGTCACGGAAGGCCACGGTTGTTGTCGCTACCCGCGCAGCGGCGCACTCGACGCTGCGCGTCGGGTTTCCATGTCCAACCACACAGGAGGTTCTTGGTGCCAAGCGCGCCGAGAGCTGCCTGGGGTCTATGGTTCGTCCGTAAAACCGGGCGCCGGGTTGCTCTCGTCGACCAGCGGCTTGTAGCCGACGTTGCAGGCCTGGGCGACGAGGACCGCGCACAGGCTCGTCGCGAGCCCGTCGAGGTTGGCGCCGGGCTCTTGGTCGTTGGTGAAGGCGTCGATGAACCCGGTCTTCGCGGCGGTCTCGAGCACGAGGTCGGGCAGGTCGGCGGCGGGCAGCAGCGCGTCGACGCGCTCACGCAAGGTCGTGAGGATGGCAGGTTCGGGAAGCGCGTCGAGCTGCTCGACGCGTAACCCGCCGGCGGCGAGCTCGTGGATCGGATGCTCCGGCGTCAGCCCTCGCGCGTGCGCTGGTAAGCCTCGTCGAGCTCGCTGCCGAGCTGCTGCAGGAACGGCCGGGGTGAGCGGGCAGCGAGAGCGATCGCTGTGTGTCCTCGCGCGAGGCGTTTCATGCCCCGTCGCTGAGCAGGCTTGCGCGCGCGTCGGCGTAGCGCTCGCTCGGGGTGACGTAGACGTCGCGGCGGCGCAGCGCGTCACGCAGGCCCTCAAGCGCGCACATCGTGTACGCGGCCCGGTCGATCTCGCCCGCACGCAGTTCGACGAGCCTGCGCCACGGTCACCGCACGAATCCGGTCGGCAGCGACTCGGGCGTGAGTGTTCGTTGTCCGGCCGCTTGCCGCAGGCCGCCGAGCGCGGCAAGGAGCTCCCTTTGCCTCGGAGCAGAAGCGCCGGCGCCCTGCGTGATGCAGGCGGCGAGCGTGGAGCGCGCGGTATGCACGGGACCTGACGGCGGGGTCATGGCGTGAGGGCCTGTTGGAGGTCGCGCCACAGGTCGTCGGGATGTTCGCAGCCGACGCTGAGCCGGAGCAGCCCGGGCGGGAGGTGGGTCTGGCCGGGAACGGCGGCTCGCCGTTCGATGGTCGACTCGACGCCGCCTAGGCTGGTCGTGTGGCGGATGATCCGGACCAATCGGCAGACGGCGTCGGCGCGTTCGGCGCCGCCCCGCACGTCGAAGGAGACGACGGCGCCGAAGCCGGACATGAAACTGCGCGCGGTGGCGTGGGTGGGGTGGTCGGGTCGGCCGGGGTAGCGCACGATCGCCACCTCGGCGTGCCGGGCGAGGCGCTCGGCGAGCTCGGCAGCCGATGTGCTCGCGCGTTGGAGCCGGAGCGCGAGGGTGCGCATGCCGCGGACGGCGAGGTAGGTCTCGAGCGCGCCGGGCGTCGCTCCGGCCAGCTTACGTCGCTCGCGCAGTTGGCGGGCGCGCTCGCCGGACGCCACGACCACGGTTCCGAGCAACAGATCGGAGTGACCGCCGAGGTACTTCGTGGCCGAGTGCACGACCATGTCGGCGCCCAGCTCAAGCGGCCGTTGAACCAGCGGCGTGGCCAACGTGCTGTCGACCACGGTCAACGCTTCCCCCCGGTGCCGCGCGGCGCAGATTGCGGGCAGGTCAGCGACAGCCAGCAGCGGGTTCGACGGCGACTCAAGCCACAGCAGGTCGGCGTCGGCGGCGAGCTCAAGCCAATGCGATGTGTCCTCGACTCCGACGCGGACAACGCGCCACCGGCCCTGCGCCGCCCCGGCGGCGGCGAGACCTGCGACGCCCTGGTAGCAGTCGTCGCCGAGCGCCACGGTGGCGCCGACCGGCAGCAGGTCGAAGACCGCTGCGATCGCTCCCATGCCCGAGCCAAACGCGACGGCCTGGCCACCCTCAAGGCCGCCTACCAGCTCCTCGAACGCCTCCCAGGTCGGGGTCGCGTCGTCGCGGCTGTAGGCGCGCCCTGCTCCGAGTTCGAAGTTCGAGGCCAGCACCGGCGGAACGTTCAACGGAGCCCCGGCGGCCGGCGCTCCACGCCCCGCCATCACGGCCCACGTCTCCGGTTCTACGTCAGACCTATGCACCATCGAGAGCACTATAATGCACTATTGTGATCGCGAACGGAGAGCACGTGGCCGCCGAGATCGCATCCCGCGTGCGCGCCGCACGCACCCAGCGGCGATGGACACTGGACGAGCTTGCCGCGCGTAGCACCCTCAGCCGCCGCCTGCTCGTCCAGATCGAGCACGCCGACGCCAACCCGAGCCTCACCACTCTGCTCAAGCTCGCCGCCGCACTCAGAACGACGCTGACCGAACTCGTAGCGGACCAGCCTGAGCGCGAACCTGTCGCTGTCGTGGCGGGACATGACGCGATGACCCTCTGGTCTACGCCCAGCGGAAGTGCCGCGCGTCTCCTCGTCAGCCACGGGCCGATCGAGCTGTGGTCGTGGACGCTCTCACCCGGCGATCGACGCGCCAGCGAAGCACACCGCCCCGGGTCGGTCGAGCTCATCACCGTTGAGGCCGGCACCGCCGCCTTCGATGTCGGCGACCATCGCGTCGAAGTGCCCGCCGGCGACAGCGCCTGGTTCGATGCGACGTCGCCCCACACCTACTCCAACCCAGGAACGACCACCACGAACTTCACCCTCGTCGTGCTCGAACCTGCCTAAACGCCGACGCGTCTCGCCAACCGGCCCGCTTCCCTTCCGCCTGGAGGGAGCAGCGCGGGGGCTTGTCGCGCCGCATTCCAGGCGACGACGTCGATGTCGGCACGCTTGCCCCGGCTTTTCCGTTAACTCTCTATGACCCCGTGTCGTGCCGTCGCCGCCGCTGATCGTGTCAGCCTCGGCGGTGCCGGTGATGACGTCGTTTCCGACGCCGCCGGTGATCGTCTTGCCGGCGGCTCACGCCGCCGCAGTCGATGGTGTCATTGGCGGGATCTCCGGTCACGGTCGTGTCGGTCTGCGTCGCTGCGGACTGCGTCCTACCGCGCCGGCGGACGCGGCTCGCGGTCGAGGTCGCGCCGGCCACGGCCCCCGCGGCCGTCTGCTGACCGGCGCGGCAAGCACACGCCGTGCCAACGCCAATGTCCGTCCTCGCTTTGCCGACGAACTGCTCAGAGCGGCAACTGATCGGCGCGGTCACGGCTCGGCGGCCCGCCGTGAAACGGCCAGGCTAGGCGCACCGGAAACGAGCGTACTGTGGCAGACGGGTTCTAGAACGACTGTGCTACCATGGTCGCGATGGCGGGATGGAGCTTCCTCACAAACCACGCTCGCGCATTGGTCTGCATCGCGCACGACCCCGGCGTACGTTTGCGTGACATCGCCGCTGCGCTGGATATCACCGAGCGCGGCGCCTACGGAATCATCACCGAGCTCGCTGAGGCAGGCTACGTCGTCAAGGAGAAGGCCGGCCGACGCAATCGCTACCAAATCCAGGGGCACTTGCCATTGCGCGGGTCCATCGGCCGGGAACGAACGATTGCAGAGGTCCTGGATGTGCTCGTCGACGCCAGCGGGCCGTCCGACGCAGATCCACCCACAGATCCCCCCGACGCGTCGCACATCGCGCCCGCCCGCGAGGGGCCGGCGCTACAGCGCGCGATCGTCGCCCCGTAGCTGATCGTGTCAAGCGTCGGGCCGTCGCGCCCGACGGCCACGACGCGCAGCGAGCTATCCGACCGGGATCGCGCGCCCCCGGCGCGGCCGCGCCGCTGTCGGCCTGGCGGAGCCCTTGACCGCGGTCTCGAGCAGTACACCGCCGCGCTGAGATCCGCGCCGCTGGCTGAGCAGACGCGACACACGTACGCTTCGAAGGTCCGACAGTTCCTCGCGTGACTCGCCGACGCGGACAGCGCCGGTGATCCTTTGAATGCGAGGGATGCGCGCGACTGGGCGGTCCGCGACTACCGCAGCCACCTGCGGACCGTTTTCAAGCGCAAGCCCGCGACGGTCGACAACGCGCTGGCTGCCGTCGACGATCTCTACATCCGCCGCGGCCTCGGGCCCGCGAGGGCCGCGCGCGCCGAACTCCCGAAGAATCCCGCCCAGGGCGCTGAGCACGCGCGCCGCCGTGCGGTTCCTACGCGAAGTCCAACGCTGCCCCTCACCACGCGATCGCGCGATCGCGCTGATTCCGTTCTACGCCGGCGCACGGATCGCGGAGATCGTCGGTCTCGACGTCGACGACGTGCGCCTGTCCTTGCGCAAGGGCGTCCTGCGCATCGTCGGCAAGGGCCAGCAGGTCCGCGAGATCCCGATCCACCTCAGCTGCGCGCCACCCTCACCGGCTGGCTGGACCACGCCCCGACTGGCCCGGCGCCGAGACTGTTTCTCAACCAGCGCGGCGCCCGGCTGTCGCTCAAGCGCGCGCCCGACATCATCACCAAGGTCACCACAGCCGCCGGCCTGGGGGACGACACTGTCACCGCCCACGTCCTGCGCCACACCACTCAAGTGACTTGAGTAACGACGATCTGAGCTACCGGCACCCCCGTGTGGATCGCTTCGCGTTGAGCGACGCACACGACGTTACTCCCATATTGGCTGTACTGGTGTGATCCAGTTGACGAGGTTCAGCGCGCCGCGGCCGAGACCCGAACTCGCGAGCCATCGCGTCAGCCGAAGCGACGCGTCAGCGGGCTGGCGGCCCGGCGACACCGTTTGTGTGACGTGGGTCACAGGTTCGGTTTGCCGCACCGATTGACACGGGTTGGCTCCAGTGTCCCGCGCGCGGCACCTGCGGAACATTGTGCACATCGCCTGACGATGAACCTCGGCTCACGCGGTCAGGCTGCCCACCGCGGCATCTAAACCTGAGCCACCGAAACCCGAGCTTGCAAAGGAATGTTCATGCGTATTGCCATCACTGGAGCCTCCGGCGTGCTCGGCGTCCGCTTAACTCACCATCTATGCCGCATTCCCGACATCTCGGTTGTCGGAATCGACCGCCGCTCCACGGCGGCGAGTGACGACAATCTGGTGCTTGGGGACGTACGCGACGAGCGCCTGTTGCGGCTCGCATTCGCCGGATGCGACGCCGTGATCCACGCAGCTGCCGCGCTGCCCAGCAAACGGGCGAGCGAGATCCGCTCCGTCGACGTGGACGGCACGACCGCCGTACTTGCGGCGCGCCGCGCCGCCGGCGTCGAGCAGTTTGTGCACATCTCGTCGGCCGCAGTGTACGGTCTGCCCCGGGTCGTGCCGACGCGCGAGGAGCACCCACGGGTGGGCGTGGACCCCTACAGCCAGGCGAAGATCGAGGCCGAGCTCGCCTGCGAGGCTGCTCGCGAGCGTGGTGAGCACGTAACGATCCTGCGCCCAAAGACGTTTTTGGGACCGGGGCGTCTGGGCATCTTCGCGATGCTCTTCGACTGGGCGCAGGACGGTCGTGATTTCCCGTTGCTCGGTGCGGGCACCCAGCGCATCCAGATGCTCGACGTCGACGACCTCTGCGACGTCGTCGTGCGCTGCCTGACGGGGCCACAGGATCTCCGAAACGACACGTTCAATGTCGGCGCGCGCCGGTTCGGCACCCTCGCCGAGGACTTCCAGGCCGTCCTGGACGAGGCGGGGCACGGGGGGCGCATCAGGCGGCTGCCGATCCTCGCGGGCGTGCCGGCGCTGCGCGCGCTCGCCGCCGTGCGCCTGTCTCCGGTGTACCGGCGCCTGCTGCACAAGCTGTTGCGCGACTCATATGTCAGCGTCGACAAGGCCAGCTCCGTCCTCGGCTTCGACCCCAAGTACTCCAACGTCGACACGCTGCTGCGGACGTATCGATGGTGGCTGAACGATCCCCACGCGCGCTCGACACGCGAGGGAACCACCAGCGGCCAACCATGGCGCCAGGGCGCGCTGCGCCTCGCTCGCTATGCCTACTAATCAACCTCCTCTCCAGCTCCAACAACATCCATCATGAGCCAAACGAACGACACGATTGCTGTCCGATCCAGCGCAGCCGGATCGGTCTCTGCGCGGCGCCGGTTGCCGGTCGCCGCCCCCAGCTTCGCCTTGGACGTCCGCTCGCTGCTGCGCACGCGTCAGTGGGTCAAGAACGTCATGGTGCTCGTCGTGCCGGTCCTGCAAGGATTTACGGTGACTGAAGGTCATCTCCTGCGGCTGGCGCTGACGATGGTCGCCTTCTGCCTCGCGTCGAGTGCTGTCTACGTGCTCAACGACATCGCCGATCGCGAGCGAGACCGCCGGCATCCAACGAAGTGCCTGCGTCCAATCGCCGCCGGTCGCATCTCTCCCGCCTCAGCGGCGCTACTCGCCGCGCTGCTGGTCGTGGTCGACGGCGTGCTCGTGGCGCTCGTGATTCCCGATCTCGCCCCCGTCCTGCTCGGCTACTTTGCCATCAACGTCGCCTACAACCTCAGGCTCAAGCACGTGTCGCTTATGGACTCCGCGTGCGTCGCCAGCGGCTTTCTGCTGCGCGCCATCGCGGGCGCTACCGCGGTGATGATCGTTCCCCGGCCGTGGCTGCTCGTGGCGATCTTGGCCGGCAGCCTCGTGCTCGTGCTCGGCAAGCGACGGGCCGAGCTCTCGCGCCATGAGGAGTCGAACCTGCAGCGTCCTGCGCTGGGCGGCTACACGGTCGAGCTGCTCGACCACCTGGTCATCGCCGTGAGCACGATCGCGATCGTCGCGTATCTAGCGTTCAGCCTGCCGCGGAGCGTGTCGATGGCCGGCAGCGCTCTGTCGAGTGTCTCGGCGATGCTCGCCTGCCTCGTGCTGTTCCGCTACCTGCAAATGCTCCTGCGTGGGGAGGCGGACGAGGATCCCACTCGGCTGCTGCTGCACGACCGCTCGCTGGCCTACCTCGGCGGTTCCTGGCTGGCGTTGCTTGTCGTCACGAGCGTCACGGTTGGATCACCCGGCTTCCCTCTGAGCGCCTGACATGGCGACGCTTGCCGACCCACGCCTGGAGGTTCGGCCGGCCGTAGGCGCCGAGGCCGTCTCGCGCCCGCCGCGGAAGCGCGGCGCGGCGCGGCCGGCGGTTGCGATCGCGTTGACTTGGACCGCGTTCGTGGGGGTGCACCTCGCGCTCACCGGCCGCTGGTGGGTGTGGGCGCTCGTCGGCCTGCTCCCGCCGCTGGCCTTCCTCGTGGTCCCGGTCGCGCTCGCCGGCACCCTGGCGGCCGTGCGCTCGCGCAGTCTCCTGGGGTGGACCGGCGTGGTCGTGTCGCTGCTGCTCGGTCTCGGTCAAAGCGGGGTCGCGTGGCCGCGGCTGGACGCCGCGGCGCCGACGTTCGGCGCCATCCGCGTGGTCGCATGGAACACCGAGTACTGGGACCAGGGCGAGTCGTCCGGCGCCTTCTACCGCTTTCTCGCACGCCAACGCGCCGACGTCTATGTCTTGCAGGAATACGGTTTCTGGGACGGCCACGACATTCGTCCGATCGATCGGCGGCGCGAGCTGCGGGCGTGGTTTCCCGGCTATCGCGTGGCCGTCAGCGACGACATGCTCACGCTGTCGCGCTTCCCGGTCTCGCGCCGCCGGGTCGTCGTTCGCGAGGGCGTCCTGCGCACCGACCTGGCCACTCCGGAAGGGGACCTGTCGGTCTACAACGTCCACCTCAAGGCGCCCTATGACCTGTCCGTGGCTCCGTGGCACGGGTCGTTTTGGCGGGCGCTGCGCGGTCGCGCAGAGCAGCGGCACGACCAGGTCGAGGCGCTCTCGGGCGACGTGGGCGCCAACAGCGCGCCGCTCCTGCTCGCCGGCGACTTCAACACGACGCCAGCCATGGGCCAGATCGGGCCGCTGCGGTCGCGATTGACGGATGCCGCCCAGACGAGCGGGGTTGAGCTGCCGCGGACGTGGACCGGCGCTGGCCTGCGGCTGTGGCGGCTGGACTGGGACCTGCTCGGAAACGGCGCCCGCGCATCGCGTTTTGACATCAGCTCGTCGCGCGGGCACTCCGACCACGCGCTGCAGTCCTTCACGGTGCATCTGCCTCGCCGCGGAAGGACGACATGAGCGCGCTGCGGCGCATGATGCGCTTCGGCAAGGCGCTCTCGATCGCGTTCATGCTGGCGGTGGGGATCGCGATCGTCGCGCTGCTACACGGCCAGTGGGCGGAGATCGTCGGGGCGATGAGTCAGCTTCGCGCGTGGGCGGTGGTCGCCGCCGGCCTCCTTCTCGTCGTCGGCCTGGCACTGGCGATGGCGTCGTGGCGCCTGGTGCTCGCCGACCTCGGCTCGCCCGTCGACGTCCCGACCGCCGCGCACGTCTTCTTCGTCGGGCAGCTCGGCAAGTACGTCCCGGGGGCGGTCTGGCCGGCGCTGGCGCAGGCACGGATGGGCACGGCGCTCGGCATCCCGCCGGGGCGGATGGTCGCGGCGTTCGTGATCAGCCTCGCCGCGTCGGTGCTCAGCGGCCTGACGGTCGGCCTGCTCGTCGCACCCCAGATCCTGGGCGACAGCGCTCTGTGGCTCCTGCTGCCGGCGGTCATCGTCGTGGGATGCCTCGTGCGTCCGGAGATGATCGACCGGCTGGGCGCTCGAGCCTTGCGCGCCGCGGGCCGTCCCAGACTCAGCGAGCGCGCGACGCGGCGCGGGATTCGCTTCGCCGTGGCGATCAGCATCGTCGGCTGGCTCACGACCGGGTTGGCCACGTGGTTCGTCGCCACGTCGCTAGGAGCAGCGCCGCTTCCGGCGCTGCTCGCCTGCCTGGGAGGCATCCCCCTCGCGACCGTCATCGGCAGCCTCGTCGTCATCGCACCGGGGGGAGCGGGCGCACGCGAGGCCCTGCTCCTGCTCGCGCTCGGCACCGTCCTGTCCGCTCCCCAGGCGGTGGTAGTGGTCATCACCAGCCGCGTCCTGTCACTCCTCGTGGATGCACTGGCTGCCGGCGCTGCGGCGCTGTTCAGCCGATTGCACGTCTCACATTCAACGTCACCCGGAGCCTCCTATGCGTCCTAAACCACGTTACGACCTCGCCGTCATCCTCAACTATTACGCGCCCTACGTGAGCGGCCTGACCGAGGTCGCGCGGATCGTCGCCGAAGGGCTCGCAGAGCGCGGCTGGCGCGTCGCCGTCGTCACTTCCAAGCACGACGACACGCTTGCCCCGCGGGAGGTTCTCGGCGGCGTCGAGGTCATTCGCTGCCCGGTCGCCGCCCGTATCGGCCGCGGCGTGGTGTGCCCAACGTTTCCCGACGTCGCCGCGCGGATCGCACGCCAATCCTCGGTCGCGCATCTGCATCTACCCATGCTCGAGGGCGGACTCGTGGCCCGCCTCGCCGGCTTGACGCCTGTGGTGAGCACCTACCACATCGATCTGTGGCTGCCACCGGGCGCGCTGAACGCGCTGCAGGTCGCCGTGATGGATGCCGCAGCCCGCGACGCCATGCGCCACTCGGTCGCCGTCGTCGTCAACAGCGACGATCAGGCCCGTCACTCCAAGCTCTGGCCGGTGATGGCCGCACGCGGCCTGCATGCCGTGCCGGCTCCCTGCCTGGATCGACGCGGCGGACAGCCATCGTTTCGCGAAGGCCCCGGGCAGCACATCGGCTTTCTCGGGCGCATCGTGGAGGACAAGGGCCTGGAGTACCTCGTCAGCGCGTTTCGGCAGATCGCCGACCCGGACGCCCGCCTGCTCATCGGCGGCGACTACGAGAAGGTCGCCGGCGGCGGGATTCTCGAACGAGTTCTGACGAGCGCCGGTGACGATCCTCGGGTGCGAATCCTGGGACTCCTGCGCGGCCGCCAGATCAACGACTTCTACGCGAGCATCGACACCTTCGCGCTTCCGTCGGTCGCCGAGTCCTTCGGCATCGTTCAGGCCGAGGCCATGATGACGGGGGTGCCGTCGGCCACTACCGACCTGCCCGGCGGCCGCTATCCCGTGCTCGCCACCCAGTTCGGACGCCTCGTCCCGCCGCGCGATCCTCAGGCTCTGACGAGAGCGCTTCTGGAACTGTCGAAGATCACGCCGGAGCAGCGACGAGAGGGAGCCGAGAGCGCCCGCGCGCAGTTCGGCGTCACGGCGTGCCTCGACGCCTACGAGAGCCTGCTCACGTCGGTCGCGGCTCGGTCCGCAGCGCCGTTGGATGCGCCGGCCACGTCAGGAGTCATTCGGCGCCGACAGGAAGCGGCGCTCAACGGCAGGCTCAGAAGGAGACACCGAACGCTTGGCCGTTCCCGAGTGCTCCGTGAGGGCGCATCGGGGGCTGCGCGTAGCTCATAGGGGTCGAGTGGCCCGGGGGCATCGCAGCCCCCGGCTGCCACCGATCGCACGGCGTGACAGTCGCCCGTCACGGGGCTCCTCTCACCCGTCGGTCGGGGCGCCGCGGTTGCCACGCGCGGGCTGACCTCAAGCGCTCGGAGCTCGCGCGCCTGGCGCTCGCCGATGTCCAGGCGCGCGGCCGCCAACCCGATGAGCCTCGCCGCACAGCGCGGGCCGCCTGAGCACACGCTCGGCCGGTGCGGCAGCGACGCGCTGTTCGTCGCAGACGAGTTCGGCGTCACACGCCCGACGATCTACCGCCACCTGCAACGGCACACCGACTGGCCGGACCTCAGCCTTCCTACTTGTCTCTTGGTGCCACGTTTCTTTAACGCACACCTATTAGCCTCGGTTCGTCAGTAGTGGCGGCGGGTCGTGAGTGCTGGAACGTCCGCCTGAGCAGGGAAGATCGCGGTGTCAAGTCGTCGATCGGTCTGCTCAGGGGGTGCACCATGCGGGTGCTTGGACGTTCCAGGTCACAGAAGATAGAAGTCGCGGCGGATGCGACGGGGTTGACGTCGCGTGCGGGGACCGCGTTGCTGGCCGGGGTTTGTCAGCGCATCGGGCTGACTGATCTGTTGTGCGCGGCGCTCGCGCCGACACGGGAGCGCGCTTCGCTGCATGCGCCGGGCCGCGTCCTCGCCGGCTGGCGGTCATGGTCGCCGATGGCGGGCGTTGCGTCAGCGATCTGGTGGTGTGGCCGGCCAGGGCGCGTTGTTTGGGCGTTCGCTTCGGTCTCGACCGCACGATGGTCAAGACAGGACGGTTACGGGGCCCGCAACGACACCGCACGCCCGGCTCGAACACGATCGGATGCCCGCCGAGCCGGACCCCGGGGCCGGATAACGGGGTTCAGCGTGGCCCGCGAGAACAGGTTAGGCGTGGTCAGCGTGGCACCGAGGTACTCCATCGTCCACTTCTGGTTGTCTTGGCCGCTGCACGGCCAGATGTCGGTCCAGGTTCCGTTGCCGGTGCCGTTGTGGAACACGTCCAGGCACAGCCCGGTCGATACGTTGACGATCGCCGCCGCGCCCGGGTCCGCGCGCCAGTAGTTGACTTTCCATTCCTGGGTGCTTTGGCCCTGGCAGTCCCACTCGTTGACGTAGTCGCCGGCCTGTGCCCGCGGCCCGTTGTTGAGGTCCAGGCACTTGTCGGTGGATCGGTTGCGGATGGTGTAGTTGCCGTCGGCGGTCGATACGAAGTTGAAGTGCTGGTTGCCGCCGTTGTGGTTGTCGTACACGATGGCGTGCGTGCCGTTGGTGCTGCTGTTGCCGGAAATGTCGACGATCCGCTCCTGGTCACCGTATGCGCTGTAGCTGCCGATGGCGTAGCCGGCCGCGGCTTGCAGACGGATGATGCCGAACTCGACCGGCAGGTGGTCGGCGGAGATCCCTGGTATCGC
>JAWVGJ010000038.1:0-2659 GCA_033855115.1 Solirubrobacteraceae bacterium
ACGGGGACCACGCGCGCGCCGACGCCTACGTCTCTCTCGCAGTGCTGGCCTCCGCCGTCGTGGTGGTGCTCGGCCTGCCGGTCGGCGACCCGCTGATCGGGCTTGCGATCACGCTCGTGATCCTCCGCATCACGTGGCAGTCGTGGCGCACCGTGCGGCGCGGCCACGAGGGCCATTCACACTCAAACCTGCACTGACCGGCTCAGGCGACGTCGCAGGTGGCGCCGACGCCGGTCCACCAGCGCACGATGTCGCGCATCGACAGCACCCCGATCGTGTCGCCGCCGTCGACCACCACGAGGTGCCTGAAGCCTCCCCGCACCAACGCCGCGGCGGCACGCTCGAGCGACCAGCCCGGCTCGGCGAAGGTCAGGTTCTGCGAGAGATGATCGGCAACTCGCTCGCTGTCGGGGCTCTGTCCCGCGCCGACCGAGTCGAGCAGGTCGCGCTCGGTCACGATCCCCGGCCCCGGCTGCTCCGGGTCGAGCACTATCGCCGCGCCCACCTTGCGCTCTGCCATCGCCCGGGCGGCGTCGCGCAGCGTGTGATCCGGTCCGATCGTGAGCACGACGGTGCTCATCCCCTCGCTTACCTGCATCTGTCCTCCATGTCACGTGCCGATTGATGCAAGCCTACCCCAGATGCACTTGCCACTCATCTCGTATGGGCACTTCCTCGTATCCGGTCCATGACGATCAGAACCGGCACCGTCGCCCGGCGCCGAACGCTGTACGAGGAGGCGCTCGAGATCATCGAGCAGGAGTACGCGCAGCCGATCGAGCTCGACGACGTGGCCCGCCGCCTCGCGACCAGCCGGCGCCAGCTCCAGCGGGCGTTCGCGGAGGTCGGCGAGACCAGCTTCCGCACGCACGTGGCGAAGGTCAGGTTCGCGGAGAGGTGATCGGCCACGAGCTCGGTGTCCGGGCTCTGACCGGCGCCGATCGAGTCGAGCAGGTCGCGCTCGGTCACGATCCCCGGCCCCGGCTGCTCAGGGTCGAGCACGATCGCCGCGCCGACCTTCCGCTCGGCCATGGCACGCGCGGCGTCTCGCAGTGTGTGACCGGGCCCGATCGTGAGAACCAGGGAGCTCATCCCCTCGCTTACCTGCATCCATCCTCCAAGGTCTAGTGCCGATTGATGCAAGCCTAACTGATCATCTGAGAAGGCCACTTCTTCGTATCCGGGCCATGACGATCAGAACGGGAACGGTCGCTCGGCGGCGCACGCTGTTCGAGGAGGCCGCCGACATCATCGAGCGCGAGTACGCCCACCCGATCGAGCTGGACGACGTGGCGCGCCGGCTCGCGACCTCGCGGCGCCAGCTCCAGAGGGCGTTCGCGGAGGTCGGGAGCACCAGCTTCCGCACGCACGTGGCCAAGGTGCGGATGCGGCGCGCCCTCGAGCTGCTGCGCGAGGGGACGCTGCCGGTCCGCGACGTGGCCAACAGCGTGGGCTACAGGCAGCCGGCCCAGTTCGCAAAGACGTTCAGGCGCCACCACGGCGCGCCCCCGTCGAGCTTCCGCGGACATGGCGGGGGCGACGCGGGCGGCAACGGCTCCTCCGGGTAGCGCCCGCTCGACAGCCCGCGAGGGCGCACCCGTGTCGCCGTCCAGCCTCCCCTTGGAATAAGATCGCGCGCCGTGGGAACGCCGAGGAGGACACTCAGCCGTGCGCGATGATCGCGACAAGCACCCGCTGGCCAAGATGCTGCTCATCGGGCTGGTCGCGTCGGTCATCGGCGTCGCGATCGCGCTGGCGATCGACTGGTTCCCGGCCGGCGCGACGAACAAGTCGCACGAGATCGACACGCTCTACGACGTCCTGCTGATCGTCTCGGTCCCGATCTTTGTCTTGGTTATGACAGCGGCGCTCTACAGCGTCGTCAGGTTCCGCGCGCGCCCCGGCGACATGAGCGACGGTGCCCCGATCCACGGCAACACGCGGCTCGAGGTGATCTGGGTGGCCGTGCCGACGATCATCGTGAGCGTGCTCGCCGCCTACGCGTGGATCGTGCTGAACGACGTGGAGGCCAAGCAGCCGAACGAGATGCACGTGCGCGTCATCGGCCAGCAGTTCGCCTGGCACTTCCAGTACCTCGACGAGCAGGGCCAGCCGACCATGAACACGCTCTATCTGCCCAAGGACAAGCCCGTGAAGTTCGACGTGGTCACGCGCGACGTCCTTCACTCGTTCTGGGTTCCGTCCTTCCGTCTGAAGACCGACACCGTGCCGGGCCTCACCACCCACATCCGCGTGACGCCGAACAAATACGGGAACTTCGACATCGTCTGCGCGGAGCTGTGCGGCCTCGGCCACTCGACCATGCGCCAGACCGCCCACGTGGTCACGCAGCAGGCGTTCGACGCCTGGCTCGCCAAGCAGAAATCGGGCGCTTCCGGGTCTGGCGCCACCGCCTCCGTGAGTCCTACAATCCCGGCACCCGCGGGCTAGAAGGGAAGAGAGATCGCAACTCAGACGGTAGATCAGGCTCGACCGGCGTCCGCTCCTCCGAGCGGCGGCAGGGGACCGCAAACGCTGCGCCAGAAGCTGCTCGGCCCCGGCTGGTACCGGGCCGTCATCGGCATCTGCATCGGCATCGCGTTCGGCTTCGGCCTCGACGTCCTGATCCGCGCGCTGTACGACTACAAGCCGCTGATCG
>JAWVGJ010000039.1:0-64448 GCA_033855115.1 Solirubrobacteraceae bacterium
ATGCGCGACGCCGCCCGAGGAGGTCTACGAGCTCGCAAAGCGCCGTGGCATGGACTTCGTGACGATCACCGATCACGACACCATCGACGGTGCACTCGAGCTCGCCGCCAAGCACGACGACGCCTTCGTCTCCGAGGAGCTCACCGCATGGTTCCATAACGAGCGCCAAGCCGTTCACATCCTTTGCTGGGGGATCACCCCGGCAGACCACGAGCGTCTGCAGGCGCTCGCCGGCGACGTCGAAGCCGTCGCCGAAGAGCTGCACGAGCGCGCGATCCCATGCGCGCTCGCCCACCCCTTCTACGCCGTCGAGGCGCCGCTGACGCCGCGCCACCGCCGCCGGCTCGCGCGGCTGTTCCCGATCTGGGAGACGCGCAACGGCTCCCGGGCTCGGGAGCTGAACGCGCCGGCCGAGGTCTACATCGAGACGCACGGCGGCACCGGCGTCGGCGGCTCGGACGATCACGCCGGCGTCGACGTCGGGCGGACGTACACCGAGGTCCCGCGCTGCGCGACGTGGTACGAGTTCCTCGACCACGTCGCCGCCGGCGAGGCGATCGCGCGCGGCGAGCACGGCAGCGCCGCGAAGTGGACGCACGCCGCGATGGGCCTCGCGATTCGCGCGCTCGGCCGGGGCGCCAGCGACGGGGCCGGCCCGGATCCGCAGGCCGTCTTCGCGATGGTCCAACGGCTGATGAAGGAGGGCGACGCCCGTACCGGCGCGACCGGCAGCGGGCTGGGTCCGGACGACGCCCGCGCGCTGCTGCGGGCCTGGCTCGCCGCCATCGAGCTCGACATGGACGCACCCGAGCTGCTCTCGCTGCTGCAGGACGACGACTTCGCCCACGCCAGCCTGTTCCGCCGCGCCCGGCGTTGCCACGAGCGCAAGCTCGCCCGCGCGGTCGAGCAGATCGCGGCCGTCACCCCGCAAAGCGCCGACGTCGGTGCCGTCGCCGCGACGCTGTTCGATGCGTGCCTGGCCGCGATCCCCTATGCGCCGGCCGCGGCGTTCCTCGGCCGCGAGAAGGCGAAGCTCGCGCGCCGCGACGGCGAGCCGCTGCGCGTGGCCCTGGTCGCCGACGCGGTCGGCGGGATGCACGGCGTGACGCACACGCTCGACGAGCTCCGCGAGCGCGGCGTGCCGGGCTTCGAGGTCGAGGTCGTCGGGACCGACCACAACGTCGATCGGCGACTGTCCGCCGTCGCCGAGATCGACATCCCCTTCTACGCCGGGCTGAAGGTCGGCGTGCCGAGCCTGCCGGCGATCGTCGAGGCTCTTGCCGAGGGCCGCTACGACCTCGTCCATCTCTGCTCCCCCGGACCGTCGGGCGCCGCGGCTGCGGTCATCGCGCGCGTCATGGGCATTCCGGTCCTCGGCAGCTACCACACCGAGCTCGCTGCCTACGCGGGCCTGCGCTCGCAGGACGCGTCGCTCGAGATCGCCGTGCGAATCGCGATCGGCGCCTTCTACGGCCAGTGCCGGCGCGTGCTGTCGCCGAGCGCCGCCTCCGACGAGGTCCTGCGCGCAATGGGCATCCCGCGCGAGCGCATCGGGCGCTGGGATCGCGGCGTCGACCTCTCGCGCTTCTCCCCGCAGCGGCGCGACGCGAACCTGCTCCCGGGCGAGATCACCGTCCTCTACGCGGGGCGACTGACCCGCGAGAAGGGCGCCGACCTGCTCGCCGACGCGTTCCTCGCCGCGCGAGAGCGCGACCCGCGCCTGCACCTCGCGCTCGCCGGCGGCGGACCCGAGGAGGGGTTCCTCCGTGAGCGCCTCGGCGAGCACGCGACGTTCCTCGGCTGGCTCGAGGGCGACGACCTCGCACGGGCGTACGCGAGCGCCGACATCTTTCTCTTCGCCAGCCGCACGGACACGTTCGGCCAGGTCCTGCTCGAGGCGCAAGCGAGCGGCTTGGCGGTCGTGGCCGTCGGCGAAGGCGGACCGACGAGCATCATCACCGATGGGGCGACCGGGCGCCTGTGCCGCCCCGACGCATCCGCCCTCGCCGCCGCGGTGAACGAGCTCGCGGTCCAGCCACTGCAGCGCGAGCGGCTCGCACGGACCGCGCTGGACGCCGTCGCCCAGCGCACCTGGGAGCGCTCGCTGCAGCGTCTCGCCGACGGCTATCGCCGGGCACTCGACCCCGTCGACGTCGTCACGGACGCCCGACGTGCCGCGTGAGGCCGCGATCCTCCAGGCGCGGCGCCGCCTGCTCGACAAGCGCGCTCCGCGCCGGCTGCGGGAGGTCGCGCCGCCGCCGCTGCGGGTGGCGGACGTGGCGCTGTTCTACGGCGAGCGCAGCGGCGGGATCCGGACGTACCTCGACGCGAAGGCGGCGTGGGCGCTCCGGACGGGGCTGATCGATCACCACACGATCGTTCCCGGCCGGGCGCTGCACCACGACGGCGGACGCCACGAGCTTCCGTCGCTGCGCCTGGCGGCATGCACCGGCTACCGGCTGCCGTTCGGCGCTCGAGCCTTGAAGGCGACGCTGCGATCCCTGCGACCCGACGTCGTCATGCTGCACGACCCCTTCTGGCAGCCGCTCGGCGTGACGCAGACCGCGCACGATCTCGGTGCGGCGGTGGTGGCCGTCCACCACGGTTCGATCGCACTGGATGCGGCCGGACTGCCCGGGCCAGACCGGATCTGGCATCCGGCCCTGCGCGGCTGGATGCACCATGCCTATCGCGAGGCCGATGCCGTCATGTCGGCCGTCGATCCGCGCGACGATTGCGGGCGCGAGACGGGACTGCCGCTGCGCTTCGGGGTCGACCCCGCGTTCGTTCCGCAGCCCGACGTGCGGCGCGAGCAGCACATCCTGTACGTCGGGCGCCTCGGACGCGAGAAGGGCGTCGTGGAGCTGCTTCACGCGGCCGCGCGCTCGGTCGAGCCGTGGCGGCTCATGCTCGTCGGCTGCGGGCCGATCGAGGACCGGCTGCGCCGCCTGGCCGTGCGGCTGGGGATCGCCGAGCGCGTGCGCCATTACCCCTTCATCAAAGAGCGGGCGCGGCTTGCGCGCTGGTACGCGGCCGCTCGTGTCGTCGTCATGCCAGGCGCGCACGAGACGTTCGGCCTGGTCGGATTCGAGGCGGCCGCGTGCGGCGCCTCAGTCGTGACGTGCTCGACGGCGCCTTCTGCCGCGCTGATGCGCGGGATCGCGCGCACGTACGAGCCCGGCAACATCGACGGGCTGTTGGGGGCGATCGAAGCGGCGCGCGCCGCCGAGCCGGATGCTGCGGCCGCGGCGCGGCTGGCCGCGCGCGCCACGTGGACGGCGGCGTTCGGTGCGGAGCTCGCCGGCCTGGGGGGGCTGCTGCTGCGCCGCAAACGGACCGGGTTGTCGGGCTGAGCCTGCCAGCGCAGGTCGGCGAGCCGGGCGCGGAGCCGACGGCGCTTATCGCCGCAGCCGAGCAGGTGCTGCGCTGCAACTGGCGTACGGGGCGGGGGCGCGGTGGGTTGGAGTACTCGTTCACCTGCCCCGCGCCGCCGCGCTACCGCCACATGTGGCACTGGGACTCCTGCTTTCACGCAATCGCCTGGCGGCTGTTCGATCCGGCGCGCGCGCGCGCCGAGCTGCGCACCGTGCTGCGATCCGGCCGGCCCGACGGCTTTCTCCCGCACACGGTCTTCTGGGACGCCCCAGCCGGCTGGCGGCGGGCGCCGCTATACGCGACGCGGGGCTTCGTCGGCGACTGGCGCACGGAGACGATCGGGCCGCCGCTGCTGCCGTTCGCCTGGGAGATCGTGGCCGATGCCTCCCCTGACGCGCCGTCGTTTCGCGGCGAGGCGCTGCCGGCGCTCGGCCGGCACCTGGATTGGCTCGCGCGTCAGCGCGATCCCGATGGGGACGGACTGCTGACGATCATCGCGCCGGACGAGTCCGGGCTCGACGACTCGCCGAAGTACGAGCCGGTCTTCGGGCGCATGACCCACGACCGGCTCGGCTACTGGCTGCTGATGGAGCGCGGGCGCCGGGCGCGCTGGGACGCGCCCGCCCTCATCGAGCGCCACGAAGAACACGTCGAGGACGTCTGGGTGAACGTCGCCTACGCGCTGTCGCTGCGCGCGATGGCGCGGCTGAGCGGCGAGCCGCGCTGGGAGGAGCGGGCGACGCGGGTCGAGCGGGCGTTGCTCGAACGCAGCCTCGACGAGCGCAGCGGGCTGTTCTTCGATCTCGCGGGGCGCGCCGAGCGGCCGGTGCGGGTGTCGACCTGGGCGTCGCTGTCGCCGCTGCTGTTGGAGGGGTTGCCCGAGCACGTGCGCCGGCGTCTGGTAGAGGAGCACCTGCTGCACCCGCGCCGCTACGCGGCCGCCGTAGGGATCCCGTCGGTCAGCCTGGAGGAACCGTCCTTTAACCCGCACTTCGACCGGTTCCGCGCCTGGCGCGGGCCGTCCTGGATGAACACCGCATGGCTGCTCGTTCCGGCGATGCGGTCACTGGGCTACGAGCGCGAGGGCGACCGGATCGTGCGCGCGCTGGCGCGATCGGTCGCCCAGTTCGGCTTCCGTGAGTACTACAACCCGCTCACCGGGCGCGGACTCGGGGCGCGCAGGTTCGCGTGGTCGACGCTGCTGATCGATCTCCTGTGAAGGCTCTCAGCTCAGACCGCACGCACCTGAGGAAAAACCGCGTGACAGAGCCGCTGACGCTTGCACGTTGACTTTATCCACCGAACCCTGCGAGAGTGTCCACAGCAGGACGGGGTCATTTGGTGAGCTATCACCAAGTTTTTGGAGGATCAGGAAGTGTATTGCTGTCAGGATGACGTCGCAGGTCTTGGGGCTCGCGACATGTGGCGTCTGACAGCGAATATGCCGATGCTCTGGCTGCGTCACACGGGCGCCCAGGCTGCCTCCACGGCCCCGCGTCGATAACCACAACAGCGCGCGTAGATGCGTGGCGTTCGATAACCAAGGAGAGCCTCGATGCTCGATCTGAAGCACGGCGGTCACGTCCTTCCCGAAAGCGCGGAGGGCGCGAAGGACCTGGCGACCAAGTTGGGATTGAATCTTTCGAAGAAGCCGCCGGTGGGAACTACGCCGTTTGACTATCTGTTGCCGGGCCTCAAGAAGCAGGCGGATGCGCATATCCCTGGCGATCCGGCGACGGTCACGGCGAACCTCAAGGCGTTGGGTGCGGCGATGGTCGATAGCGCCTCTGGCGTGCAGACCGATCCGGCGGTGGAGGTCAACTCCAATATCCCGGCGGTCTACACCTACTGGGGTCAGTTCATCGATCACGACATGACGGCGAACACCGATCGCGATTCGACGACGAGCGATATCACCAAGACGCCGCTCATACCGCTGGATCCCGACAGGGTCGTCAAGGATCTGCGCAACCTGCGCCGCCCGACCTTTGACCTCGACCATGTCTATGGCAACGGGCCGGGCCTTGAGGATGACGACATCAAGCCCGATCCGGGCGGCCCGGACAAGGGGTTCTATGACGGGATCCGGCTGCGCGTGGGCGATAACGCCGATGGGGACGGCATCCCTGGCGTGAAGATTCCGCCGGAGGCGGACCTCAAGCGCGATCTGCCGCGCGTCGGTCCGTTGCTGAAGGCGGGCGTCATCACCGACAAGGACATTCCCGAGAGCCTGAAAGGCGACGTCAACCTCCAGACGCGGGCGTTCATCGGCGATTTGCGCAACGACGAGAATCTGATCGTCGCGCAGTTTCACCTCGCGTTCTTGCGCTTCCACAACAACGTCGTCAAGGCGATCGAGACCAACCCCAAGCAGTTCGGGCTGCAGGGCGCCGGTCCGGAGAAGCGCTTCCGCGTCGCGCGGCGCCTGGTGCGCCACCACTACCAGTGGCTGGTCGTCAACGACTACCTGCCGACGGTCACGCTGCCCGGGGTCGTCAACAAGATCCTCGTCGGCGGCAACAAGGTCTACAAGCCACTGAAGGGCGGGACGCTGTTCGCGCCGCTGGAGTACTCCGTCGCGGCGTACCGCTTCGGGCACACGATGGTCCGCGGCGCCTATGACCACAACCGCAACTTCGGCAAGCCCGTCCCGCCCGACAAGGCGGTCATCAACATCGCTCGCTTCGAGCTGCTGTTCTTGTTCACGGGCAACGGGCACTCGGTCGCCGCGGACCCGACCAAGAGCACGCCGACGCCGTTCGCCGGGCAGCCCACGCTGCCGTTCAACTGGATCATCGAGTGGGACCGCTTCACGAACAAGGCCGATCCCAACGAGGGACACATGGCGCGCAAGATCGACACGCGCCTGGCGCCGCCGATCCACAACATGGTCAACGAGGGCCTCGGCGAGAGCATCCAAGACGACACCGACCCCAACAACAAGGTCCTGCGGATGCTGCTGCGCGATCTCGCCCAGCGCAACCTGCTGCGCGGCTACCTGCTGAGCATCCCGACCGGACAGGCCGTGGCCAAGGCGATGGGCGTCCCGGCCCTGACCGAGGACGAGCTGCGCCAGGGCAACACGCCGGAGGTCACCGCCGCGCTGGAGGCCGGCGGCTTCCTGCAAAACACGCCGCTGTGGTACTACCTCCTCAAGGAGGCGGAGGTCCGCGCCAACGGCAACTCGCTCGGCGAGCTCGGCAGCCGCATCGTCGTCGAGACGCAGATCGGGCTGATCCGCAACGACCCACGCTCCTACCTGAACGTCGACAACGGATGGGACCCCTCCAAGGGCGTCAAGCTCGCAAACGGCGACCCGATCGTCACGATCCGCGACTTCTTCGCGTTCGCTGACCTCGCCGCCTGAACCACAACCAGCCGCTCCGGGCCGGGCACCCCGCCCGGCCCGAGGGGCGCGCTGAGCCCCGCCAGGCCGCCGGCGCTGCGCGTCGACGCTTACAGCAGCGAGGCGATGCGCAGGCCGACGATCACCGCAAAGGCGAGGCAGAGCAGCGGGATGGCACGGTCCAGGCCGGTCCACGGCGGGCTCTTGTCGGGGCCGCCGCGGGCGCGCTCGAGCTCGCGCTGCGCCAGCAGGACCAACAGCGCGAAGCAGACCAGGTAGTCGCCGGGATCGGGGAGTGCGACCAGCGCGATGATCATTCGACCTCCCATGCGACGCTCACCCATAGCTGCGCGAGCGCGCCCGCGATGCTGATCGCCAGCAGGACGCCGAGGCCGGCGCCGGGATACCAGCCGACGACGTAGACGAGCGTGAGCGCGACGAAGGTGTCCAGCGCGACGCTCAGCCCGAACGCCAGCGTCAGCAACGCCCAGGGATCCTCGACTCCGAACAGCCCCACGATGCCCAACCCGGGGCCGAGGAGCAGAAAGACGGCGACGAGCAGCGTGCGTACGGCCGAAGGCCCGGTGAACAGCACGAGCCCGTCCACGACGAGCGCCCAGCCGAGCAGGGCGGACGCCGGCAGACCGGTGACGAGCCTCACGGGCGCCGCTCCGGCGCGCGCTCCGGCACGGTCACCCACACGCGCGCGTCGCGGCCGCTGATGAGGCGACGAAAGCGCGAGGACCCGTCGAGCGCGCGCTCGAGCTGCGGGACGCTGCCCCAGCTGGCTGAGCCGAGGAGCTTGTCGTAGGCGCGCAGGCTGCGCGTGACGATGACGTAGCCGTATCCGTCGCCCTGGCGCTTGATCAGCGCGTAGACGGCGCTCGCGAGCCGTCGACCGCCGTCGTCGTGGGCGATCGGGCCCTTCAGTCTCTCCAGGCTCACATGCTCGAGCTCCGCGTAGCGGCGGTGCTGCCACGGGAGCGTCGTCGACGGGGCGGCGAGGACCGACCCCGGCGCGGCGATGTCGTACACCCGGTTGACGATCGACGCCTCCTGACGGGTGAACAGCCAGACGCGATCGTTGCCGTGGCGCGTGATCAAAAACGCTCCCATCAAGCCCACCGTGACGACGAAGACGACGGCTCCCGCTTGGCGCCGATGACCGCTCGCGAAGGCGAGCCAGAGCGAAGCGACGAGGACGGCCATTCCCGGTAGGGCGAACAGGTAGACGCGCAGGACGATCTCACCGCCGTAGGGCTGCAGGATCGGCAGTCCGAACGGCGCCAGGAAGAGGATCAGCAGACTCCACGTCCGCTGCCCGCCGCGTAGGCGCAGCGCGGCACCGGCGAGTGCCCCGAGCCACAGCAGCCCGGTGAAGACAAGCCGTGCGTTCACGACCTGCGTGTGGCCGTCGCTGCCGCCGATCCGCGCGCCGACGCTGCTCGAAAGCGTCTTCGTGAGCGCTCCCAGCTGCGCCTTCAGCGCCTCGATGTTGCCCGAGAGGTAGCTGATCGTCATGAACACGAGCCAGGCGGCGATCGCCACGGTCAGAAGCAGCGGAAGGCCGCGCAGCCACGTACGCCCGAAGACGACCAGCGCGGCCAGCACCAGCACGAGCGCGAAGGGTGTGAGCTGGTGGCTGGGGACCGTCGTCGCAGCGGCGGCGAGCGCGACGAGCAGCACGGCGTCTCGCCCCGCCCGCGGCAGCGCAGCCGGCGCGCCGCGCTCACCGGCGATCGACAGGCGCAGGCTCCGCAGAAATCGCGGCCGCGACGCGGGACCGCTCCCCGGCCCGCCGAACCAGGTGAGCACGACGGCCAGTACGACGAGGTAGAGACCAAACGACAGGGCCTGGGGCGAGAGGTAGTCCTGACCGACCCAGTTGGACAGGATGAAGACCCACAGCGCGAGCGGCACGAGCCGCGGGTCGCCGCCCGCGCTGCGCGCGATCATCGCCAGCGGCGGCAGGTAGAGCAGGTTCGCCGCGACCGCGGCCCAGGGAGCGAACACCAGCGGATCGCTGACCCCGGCAGCGTCCGACGCAAGTGCCAGGAGGGCGAAGAACCCGGGCCAGTTGAAGTAGGCGTCGATGCCGGGGTCCACGCCGCCGGCCCGCGCGAGGTGATCTGCAATGCCGGCGTGGCGCCAGGAGACGTTGAAGCTCGCCACCTGCTCGATCGGGACCAGCGCTCCGTAGAGCGCGAAGGTGAGCACGACGACATAGAGGACGGCGATCCGCAGGCTGTTGCGCGCCAGCGCCACGGCGAAGCCCGCCGCGAGCAGGACGAGCGCGACGATCGCGCCGGCCGGGAGCGCGTCGACGAGACCGTGGTCGCCGATGTCGCCGATGTGGACGCCGCTGAGGGCGACGAACCACATCGCCAGCGCAGCAGGCGCGAGCAGCACCAGCAGGATGTCCGCGGCCAGCCCGGGGGCGAGTCCCGTCTCCAGGTCCGCGCCGTGCGACAGCGCCGGCGGTGCGGCAGGGGGCCCCTGCCCGAGCAGTCCGGTCATCGCCCGGCGCGTGCGCCGATCAGCGCGCGCAGCCGCAGGGCACTGACGACCGCCGCGTGCGGCTGTGCCAGGACCGGCGAGCTGGTGGCCGCGCGCGCGGATGCCGAGGCGGTGCCCGACTGGCGGCGGCGTAGATGAAGGCGATGAAGCACAGGCAGTCCGGGATTCTGTGTGGTTCGCGCCGACTCAGGCTAGCCCATCTCCCAGCGCCCAAGATCTGGCCCAGGCCCACGTGCGCCGTCGGTGACGCCGGGAACACGCAGCCCCCGGTCGAGGGCCGGAGAGCCGGGCGACAGCCGGTAATCCCGACCCGCGGGATCCACGAACAGCGGGTCCCCCGTCAGGCCGCTGCGCTCGTAGCCGCTCCACCCCGAGAAGACGGTGAGATCGCGGGTGTTGCCGTGACCGGACACGTAGCCGAGCCAGCTGCCCGACGTGTTGAATGCGAGGTTGCGATCGATCTGCACCGAGGCCGGCAGGGCGGAATCGATGCTGTAGACCCGGTCCGGCGAGCTGGCCACGTTGTTGACGATGCGCAGGCCCTCGACCGAGCCGCCGTAGCGGGCGTCGTTCGCCTTGACGTCGAACGCGAACCGGTCTATCCCCGCGAACGTGTTGTTCGCGACGAGCATGTCAGACGCGCAGCGCAGGATCATCCCGCCGGAGGGAAGCTGGCCGCCGGCGTATGCGACGTTGCGGAAGAAGCGAATGTTCGCGCAGGGGCCGGAGCCGTCGGTCCCGGTCTCCATGATGTTCTCGTTGTCCCAGACGACGTTCTCGCTGATCTCGAGGTTGCTGGCGGCGTAGACCTCGAAGGCGCCGCCGTCGTGGACCCAGTCATGCGAGGGGCCGCGGTTGCCCCAGATCCGGTTCCTGGTCACGCGGATATGCCCGGTCGTCTTGTGAAAGACCGTCCCGTTCGCCCCGCGGTCGTTCCCTGGTGTGGCGTCGTTGACGATCAGATGATCGTTGCGGTAGATGTCGTTGTCGGAGATCACCACGCCCTCGCCGCCGCCCGATATCTCGATGCCGGTCTCGTTGCGCGTCATCCGGTTGCGCGTCACGAGCACATCGGTGGAGTCCTTGACCTTGATGCCGTAGCTGCGGTTACGAAGCAGCGTCATGCGTGCGATCCGGATCGCCGAGCCCGAGTTGATCCGCACTCCCGCGCCCCACTGCGCGGGCGCTGCGGTCACGGTCATCCCCTCGAGAACGACGTCGTGGACACGCCGAAGTTCGATCACGTCCGTCCTCGCGCCGGCGGGGCGGATGACGGGCCGACTGCGCGGTGAGTAGGCCTTGATCGTGATCGGTGCGTTGGGTCGCCCGCTGCGGGCCATCAGGAACCCCACGTACCGGCCGCCGCGCACAACGACCGGCGTCCCCGGGCGCGGGCGGTCGACCGCGCGCTGCAGCGTCCTCAGCGGTCGTTTCAACGATCCCACCGAGCCGTCGTTGCCCTGCGGCGAGACGAAGAGCTGTGGCGGACGCGAGACAGCGGTGCTCTGGGCGCACGCACAGGCGAGCATCGCTGCGGCGATTACCGCGATGAGCCCGCTGCGCATGCCACGACGGTACCGGACCGCAGCACGGCTTCTGTGCCAGATGCCACACCGCGGCGGTCACTCTGCAGGTACGGTCGCTGCGAGGTACTGCAAATGGCAACCACGCAACAGACTCCTCCCGTCCTGACTGCACTGGACCGCCATCGCGACGACAGCGTGCCGCCGCGCTCGCGAGGTCCGGTCGAGGGCGACATCTCCGCGCTCGAGCAGGTGCTCAAGGACGGCCACGTCACGTTCAACGCTGTCGCCCGGGCCTGGTTTCATCTCTGCGACGACAGCCTTTCCGATGCGCACCGCGAGCGCTGCGAGTCCCTCTTCCCGGCTTTGCTGAGCGCGTTCAGCGAGCCGCGCGGCGGGATCATCACGGCCTACTTCTGCAAGCACCTGCAGATTGCCGCGGTGCTGACCGACATCCATACGGCGGCGAAGCTGGGCGAGTCGCCGCCGGTCGCGGGGCAGGACGGCCCGCCCGAGCCGCCCGTGCGCACAGGTCGCGCCCTGGATCGCTGGCGCGCCGCGCATGACGATCGCATCGGGGCGTCGAACTCGGCGATCCATGTCGAGTGCGCGATGGGCGACCCCGTCGACCCTGTCGCGCGAGAGATCCTCTTTCGCTGCCTGAACACCCATTACCGGGCGATCGAGTTCCTGCAGCCCAAGCCGCGCAAGGTCTGCATGCGGCTGCTGATGAACGTCGTCACATCGCTGCTCGGGTCGCTCGACGAGCGCAAGGCCAACGGCGGACGATCCTTCGGCGCCGACCCCGAGGAGATCGCAAGCCTCAACGGCTTGCTCGACCAGGCGTGCCACTATTACGAACGCTCGGCCCACCGCCAGGCGCAGGTGGAGTACTTCCTCGGCATGGGGCAGGGCATCGTGCTGCTCGGCGGATTCTTCGCCGCCATGGCCCTGCTCTGGCACCAGCGCTTGGACGCCGATCCGCTGGTCTACACCCCGATCGCCGGGGCACTCGGCGCGTTCGTCAGCGTCCTCGCGCGCATGACGCGCGGCCAGCTCGTCCTGACCTACGAGTCGGGCAAGACGATCATGCGCCTGCTCGGTGGAATCCGGCCGCTGCTCGGAGCGCTGTTCGGCGCCGCGGTCTTTGTGCTGCTCGAAAGCAAGATGCTTGGGATCTCCACGCCGGAGCCCGCCAGCGACTTCTATTTCGTCGGCATCGCCTTTCTCGCCGGCTTCAGCGAGCGCTTTGCGCAGGACATGATCGCGAAGGCTCCCGGGGCGGAGGCGGCGTCGCAGCCGCCCGCCACGCCGGCGGCCGCCGCGGCGCCCCAGCCGCCCGCCCGCTGATCGCTACCCGCGCGAGCGCGCGCCGATGCCGGTCAGCAGCTCGCGGATGCGCAGCGGCCCGGCACCGCCCGGCGCCAGCGGCTCGGTCCCCAGGCCGTCGCCGCGGCGCATCGCATCGATCAGTTCGAGCAGCGCTTCGCCGGCGCGGCGGGTCGGGCTCCAGCCCAGCTCCTCGCGGGCACGCGTGATGTCCATCAGCGGCACGCCGAGCGCCATGTCCAGCCAGCCGGGCGGCGTGGGTTGCAGCCGTAGCTTCCAGCTGATGTCGACCGCCGTCCGAAGCGCCCGCTCGGGCACCGACACGGGACGCGCGCCGAGCAGGCGCGCGAGCTCGGGCGGATCGAGCACCGGCTCGGCTGCGACGTTGAAGGGGCCGCGAACGTCGGCGATCAGCGCCAGGTGGTATGCCTTGGCGACATCGAGCGAGTGCACGGCCTGAAAGCGCAGGCGGTCAAGCGCCGGCACGATCGGAATGAGACTGCGGCGTAGCAGCGACGTCGGCAGCAGCGGCCCGGCGAACAGCCTGCGGATGCCGGATGCCGCCTCGGCCTTGAAGATCAGGCCCGGGCGCAGGCGCACGACGCGCAGCTGCGGATGCTCGGTCTCGAACGCGTCGAGGATCCGCTCGACCTCGGCCTTGTCGCGCGAGTAGAACGAGGTCGGAATGCCGCCCGTCGGCCAGCTCTCGTCCACGCGGCGGTCCTTCGGGCCCGGCGAGTAGGCGCCGACCGACGATGCGTACACGAGCCGTGGGACGCCGGCGGCCGCCGCTGCCGCGAACACGCGCCGGCTGCCACCGACGTTGACGCCGTGCGTCGCGGCTCGATCGCGTGACGGCTGGATGAGCCACGCGAGGTGGACGACCGCATCGGCGCCGCGGAAGTGCTCGACGAGGTCGTCGCGGGTGACGTCGGCGGCGACGAAGCGCGTCCGCGGCAGCGCGAGCTGCGGCAGCCGCCGGGCGATCCCGACGATCTCCTCGACGGCCGGATCCTGCGAGAGCACCTGCAGCAGGCTCGTCCCGACGTTGCCCGTGGCGCCGGTGACCGCAACGCGCATCAGCCGTCGCCGCCCGGTAGCCGGCGCGTGCGGTGGGCCTGACGGCGCTGTCGCGGTTCGATCACGCGGCTCGCTGTACCCATGCCCGGTGGCCGGCGAACACGAATGCGCGCCGAGACGTGCTGCGCTGAGAAACTGTCGGCTCATGAACGCGCGCGCAATCCAGCTGCTGCTTCCGGACGGCCTGGCGGCCTCCGCGGCGGCGGATGCGCTCGCCGCCGAGCTGCCGATCGTCACGCAGCGTGCGCACACGCTCGAGCGGACGTTCTGGGACACCTTCGACGGTCGCATCCACCAGGCGGGCCTCGCGCTCGTGGACGGCGGGCGGCGCCTCGCCCTGACCGACCCGGCGACGTACGCCGAAGAGGTCGGTGCCGACCACGGCGACTCAAAGCAGCGGCTGCTCGCCGGCGATCTGCCCGCCGGAGCGCTGCGCGAACGGCTCGCGCCGCTGATCGAGATGCGAGCGCTGAGGCCGATCGCGCGCGTGCGCAGCCGGATGCTTCCGGTGAACGTGCTCGACGAGCTCGGCAAGATCGTCGTGCGCCTGCGTGTCGAAGAGCCGCTGGTCATCGGCGGGGCCGGCAAGCTTGCCCTGCGCCCGCGCCTGCACGTCATCGGCGTGCTCGGCTACGACGCCGACTTCGACCGTGTCCTGGCACTGCTCACCGGACAGCTGGCGCTTGTCGAGGCGCCCCGACCGGTGCACGACGACGCGGCGCAGGCGGCCGGCGCCAGCGTGGGCGGAACCTCGTCGAAAGCGCGCGTGGATCTTCGCCCCGACACGCGCGCCGATGCCGCCGCCGTCACGGTGCTCAGCCGGCTGCACGAGGTCGTCGAGGCCAACCTGCCGGGGACGCTCGCCGACATCGACAGCGAGTTCCTGCACGATCTGCGCGTCGCGGTGCGCCGGTCGCGGGCGATGCAGCGCGAGCTCGCCGGCGTCTTCCCGCCCGAGGCGCTACGGGTCTTCCGCGACGGCTTCAGGGAGCTGCAGGCAATCACCGGGCCCGTGCGCGACCTCGATGTCCAGCTGCTCGAGTTCGACGATCTCGCCGCCGGGCTGCCTGCGGGGGAGGACGTCGCTCCGCTGCGCCGGCTGCTCGAAGCGCGCCTGCAGACCGAGCGCAAGACGATGGTGCGCGCGCTGCGCTCGGCACGTACTCGCGGGCTGCTCGACAACTGGCGCGTGTTCCTCGGAGAGCTCGTGGCGGCCGACGAGGCCGATCGTCCCGACGCCGCGCGCCCGGTGCAGGACGTGGCCGGCGAGCGGATCGACCGGGTCTACAGGCGGATGGTGAAGATGGGCCGCGCGATCGACGACGACAGCCCCGCCGAGGCCCTGCACGAGCTGCGCAAGAAGGGCAAGGAGCTGCGCTACCTGCTCGAGTTCTTCGCCTCGCTGTATCCCGCCGCCGTCGTCAAGCCGATGGTCGCGACGTTGAAGGGGCTGCAGGACGTCCTCGGCCGCTTCCAGGACCGCGAGGTGCAGGCCGACCTGCTGCGCGCGCTGGGCGACGAGGTCGCCGTCCAGGAGGGCGGCGCCGCGGCGCTGATGGCGATGGGCGTGCTGGTCCAGCGTCTCGCCGGCGAGCAGGCGCAGGCGCGCGCCGAGTTCGCCGCGAGCTTCGCCGAGTTCTCCGCCAAGGATCAGCGCAAGGTGGTGGCGAAGACCTTCGCGCCATGACTTGCGTCATCGCCACGTACAACATCAAGGGTGGCGTCGGCAAGACCTCGGCAGCGGTGAACCTCGCCTGGCTGGCCGCCGAGGGCGGCGCGCGGGTGCTGCTGTGGGACCTCGATCCGCAGGGCGCCACGACGTTCCTGCTGCGCATCAAGCCGAAGGTCAAAGGTGGCGCGCGTAAGCTCGTGCAAGGGCGCAGCGACCCGGCGGCGCTGCTGAAGGGGACCGACCACGAGCGCCTGGACCTGCTGCCCGCCGACTTCTCCTACCGCAACATGGATCTTGCGCTGGACGGGACCAAGCGCCCGGTGCGCGGGCTGCAGCGCGTGCTCGCCCCGCTCTCCGGCGACTACGACTACGTCTTCCTCGATTGCCCGCCCGCGATCTCGCTCGCCTCCGAGAGCGTCTTCGCCGCCGCCGACGTCCTGCTCGTGCCGCTGATCCCGACGCCGCTGTCGCTGCGCACGTTGGACCAGCTGCGGCGCTTCGTCGCCGACGAGGTGCCCAGGCCGCCACTGATCCTCGCCTTCTTCTCGATGGCCGACGCCCGTAAGCGGCTGCACCAGGAGGTGATGGCGGACCTGCTGCGCGAGCACGACAGTGCCGTGCTGACGGCCCCGATCCCGGCCGCCAGCGACGTCGAGCGGATGGCCGTCGAGCGCCGGGCGGTCGCCGAGTTCGCCCCGCACGGCCGTGCCGCCCGTGCCTACGAAGCGCTCTGGGCGCAGCTGCGCCTGCGGTTGTAGTCCCAGCGCGCGGCTACGATCATCGGCCCGTTGGCGGTCCCTCCCCAATCCACGCTTCTTACTCGCTCGCTCGGCGATGTTCTCGGCGCGCTCGCGTCGCAGCACGAGCTCGTGGGGGGAGGGGGACCCGCGGCGGCGCTCGCTGCGGCCGCCGCCGCCGCGCTGACGGCGAAGGTCGCGCGCGCGTCGCGCACCTCCTGGATCGAGGCTGGCGGGGCGATCGCACACGCCGAGGCGCTGCGAATCCAGAGCCAGGCGCTCATCGACCGCGACGCGATGGCCTACCGCGCGGCGTCCGCGGTCCTGCTCGACGGGGAGCGCTCGGCGCGTCGCGGGGTCGTCTCGCCGGCCGTGACGGCGATCTCGCCGCAGGAGCGTGAGCGGCTCGCCGACGAGGCCCTGACGCACGCGGCTGACGTCGCGCTCGCGATCGCCGACGCGGCGAGCGAGATCGTCGTCCTCGCCGCCGAGGTGGCACGCAACTGCCCGCCGGCGCTCCGGCCCGACGCGCTCACGGCCGTCGTTCTCGCCGAGGCCGCCGTGAACGGCGCGGCGCGCCTGGTGGAGGTCAACCGCGTCCTGCCGGCGGACGACGAGCGGCGCGAGCTTGCGCGCGAGCTGGCCCGCACGGCGGCCGCCGCACGGGAGCGCGCCTGCGGCGCGAGCTGCTGAGCCAGGCAAGGCGTGTAGGCGGGCGCCAGTAACACCTTCGGTGGTGCTAGCGTGGATTGCAGCGATGTTCACCCGTGAGCGCAGAGAACTCGACACCGGTGAGGCAGATGCGCTTGACCTCTTCTTCAAGGACATGCGCCGCATTCCGCTGCTCTCCGCGCGCGAGGAGATCATGCTCGCCAAGCGCGTCGAGCGCGGCGACCTCGAGGCCAAGCACCGCTTGATCGAGGCCAACCTGCGCCTCGTCGTGTCGATTGCCAAACGCTACCGCGGCCTCGGGCTGCCATTCCTCGACCTGATTCAGGAGGGGACGCTGGGCGTGGTACGGGCGACGGAGAAGTTCGACCACCGCCTGGGCTTCAGGTTCTCCACCTACGCGACGTCGTGGATCCGCCAGGCGATCACACGCGCGCTGGCCGACAAGGGCCGCACCGTCCGCATTCCCGCCAACGTTGTCGCGAAGCTCAGCTCGATCGCACGCGCTGAGCGCCTGCTGCAGCACACGCTCGGGCGCGAGCCGCGGGTGGACGAGATCGCCGCGGCGACCGGGATCAGCGTCGATCAGGTCGAGCCGATCTGGCGCGCCAAGCAGCCGCCGGTCTCGCTCCAGCAGCCGGTCGGCGACGACGATGGCACGGAGATCGGCGAGCTGATCGCCGACGAGCGCTCGCCGTCTCCGCATGCGTGCGCGGAGGAGCGGATGACCCGCCAGACGCTGCGGATCGCGATGGGCGCGCTCAACGAGCGCGAGCGGCGCGTGCTGGTGTTGCGCTACGGCCTCGCGGGAACGCCGCCGTGCACGGCGACCGAGGTCGGTCACCTGCTGAACGTGTCACGCCAGCGCATCTGCCAGATCGAGAGCGCGTCGCTGGACAAGCTCGGACGCCTCGCGTCGACCCAGGCCCTGCGCGAGAGCGCCTGCCCTACTCGCCGAGATGCTGCTCCGACGCCCGCGGCACCGGTACGCGAATCGCGTACTTCGACGGCTTGACGCTGACGGTCGGGTTGTCGATCCGGCCAAGGCGGTCGATCAGCTTGATCCACTGCGACGGCTTCAGGACGGCCGCGAGCTGCTTGGCGTCAGCGGCCCCCACCTGGTATCCGGGGTGGAAGCCGACGTGGATGTGGTCAGCGTGGTCGCCCAGCGCCAGCGTGTTGTCTGTGCCCTTGTAGGTCATCAGGCTGATGATCTGGTGCGGCTTGGTCGTGCCCTGGAGTGTCAGCAGGCGGCGGATCGTGATGTCCGTGATCGTCCCCTCGCCCTGGTGGCCGAGGATCGGGATCCCGTTGATCTTGGCGATGTCCATGGCGCTGCCGGAGGAGTGCTCGGAGACGTTGCCGCTGGCTGTGAAATAGCCATGACCACAGTGCAGCGAGCTGACCGTCGGCTTCAGCCCGCTGCCGGCGAGGAACTCGAGCGTCGCGAGGATGCGGCGGTCGATGACCCCGGCCTCGATGTCGCGGCGCCCGCAGGAGTAGACCTCGATACGCGGGTTGGCGAGCACCCGCTGTGCCAGCGTCTCCTTGCTCATCAGCATGATCTGGCCGATCGAGGCGTGGCCGCCGAGCAGCGCGTTCTTGCCCTGGACGCGGTAGATCTCCGTCGACTCGAGCAGCTTCCAGCCGTCCAGGATCGGCTTCGGATCGATCCGCGGGGCGCCGCGGCCGGCCGGGCGGATCTCGAACTGCACATGCGGCGCGACCGTCTTGGAAGTGCGACCGATGCGGCCGAAGATCGTGCCCGCGATGACGCGCCGCCCGGGGACGAGGCGCTTGAGCACGACGTCCTTGGCGTCGAGGCCGTAGAGGCTCGTGAAGTAGGACTTGAGAGTCTGGCCCGAGGACAGCGAGGACTCGGACTCGAAGATCTGGTTGGAGCCACCGTTGCCGAGCGAATTCGGCCGCCCGGGGTGCGCGAACAGTCGCTCCTTCGTGACGCCGGAGCTGACGTTCTCGGCCAGCAGATCCTGGGTTGCGGCGCCGGCGCGCGTGGGAGCCGGGGAGTCGGAGGTCTGCTTGCCGGCGGAGGCGGCGAGCTTCGGCTTCGGATCGCGCCCGGGTAGCGCGAGCTCCTTGGCGATCGAGGCCTTGCTCTGTGTCTTACGGATCGGGACGGGCACGAACCTGGCGAGCTTCTTCAGATGCGCGTACGTGTAGGAGTTGCCGTAGGCGTCCTGGAGGCGGATGTACTTTCCGAGGCGCTTGGAATCGCCGGTCGCGACGATCCGGCCGTCCTGGACGGCGATCACCGGCGAGCCGGGCTTGGCAAAGATGTCGATGCTGCGGCGGGTGGATTTGGACTCGACCGGCATCGCGGCGTTCGCGCCGATGACGACGCGGCGGGTTGCCCCGCGCTCGGCGAGGTCGTCGGCGTAGCGCGCCTTGGCGAAGACCGGGAAATGGCCCAGTGTGAGGCCGCTCAGCGAGCCGACGAGGTCGTCGGGCAGGCCACCGATGAGCCGCGCACGCATGAGCACCGAGTCGACGTACCAGTCGGCGTGGTTGTAGGCGAAGATCGCCTTGCGCAGGTCCTGGTCGGCGCCCGCGGCGCGCAGGTAGCGCGCGGCGGCGAAGATCGCGTCGACCGGATTGAAGGGGTCCTTGCGGCCGTCGCGGTTGGCGTCGGTGCCATAGGACTTCCATGTCTGCGGCATGAACTGCATCCAGCCAAGGGCACCGGCGGTGGAGAGGTTCAAGTTGCGGCCGTAGTCGGTCTCGATCTCGTTGATCGCGGCAAGGACCTCCCAGCGGATGCCGTACTGGATCCCAGCCGCCTGGTAGATCGGAAGCAGAAACGGCGGGATGCGGAACTTGTCGATGAAGAAGTTCGGGACGCCGACGGGGACCGCGCCGGGCAGCGCCAGCGATGTCGTCGGGTTGGTCATCGTCGGCACGCCGGCGTCGTCGCGCAGGGGGGCCGGCAGCGGCTTGTCCTCCGGCACGGTGCCGCGATCGGGGGAGACCGTGTTGCGCGAGGCGCGGGGAGCGCTCTTGCAGGTCGGGGCGGCCGGCTTGCGCTGTTCGACGATCGTGGCCGCGCCTGCGCTCAGCGTGGCGACGGCGGCCTTGGCCTGCTTGGCGTTCGCGCCCTTGGCGGCGGTGGGGCACTTGGCGGTGGTGCCGTCCGCGGGCGCGCCGGCGAGTTGGCCGACAGGAAGAGGTGAGGTCGGCTGGGCGGGCGCTTTGGGCTGCGCCGGGGCCTCGGGCGGGGCGGGCGCGGCTGCGGGGGCCTCGGGCTGGGCGGGCGCGGCTGGCTCGGCTGCGGGGGCCGGCTCGCTCGGAGCGGGAGCGGGAACCGTCTCGGTGGGCGCCGGTGCAGGCGCCGGCGTCGTGGTCGTCGCAGTCGTCGTCTGCGTTGTGGCCGTGCCCTTGTCTGTGCTGTCGCTCGACGGAGCGCCCGGCGCGCTCGTGCCCGAACCGGGATCCGGACTACCGCTGCTTGACGCGCCCGCGCTCGCGTTCGTGGTGCCGGCGGGGTCTGAGGCGACCTGCGTCGGGGCTGATCCGACGGCCTCGCCGGGGACGGGAGAGACCGTGCCAGCGCCGGCACCGAGCAGATTGCCACCGAGCGCGACGGCCACAACGCCCGCGGTGCAAAGCGCCGCCGCGATCCGACCGCGACTCGTGTGCCGCGTCGTGTCCTCGTATGGCGACATGTGGGGCAGGTCCTCGCCTCGGTTACAGATGAGCGCCCCGGCAGGGCGGTTGGCCCGGCTATCGGCGAGGGTCCGTGCGATCTTTACCGGGGGTCCGGGGAACTGGACCGAGCGTCCGGAGAGGCTTGTGGGAAACATCGGGATCGACCTGTCGGGGAATCAGGCAAAGACGAGGCCGCAGGGTGGTCCCGAAACATGAACGACAGGTGAGGTTCAGCTGATAACCATGTGTGCGGGTGCGCACACAGTGATTTCGGCTAACGCTCAGGTCGAGGGTCGAGCGTGGCGGCGGTCACCGTCGGGCTGCGACGTGACGCTCGCCGACGGACTCAGCCGACCTTGCCGGTGACGTAGTCCTCGGTGCGCTGGTCGAACGGGTTGGTGAAGATCTTGTCGGTCGCCGCGTACTCGACGAGACGCCCGATGCGGTTGTTCTCGCCTGCCATCAGGTCGACGATGAAGAACGCGGTGCGATCCGAGACGCGGGCGGCCTGCTGCATGTTGTGCGTCACGACCACGATCGAGTACTCGCTCTTGAGCTCGGTCATCAGATCCTCGATCTTGCCGGTGGAGATCGGATCCAGCGCCGAGCAGGGCTCGTCCATGAGAATGACGTCGGGGTTGACCGCAAGGCAGCGCGCGATGCACAGGCGCTGCTGCTGGCCGCCGGACATGCCGAACGCGTTTGACTTCAGGCGATCCTTGACCTCGTCCCACAGCACCGCGCGGCGCAGGGCGTCCTCGACGATCTCGTCCATGTCGCCCTTGAGGCCGAGGACCTTCGGTCCGAACGCGATGTTGTCATAGATCGATTTCGGAAACGGATTCGGTTTCTGAAAGACCATCCCGATGCGCTTGCGCACCTCGACGGCGTCGACCTTGGGGGCGTAGAGATCCTGGCCGTGGTAGCGGATCGTGCCTTCGACCTTCGCGCCGGATACCAGGTCGTTCATCCGGTTCAGGCAGCGCAGGATCGTCGACTTGCCGCAGCCCGACGGCCCGATGAACGCCGTGATCTCGTGTTCGTACAGATTGAACGTAACGTCCTGGACGGCCTGCTTGCCGCTGTAGAGCACGCCGAGATCCTGGAGGGCGAAGACCGGCTTGGTTGCCACGGGCTTGGCTGCGATCGGGAGGTCGGCGGCGACGCTGACCGCGGCGGGACCGCTGCGCCGTGGCGGCGCGGGGACCTCCGGGTCGATCGAGTGGACGTTGGTCTGTTCGCTCACGGGGTCCGGCTCCATGTCGTCGTCGAAGGTCACCATTTGTTTTCGTATTTGTTGCGCAGGTAGATCGCCGCGCCATTCATGATCGCGAGCACTCCGAGGAGCAGCACGATGCCGGCTGCCGCGAGCTGCTTGAACTCGTCCTGAGGCTGGGAGATCCAGCTGTAGATCTGGATCGGCAACGCGCTGAAGCCCGCGCCGTCGCCGACGACGCCGCTCGGGTTGAACGTGATGAACGTGGCGGCGCCGACGACGATCAGCGGCGCGGTCTCGCCGATCGCGCGCGACAGTGCGAGGATCACGCCGGTCGCGACGCCGGGAATCGAAGCGGGCAGAACCTGCTTCCAGATCGTCTGCCACTGCGTCGCGCCGAGCGCCATCGATCCCTCCCGAATCGAGGGCGGGACGGCACGGATCGCCTCCCGGCCGGAGATGATGACCACCGGCAGCACGAGCAGCCCGAGCGTCAACCCGCCCGCAAGGACCACGCGACCGAGGCTGATCGGGCCGCGGACGAGGAACGCCAGGCCCAGGATGCCGTAGACGATCGACGGAATCGCCGCCAGGTTCTGGATGTTGACCTCGATCAGCCGGTTCCACCACTTCGAGGCGTCCGCGTACTCCTCGAGATACACCGCCGTCGCGACCCCCACCGGCACGATGAACACCAGGCACACCGCGATGATCCAGATCGTGCCGAACAGCGCCGGCTGTAGGCCCGCTCTGGCCGACTGCGACGAGGGGAAGTTCGAAACGAGCGCGCTGTTGAGCTTGGGAAGCCCGTCGCGCATGACGTCGAAGATGAGCATTCCGAGCACGAGCGCGCTCAGTGTCAAACACAGCAACATCGCGATGCGAAAGGCGACGTCCTTCGTGCGCGCCGCGCCGGAGACCGACCGCAGGGAGGGCTGAGCGCTCATTCGTAGACCTGGCGGTAGCGGCGCACGAAGCGGATCGCGATCGCATTCATCGCCAGCGTCATGAGAAACAAGGTCATCCCGACCGCGAAGATCGTCTTGTAGGCCGTCGAGCCGCTGGCGATGTCGCCCTTCGCGGTCGCGGCGATGAACGTCGTGATCGTCTCAACGGACTCACGCGGATCGAAGGTGAGGTTCGGCTGCTGGCCGGCGGCGATGAGCACGATCATCGTCTCGCCGATCGCTCGCGAGACGCCGAGCACGACCGCCGCGACGATGCCCGAGAGCGCTGCGGGAACGACGACCCGCAGCGACACCTGCAGCTTGTTGGCTCCCAGCCCGAAGGCGCCCTCTCGAAGCGAGTGCGGCACAGCCGACAACGCATCCTCGGAGATCGAAGCGACGGTCGGGAGCACCATGAACCCCATGACGATGCCGCCCGACAGCGCGTTGAACACGGGTACGTCGAGCCCCAGCAGCCCGTTGAGGACCGTCGGGGTGAAGTACGTCAGGGCGAAGTAGCCGAAGACGATCGTCGGCACCCCGGCCAGGAGCTCGATCATCGGCTTGAGGATCTTGCGGGTACGAGGCCTGGCGTACTCGGCGAGGTAGATCGCCGTGCCGAGCCCGAGCGGTATCGCGACGACGATCGCGATCGCGGTCACGAGCAGGGTGCCGCTGATCAGCGGCAGGACACCGAACTTCGGATCGGCGAACAGCGGCGACCATTCGGTGCCGGTGAGGAACTTCCCGACCCCGACGTCGCCAAAGAAGGCGATCGTCTCCTTCGACAGCGAGAAGACGATCCCGACGGTCGTGAGGACCGACAGCAGCGCCGCGCAGAACAGCAGCGCCCGGATCCCGGCCTCGCCCGTACGGCGCCGAGAGGCGCCCAGGACCAGAGTCCTGGACGCCTCGAGCGTCGCCGCGGGTGGCGAGGCTGCTTCCACGGCTACTTGCCTTCCGCCGTCGCCAGTGCGCTCTTGGCCTTCGTGAGCTGCGCGTCGGTGAGCGGCACGATCTTCGAGGCGTCGGCGATCGTCGTCTCGTTCGCCAGGACGTACTCGAGGAACGCCTTGACCTCGGGACGGGCGAGCGCCTTCGCGTTGACGTACATGAACAGCGGACGCGACAGCGGCTTGTAGGAGCCGTCCTGGATCGTCCCCTTGCTCGGAGCGACGCAGCCGCCTCCCCCGTCGACCTTCACGAGGTTGAGCTTGTCGATGTTGTCCTCGTAGTAGGAGAAGCCGAAGTAGCCCAGGCCACCCTTGTCACCTGAGACGCCCTGCACCGTCACGTTGTCGTCCTCGGTCGGCGAGTAGTCCTTGCGCGTGTCGCCCTTCGTTCCGTTGATCGCCTCGGTGAAGAAGTCAAATGTGCCGGAGTCCGTACCGGCGCCGAACAGGGCGACCTTCTGGTCCGGGAACTTGGGATCGAGCTGTTTGTAGTTATTGACCTTCGACTTGCTGTTCCACAGCTTCTTGAGCTGCTCGGTCGTCATGCAATCGATCTTCAGGTCCTTGTTCGTGACGATCGCGATGCCGTCGTTGGCGACCTGTCCATCGCTGTACTTGACGCCCTTCTTCTCGCACGCGGGCACCTCCTTGTCCGTGTCGATCGGTCGCGACGCGTTGGAGGTATCGGTCTCGCCGGCACAGAACTTCTCGAATCCGCCGCCCGTGCCCGACTCGCCGACGGAGATCTTCACGTTCGGGTTATCGCGCTGGAATTCCTCGGCGGCCGCCTGGGCGAACGGAAAGACGGTCGATGAGCCGTCGAGCTTGATCGTGCCCGACAGCTTGGCGCCGCCGGACGAAGCCGCGCTGCCGCTGCTCTTGGTGCTGCTGTTGTCGCCGCCGCATCCCGCGACGCCGACGGCGAGTGCCGCGCTCAGCGCGACGCCCGAGATCAGGCGATTGGTCCTCACAGTGTCTCCCTATGGTTGGCTTGCGACCGGATGCGGCGGGAGACTCTCGGGTTGCACCGGGCCATCTTGTTATTTCTCCGTTCTCAAGATGTGAAGATCTTGCGAAGATCGCGAACCCTCGACGTGGGCCGGCTCGGCCGACAGCCGGTAGCCGAAGCCCACGTGGGTATGGATGTAGCGCCAGTCGGGCTGCGCCTCCTCGAGCTTGTCGCGCAGCTTGTGGATGTAGACGTCGACGCTGCGGTCGCCGTCGCGCAGCCGTCTGCCCCAGACGGCGCGGTACAGCTCGTCGCGGCTTACGATTCCCCCGTTGCGCTGGGCCAATGCGAGCAGAAGTCCGAACTCGCGGACCGTGAGCGTGACCGGGCGATCGTCCATCGTGACGAGCGAATCTGAGGTGCGGATACGTAGCGAACCGATCACGATCAGGTTCGCATCGAGGTCAGTGGAGCTCATTCGGGGGCGGACGATGCCGAGGATCGAGCGCCATAACGTGAACAACCTGTGAAAGTGCGATGAAATTGGGCAGCTGGTGCGATGATGGAGCGGATGGTCGAGAACGAGGTACACGGTTGATGGAGGCAGCGGCGCACGGACGCCCGCAGTTCCAGGATCAGATGGAAGAGCTGGAGCGCTCCGCGCTCGGCGGGCTGGACATGGCGCTTAGCCAAATCGATCGCGTGCTCCGCGCGGTCGAGACGAGTGACCTGTGGCTGGCGCAGTTCATCGTGGCCGATGACGCCCGCATCGACGGGCGCTACCTGGAAGTCCACCAGGGCGTGCTGTCGCTGCTGGCGCTGCAGGGCCCCGTCGCCGGCGACCTGCGACTCGTCACCGCGGTGCTGCATTCGATCAACAACATCGAGCGCATCGGCGACCAGTGCGTGAACATCGCCAAGCTCATCCCGCTGTGCGATCACGAGCCGTCGACCGACGATCCGCTGCTCCAGAGCGTCCTGCGGATGGGCGCCCTCGCGCGCGATCTGACCGCTCAAGCGCGCCGCGCGTTCGCCGAGCGCGACCTGCCGCTCGCGGAGTCGCTGGCGGCGCAGGACCTTCAGGTCGACCGCCTCAACCGCGAGATCTTCCGCTTGGCGGTGCACGCCGGCGAGGACCCCGGTCTGCGCGAGTGGGCGATCACGATGACGCACGTCGCTCGCGCCCTCGAGCGCATCGGTGACAACGCCGTCGACGTCGGCGAGCAGGCGATCTTCGTCGCCACGGGACAGTTTCGCGAGCTGGCGGGCGCCCCGGATGCATGGCCTGGCGGATGACCGAGCCTCGCTGCCAGTTCCAGGAGGAGTTGCGCAAGCTCGAGCAGCGCTCGCTGGGCGCGCTCGACCTCGTGCTGACGGCGCTGGATCGAGTCATCGAAGCGCTCGCATACCAGGACGTCGAGCTGGCCCAGATCGTCATCGACGACGACGTCCGAATCGACGCCCTCTACGTCGATGTCCATCACGCGATCATCTCCGTGCTCGCGTTGCAGACGCCTGTCGCCGGGGACCTGCGGCTGCTCGCCGCCCTGCTGCATCTCGGGCGCTTCGCCGAGCGGATGGGCAACCAGTGCGTCTCGGTGGCGAAGCTCATCCCGCTGTCCGGACACGAGCCGCCGGTTCGCGGCGAGATCCTCAGCCGCGTGCTGCAGACGGGCCGCTTCGCGCGCGCGGAGGTGGTGCAGTGCCGTCGCTCGTTTGCCGAGCGCAACGTTCCGATGGCCGAGGACCTCGTCAATCGCGACCGCGAGGTCAACCGCCTGAACCGCGAGATCTTCCGCCTCGCGGTCGAGGCGGGCGACGACGCGGACACGCGCGAGTGGGCGATGACGATGACGCTCGCCGCCCGCGCGTTCGAGCGCGTGGGCGACAACGCGGTCGCCGTCGGCGAGCAGACCGCCTTCCTGGAGACCGGATTGTTCCGCGAGTTCTCCGACCGGACGCGGGCGACGACAGGATGAGGAGCTCTCGTAGGTTGCGTCAGTCCAAATGTGAAAATCCTGTAACCGGACCTTTGACGGGGCTTTCGCGACGTCACCTGCCCATAGACTCCCGGCGCGATGACTGACCCGAACCAGGCGACCGCCGTCGCCGCGTCGCTGCGAGTAGCCGTCGCCGATGGCGACACCGGCTTCGTTCAGGTGTTGACCAAGCGGCTGGACCGCCTCGGCTGGGAACACCGCGTGCTCGCCGGCGCCGTCCCGATCGACCGCCTGGTATCGATGCGTCTGGGCGCGTACATCCTCGATCTCGCGATCCTGGGACCGCACGCGTGGGAGTACCTCGAGCGGGTGACGCGCGAGCTGCCGAGCCTGCCGCTGATCGTCTGCACCGGCCAGTCGACCGTCGCCCAGCGCGTCCGGGGACTGCGCATCGGCGCCGATGACTGGGTCACCAAGCCCTGCCATCCGGAGGAGCTCATCGCCCGCGTCGAGGCCGTCGCGCGGCGCCGCCGCCAGGCCGAGGGCGTCGCAGCCGCCGAGGCCGTCGTGGCGGGCGAGATCGAGGTCCGGCCCGATCAGTTCCAGGCTTTCGCGCAGGGCAAGTCGGTCGATCTGACCCGGCGCGAATTCGAGCTCATCCAGCTGCTTGCCGCCGCCGGCGGGCGCGTGCTCGAGCGCGAGGAGATCTACCAGCGGGTGTGGGGCTACACGATGGCTCACGGCGACCGCTCGGTGGACGTCTTCGTGCGCAAGCTGCGCTCCAAGCTCCAGCGTGCCTCGCCGGACTGGAACTACATCCACACCCACTTCGGCGTCGGCTATCGCTTTGCCGCCGAGCGTGCAGGTGAGGAGCCGGGCGTGGAGGACGCTGCCGGCGCAATCGGGGCGCCGCCGCGGCCGATGACATCTGCGCCGCCGCAGCCGCCGGAGTCGCTGCACGTGCGCGCGCTGGTGTAGAGGTCTGGCGCCGCGCCGGGCTCGGTCTTCTGGCGAGCCGGTCCTCGTTGGCGGCGCCAACGCGCGCGATCACACCGGACGAACCACTAGCCTGTTTGACGTGTCGCTTGAAGTCGCACGCAACATCGGGATCGTCGTCGTCCTGGCCCTCGTCGTCTGGCTCGCGCCGGGCGGCGGTGAGGGTGCGGCGTTCATCGGTCAGCTGCTGAACGCGGTCTTCATCATCACGGTCGCGCTGATCTGCGGAATCCTCTACCGCCAGTATCGCGGCGAGATCTTCTCGCTGGGCGACGAATGGCGCTTCGCGCTCTATGGCGCCATCGGCGTCGCGATCGTCACGATCGCCGCCTCGAAGAAGCTCTTTGCGACCGGCGCGGGCGCGGTCCTCTGGTTTGCGCTGGTCGGGGCCGCGTCGTACACGCTGTACCTCGTCTGGCAGCGCTACCGGTCTTACACGTAGGCGCGGGGGGCACGGGGGCGCGGCGGCGCGGGGGGCGTCCGGCGCGGCTGGGCGGTACGTGGGGCGCCGTTGGCCGGCTGCTGAGTGTCGTCGCGTTTCCGGCTGCTGAGTGTCGCCTTCCGGGCTGCTGAAAGTCGTCACATTTTCGCGGGCCGATTGTTACGAACGCGCGTTGTCGCGATACGCCGCGTCCGACAAGGTCGCCTGCATGCCGTCGGACCACCGATCTTGTCGAGGCCAAGCGAGCGTCGAGGTCGTCGCGCTGCTGCCGCTGCTGGGCGTCCTGCTCGGCATGCTGTGGCAGGCGGCGGTCGCCGGGCAGGCCGTCTGGCTGGCGGGTTCGGCGGCGCGGGCCGCGGCGCGCGCAACAGCCGTCGGCAGCGATGCGCCGGCGGCGGCGCGGAGGGTCCTGCCCGAGCGGTTGGAGCGCGGGCTGGTCATTCGCCGCCTGGGTCCCGACGAAGGGGTTCGGGTGGCGATCGCCGTGCCGGCGGTTTTGGGCGGCGGGCGGCTGATCACCGTCTCGGCCAGCGCGCTTCTCCAGCACCAGGGCAGACCATGAGGCGCAACCGCGAATCGGGCCAGGCATCGGTGGAGCTCGTCGTGCTCACGCCGCTGCTGGTGATCGTGGCGTTTGCGGCCGCCCAGGTCCTGGCCGCGGGTGCGGCTGGCGAGCTGGCCGACCACGCCGCAGAGGCCGGCGCCGTCGCGCTGCTGCAGGATCGCGATGCTGCTGCGGCCGCGCGCGAGGCCGTGCCGGGCTGGTCGCGCAAGCGCATGTCCGTGCGCGTCATCGGCCGCCGCGTGCGTGTTTTGTTGCGCCCCGTCTCCCCGCTGCCGGGTCTCGCCGACCTGCTCGAGGCCCGCGGCGAGGCGGACGCCGGTCCGAGAGAGCCGCGATGAGCGTGCGCCGCCACCTCTACGAGCACTTCGTGATCCCAGCCGGCGAACGTTCGCTGACTGGCGACGAGCACTTCGTGGTCCCCTCGTCCCTGGCCCTCTCGGGGGATCACGAGGACTTCGTCGGCTCCGACGAAGCGCCGGAACGGGCGTGCGCGGTCCCCCGGCCGCGCCCCCCCCCCGGTATCGCCGTCCTGTGCCCAGCTGCCGATGCCCCGGCACTCGGCGCGGCACTCGCGCTGTCGATCGCACGGCGCTTTCGCGCGCCGGTTGTGGCCGTCTGTGCGTGGACGGGTTCTGAGCCCGGCCGTCCACCGTGGAGGGCGCCCGCGCTGCCGGCCGCTCGCCGGCTCGCCGCGTCCCTCGCCGCGCGCGAGCACCAAGCCCACGCGGCCGGGCGCCTCGCAGTCGTCCGCCTGGCGCCGCGCTGCGACGAGGCGGCCGCCGAAGCGCGGCGCGTGATCGCCGCCGCGCATCCTGCCCCGGCAGTGGTCGCGCTCGGTGGGCCGCGGGCGTCGGTGTTCGACGAGCTGCTGGCCGAGCAGGATCTCGTCGTCGTGGCGACGCGCAGCGGCGCCGATCCTGCGCTCGCCCGTTTGGCCGTCGCAAGCCTCGCCTCGGCCACCGTCCGGGCGTACGCCTGCGAGGTTCCGCCCGCACCGTCCGCGCGGACGCTCGCGACAGCCGGCTTGACGCTGCTGCCTTCGGCGCGCCGAGCGCTCGCGGGGCCGGTGGAGGCGCTGTGAAGACGCACGCGTGCGACCGCGGGCTCGAGGAGCGCGGCCAGGTGACGGTCCTACTGCTCGGCGTCGCGATGGCGCTGCTGCTGGGCGTTCTTGTCCTCGGCGCGATCGCGCAGGGGATCGGCGCGCAGAGCGACCAGCAGCGCGCGGCCGATCTCGCGGCGCTCGCCGCGGCGCGGGCGATGCACGGGGCCTATCCGGGCCTGTTCGAACCGGCAGCGCTCGGCGTCAGGCGCGACGCCGCACACCACGCTCGGAGTCCGCGCCCCAACGCCGCGCACCTCGAGCGTGGCGCATATCTCGAGCTCGGGCGCGATGCCGCGATCGAAACCGCGCGGCGCAACGGCGCGCGCGACGTCGCCGTGAGCTTCCCGGATGCCGACACGTTCGCTCCCGTGCGCGTCCAGGTGGAGGTTCGCGACCCGGTATCGGTGAGCGACCGCGAGGAGGTGGCCGCGGGCGCGCGCGCCGAGGCCGAGCTCGCGCCGCCGAACGACCTCGTGCTGGGCGCGGCGGGGGCGGGTGAGTACCGTGGACCGCTCGCGACGCGTCAGGGCAAGCCGATGCGCCCGGATGTCGCCGCCGCGTTTGATCGACTCGAGGCCGCCGCCCGGCGCGATGGCCATGCGCTCGTCGTTGTCAGCGGCTTTCGCTCCAACGCCGAGCAGGCCGCGCTCTTCGCCCGTCACCCCGACCCGAAATGGGTCGCCGCGCCGGGTCGCTCCCTACACCGCCTCGGCACGGAGCTCGACCTTGGGCCGCCTTCCGCCTACGGTTGGCTGGCCGTAAACGCCGAGCGCTTCCATTTCATTCAGCGCTATTCCTGGGAACCGTGGCACTACGGGTTCATCCTCAATCCCGGCACGACGTCCGTTGGCTACGGTCTCGGGGGTCAGGAGGTCAGCGCAGCCGGCGCTGCCTCGGGGACCGGTGGCGCCGAGCCGAGCGCTGGCGAGGCAGGGCCCTCGGATGGCGAGGGCACGCGGACGCTGCCGTCGTTCATCCCTGCGCAGTTCGCCGGCCCGCTGAGTCGTGCCGCACAGCGCTGGAACGTGTCGGCCGCGCTGCTGGGCGCGCAACTCTACGTCGAGTCCAACTTCAACCCGTTCGCCCGGTCGAGGGCCGGCGCGCTGGGGATCGCGCAGTTCATGCCCGCCACCGCGCGCACGATCGGCCTCGCCGAGCCCTTCGACGCCGAGGCCGCGATCGATGCGCAGGCGCATCTCATGCGCGACCTCCTGCGCCGCTTTGGCTCGGTTCCGCTCGCGCTAGCCGCGTACAACGCAGGTCCGGCGCCGGTGCAGCAATGCGGCTGCATCCCGCCGTACGCCGAGACACGCGGCTACGTCGCGCGCGTGCTGGGCCTACTCGGCGGCGCGGGTGACGCGATAGCGGGCGCGGGACTTGAGGTGCGGCTGGTGCGTTGACCCTCCACGGACGAACCCGAACGGATCGTGTCGCTCCCCTCAGGCGCCGTCCCGCGACGCGCCAGGCGCCGTCGTCTACTTCCGAGTCAGGGTGCAGAGGGGGCGCCGGAGAGGGGCGTGAGCGCCGGGCATTCAATGGTGGGAGCAGGCGTGTTGGGGCTGCTGTCCTTGTCGGTGGGTGTCGACTGAGCGGTCAGCAGTGGCTCGGCGGTCCCGGGGTCTGAGTTTGTGGTCGTGGTCGTGGTGGTGTCCGGTGCGGCGGGCGTCGCCTGAGTGGTGAGCGTTGGCTCGACGGACGCGGGCTCCGGGGTGGTGGTGGTCGGTGTGGTGGCTGTGTTGTCCGGGGTGGTCGTTGTCGACTGAGTGGTGAGCGGTGGCTCGGCGGCCGCGGAGTCTGGGCACTTGCTTGGGGTGCTGGCGGGCGTGTTGGTGCTGCTGTCCTGGCTGTTGGGCCCATGACCGGCTGGCGTCGACTGAGCGGTGAGCGGCGGGTTCCCGGCCGCGGAGTCCGGGCAGTTGCTGGGGATGCTGGCGGACGTGGTAGGACAGTGGTCTTGGCTGTTGGAGGTGCCGCTGCTGTGGTGGTCGGCGGGTGTCGCCTGACCGTCGGCGGGTTCTAGGCATCCCTTGGCGGTGGCGGCGGGCTTGTTAGGACAGCCGTCCTCGCGATCGCTTGCCGCGGAGCCGGCACCGTCTGCCTTGGCGGATTCCTTGTCCAGACATGCGCGCGCAGCAGTGGCCGGCTCCTTCATGCACTCGTCGTGACTGCCGGAGACCAGGCCGCCGCTGGCGGCCAGCTTGCCCCCCGACGTCTGCTGCTGGTCCGTCCGGGCCTGGATCGAGTGCGCGGGCGAGCGAACGCCGGGAAGCTGTTGAACGGCCATGTAGCCGCCGCCGGCAACGCCCGTCGTCAAGGCGAAGGCGATCACCGCCTTCGTAGCGATGACCTTGGCGCCTAGGAGCGCACCTCCGCTCGTGAGTAGTGCGGAGCCGCCGCCCGCAGCGGCGCCGCCGGCAGCAGCCGTGCCCGCCACGGCCGTGCCGCCGGCAGCCGCGCCGCCGGCCGCAGCCGTGCCGCTCGTTACAGCCGCCGTGCCGCCGGCAGCCGCGCCGCCCGCGGCAGCACTGCCGGCCACCGCAGCACCGCCGGCCGCCGCGCCGCCGGCTGCCGCAGCGCTGCTGCCCGCCGCGAACGCCGCGGTCAGAGTGCTGTGCTTGAGCGCGAGCGACGGCACGACCGGCAGCAGCACGGCCAGCGCCGCGCGCTGGCTCTTGACCTCGGCAGCGAAGGCACGGCAGCCGGCGCAGTCGGCGACGTGGTGGCGCAGCTCACTGCGGCGCAGCGCACCGCCACGCAGGACGGCCAGTTGCTCGCGGATCTCACCGCAATCGGCCTCGCGGGCGTGACGGCGGCTCATGAGCGCCTCCCGCGCCTGAAAGACAAGTGCCTTGACCTTCGCCGGGCGCACGTCGAGGATCACGGCGATCTCGTCGTGCGAATGCGCTTCAAGCTCAGCGAGGACCAGTGCGGCGCGCTGGTCTTCAGGCAGGCGCTGCAGGTCGGCAAGCAGCGCGCGCAGATCCTCGCGCCGCTCGACCTCGGCGGACAGGCCGGCGGTCGCAGGCACCATGACGCCGTCGCCGTCGATGTCGGCGTGCTCATGGCGCGCGCGGAGTAGCGATAGGCAGCGGTTGCGCGCCACCGTGTACAGCCACGCCTTGAGGGCGATCTGTCGCTCATCGGCCAGCAGCGACTGGTAGGCCGCGATGAACGTGTGCTGAACGGCGTCCTCGGCCTCCTCGCGGGAACCGAGCATGTGCCGGCAAAACGCCAGGATGCCGCGGTGATGTCGATCGTAAATCTCCTCGAACGCTCTGGCGCTTCCAGCGCGCACCTGCTCGACCAGGCGGTCGTCACCGGCCGAGCACAGGGCACGGCGCGGCAGCGACAGGCGCGGCCTGTGGCCCGGGAGGGCGTCCGATGCGCTGGTATCAAGCACTGCAGCACGACACACTCCTCTAACGAGCGCGCGCAAGCAAGGTTGGTCGGTTACGTGAGAAATACGAATGTCGTCCTTCGAGCGGTCGCGCACCGCCTCGCGGGACCCGCCAAATCGTGCTTCGCTCGTCTTCGATCTGCCCCAGCGCTGAGCGCGTTCAGAGGCTCTTGAGGAACGCCAAGGAGGGCATGAAGAAGTACTCGCCGCCTTTCATCGTGACGGCTTGGGGTGCCGCGGGGAGCGGTTTGGAGTCCTTGCCTCCCCAGGTCAGCGGGGAGACTGCGGTCGGGCGCGTGCCCTGTCCGATGACCTGGTCCAGACCGGGCGCCGGGTGGCAGGGGGGACGCTGGGGAACGCTGGGTCTTTCGCCCATGTGGCCTGTGTGAACTGAAACTGCGTCTCGATCTGCGAGTTGAACGCCATGAACAGCAGGCCGACCCCCGTTGTCGGGCGGCTGCTGAGCGGCAGGCTCTGTCCGTCGGGTTGTCGGTGTGGTTGCCGTAGGTCTGTCCCCGGCGGGCCATGAGGTGAAGCCGTTGGTTGCTCTGCGGCTCGAAGCCGCCCGACCCGCGCGGGTTGGTCTTGCGGACGTGCCCGTAGAAGGGGCACTTGCCGGCCAAGTCGTCGCTGTCGTAGTCAAAGTCGTTCATGATCGGGCTGTGCGCCCCGTCCCCGCGCTGCGTGGTCAGCGGTGTGCCGTCACGGAAACGCCCGACGATCATCGCGCCCGCTTGCGGTCCTCGCCCGCGAGCCCAAGCGCCGTGGCGAAGTCGTTCTCAGCCTTGCGAAACGCGCGCACGTTCTGCTCGAGCTTGTCGACAGACAAAGAAGCTGCCGAACTGCTTCGTCGGGTCGGGCGCGGCTGAGTCTGCGACGAGCACGCGGCCGAGGCCGAAGGCTGGGTTCCAGACGGTCGTGCCGTCCATCTTGTGACGCTCGTCCGCGATGTCCTCCGTCAGGAAGATCGGTTGGCTGCGCCCGTCGATGTAGCCGAAATGCTCGATGCCATCGCCGTGACCATTCTTCTGACTGCTTCCCTTCTCGACGCCGAGGAGCTTGACGTGCGCCGTCATCAGCGCGTCGATCTCGGCTCGGATCTTGACGACGGCGGCCTCGCTGGCGTCGCCGATCAGCACGACTGCATGGATCGTGTGTCGAAACGTCTGTTCCCAGTTGGCGACTGGCGGGTCGCTCAGCGCCGCCACAGAGACGTCTCAGCGCATCGAGTCCTTAAATGGACCTGCCGAAGCGTTGCCCGGGATCTTCGCGACCGCGATGCCGATCTTCTTGTAGCCCTGAAACGTCAGCCCCACGCCGACATAGCCGACGGGATGGGTCGCACCGCAACGTTGCGATCGGGTGGTATGGCCGAGCAGCGCAGGGTCATGGATTCAGGCCGATGCGTTTGACGGCGGTGACCGCATTGTGGACGTCGGTCTGGAATTCAGTGAGTACGACCGGCTGTCCGGCGCCGTCGGGAGCGACGGCACCTGTCCTGCCGTCTTCGCGGAGTTGCGCGCGGCGGCGCTGCGTCGCCTCCGCGCGCCACGCGTCCATCAGGTCGCGCGCGTTGCGCGGGTCGTCGATATCGGTCCGGACCGGTCCGAGCAGACTTCCCAGGTGCGGCGCACGTCGCACACGAGGCGGCATGGCAGCGAGCGCCGCTTTGGGGTCCTTTGCAAACGCCAACAGGATCGTCTTGATGACGCTCGTGTGGTCAAATTGCGGCTGCTCACCGTTCTCGCTCGGTGGGGGCTGATGGAGGACCTGGCGGCGCACCCGCGGGCCGACGATGAGCGCTGGTACACGCAGACCATAGCTTTTGTGCGTCGAGCCGTCACCCGCTGCGAGCTTCGGCGGGGCGACGTGGTCATAGAAGCCGCCGTGCTCGTCGTAGGCAATGATCAGCAGCGTGTCCTTCCAGTCCTTGGAGTGCATCAGCGCGTTGTAGACCTCGAAGACGAACGCTTGGCCGGCGCGGATGTCCGACGGAGGGTGGTCGTCGTTTGACTGCGTCTCGAGCACGCTGACGTCGATGAAGTTCGGGTCGATCCACGACACCTGCGGCAGCTTGTTGTCGACGGCGTCATCAAGAAAGGAGTTGCCGCGAACGATCAAGGCCTCCGCAGCCTGGGTGAGAAAGCTGAGCTTGCGTCGGTCGAAGAACGCGAAGTTGTCGCGCATCGGGTCATCGAGCTGGCGGTAGCGCTCGTCGATCAGGCGCAGCGTCCCCGGGTCGTGGGAGTACCAACGCCATTGCCCAGATTTCAGGCGGCGCGTGAACGCCGGCTCGTCGAAGATCGGAAGCGACCGAAACGACGTCAACGGCGGCAGGTCAGTGATCAACCGCCACAGATCGGACTTCTGCGCCGCGTTCGGGCCCTCGCGGCCGGTGACGGCGTACAGGCGGTTGGGCCACGTGTCGCCCGGAACCGACGAGAACCAGCGATCGCACACGCAGTACTGGCGGGCGAGGTGGTCATAGACAGGCACGTCCTTGCTTGTGTAGTACCCCATCGGGACCATCCACAGGTCGCTGGTGACCTTGTCCTTGGGGTTGCGGCTTTCCACGAAGCTCTTGACGAACCCGCCGTTGCCGTTGGGGTGCGGCGTCTTGGGGTACCCCGGCCCCAACTGCGTCTGCACCCCTGCCACCGAGTGGTCAGGATCAAGCCTCTTCTGCAGCGCTTCGCCATGACGCTGAAGCTTCTGATCGGCTGCGTCGAACGCCTGGACGAAGATCTTCTTTCCGTTGGGGTCGAAGTTGAACTCCGTCCCACTCAGCCCGTCGACGTTCGTCATGCCCTCCTGGCGCAGATATCCCAGCATGTGATCGAACGAACGGTTCTCCATCATCACCACGACGATGTGCTTGAGCGCTCGCAATCGCTTGATGTCTGCCTCGTCGGTGCCAGCCATGCTGCCCCTTTCTGTGGATCAAGGCACACTCGCCGACGAGTCGACGAGCTGTCAAGCAGGCGAGACGCGGCGGTCCTACTCCGAAGACCCCGTCCAAGGCGGTGACCCACATGACAGCGTGGGACATCCCAACGGGGAGCTTGCTGCGCGCGACGAAGGCTGCGAGCCTGTGTTCGATGGCCCGCGCGATTGGCATCAACCATGTGGCTCTGGAGGTCGGCGACATCGACGAAGCGCTGGCGTGGTACTCGCGATTCCTCGATTTCCAGCTGCGCGGAAAGCGGCCGACGATGGCGTGGATCGACCTCGGCGATCAGTTCATGGCGCTCAGCGCGGGGCGTCGTGAAGGCCCAGACGACGACCGGCACTTCGGACTTGTTGTCGATGACAAACCGGCGGTTCGCGCGGCGCTCCTCGACGCGGGTGTCGATGTCGCGCCGAGCGGTGGACTGAGGTTCCACGATCCGTGGGGCAACTTGATCGAGATCGTCGACTACCGCGATGTGCAGTTCACCAAGGCTCCCGAGGTACTGAGCGCGCTCGCGCCAGAGGGCCTGGAGAAATCCGACGCCGCTCTAACGGAGCTGGCCCGCAAAGGGCTTGGCGGCGGACCGTGAGCATCGCGACCGACGCTCATCGACCTGTCCGCAAGCGCCGACGGCGCGGCTGAGCTGCTGGGCCTCGTCGGCCCAGCGTTCGCACAGCGACCTCAGGAGGCGACGGGCGCGGCCACGCGGGCCATCCAGCGCGCCGTCTGTGCGACATCGTTCTGCGTGAGTCCATGACCAGCGCCCGGCTCGGTGTGGACTGTGACGCGGGCGCCGCCCTCGCGCAGCACCTGGACGAGACGCGCGCTCTGCTCCGGTGGCGAGTACGGGTCATGCGAACCGGCGGCGACGAGGACGTCGACGTCCTCGAGCGCGGGCGGATCGGAAGGCTCGTAGGGCAGCATCGGTCGCAGCAGCGCCGCCCCGTGCAACAGCGAAGGATGGCGCAGCAGCAGCGAGACGGCGATGTTGGCGCCGTTGGAGAAGCCCAGGGCGATCACGCGGCCTGGGTCGAGCTCGTAGCGCTCGGTGGCTTGCCCGACAAACTCCGCGAGCTCGTCGGTGCGCACGAGCAGGTCGGGGATGTCGAGCTGTCCGACTGCGAGCCGGCGAAAGAAGCGGGGCGAGACGCCGTGCTCGAGCACCTTGCCTCGCGGGCTGAGCAGCGCCGCGCCGGGCGCAAGCTGGCCGCCCAGCCCGACGAGGTCGCGCTCGTCGCCGCCGGTGCCGTGCAGGAGCAGCAGCGTCGGCCCGCCCGTGCCCGGCTCGAACACGTGGGTGAAGCCGAGGTCGCTCATGCGCCGGCCTGTCCGAGCGCGTCGCGACCATGCGGCGCATCGAGGTCGACCACCGGCCCCGCGGGGACGATGGCAGTCGGGTTGATGCTCGGATGCGTGCCGTAGTAGTGGCGCTTGATCTGGTCCATGTCGACGGTCTGCGAGATCCCCGGCACCTGGTAGAGGTCGCGCAGGTAGCCCGACAGGTTCGGGTAGTCGACGATCCGGTGCAGGTTGCACTTAAAGTGACCGACGTACACAGGATCGAAGCGCAGCAGCGTGGTGAACAATCGCCAGTCGGCGAGCGTCTGGCGCGCGCCGAACAGATAACGCCGGGTCGCCAGTCGCTCGTTGAGCATGTCCAGCGCGTAGAACAGCGGGTAGACGGCCTCCTCGTAGGCCGTTTGCGAGCTGGCGAAGCCCGTGCGGTACACGCCGTTGTTCACTGATTCGTACACGCGCGCGTTGAGCTCGTCGATCTCGCCGCGCAGCGCCACCGGGTACAGGTCGAGCTCAGGGTTCGAGGCGAACGCGTCGAAGGCGTCGTTGAGCATGACGATGATGTCCGCCGACTCGTTGTTGACGATCCGGCCCGTCTGCTTGTCCCACAGCACCGGCACGCTGACGTGCGCGTCGTAGTTGGGGTCGCTCGCGAGGTAGCCCGTCGAGAGGTACTCCCAGCCGTTGACGCGATCGCCGGTACCGCCGCGCTCGGTCCGAAACGCCCAGCCATGCTCGTCGCGATGGGGGTCGACGACCGACATGTCGATCGCGCCCTCCAGCCCCTTGAGCTTGCGCAGGATGACCGCGCGGTGCGCCCACGGGCACGCGAGCGACACGTACAGGTGATAGCGCCCGGCCTCGGCGGGATAGCCCGAGCTGCCGTCGGCGGTGACCCAATCGCGAAAGCGGCTGTCCTGGCGGACGAAGCGCCCGGCGCCGCTGGCGGTGGCGCCACTCATGTTCGTGTCCCGCTGGTGCTCGCCCACGCGGCCCGTGGGTCGGGCAGCGGCGTCAGGCCCGCGCTGATCTGCTCGCGGCGCGGCTCCAGGAACGGCGGCAGGATGAGCTTGGATCCGAGCTCCTCGACCGGCCCGTCGACGGTGAAGCCCGGCTCCGCGGTCGCCAGCTCGTAGAGCACGCCGCCAGGCTCGCGGAAGTACAGCGAGTGGAAGTAGTGACGGTCGACGTAACCCGAGTTCGGGATGCCCGCGTCGGTCACACGCTGGATCCATGCCGGCATGTCGGCGTCGGTCGTGCCCCAGGCGACGTGGTGCACGACGCCCGCGCTCTGGCGCCCCGGGGCGTCCGGGGCGCGATCCCATGCGATCCAGCCGCCGCGGCGCTCGCCGCGCAGCTCGAAGGTGTCCTCGTCGCCACGCCGCTCGGCGCCCATGAGCTGCTCGAGCACGCGCGCGCTCCCATCCGGCCGCCCGCTGTAGGCGCGGACCCCCTCGAAGCCCTGGAGCGCGTGCTCGGCCGGCACCTCCGGGTGTTCGGCGACGAGTCGCGGATCGCCCGAGCTGTCGAGAACGAGCTCGTGGGCCAGTCCCTCGCGATCGGCGAACAGCAGCGAGTCGCCGTCGCGCTGGGCGTCGATGCCCTCGCCGTCCAGGCGCGTGGCCCAGAAGTCCAACGCCGCGAGCGAGCCGACGCGCCACACGATCCGGTGCACCATCCCCGCGCCCGGCTGGCCGGGTGTGGCACCGGGGTATTCGAAGAACGTCAGGTCGGCGCCTGGGCGGGCGTTCTCGTCGCCGTAGAAGAGGTGGTAGACGCTCGGGTCGTCCTGGTTGACCGTCTTCGCGGTCATGCGCAGGCCCAGGACACGGGTGTAGAAGTCGACGTTGCCGGGCGCGTCGCCGGTGATTGCGGTGATGTGATGGATGCCGTCAAGCTGCATAGCGATCCCCTTGTGTGCGGAGGTGGAGGCCTCCTCAACTATAGCCACAATATGGTTGCGCGTGCAACTAGTGGTCGCGTCTCGTGACTATCGACCTGAAATGACGGCCGGCAGCTAGTCATGAGACGCACCACTAGTCGTCTGCTGGGCGCTCCACCATCGCGCTTCCGCCGCCGCGGCGCACCGGTTCGGCGGCGGCCAGCACGCGACTGCGGCCGCCGGTGAACTCGATCCCCGTCGCCGCGCCGATTTCCGGGCCGCTTGTGAAGCTGTGGCCGCGGGCTGCCAGCGCGGCGGCCTCCGGTGATGAGACGAAGGCCGACTCCGCCGTCGTGGTCGCCGTGTTGCGCTGGCTCGCCCGCGGCGCTGCGATCGCCTCGGGCAGGGAGGCGCCGAGGTCGATGCGGTCGACGAGCAGTTGCAGGACCGTCGTGATGATCGTCGAGCCGCCCGGCGATCCCAGCGCGAGCCACGGCCGGCCGTCGCGCAGAACGATCTCCGGGCTTATCGAGCTGCGCGGCCGCTTGCCGCCTTCGACGCGGTTGGGATGCGTCGTCGACGTGAAGTTGAAGTCCGTCAGCTCGTTGTTGAGCAGGAAGCCGCGGCCCGGGACGACGAGTCCGGACGCGCCCGTCGACTCGAGCGTGAAGGTGTAGGAGACGACGTTGCCCGCGCGGTCGGAGGTCGTGATGTGGGTCGTCGTGCCGGGCTGCGTCGCGGTGACCGAGGCCTGGCCGGCGCCGGCGCCGGCGCCGGCGTCGAACGGATACGGGTCGCCGGGCGCGACGACGGCGGGCGCCGCCGCCCGGTCGGTGATCAGCGCGCGGCGCGTGGCCGCGAAGTCCTTCGACAGCAGCCCGGCCAGCGGCACGTCGAAGAAGTCGGGATCCGCGAGGAACGCGCCGCGGTCGGCGAACGCGAAGCGCGATGCCTCGAGCTCGCGGTGCAGCGCGTCCGCGCGGGTCATACCCGCCAGGTCGTAGGCCTCGAGGACGTTCAGCGCCTCGGCGATGGTGGAGCCGCCGCTCGACGGTGGCCCCATGCCGTAGACATCGAGATCGCGGTAGGTCGAGTGTGTCGGCCCGCGCTCGGGCGCCGTGTACTCGCTCAGATCCTGCGCTCGCATGACGCCCGGGTGCCAGCGGTGGTTCGCGGTCGAGCCGACCGGCGGGTTGCGAACGGTCTGCACGATCTCGTCGGCGATCCGGCCGCGATAGAAGCCGCTCGGCCCGCGCGACGCGATCCGCGCGTACGTGCGCGCGAGATCCGGATTGCGGAAGACCGTGCCGACGTCGCGCGGCGTGCCGTCGGGATCGAGGAACAGCGCCGCCGTCGCCGGCGCATCGTCGAAGTAGTCGACGTTCTCCTGCGTCTGCGCCGCGAACGTCGCGTCGACGACGAAGCCCTTCGACGCGATCCCGATCGCGGGCGCGAGCGCCTGCGCGAGTGAGATCGTCCCGTCGTGCTCGAGCGCCTCGGCCCAGCCGCGAACGGTGCCGGGCACTCCGACCGACAGGCCGCTGTAGCGCGCGTCGTTGAATGCCAGCGGCGCGCCGTTTTCCCAGAATGAGTCGGGGCGCATGTCGCCCGGCGCCCGCTCGCGCTGGTCGATCGTCGTGACCTCGCGTTCGCGCGCGTTGTAGCTGACCATGAATCCGCCGCCGCCGATGCCGCACGAGAACGGCTCGGTCACACCGAGCACGGCAGCCGCGGTCACGGCGGCGTCGGTCGCATTGCCGCCCCGGCGCAGCGTGTCGATCGCCGCCTGCGTGGCGAGCCGGTCGACGGTCGCGGCGGCGCCGCCGGTGCCGGTCGCGGTCGGCGTCGCCGCCGCGGGCGCCGCATCGTCGTCCGCCGCCGCGGCGCCGGCCATCGCGGCGGACGCCGCCAGGACAGCGACGACGGCGTTCAACGCCCGCAGGCCGATCGCGTGCATGGCTGGCTCATTCCCCGCTTGCGGTCTCGCTATGCGCCATGCACGCATGACCGGCGCCCCCCGCTTTCCCATCTGCCTCTCACATTCATCTCATGGACTGGACACAGACTCGCCGCCCGATGAGCAAACGGACGGCAGCCATCGCATTCTTTGGGTCCACCGTCTCCGCCGCCGCGCTCCTGGCGTGCGGCGGCGGGGACGAGTCAAGCGCCGACCGTGGACTGCCGCAGGGGGCCGCGAAGGCGAAACTGGACCCTGCCGACTTCACGGTGAACATCGACAACTCGTACCTGCCGATGGCGCCGGGTGACAGCTGGGTCTACCGCGAGACCGACACCGAGGGGACGAACGAGAAGGTCGTCATCACGGTGACCGACAAGACGAAGAAGCTCGCCAACGGGGTCACGGTCCGAGTCGTTCGCGACGCTGTCTCTGAGGGCGGCAAGCGCGTCGAGGTCGAGCACGACTGGTTCGCTCAGGACAAGAAGGGCAACGTCTGGTACTTCGGCGGAGACGTGCGCCACTACGAGAACGGCAAGTTCGCCGGCCGCGACGGGTCCTTCGAGGCGGGCGTCAAGGGCGCGGACGCGGGCGTCTTGATGCCGGCGGAGCCCGAGCCCGGCCTCAGGTACCGCCAGGAGTACCTCAAGGGCCAGGCCGAGGACAACGCCGAGATCGTCACCATCGGCAAGGAGCGCGTGGACGTGCCGGCCGGGTTCTTCGACAACATCGTCCTGACGCGCGACCTCGTGCCGACCGAGCACAAGGTCCAGGAGATGAAGTTCTACGCGCGCGGCGTGGGCCCGGTCCTGACGCTCAACACGAATGATCCGGGAGCCCGCGTCGTTCTCCTCAAGTTCACGCGCCGGCGGTAGCCGGCCGGCTAACCAACGCCATCTGCGGTTCGCCCCGGCCGTTGAGCCCATCGGCGACCCGCACGCACGCGCCGCCGTGCACCGCGCCGCCGCCGTATGCCTGGCGCAGGCAGTTTCGCATCGCCAGCTGTCCCCAGTAGCTCGCGTGCGCGTCCTCCTGCAGCTGATACGGCCCGAGGATCGTCGTCGCGGTGCGGATCTGCTGTACCCATTCGGTCTTGTCGACCGCACCGGGACTCCTCCACGACGCGACGCCCTTCTCCTCCAGCAGCCCGACGGTGTTCTCGCACAGCCGGCGTCCGTTCAGCGCGGTCTGAAGATCGAGCACGTCGATGTCGGTCAGCCCGCTTTGGGCGGCGGCGTTGCGGATCGTCGAGTTGAACGTCGAGACGACGACGTCGTTGGCCCAATTCGCGTCGGCATTCCAGATGCCGCAGCCACCGACGGACTGGCGTGACCATCCGCTCTCGGGGTAGCGGATCTGCGCGCCGCGGGGAAGCGGCGACCAGTACGTCTGGGCGAGGATCGTGTACTGGGAGGCGCTGTAACCGGCACGCGTCATCGCCAGTGCCACGCGGGTGAACGCGTCGCGGACGTTCGTGGTCTCGGCGGCGATCCGCGCCGGCGTGAAGCGCGACACGATGTCCGGATCGTCACTGCAGAGGTTCTTGAGAAACGCCGGCGACGTGATCCAGTTCAGGACGCAGCGTTCGACGACCGCGCTGAAGCCGTAGTTGTTCGCCCCGATCATCACGACGACCGCGCGGACGTTGTGCGTGGCGGCGTATCCCTGCAGCGCCAGCGCCTGGCCCTGACGGCCCTGGGCGTCGGAGTAGAAGTCGATGCCCGGCTTGAAGTTCTCCCCCGCAGCCGTGCCGCCGGTGACCGTGCGCGCGCCCGAGCAGGCAAGGTTCGCGCTCAGCACGCCGTCGGCGATCTGCGCTTGCGCAGCCTTGGAGCGATGGCAGCCCACGATCGCCTCGCCGCCGGCGGCGTCCCAGTACGCGCTCGGTCCGAGCGCGTCGACGCGCGCCGGATCGCCGTTGGTGTTGCCCGCCCAGCGCCCGGCCTCGCCGGAGATCGCCGAGTCGCCGAGCGTCACGACCGCTGGGGTCCCGACCCCCGGTCCGTCCGCGGTCGCGGTGCCCGCGACCCCCAGCCATAGAGCGACTGCCACGCACACGACCCGCCTGCCCGTCATTACGTCCCCCTCAAGTGAACGCCACCGTATGGGCGCGAATGTACGCGATCGTCGCAGCTATCGCCAGTGAGAACCGCGACCTCCTCGCGGCCTATCCTCGATGGGATGGTCACGACGCCGCAGTCGCCACAGCAGACTCGCCTGCGCGAGGAGCGCCGCAAGCTGCCCGACGGCCCCGGCGTGTACCTCTTCCGCGATGTCGACGGCAAGGTCATCTACGTCGGCAAGGCGAAGTCGATCCGCAAGCGCGTCGCCGGCCACTTCTCACGTGTAGCGGGCGTCGGCGCCACCCGCGGGGCGATCGAGATGGTCGACCGGATCCACGCGATCGACTTTCTGCTCGTCTCCTCCGAGGCGGAGGCGCTGCTCACCGAGCACAACTTCATTAAGCAGTACACGCCGCGCTTCAACGTTCGCCTGCGCGACGACAAGTCCTATCCGTTTCTCGCGATCTCGCTCGACGAGGACTATCCGCGCGTCTACTTCACGCGCGAGCGCCACCGCCGCGACCGCGTCTACTTCGGCCCGTACTCGAATGCCAAGAAGGTGCGGGGCACGCTCGACCTGCTCCAGAAGGTCTTCGCCTTTCGCTCCTGCTCGGCGCCTGAGCCCGGACGGCGCAGCGGCTCGCCGTGCCTGGACTTCTACATCAAGCGCTGCGGCGCGCCGTGTGTCGGCTATCAGAGCAAGGAGGAGTACCGCGCGGCGATCGACGGCGTCATCGCGTTCCTCTCCGGCCACTACCGACAGATCGAGCGCGACCTCGAACAGCGCATGAAGGACGCCGCCGCGGCGCAGGAGTTCGAGCAGGCGGCCCTGGAGCGCAACCGGCTGCGGTCCGTGCGCTCGCTGCTCGAGCGCCAGCGCGTGGCCAACGAGGCCGTCGGCACGCTGGACGCGGTCGCCGTCGCGGTCGACGGCTCGGACGCCAACGCGCAGGTCTTCCAGATCCGCGACGGCGTCCTGTCGGACCGCCAGTCCTTCTACCTCTCCAACGAGACCGGCCGCGACGTCGGCGAGGTCGCCGAGGAGTTCCTGCTGCAGTACTACGACGCGACGATGGCGATTCCGGCGCAGGTGATCGTCCAGCGCGAGGTCGAGGCGACCGAGGCGATCGGCGAGGCGCTGGGCACGCGCCGCGGCGCCCGGGTGGAGGTTCGCGCGGCCGAGCGCGGGGACAAGCGCCGGATCCTCGAGCTCGCCGAGCGCAACGCGCAGCTGGCGCTGGACCAGGAGCGACTGAAGGACGAGCGCCGGCGCCAGCAGCGCGTCGCGGCTCTGGACGGGTTGCAGGAGGCGCTCGGCCTCGACGCGCTGCCGCTGCGGATCGAGTGCTTCGACATCTCGAACCTCATGGGGACCAACACGACCGCGTCGATGGTCGTCTTCGAGGCCGGCGCGCCGAAGAAGAGCGACTACCGGCGCTTCAACGTCCGCTCGACGATCGAGGGCGTTCCCGACGATTTCGCGGCGATGGAGGAGGTGCTCGGCCGCCGGCTGGCGCGCTGGGAGTCCGAGCAGGACCTCAGCCCGAACGATCCCAGGCGCAACGAGTCCTTCGCCACGTTGCCGAGCCTGATCGTGATCGACGGGGGACAGGGCCAGCTGTCCGCCGGCATCCGTGCGCTCGAGGGGTTCCGCAACCGCGGCGTGGCTGTGATCTCGCTGGCCAAGCAGCTCGAGGAGGTGTACGTGCCCGGGCGCCGGGCGCCGCTCGTGCTCGCCCACGACACGCCCGCGCTGCAACTCCTGCAGCGCATCCGCGACGAGGCGCATCGTTTTGCGATCACCCACCACCGCGCGCGCCGCGACCGCCAGATGACGGAGTCCGTGCTCGACGGGCTGCCCGGCGTCGGGCCGAAGCGCAAGCGCGCGCTGCTGAAGCACTTCGGCTCGCCGGAGGCTGCGCTGAGCGCGTCGCGCGAGCAGCTCGAGGCGGTGCCCGGACTGCCGTCCAAGACGGCGGGCGACGTGTACGCGTATCTGAACAGGACTTCGGGCTGAGCGAGCATGTCTCATCAGCCTGACCGGGGCACCCGCCAGAATGGCCATGTGACCGTCAAGGAGGAGGCTTCCACAGCCGCGACGCCCGCGAGGCTCGGGGATCTCGTCGTCATCACCGGCTTTTCGGGTGCCGGCAAGTCGACCGCCATGAACGTCTTCGAGGACGACGGGTACTTCTGCGTCGACAACCTGCCGCCCGAGATGATCCGCGGCCTCGTCGACCTCGTCGTCCACGAGGGCTCGAAGGTCCAGCGCGCCGCCGTCGTCTCCGACGTGCGTGGAGGCGAGTTCTTCGACGCGCTCAGCGCGGTGCTCGACGACCTCGGCACGCTCGGGGTCACCCACCGGGTGCTGTTTCTCGAAGCCGACGAAGAGTCGCTGCTCGGCCGCTACAAGGAGACGCGCCGCCGCCACCCGCTCAGCCCCACCGGCTCGGTCGCGCAAGGGATCGCCGCCGAGCGGGCCGCGCTTGCGCCCTTCAAGGCGCGCGCGGATCTCGTGCTCGACACGACCGGGATCAGCGCGGCGACGTTGCGCCGCCGCCTCGTAGAGGAGTTCCTGCCGCGCCAGGCGCACGCGAAGCTGGCCGTGACCTTCACCTCGTTCGGTCACAAGCACGGGCTGCCGCGCGACGCCGACCTCGTCCTGGACATGCGCTTCCTGCCAAACCCCCATTGGGAGGCCGACCTGCGCCCGCTCACCGGATTCGACCCGCAGGTCCTCGAGTACATCGCGCGCAACGGCAAGCTCGAGGCGTTCTACGAGCGGCTCGTACCGCTGCTGGACTTCCTCGTACCCGAGTACATCGCCGAGGGCAAGGCTCATCTCGCGGTCGCCGTCGGCTGCACCGGAGGCCGCCATCGCTCGGTCGCGATCGTGGAGGCGCTCGCGGAGCGCTACCGCGGGCGCGACGACGTCGAAGTCGACGTCACGCACCGCGACGTCGGACGGCTCGTGCGATGATCGTCCATGTCGCCTTCGAGGTCGCCGACCTCGAGCGCTCCGCGCGGTTCTACGACGCGGTCTTCCATGCCCTCGGCGCGCGGCGGCTGTTCGCGAGCAAGGGCGCGATCGCCTATGGCATCGACCACGAGCAGTTCTGGATCGTGGCCCGCGGACGTCCGCCCGCGCCGGGATACGGGCACGTCGCCATCGCGGCGTCGGGGCGGGCGGCCGTCAACGGCGCGCACGCGGCGGGGCTGGCCAACGGCGGCCGCGACGAGGGCGCGCCCGGCCCTCGGCCACAGTACGGCGCGCGGTACTACGCCGCGTACCTGCTCGATCCCGACGGGTTGAAGGTCGAGCTCGCGGCGAGCGCGTATTGATGTAGCGGTCGCCGGACCGGCGACGTACCCGAAGCGCTACTGCGTCGCGCCGGCGCGGTCGTTGCTAGCCTCGCGGCGATCGCCTGCGGGGGCGGACCTCGGCCGATCCGGCCGCGGCGGCGTCAAGAGCGACGGGCATGACCGCAGTCATGCCCGGAAGCGAGGTTGGGGGGGTGCTGTGAGTAAGGAGGCTATGGCGAGACCGACCCTGTCGCTGTGCTTGGTGGTGATCGTCGCGCTCTGTGCTCCCGCTTCCGCGAACGCCGCAGCCGTGATCGTGACGCCGGCAAGTCCGTGGCCAGGCGCTTCGGTGCGACTGGAGGCGAGCGGCTTTCAGCGGCGAGCCAGCGGTGTCGTCAGCCTGACCGGCACGCGTCCGGTCAAGTTCCGCGTCAATACGCGCGGGCGTGCGACCGTGGTCGTGGCCGTGCCCGGCACCGCGCGGCCCGGGCTGCACACCCTGCGTGTCCGCGCCCGCGGTCGTGCGGTCTCGACAGCGCTGTTCTTCAACGGCGCCCCGCGAGCGCCGTCGACGCTCGTCGCTCTCTCCGGTGGGCAGCGCGTGTCGCTGGACCCGTCGAGCGGCCGCGCGGGCGACGCGTTCGTCCTCAAGGCGGCGGGGCTCTCCCGCAAGTCGACCGTCGACGTGCGCTTTGGCGGCAAGCGCTTGGCGAGAAAGCGGCCGAACTCACGCGGCAACCTCACGATCTCTGGTTCGGTCCCGGCGATCGCCCCCGGCGCGAAGGTCGTGCGGGTCGCATCGGGACGCCGGGTCGTGGCCCTGCGTTTCCTCGTCCTGCCGCCGTTGCCGCCCGCTCCGCCACCACTGCCGCCACCACTGCCGCCCCCACCGCCACCGCCGCCACCACCCCCGCCGCGGGTCATCGCCGCCGCCGGGGACATCGCCTGCTCGCCGAAGGACCCCAACTTCAACGGCGGGCAGGGGACCCTGACTCTTTGCCGCCAGCAGGCGACGTCCGACCTCCTCGTCGGCAAGGGCTACAGCGACGTGCTGACGCTCGGCGACACGCAGTACGACTGCGCCACCGCGGCCGACTTCGCCGGGTCGTTCGGTCCGTCATGGGGCCGGGTCAAGGACATCATCCACCCCACCACCGGCAACCACGAGTACAAGGAGACGAACCCCGACGACTTCGGCGTGAACGGCTGCGTCCCCAACGCTGGCGGCTACTTCCGGTACTTCGGTGCTGCTGCCGGCAATCCGAACCTCGGCTACTACAGCTTCGATATCGCCAACTGGCACGTGATCTCGCTGAACACGAATCTGGCGAGCGCCACCGGATGCCCCGTGATCTCGTGCGCGGCCGGCTCACCCCAGGAGCAATGGCTGCGCGCCGACCTCGCCGCGCACCCGGCGGCGTGCACGCTCGCGTTCTGGCACCACCCGCTGTTCTCGTCCAAGACGCCGTCGATGGCGCCGCGGTCGTTCTGGGAGGACCTCTATGCCGCCGGCGCGGACATCGTCCTCAACGGGCACGTTCACAACTACGAGCGCTTCGGACCGCAGCGCCCGGACGGCAGGGCCGATCTCGCCAACGGCATCACGCAATTCGTCGTCGGCACCGGCGGGCACAGCGTCGAAGCCACGGAGATCCCTGGATCGCCGCCTGCGGCCAACAGGGCCGCGGCGGCGCAGGCCTACGGCGTCCTGGAGCTCACGCTGAAGGCGAACGGCTACGACTGGAGGTTCCTCTCCGTGCCGGGCCAGACTCCGTTCAACGACGCCGGCAGCGGCGCGTGCCACTGATTCTGCGCCGCCCGGCGGTGGCCGTCTTGTGATCGGGATGCCACACTGGCCGCGATGGCGTCGCGTCGCTTCCGTCCCGCCGCGCGAGTCGCGCTCTTCCTCGCCGCCCGTGGCCGGTGCGCGGACTGCGGGGCCAAGCTCGATCCCGGCTGGCACGGCGACCATCTGATCCCAGTCCGCGCGGGCGGTGAGACCACGCCTGCCAACGGCCGCGCCCTGTGCCCGCCGTGCAACCTCGCCAAGGGCGGGCGAGCGCCATGACGGTCGCGCCCAGAGCCTGGCAGGCGGCCTTCCTGGCGCAGCACGCGGCCGCGGCCGATCGTGATTTCTTGCTGGTCGCCACCCCCGGCGCCGGCAAGACGCTGGCCGCCTGCCAGGCGGCTCGCGCCGCTGGCTGCGAGCAGATCGTCGTCGTCTGCCCGACGACCGCTCTGCGCTCGCAGTGGGCGAATGCGGCGGACCGCATCGGCTTGCACCTGGATCCGCGCTGGCGCAACGCCGACGGCGCCTGGCGGCGCGATGTCGACGGTGTCGCCGTCACCTATCAGCAGGTCGCGTTCGCGCCGGACCTGTTCGCACATCACCTGGCCCGCCCGACGTTCGTCGTCCTCGACGAGATCCATCACGCGGGCGAGTCCGCGACCTGGGCGACCGCGCTGAGGGCGGCGTTCGGCGACGCCCAGCGGCGGCTCGCACTGTCCGGGACGCCGTTTCGCTCGGACGCTCGCGCGATCCCGTTCGTCACCTACGACGAGGACCGGCGTTGCGCACCGGATTTCGTCTACGGCTACGGCGAGGCAGTCGCGGACGGCGTCTGCCGCCCGCTCGCGTTCCGGCTGCTGGACGCGACGCTGCGCTGGCGGGTCGACGCGCAGGAGACGATCGCGGCGTTCGCCGACGAGCTCGAACCGCAGGACGACGCGCGGCGGCTGCGCACGGCGATCGATCCCGCGACGCCGCTGCTTGCGTGCATGCTGCGCGACGCCGACACGCTGCTGGTGAAGGCCCGCGACGTGATCGCCGACGCAGCGGGGCTCGTGTTCTGCGACGACCGCGCTCACGCGCGCGCGACCGCGGCGCTGCTGCGCACGATCGCCGGCGAGAAGCCGGTCGTGGTCGTCAGCGACGAGGCGGGGGCGCACGCGCGCATCGAGCGCTTCGCTCGCGGTGGCGCCGGCGCGCCACGCTGGATCGTCGCTGTCAACATGGTCAGCGAGGGGGTCGACGTTCCCCGGCTCGTGCTTGCGGCATACGCGACCGTCAAGCGGACCGACCTGTTCTTCCGCCAGGCCGTCGGGCGCGTCGTGCGGCGCCGCGACCAGGACCCCGACGATCTCGTCGCGACGATCTTCCTGCCCGGCGACCCGACGCTGAAAGGCTGTGCCGAGCGCGTCGAGGTGGAACTGCGCCAGCAGGTCTCAGACGAGGTCGGGCCGGGGTTCGACGTCGAGCCGCCGATCGGCACTGGCCGCCGCGCGGACTTCCAGGCGCTCGACGCCGAAGTGGCGCCCGGCGGAATGATCGTCGCCGGAGTGCACTATCGCCGCGAGGAGGTCGACGCAGCGCGGCGCCTGCTGCGCGAGCTGGGTCAGCCCGAGCGGGCGCTGCGGTCCGTGCTGGAGTTCGTCCGTCGCGAGCGCGTCGGCGGCGAACAGCCGGACGCGAGCGGACCGAGCGCGACCGCGGAATCACCGGCGTCGGTGCCCGCCCACCGCCGCGTCGAGGAGAAGCGCCGCACGGTGGATCGCCTTGCACGGCGCTGGGCACAACTGCGTCGCGAGATCGACCCGGAGTACACGTGGCCGCAGGCCCAGGCGCGCGTCAACCGCGCGATGGGCATCGCTCGACGGATCGACGGCGGCGAGCGAGAGCTTGACGAGGGGTTGGCGTTCCTACGATCGGAGCTGACGAAGCTCGCTGCCGCGTATCCGGAGAAGGCCGAGCGACTACGCATCTCCGCCAGCATCGAAGCGATCGACGAGCGCCTGTCGGCGGCGATGCTCGATCGGTGATGGATTACGACGAGTCGTGCCTACGCTGCGACGGCATTCTCGCACGCCGTCACATGGTGATCGTCGCGGTGACCTCGTGCGCGCAGTCCCACGAGAAGCTGACCCCGTAGGAGGGATCGATCCCGTTGGCGCCGGCCAGTCCGGGATCGTGGACGATCCCGCGGACCTTCGGTGCAAGCTCGTTCATCTTGTGCAGCTCGCGAGCCGTCTGCTCGTGGGTGAAGTAGAAGTTCGCCTTGCGCATGAACACGCCCGTCGAGGGGTCGCGAGCGAGGTCGGAGAAGATCTCGTAGGAGTCCATCGCCCAGGCCTTCGAGCGGGCGAGCGAGGTCTGATCGCGGTGGTAGCCGCAGACTGCGGGCGGCCACTCGAGCGCCCCGGCGACGACCGACACGAGCTCGGACTGAAACTTCTCCGCGACGACCTCGACCTCCACGCCGGCGCGGCGGCCGGGAGCGAAGCGTCAGCCGGCGGGGCGCAGATGGAAGACGGTCACGCCGTAGCGCTCGGTCAGGCGCTCGGCGGCGAGCGAGCGATGGCATGCCTCGGGATCGCGCTCGACGCACAGCAGGACGCCCGCCCCGTCCTCGGGGAGCTCCGCGACAACCGCCCCGAGGTCGGCGCGGTCGAGGATCTCGTGGATGTAGCGCTCGCGGTACTCGGCATCCAGCGCGGCACGTGAGCGCTTGCCCACGCCGAGCCGGTCGTCCGCGGCGTACTGCAGCTGGCGCAGCTCGGTGGTCGGCGCGAGCTCCTTGCGGTGGTGGTAGGCGATCCCCGCCTCCGCGAGCGTCGCCTGAAGGCGCCGCGCGTTGGCCCACGAGTACTGGCTGCCGCGAACGCCGCGACGCTGGCGCACGTCGATGACCAAGCGCACGCTTGCGTCATGGAGCGCGTCGAGGAACGCCTGGAGGCTCCAGCCGTAGACGCCGATCGTCGCCACCGTTCTGTCCTGTACAGCGGACAGCGGTAGCGCTGCGCCGGCCTGTCGCAAGTTGGACTGCCTTAGATCGGCCGCGTCGGGGCGGTCGGAGGGCGCTTGCCGGCGGCCGGCTCATCGCCGTCGGGCGAGCCGCTCGTCGCTGCTGGCTCCCCGACGATGCGTCTGCGCGATCTCGCCGGCGTCGCCGGCGCGGCGTCCGGATCAGGCGCGATCGGCTCGGTCCTGCGCGCGCCGGCGATGTTCACGGCGACCGAGATCCGCGCGACCGACAGTACGGCGCCGAGCGCCATGAGGGTCGCGCTGGCCAGCGCGAGCCAAAGCCCCGCCTCCGGATCGCCGCCGAGCGCGAGTGGCGGCGGGTTGATGAGCTCGACGACCACGACGACGAGCGCCAGCGCCGCGGGGCCGAGGAGCCACGCGTCGGGTCGTGGCTGAGTGACGTTCATCCGGCCGGCAACGGCCATCAGCGCGACCACGGCGGTTGCGGTGAGAACGAGGTCCCACGACTCGAAGATCGTCCACGCATCAAGACCCGGTTTGTACCAGTGCAGGAACAGGCTCACGAAGAGCAGCAGTGCTCCAGCGCCGAGCAGGAGCGGACCGGCGTCGATGTTGCGCATGTCGCCGGTTGTCATCCGATGGCGCGTGCTGGGCATGGTCCGCTGGGTGTCGAGCACTACGACGTGAAATGAGTATTCCAGGGAGTGTGCGGCTGAACGCCGGTACGGCCGCCGTGCCGCCGGTTCACGACGCGGTCGACAGCGCCGCCGCGACCGCGAAGCCAAACGTCGCGATCAAGCCCGCGACCCGTCCGCCGCCCGCGCGTGCCTCCGGGATCATCGAGTCGATCAGCATCACGATCAGCGCGCCCGCCGCGAATCCGTCGATGGCGCCGCGCACCTCGCCCGTCGCCGCGCCCGCGGCGAGGTCGCCGAGCACGGTCGCGGCGGCGCAGCACGCCGCGACGGCCGTCCACAGGAGCAGGATCCGCCGCCGGCCGGTGCCCCCGGCATGCATGTCGCGCGCCGAGCCGATCGCCTCCGGGAGGTTGGAGACGAAGATCGCGACGAGCAGTCCAAGGCCGACGCTCGTGCCGGAGGCGAGCCCGATACCAAGTACGAGCTGCTCGGGGATACCGTCGAGGAACGCCCCGAGAGCGAGGGCGATCCCGGCGTCCCCGCCGCCCGCGCCCGTGCCAATCCGCCGCTCGAGCGCGCCATCGGCGGTCCAGTACGTGATCGCGCCGAGGGCCAGGCCAAGCCACGTCCAGCCCAACCCGCCGACCTTCAGCCCCTCCTCGGCGAGCTCGAAGCTCACCGCGCTGACCAGCGCGCCGGCACCGAACGCCAGCACGACCGCAACCTGCCGCGGCGACCAGTCACGCGCGAACGCCACCGCGGCGCCGATGACGAGCGAACTCGCGGCGAGCGAGCCCCAGCCGATGGCGCGCAGTACGTCTCCCACATCCCAAGGACAGCACGCGCGCCGGTCGTACTGGACATCGCCGTCCGCACCCTGCCGTGTTTCGGGCGTGCTTCGCCGCAGCGCGCCGCCGCAACCCATACAACCGCGTCTACGCTTAAGCGCGATGGGCATCGACGAACGCATCGATCGCATAGGCCGCCATCCGTTCCGCGCGCGGTTCCATCTGCGCGGTCGCGACCGCGCGTTCGTCCAGCTGCGTGGCATGAGCGCGGTGAGATCGCAGGCGCAGGATCTCTTCGCCAGGCGTGTCGCTCTGGCGCGGCCGCACAAGGACGGCCGCCAGACGCCGTACCGCGGCCATCCCGTCTTCGTCGCTCAGCACGCGACCGCGACCTGCTGTCGCACCTGCCTCGAGCGCTGGCACGAGATCCCGAAGGGCCGGGAGCTGGACCCCGACGAGCAGGCCTACGCGGTCGACGTCATCTGTCGCTGGATCGAGCGCGAGTTCGGCGGCCATGGCTGAGGACCGCCGCGGGCGCCTGCGCGGCGGCATCGACCTCGGTGGAACGAAGATCCAGACCGTCGTCGTGGACGACCGGTACACGGTGCTCGGCAAGGCGCGCGCCCCGACGCCGACCACGGGTGGCCCGCCGGACGTTGCCGCGGCGATGGCGCGAGCGATGCGCGAAGCCGCGCGTGACGCCGGCACCGAGACGAGCAAGCTCACATGCGTCGGCGCCGGCTCGCCGGGTGCGATCGACGCCAAGGCCGGCACGGTGACGAGCGCGAGGAACCTTCCCGGCTGGCATGGGTCCTATGCGCTCGGCCGGAAGCTCGCCGAGCTGCTCGGTGCGCCGGTCGCGCTCGGTAACGACGTGCAGGTGGCGACCGACGCGGAGGCGCAGCTCGGCGCGGGGCGGACGTACAGCTCGATGCTCGGTGTCTTCTGGGGCACCGGCGTCGGCGGTGGGATCGTCCTCGACGGCCGGCCGTGGCTCGGTCAGGGCGGGGCGGGCGAGATCGGCCACGTCGTGGTGAAGGTCGACGGTGCGATCTGTCCCTGCGGTAGGCGCGGCTGCATGGAAGCCTACGCCGGCCGCAACGCGCTCGAGCGCAGGGCCCGCGAGCTGCACGCGAAAGGCGAGTCCACCGACCTGTTCAAGATCGCCAAGAAGCGCGGCCGCGAGCGCCTCACGAGCGGCGTCTGGGCAGCAGCACTCGAACGCAAGGACCCGCTCGCGACGAACCTGATCGACCGCGCGGTCGAGATGCTCGGCGCCGGCGTCGCCTCGGTCGTCAACGTGCTCGACGTCGAGGTCGTCATTCTCGGCGGGGGGCTCGGAGTGCGTCTCGGTCAGCCGTTCGCCGACAGGATCGCCGGCGCGATGGCGCCGCACCTCTTCCACGACTACCGCCCGCCGCCGGTCCTCGTCGCGGCGCTCGGCGACCTCGGCGGCGCGATCGGCGCGAGCCTGCTCGAACCGGACGGGGAGTAGCGGCCGACGGTGACGTCAGTGCGCGTGCGGCCAGACCGCCTGCTGCGCCGCGCGTAGCTCGTCGTCGGGGCTGAACTCGAACGGCGTCCCGTGCAGCGTCGTCGCGTCGGTCTCGATGCCACGCGAGGCGAGCTCCGCCGCGATCCGCTGCCAGGCCTCGAGGCGCGCGCCGGACGGCGGCTGGCGCAGCCGCAGCGACATCTGCACGGACAGCTCGAGCGCGGCGAGCTTCGTGCGCTCGCAGCGCACGCGCGCCGACGCGGGCTGCGGATCGACGACCCGGTCGCCGCCGCCAATCAGCGCATACAGGCGCAGGTCGACGATCGCGAAGTCGCGATCCTCCGGCTCTTCATGGTTCAGCGACGCGATCGCGCCGACCTTGCGGATGGACGGCTCTTTGGTATCGGGCATCGCCCATCACGGTAATGGCGCACGCTTGCGCGTGCGCGCCCGCCCATCCTTGCGCTGTCCATCCGCTCCGGCGGCGGGCTTGGTCTCGGTGTCGGGCTTGGTCTCGGTGTCGGGCTTGGCCTGGCTGTCGGGCTTGGCCTGGCTGTCGGGCTTGGTCTGGGCGTCGGGCTCGGCCTTGGCGACTGGCTCGGCCTTGGCTTTGGGTTTGGCCTTGGCGTCGGGCGTCGCCTTGGCGTCGGGCTTTGCCCTGGCATCTGGCGTCGCCTTGGCATCCGGCTTTGCCCTGGCATCGGGCTTCGTGCTCGCGTCGGGCCTTGCCCTGGCGTCCGGCTTCGCCTCGGCAGCGGACTCGGCGTCGGCCTCGAGAGCCGGCGCGGCATCGGTGTCCGCTTCGGGTTCGTCGCCGGCGCTCGGGCGCCGGCGCGCCCGCCAGTGGTCGAGCAGGATCTGGATCGTTCCGCCGGCGGGGATCGCGACGAGCGCTCCGACGACGCCGGCGACCTCTGCCCCGATCAGCACCGAGATGAGGATCGCCAGCGGCGAGAGCTTCACGGTGCGCCCGTAGATCAACGGCTGCAGCAGGTGGTTCTCGATCTGCTGATAGACGATGAAGAACCCGAGCACGATGATCCCGGCGCTCACCGAATGACTGAGTGCGACGAGCGAGACAACCGTCGCCGCGAGCGTCGCGCCCGCGAGGGGAATCAGGTCGAGGATCGCCACGAGCAGCCCCAGCGCCAGGGCAAACGGGACGCCGAGTACCAGCAGCACGATCGCGGTGATGCTGCCCGCGATTAAGCTGATCAGCAGGTTGCCCGTCACGTAGCGCCCGACCAGGTGGTAGATGTCATCGGCGATCGAGCGCCACATCGGCCGTGACCGGGCGGGCAGGATCTCGATCGTGCGATCGACCCACCGCGAACCCTCGAGCAGCATGAACAGCGTGAGGAACGTGATCGTCACGATGCCCGCGACGAAGACGGCGACGCTACGCGTGACGTCGATTGCGGCGCTCGCCCCACCGGAGAGAGCGTTCGAGCCGTTCCCCTTGACGGCATCCTGCACGCGCTCGACCACGTGGTACTTGGTCTCCAGGAAGCCGAACGGTCCGCGGCCTGCTGTCAACTGCTTCACGTAGCCCGGAACCGCGGCGATGAAGTCGCTGACCTGTTGGATCAACGTCGGGATGATCAGCGCGCCGATGCCGACGACCACCGCCGTCAGGAGCAGGTAGACCATCGCGACGGCCGCACCGCGGCGACGCAGACCCATACGCAGGAGCCGATCGACCGCTGGGTTGAGCGCCATCGCCAGCAGCACCGACACGAGGATCCAGATGAGCACGCGCTCGGACACGAGCGCCACCTCGACCAAGATCACGACGGCCAGCACGCACAGCGCCACCATGAAGACCGTTCGCGCCCGCACGGTGACGACGGTCTCGGGAACCGTGTCCTCGCTGCTGGTAGGTCGGTTCAGTGGCGAACGCAACGAGCCCCCAGTACCCGGAACAAGGGCATCCGAGCCAGACAGATAGGGTTCCGAGCCCGGATGGGACGGGAAGGACCCTGCCCGCGTTCCGAAGAGATAGAGAACACCTAGGAAGGACAATCCCGCGCATGCCCGTACGTGTTGGAATCAACGGCTTCGGTCGCATTGGCCGAAACGTGTTCCGTGCCGCCCAAGCGGCAAACGCTGATATCGACTGGGTCGCAGTCAACGACCTGACGGACAACGAGACGCTGGCGCACCTGCTGCGCTACGACTCGATCCTCGGACCGTACCCCGGCACGGTAGAGCTCTCCGACAAGGGCCTCGTTGTCGACGGCAAGGAGATGATCGTCCACGAGGAGCGCGATCCCGCGGCTCTGCCGTGGGGCGAGCTCGGCGTCGACGTCGTTCTGGAGTCGACCGGCTTCTTCACCAAGCGCGACGAAGCGGCCAAGCACCTCGCCGCCGGGGCGAAGAAGGTCATCATCTCGGCCCCCGCCAGCGACGAGGACATCACGGTCGTGCTCGGCGTGAACTTCGACAAGTACGACCCCCAGTCTCATGACGTGATCTCAAACGCGTCCTGCACAACCAACTGCCTGGCGCCGTTCGCCAAGGTCGTCCACGAAGCGGTCGGGATCGAGCACGGCCTGATGACGACGATCCACGCCTACACGGCCGACCAGAATCTTCAGGACGGTCCGCATAAGGACCTGCGCCGCGCTCGAGCCGCGGCGATCAACCTCGTCCCGACCTCGACCGGCGCGGCCAAGGCGGTCGGCCTCGTGCTGCCCGAGCTCGACGGTCGCCTGCACGGCTTCGCGGTCCGCGCGCCGGTGCCGACGGGCTCGGTCGTCGACCTCACGTTCGTCGCCAGCCGTCCGACGAGCATCGAAGAGATCAACGGCGCATTCGCCGAGGCCGCCGGCGCCGAGCTCGAAGGCATCCTGCAGTACACCGAGGACCCGATCGTCTCGAGCGACATCGTCGGCAACCCGCACTCGTCGATCGTCGACGGCCTGCTCACCGCCGTCATGCAGGGCACGCTGGTGAAGGTCGTCAGCTGGTACGACAACGAATGGGGCTACTCCAACCGCTGCGTCGATGTCGTGCAGAAGGTGCTTGGGTAGTGCGAACGATCGACAGCCTCGGCGACATCGAGGGCAAGCGGGTTCTCGTCCGCGTCGATTTCAACGTCCCGGTCTCGGACGGCAAGGTGCGCGACGACGCGCGCATGAAGCGTGCGATGCCGACGCTCATGGAGCTGCGCGAGCGCGGGGCCAAGCTCCTGCTCGTGTCGCACCTCGGCCGGCCCAAGGATCGGGAGGCGGAGTTCTCGCTGGCGCCGGTGGCCGAGCGTACCGGCCGGCTCCTCCACACCGACGTCCCGCTCGCTCCGGACCTCGACGACGTCCCCGACGGCGATGTCGTGATGCTCGAGAACATCCGCTATGAGCCGGGCGAGACGAAGAACGATCCCGAGCTCGCCAAGCGACTGGCGGCGCTCGCCGATTACTACGTCAACGACGCCTTCGGCACGTCGCATCGGGCGCACGCGTCGACGGCAGGGATCGTGCCGTTTGTCGAGCACTCGTGCGCCGGACTGCTGTTCCAGTCCGAGGTCGACACGATCCGGTTGATCATGAACCACCCCAAGCGCCCCTTCCTGGCGATCATCGGCGGAGCAAAGGTGACCGACAAGATCGCGGTGATCGACAGGTTCCTGGAGATCGCTGACACGGTGCTGCTCGGTGGCGCGATGGCGACGCCGTTCTTGCGCGTGCTCGGGCACGGCACCGGCGACTCGCTATGCGAGGAGGACGGCCTCCAGCACGCCGAGCGCGCGCTCGAGCACGACGGCTACCCCGACGGCAAGCTGCGCCTGCCGGTCGACCTCGTCATCGCCGACGAGTTCGGTGACGGTGCCGAGGTTCAGGTCATCCAGGGCGTCGACGTTCCCGACGGCTGGATGCAGCTCGACATCGGCTCCAAGACGCGCACCGAGTACGTCGCGGAGATCCGCAAGGCGCAGACGGTCTTCTGGAACGGGCCGATCGGGGCCTTCGAGTTCAAGTCGTTCGCGGCCGGCTCGCTCGCGATCGGCCAGGCGATGGCGCAGACGGATGCGGTCACCGTCGTCGGCGGCGGCGACTCGGGCGCGGCGATGGCCGAGTTCGGTCTCGCGCACAGCGTGACGCATCTCTCGACGGGGGGCGGCGCCGCGCTGAGGCTCATCGAAGGCGCCGACTTGCCGGGCTTGGACGCCCTTTCCAACTAGGGTTGACGTCAGGAATGAGCCGAATCCCATTCATCGCCGGCAACTGGAAGATGCACAAGACGGTGGCGGAGGCCGAGGCGTACATCCAGTCTCTCCTGCCGCGCGTCTCTTCGGTTGACGCGGTGGATGTTGCGATCTGCGTGCCATACACCGACCTGCAGGCGATGGTGGACTCCACACGCGGCTCGCGCGTCGAGGTCTTCGCGCAGAACATGCACGAGGCGCCGGAGGGGCCGTACACCGGCGAGATCTCGGCGCCGATGCTGACCGAGATCGACATCCACGGCGTGGTCCTCGGCCACTCCGAGCGGCGCCAGTACTACAACGAGACCGATCGCGCCCTGTCGCACAAGGTGCTCGCAGCGCTCAACAACGGCCTCAAACCGATCCTCTGCGTCGGTGAGAGCGAGGAGGAGCGCGAGCGCGGCGACACCGAGCGCCGGCTGCGTCACCAGGTCCAGGAGGGCCTGGAGCGCCTGAGCAAGGAGCAGATCGCCGAGGTCACCGTCGCCTACGAGCCGATCTGGGCGATCGGGACAGGCGTCGTCGCCACGCTCGAGCAGGTGCAGGACGCGATCGCGTTCGTGCGCGCGCTCATCGCCGACAAGGCGCCGGCCGCGGCCCCGCTTGCGCGTGTCCTCTACGGTGGCTCGGTGACGCCCGAGAGCGCTGCCGAGATCCTTGGGTTGCCTGATGTCGACGGCGCGCTGGTCGGGGGCGCATCGCTGGATGCGGATACGTTCGCGCAGATCGTCGACGCCGCGGTCACGCTCGCGGCCTCGTGACCGAATTCCCTTCGGCCTGCCTCGTCGTCCTGGACGGATGGGGCCTGGCCGCCGATGGGCCCGGCAACGCCGTCTCGCAAGCCGACACGCCGTTCTTCGACGCGCTCTGGGAGCGCTACCCGCACACGACCCTGACGGCAAGCGGCGAGGCTGTCGGCCTGCCCGTCGGCCAGATGGGCAACTCCGAGGTCGGCCATCTGAACCTCGGCGCCGGCGCCGTCGTCAAGCAGGATTTGACGCTCATCAACGAGGCCGCAGCGCAGCCCGACTTCGGCGGCAACGAGGTGCTGCTGGCGGCGCTGCGCGGCGCGCCACGGGTGCACCTCATCGCGCTCGTCTCAGACGGCGGCGTGCATTCGAGCATCGACCACCTGCGGACGATGATCGAGATGGCGGCGCGCGCCGGAGTCGAGGATCTCGCCATCCATGCGTTCACCGATGGGCGCGACACGCTGCCCACGGCGGGCGCGCGGAGCCTGGCGATGCTCGAGGAGTGGTGCGCGGAAGCGAATCGAACGCACCACACGCGCGCCCGTGTCGCGAGCGTCGTCGGGCGCTACTTCGCGATGGACCGCGACGGGCGCTGGGATCGCGTGCAGCGCGCCTACGACCTGCTCGTCCACGGGATCGCCGACCACGAGGCTTCGACCGGGGCGTCCGCCGCGCTACAGGCCTACGAGCGCGCCGAGACGGACGAGTTCATCACGCCGACGCGAGTGGGGGAGGAGGGCACGATCCGCCCCGACGACTCGGTCATCGCGTTGAACTTCCGCCCCGACCGCATGCGCGAGATCAGCGCCGCGCTCGCCGAACCGACGTGCGCCACGATCGACCGCCACGGGATGCCGGCCGTGCAGCGATACACGACGCTGACCGACTACGGCGGCTTCAGCCACCCGCTGCCGGTGGCGTTTGCGTCCCAGCGCCCGAGCGTGACCCTGCCGCGCGTCATCGCCGCCACGGGTGGGCGACAGCTACACGTGGCTGAGACGGAGAAGTACCCGCACGTGACGTATTTCTTCGGCGGCGGCGAGGAGCGCCCCCAGGAAGGCGAGCGGCGCGAGCTCGTTCCCTCGCCGCGCGACGTCCCGACCTACGACTTCAAGCCGGAGATGAGCGCGCCCGAGGCGGCTGAAGCGTTTGTGAACGCGTGGCGCTCCGAGGTCTTCGCGTTCGCGATCATCAACTTCGCCAATCCCGACATGGTCGGCCACACGGGCGTCATCCCGGCCGCGGTGCGCGCGATCGAGACCGTCGACGCGTGCCTGCGCAGGGTCGTCGAGGCGGTCCGCGCCAGCGGCGGGGTGTGCATCGTCACGGCCGATCACGGCAACGCCGACCACATGCTCGAGCCCGACGGCTCGCCCAACACGGCGCACTCGCTGAACCCCGTGCCGTTCGTCGTCACCGTCGATGGAGCGCGGCTGGACCCGGCGGGCGGAGTATTGGCGGATGTCGCACCGACCGCGCTGGAGCTGCTCGGCATCCCGCAGCCACCGCAGATGACCGGGCGCTCGCTGCTACTCGCCACGCCGTCTTGACCGCGATGGCCGCGGCGGCGGCGGTGTTTCTCGGGGCTGCGCTGCAGTCCGCGACCGGCTTCGGCTTCGCGCTGGTGTGTGCGCCCGTCCTGTTCGCGATCCTCGGCCCGAGCGAGGCGGTGACGGCGGGCGTGCTGCTGGGGTTGGAGCTGAGCCTGCTGACGCTCGCGACCGAGGGACGCCGTCCGCGGGTCCTGACCGGCGAGGCAGTCGCGCTCGTGGCGTGGTCGCTACCGGGCCTCGCCGTGGGAGCGATCGCGCTGCGCGAGTTGCCCGACCGGTTGCTATCGGTGCTGGTGGCGCTGGCGGTACTGCTTGCGCTCGTGCTGCGATTGCGTGTCAACGGCCGCGCTCGTGCTGCTGCGCGCCGCGGGTGGCAGACCGCCGCCGCGGGCGCGGCCAGCGGCGCCCTCAGCACGTCGACCTCGCTGAGCGGACCGCCGCTCGTCTTCTACCTGCTCGCCCGTGGCGCCGCGCCCGATCAGATGCGAGACACGCTTGCCGCGATCTTCGTCGCGCTCGCGCTGCTGAGCGCACCGGCGCTCGTGCTCACCGGCACGTTTCATGTGCCGGACGGCGTGTGGGCGCTCCTGGCGGCGGCCGCCGCAGGCCAGGTGCTCGGCCGGCGCGCGTTCGCGTGGCTTGGCGACCGCTACGAACGGGCGGTGCTGATCGTGCTCGCGATCACCGCACTCGTCGCGCTCGGTTCGAGCGCGGTGTGAAGACGTTCGCTATGACTCCTCGGGACGTTGCTCGGTCTGGCGCTCGGCCGCCATCGCCTTGACCGTCCCGTTGGTGTGCGGCGCGCGAGCGCTCCCTGCCCCGGTGCCTTGGGGCGACGCGGCGTCCGGTACCTCGACGCCCCAGCCGTCGAAGTGGCAGGCATGTGTGTAACCGGTCTTGACCATGAACGTCACCCAGTCGTTGAGCATCTCCAGCGACGTCGTCGAGGGCTTCGTGCGGCCGCGGACGATCCAGCGCTTGCGAAACCGCGTGCCTCGCTCGGCGCGCGCCACGGCCGAGAAGGTCGTCTTCTCGCGTAGGAAGCTCGCGAGACCGTCAGCCTCCCGCTTTCCCTTGGCCGTAAACGCGAAGTCGATGATCACCAGCGTGTTCTCGTCCACGCCGCGTCCCTGTAGCGCGGCCCACGTCTGCGGGTTCATCTGCAGCTGGTTGTCGAGCAGCGCCTGGAACTGGGGATTGAGGTCGACCATCGTCTCTACAGGCTAGCCGCAGCCGGACGAATACCACGGCGAGAGACGTGCGTCCGCCGCGACGCATCGACCCCCAGGTTGGTTGTATACGCAACAACAACAGGCTATGTTGTATGCATGGCGACGACGAGCGATTCACCTCCGCTGCGGCTCCTCACGCCGCCCGAGTTGCGTGCATGGCGCGGCATGTTGCGGGTCCACGCCGCGCTGGCCAAAGCGCTCGACGCCCAGCTCGAAGCCACGCACGGCCTGCAGCTCAGCTCCTACGAGGTGCTCATGTACCTCGCCGATGCGGAGTACGAGCGAATGCGCATGTGCGACCTCGCCTCCTCGATCCTGCTCAGCCGCAGCGGGCTGACGCGGCTCGTCGACCGCCTCCAGCGCGAGGGGTTGCTCGAGCGTGTCGCCTGCGACGACGACGCGCGCGGGGCGTTTGCGAAGCTGACGCCGGCCGGGCGCGAAAAGCTGCGCGCCGCCCGCGCCACACACCTTGCGGGCGTGCGCGCGATGTTCCTCGACGTGTTCTCACCCGAGGAGCTCGAAGCGCTCGGCGGGGCCTGGGATCGCGTGCTTGAGCGATCGGGCTTCGGCTGCTGCAAGATCGCGCGGACGCAGGTTGCCGGCGAGCCGGACCATCAAACTTGACACGCTCGGACTTAGGTTTTATAACTCCTGCAGATTAGTTCAGAGATGCAGGAGGTAGACGGCATGGCACTGGTACGTTGGAACCCCGCCCGCGAGCTCGACACGCTGCAGGGCGAGATGAACCGGCTGTTCTCGACGTTCTTTGACACCCCGACGAGCGCCGGCAACGCCAACGGCATGACGCGACGCTGGATCCCGGCGATGGACCTCGTCGAGACGGCCGAGCACTTCGTCCTCAAGGCGGACCTGCCGGGGATGTCGGAATCCGACATCACCCTCGAGGTCGAGAACAACGTCCTCACGCTCGCCGGTGAGCGCAAGACCGAGCACGAGGCCGAAGCGGAGGGCTACTACCGCATCGAGCGTGCCAGCGGCGCCTTCTCGCGCTCGCTGACGCTGCCCGAGGGCATCGATGCCGAGGCGGTGAAGGCGACGTTCGACAGCGGCGTGCTGGAGGTGCGCATCCCCAAGCCCGCCAACCCTAAGCCGCGCCGGGTGCAGATCGGCCTCGGCGGCGCCGGGCCCAGGACGATCGAAGCCGACGCGTAGGCCTGGGATCGCCCGCGCGCCCACGAGCGCCGTCTCGCGGCGCCGATTCTTACGGGAGTCGGCAGCCGCGGGCGCGCTCGTCGTCGGCTTTCGCCGCCCGGCCCGGCCGGGTCGTGTCGTAGCGCCGTCCTACAGCGGCCATTTCCAGACGCGCACGTAGTCCACTTGCATGTTCGTGGTGCTTGTCTGTCGTGTGCCGTATCCGGCTGGTGGGATGGCGCCGGCGAAGAACCGGCCGACCTCGGAGCTGAGGATGATGAATTGGCTGCGACGTGAGATGGGCCCGGCCGGCGACCAGATTGCAGCCCCGTCGTAGTAGAAGGTGAGGTCCGTGGGCGTCCAGCGCAGCGCCCAGGTGTGCCAGCTGTCGTTGCCGAGGCCCGCCTGCGAGTCGCTCGGCGGTATCGCCTTCTTGGAGCTCGTGCCGTAACCGTCCCAGATCAAACCTCTTTGGGTCCGGTTTGAGATGTCGTTCGCGGCTGCGCAGGTTGCCGGCGCCGTCGGCGCGGTCGCACGCACGCAGCGGGCGCGGTGCTCGGCGATGTCCATCTCGACGCCCGCCGTCGACGGGTCGCCGAGCGGGCTGCCGATCGTGGAAGATTGAAGCCAGAACGCCGACCATTCGCCGGGTGAGCTGTTGAACTTCACCCGTGCCTCGAAATAGCCGTAGGTCTGCTCGAACCCCGCCGATCCGAGCTTCTCCGTGCTGATCATCCCCGAGTAGTGCAGGCCCGCCTCGGTGTAGGTCTTGATCGTCAAGAGCCCATCGGCCACGGAGACCGCCTCCGGCGTGAGGACGCCGTCGTGGCGTTGTCCCGTCGCACGGTAGCTCCACCGCGTCAGATCCAGGCTGCTGCCGTCGAACTCATCTGACCACGTCGGAGCCCCAGGCGGCGGCGGTGCCGTCGCGGCGCGCACGCTGGCCAAACGCTCGCCCCCTCCCGTGTCGGCACGGGCAGTTAAGGCAAACGCCGCGACGGCGACGGCGACGGCCGCCACGATGGTGCGTCGCGCGCCGGTCCGATCCGCGGAGCGGCGAGTAGGCAGCCATGGCGATTTCATGAAGGTATGAATGGGTGCTGCCCGACAGCGGTCGCTTCAATCGCCGTCAAGCAGGTTGGCGCGCACCCGCACGTTCAGAGCTGAGCAGCGCTCCATAACCTGCCGGGCGCATGAACGTCCTGCAGATCCTCAGCCGGGACCCCGGCTCGAACGCGCGGACCGGCGTTCTGCGCACCGCGCACGGCGAGGTGCGCACGCCGGCGTTCGTGCCGCTGGCCACGAAGGCGACCGTCAAGGGCCTGGAGGCGCGCGAGGTTGCCGCGCTCGGCTACGACATGGTCCTCGGCAACACGTTCCACCTCTTCCTCGCCCCCGGTGTCGAGCTCGTCGAGCACTTCGGCGGGCTGCACGACTTCATGGGCTGGCAGCGCCCGATCATCACAGATTCCGGCGGTTTCCAGGTATTTTCGATGGGCTACGGGACTGTTGCCGACGAGATCAAGGGTCGCGCATCCAGCGGCTCGGATCGCGCGGGGCGCGTGCTGTCGATCACGGAGGAAGGCGTGCGGTTTCGCTCCTACGTCGACGGATCGGAATGCTTTATGGGACCCGAGACGTCGATGGAGGTCCAGGCCGCGCTGGGGTCTGACCTCGCGCTCGTCTTCGACGAATGCACGCCGTTCAACATCGACCGCGATTACACAGCGCGCTCGACCGAGCGCACCCATCGCTGGCTGGATCGTTGCCTGACCTGGCACGAGCAGCACGGGCCGGAGGGACAGCTCGTCTACGGGATCGTCCAAGGCGGGGTGTACGAGGATCTGCGCATCGCCTCGGCCCAAGAGGTCGCCGCGCGGCCGGTTGACGGGATCGCGATCGGCGGTTCGCTCGGTGCCGAGAAGGCGCAGATGTACGACGTCGTCGGCTGGGCTGTCGCGGGGACCGACGAGTCGCGCCCGCGCCACCTGCTCGGCATC